>DASTXV010000064.1:0-14918 GCA_035765335.1 Solirubrobacterales bacterium
CGGGGTGAAAGTGATCGGCACCCGCAACCTCCCCTCGGAGATGCCGGCGCCGGCCTCCCAGCTCTACGCCAAGAACCTCGAGAACCTGCTCGGCCTGATCGTCACCGACGAGGGCGAGCTGAAGGTGGACTTCGAGGACGACATCATCGCCGCCGCCTGCATCACCCAGGGCGGCGAGATCAAGAACGAGAGGGCAGCGAAGTAATGGACTTGATGACCGAGATCACGATCTTCGTGCTCGCCGTCTTCGTCGGCTTCGAGGTGATCTCGAAGGTCCCGACCACCCTGCACACGCCGCTGATGTCGCAGACCAACGCGATCCACGGCATCGTCATGCTCGGCGGCCTGATCGTGCTCGGCTTCGCCGACGACGGGCTCGAGTACGTGATCGGGACGATCGCGGTCGCCTTCGGCGCGATCAACATCGTCGGCGGCTTCATGGTCACCGACCGGATGCTCGGCATGTTCTCGAGAAAGCCGAAGCCGAAGGCCGAGGCTGACGGGAAGGGCGGCGCCTGATGGTCCGCGCCGTGCTCGAGCCGGGTGGCGACGCCGCCACCGCGCTCTACATCGTCTCCTTCGTCCTCTTCATCCTCGGGATCAAACAGGGGACGCACCCGACCACCGCCAAACGCGGCAACCTCGTCGCTGCCGTCGGCATGGCGATCGCCGTCGTCACCACCCTGCTGCTCGACGGGATGGGCAACTGGGGCCTGATCTTCCTCGGTCTCGGGATCGGCACCGCGGTCGGCGTGATCGCCTCGATCCGCGTGCAGATGACCGAGATGCCGCAGATGGTCGCCCTCTACAACGGCGTCGGCGGCGGCGCCGTCGCCCTGATCGCCTGGTCGGAGATCCGCCACGGCAGCCACGGGCTTCCGCTCGACCAGCTGATCCCGATCCTCTTCGCCGGGGTCGTCGGCTCGGTCTCCTTCTGGGGCTCGAACATCGCCTTCGCCAAGCTCCAGGATCTGATCCCGACCCGGCCGATCGCGGTGCCGGGGCAGCAGGTGATCAACGCCCTGCTGCTGATCGGGATCGTCGTCGCCTGCGTCATCGTCGCGGTCGACAACGACCACCCGTCGGAGGGGATCTTCATCGCGATCCTGCTCGCCGCGGCGTTGCTCGGCAACCTCGTCGTGCTGCCGATCGGCGGCGCCGACATGCCGGTCGTGATCTCGCTCCTGAACGCCTTCACCGGCCTCTCCGCCGCGGCCGCCGGCTTCGCGCTGGACAACGTCGCCCTGATCGTCGCCGGCACCCTGGTCGGCTCCTCGGGAACGATCCTCACGATGGAGATGGCGACGGCGATGAACCGCTCGGTCGCCAACATCCTCTTCTCCGGCTTCGGCGGCGCCCCCTCGGGTGGCGGTGGGGGCGATGGGGAGGAACGGCCCCACGTCTCGATCGGCGCCCAGGACGCGGCGATCAAGCTCGCTTACGCCGACTCCGTCGTGATCGTCCCCGGCTACGGACTCGCCGTGGCCCAGGCCCAGCACGCGATCAAAGAGGTCGCCGACGAGCTGGAGAAGCGCGGCGTCACGGTCAACTACGCGATCCATCCCGTCGCCGGCCGCATGCCCGGCCACATGAACGTCCTCCTCGCCGAGGCCGACGTGCCCTACGAGCAGCTGAGGGAGATGGAGGAGATCAACCCGGAGATGCCGCGCACCGACGTGGCGGTGGTGGTCGGCGCCAACGACGTCACCAACCCGGCGGCGAAGAACGACCCCGACTCGCCGATCGCCGGGATGCCGATCATCGAAGTCTCCGAGGCCCAAGAGGTGATCGTGATCAAGCGCTCCCTCAGCCCCGGCTTCGCCGGCATCGACAACGACCTCTTCTACGAACCGAACACCTCGATGCTCTTCGCCGACGCCAAAGCGGCGGCCAGCGAAATCGCAGCCGAGATCGGCAACCTGTAGAGCGCCTCTTTTCCCGTGCCGGCCTGTAACGGCACGGAGTCCACTTGGCTCAAAAGCTGAGTGCTAGATATCTTTCCGTGGAATGTCCGAGCTGCGGATACCGCTTGGAGGCTACGCGCGGCGGATCTTCTGGACTGTGGTCGGAGGGGCGTGTGTCCTCCTCATCCTCATCCGACTGTGGGTCCTGCCTTCGGTCGTAGGCAGCAACCCACGCGAGTCATCTGGGATCCCAGGAGTCATCGACCAGAGCCTGGGGGACATCCTTTCAACGGTCATCGCCGCAACCATCCTGAGCGGAGTCGTCGTTTGGTTGACGAGGCCTTCGAAGAAACCCACCGATTTGGCGGTTGTTCACCCGAAGGACATTCGCACGACTCTCGAGCGGAACCTGAAGGATACGCAGTCTTGGACCTATAGCGGTTCGGTCGGCCGCTGGAACCGGGCTCGCGTTCTGCCTGAGCTTGCGGCGGCGACCCGCCGCACCAACCTTTCGCACAGCATCGTGCTGACGATCCTCGACCCCTGGGACAAGGAGGCATGTGAGGCGTACGCGACCTACCGGCGGGGCGTGAGAACGGGGCAGGGCGGCGACTGGTCACCAGGACGGGTACGGTGCGATCTGCTGGCGACGATCGTCAAGGCGGCCGTCCTTTGCGCCGAAAATCCGCTTCTCGACATTCGGATCGCTCTTAGGCGGTCCTCTTCGATCCTCAGGGTCGACGCATCCGACAAGCAGTTGATCATCACGCGCGAGGATCCCAGCGATCCCGGGATCGTGTGTGACCGCGGAACTTACTTCTATGACGCCTTCAGGCAGAACATGGAGTTCGAGCGGAAGCAGGCAAAGGCGATCATCGTTTTCCCGCCTCGTCGGGGGGACTGGGAGGAGCTTACGGTGGACAAGACGAAAGAGCTGCTCAATGCGCATGACCTGAAGGGAGATCAGCTCAGTCAGTCGGAGTTGGAATCGATCACCGCGATGGCCCAGAGCGATGACCACCCTTACGGCCGAAGCTGACAGTCTTGCCACCCTGGTGGCCGCCGGATCTGGGAACGGGACCCAGATCATCGATCAAAGTCTGAGACTGATCGAAACGCTCGTCGAGGAGCCCACTGCCTACGCAAAGATCCACCCCTTGGGGTTTCTCCAGGTGAACCTCTCCCGTTACGAAGATTTCTTGCTGAGACTTCATCTCTGGCCGGTTCCTCGGATCGCTCCTCGGCCTCCCGTCTGGCGCGTGCACCGTCACGGCTGGGACCTGCGCAGCTACGTCCTGTGTGGCGCCGCGACCAATTTGGAATACGACGTCCTCCCTGATCCCGCGGGAGGATCGCGGGTGTATGACGTCTCCTATGACGCCGATGCCTCGACCCTGCGCAGAACGGACAGGTTGGTGAAGTGCGTTCAGCGCTCAGAGGTGACTTACGAGGCCCCTGCCGTCTACGACGTCCCACCCGAATCCTTCCACACCACCATCAGCGAGGCCGCTGCTCCCACGGCGACGATGGTCGTCGTGGGCACGAACAAGCTGAGCCAACCGCTGGTGATCGGCGACGCTGACGGCGATGACAGCTACACGTTGACCCGAGATCGCATCGCCGGCGAGTCCCTCCGGCGGGCTCTCAGGCAATTTCTCTGAGATTGGCCGGCGGCCCAGGGCGGCCCGCGCCCACCGGCTGCGATCTGCTCAGAGCGGGGCTGGCCAGCTCGGAGGCGAGCTTGTGGACGGCGGTGACGCCGCGGACGACGAGGGCGTCGCTGACTCGCGCGGGCAGCTCGGCGACGAAGGCGGTGGCGCGGGGGAGGCGGTGGTTCTGCCAGCGCGAGGCGCTGCCGGGGTAGCGGCCGGGGAGGTCGACGAGGGGGAGGCCGATCAGCTGGGCGAAGCGGTGGGCGACGAAGGGGTTGCCGGCGGGGCGGTCGATCAGGCCGAAGGGCTGGTGGAACCAGATCGTCACGTCGGGCCTGGTGCGGAGGATGAGCCGGTGGGCGGCGCGGGACTCGGGCTCGGAGAGGGGACGGGGGCCGGAGTATTCGCCGCCGGTGAGCGGCCGCCAGTCGAAGGGGAAGTTGCGGTTGAGGTCGACGCCGTGGGCGTTGCCGCGGGCGCGGGCGGCGACGCCGTCGGGGTTGAGCGTGGGCACCACCAGGAGCTCGGCGCCCCTGGGCGCTCCAAGCCTGATCAGCAGGCGCGCGATCCTCGTTCCCGCCCGCTCGTTGCCATGGACGGCGCCGATCACGAGCATCCTCATCGTCGGCTCCTTGGAGCCGACGCGGACGCTGACGATCGGTCGCCCTTCGACCGAGCGGCCAATCACGCTGCGTTCGGCGGCGGACGCCTCCGACTCCGGCAGTAGGCACGGGCAGAGAAGCAACGCCAGGATCGCCGTGGATTTTCGAAGTCGTGACTGTGCCGACACGCAATCGGCACTCTAGGCACACACGCGTAGGTATTTGCTCCATAGCGTCGGCCCATGCGGTCAGAGCGGGGGCAGGGGACGGTCGAGTGGGTCGGGCTGGTGCTGCTCGTCTCGGTGCTGGTCCTCGGGCTGGTCGCAAGCGGAGCGCGGGTGCCGGGGGCGTCGCTGGCGCGGGCGTTGGCCGACCGGATCGTCTGCGCGGCGGCGCTGGCCGACGGGTGCGGTGACGAGCCGGCGCTGATCGCCGCCTACGGGACCGAGGTCGGCAGTCTCGTCCGAGAGCACATGCCGATGCTCGTCTTCGAGCAGGGCTCGCGGGCGCTGCCCGTCGACTTTCGGCGTTGCCGCAGCACCCGCTGCAGCGACGGCCCGGAGAGCGGTCTGGTCCACCGCGCCGACGAGCGGCTGCCGGTCACCGCCTTCGTCCACGTGATCGACTGCCGCGAGGGGGAGGCCGAGCGGACCGAAGCTGCCGGCGCCGACTGCTCCGGCGAGCGCGCCGGCAACCTCTACGTCCAGTATTGGACCTACTACCCGGACTCGGCCACCCTGCGTGACATGCCCGTGGTGGGCGGGAAGGGCTACCACGCCGACGACTGGGAGAGCGTGCAACTGCGCTTTCGGCCCGGCGGTTGGGTCGACCAGCGCGCCTCCTCCCACCATGGCTACAACCATGCCCTCAGCAACCGCAACTGGGGTTCCGACGCCGGTTTCGTCTCGCATGACGGCTGGGGGGCTGAGACCAAAGCCCTCTTCGTCTCGGGTGGCAGCCATGCCGGCAGCGCGATCGCCTTGGTCGAGGTCGACCGCTTCACCCCGGGCCGCCGCGTCCACCTGATTCCGCTGGAGGAGATCGCCGCCACCAGCGCCATTCGCTTTGCCGTCTCACCACCGTGGGCGAAGGAGGTTTGGCGCGATCCGGAGGCGACCGGGACCAGTTAGAGGCAGGCGGTCGCGAAATGCGAGTCGAAAAAAATGCTCAAGCCAGTCCTATCAGTCACCGACTGTGTACCTGGGATTTGCAGGCGGTATAGACACACTGAGCGCTTAATTTCGATCTGCCTGGCGTCCCTTGTCTCGTTGCGGTACAAGTCGCGTGGGGACGGGCAGTGGCCGCCAACCGGTTTCCCCGTTTGGTAGATGCAACCTCGGTGGTGACGCACCGAGAAGTTCGGTCGAGCAGTCCGCGCCGTTCCAGCCCGTCCCCCGAAGTCTTCCAAGATTTAAATCTCGGAGTCGGGTTGCGATTACTCGGTAATGTCTTGCCCATCGCCACCGACGTCTCCCCAGTGTCGAAGGCAGCGATCGCCGCAGCTCTATCTGAGGCGCGGGAGCGGACTCTGGCTCTGGTGGAGCCGCTCGACGACGAGCAGCTGAACCGGATCTACTCGCCGATCCTCAGCCCGTTGGCCTGGGACCTCGGCCACATCGCCAACTTCGAGGAGCTCTGGTTGGTGCAGAGGGTTGGAGGCCGAGGGCCACTGCGCGGGGAGCTCGGCCGCTTCTACGACGCGATCGAGAATCCGCGCAAGATCCGCGGTGAGCTGCCGATCCTGCGCGACGAGGAGCTGCGCTCCTACATGGCGGACGTCCGCGAGCGCACCCTCGACGTACTGGAGGGTGTGGAGATTGACCCCGAGGCAGAAGACCCGCTGCTGCGGGAGGGGTTCGTCTACGAGATGCTGCTCGCCCACGAGCTGCAGCACAACGAGACGATGCTGCAGCTGCTGCAGCTGGTCGAGGGGTATGAGCCGATGCGGTCCGAGTTCGAGCCCGACCCGGAGCCGGTTCCAGACGTCCCCGAGGCAGTGACGATCGAAGCCGGTGAACACGCGATCGGCGCTCCCGACCGCGGCTTCGCTTACGACAACGAGCGACCGCGCCACGCCGTCGAGCTGGCTGCCTTCGAGATCGATCGAACCCCCGTCAGCAACGGCGCGTACATCTCATTCATGGAAGAGACCGGCGCCGAGCCGCCGATGCACTGGCGGCGCGTAGGGGAGGAATGGGTCGACACCGCGCGGGGCCGCCGCGCCCCCGTCGTCCCCGATCGGCCGGTGATCCACGTCTCCTGTCACCAGGCCGAGGCCTTCGCTCGCTGGGCCGGCAAGCGCCTGCCGACCGAGTTCGAGTGGGAGGCCGCGCGCCCGCGCCTCGACGGTCTCGGCCACGGCTGGGAATGGACCAGCTCCGACTTTCTGCCCTACCCGGGCTTCAAGGCCTTCCCCTATCGCGAGTACTCCGAGGTCTTCTTCGGCGACGAGTACAAGGTTCTGCGCGGCAGCTCCTGGGCCACCCATCCCCGCGTCGCCCGCCCGACCTTCCGCAACTGGGACCTGCCCCAGCGCGGCCAGATCTTCGCCGGCCTGCGCTGCGCGAGGGACGCATGATCGCGATCGACGTCCACCTCGATGCCGACGCGGCGGCGAAGATGGCGCGCGACGTCCGCGCCGGCCTCTGCGCCTACCCGAAGGAGGTGGCGCCGAAATACTTCTACGACGAGCGCGGCTCGCGCCTGTTCGAGCAGATCACCGAGCTACCCGAGTACTACCCGACCCGCGCCGAGCGGCAGATCCTCGAGCGGCGCTCGGCGGAGATCCTCGATGCCGCCGGTTGCCCCGACACCCTTGTCGAGCTCGGCTCCGGGTCGGCGGCGAAGACCCGCCACCTGCTGAGCGCGATGCGCGACCGCGAGAGCCTCGACACCTACGCCCCCGTCGACATCTCCGAGGAGATCACGCAGCGGACTGCGGCCGAACTCGTCGACGAGTACCCGGGGCTGAGGGTGCGCGGGCTCGTCTGCGACTTCGAGCAGCACCTGGAGCGGGTTCCCCACGGCACCGACAAGCGGATGATCGCCTTCCTCGGCGGCACGATCGGCAACTTCTACCCGCGCCAGCGGCACGCCTTCCTCGAGCGGGTCGCCGCCCTGCTCGGCCCCGGCGACCACCTCCTGCTCGGCACCGACTTGATCAAGGATCGCTCCCGGCTCGAGGCCGCTTACAACGACTCCGCCGGCATCACTGCCGAGTTCAACAAGAACGTGCTGGCGGTGTTGAACAACCAGCTCGGCGCCGACTTCGACCTTGACGCCTTCGAGCACGTCGCCCGTTACGACGTCGAGGCCGAGCGAATGGATATCCGCCTCCGCTCGCTCGCCGCCCAGGACGTCCGCCTCGACGGGCTCGACCTTGAAATCTCCTTCGCCGCCGACGAGGAGATGCGGACCGAGATCTCGACCAAGTTCACCCGCGAGCGGATCGAGGCCGCCTACGCCGGCGCCGGCCTCGAGCTACGAGGCTGGTTCACCGACGCCGCCGGCGATTACGCGCTCAGCCTCGCCGGCCCCGCTTAAAGCGCGGCTACGCCGCAGCCGGTACCTGCTGGGTGATGCAGTGGATGTTGCCGCCGCCGAGGAGGATCTCCCGGGCCGGCACCCCGACCACCTCGCGCTCGGGGAAGACGCGGCGGAGGATCGCCGCCGCCTCCTCATCGTGGCGCGGATCGAGCAGCGGCATGACGATGCGGGAGTTGCCGAGGTAGAAGTTGACGTAGGAGGCGGCGAGGCGGTCGCCCGCGCGGCGCGGTTGCGTGCCCTCGCCGGGATCGACGCCCTCGGCCTCCTCGGCCGAGGCATGCAGCGGGCCGGGGGAGGGGAGGAGGACCACCTCCAGCGATCGGCCGGCGGCGTCGGTCGACGCTTCCAGCCGCTCGCGGGCGTCGCGGGAGATGGCCTGCTGCGGGTCGTCCTCGTCGTCGGTCCAGGTCAGCAGCACTGTGCCCGGCCGGGCGAAGCAGGCGAGGTTGTCGACGTGGCCGTCGGTCTCGTCTTCAAAGACGCCGGCCCCGAGCCAGATCACCTTCTCGGCGCCGAGGTAGTCGAGCAGGACCCGCTCGATCTGCTCCTTAGACAACTCGGGGTTGCGGTTCGGGTTCAGCAGGCACTCTTCGGTCGTCAGCACCGTGCCCTCGCCGTCGACATGGATCGAGCCGCCCTCGAGCACGATCGGCGCCCGGTAGCGGTCGTCCCCCTCGATCTCCAGCACCTTCGCCGCCACCCGTTCGTCGCGGTCCCAGGGGAAGTAGAGGCCGCCCTCGGTCCCGCCCCAGGCGTTGAAGCGCCAGTCGACGCCACGCCGGCCGCCCTGGCCATCGACGACGAAGGTGGGGCCGTGGTCGCGGATCCAGGCGTCGTCGGTCGAGACCTCGACCACCCGCACCTCGGGCGGAAGCATCGCCCGGCAGTTCTCGAACTGGCCGTCGGAGACCGCCATCGTCACCGGCTCGGAGCCGGCGATCGCCGCCGCCACCTCCGCGTAGGCCTGTTGCGCCGGCTTCGCCCCCAGGCGCCAGTTGTCCGGCCGCTCCGGCCAGGCCATCCAGCAGCCGGCGCGCGGCTCGAACTCTCCCGGCATCCGGAAGCCGTCTTCGGCCGGCGTCGATTTCAGGGTCAGGCTCACTCCCGTCTATCTTGACCCAGTGGACGAGATCCGCCTGATCCGCGCCGACCATCCCCCCGAGTCCCCCGCCCGGACGCGCCCGCCGAGCCGGCCGCCGTTCCGCGTCGCCGCCGTCCAGCACCGCTGGCACCCCGATCCCGACGAGCACGAGGCGGCGCTCGAGCGGGGGATCAGGATCGCGGCGGAGGAGGGGGCGAAGCTGGTCTGCCTGCAGGAGCTGACCCTGAGCCGCTACTTCGCCGTCGATCCCGGCGGTCCCGAGGCCGCGGGCGCCGAGCCCGAGGAGCTTCCCGGCGGCCGCACCTTCGCCTTCGCCGCCCGCATGGCGGCGGCGACCGGCGCCCACGTCCACGCCTCGCTCTACGAGCGCGCCGACGGCGACGACGGCCTCGGCTTCAACACCGCGATCGTCGTCTCTCCCGCGGGCGAGCTCCTCGCCCGCACCCGCAAGCTCCACATCCCCGTCACCGCCGGCTACCACGAGGACCGCTACTTCCGCCCCGGTCCCGGCGACGCCGACGCCTTCCCCCTGATCGGGCTGGGGGAGGCGCGGCTGGGCCTGCCGACCTGCTGGGACCAGTGGTTCCCCGAGGTCGCCCGCGCCTACAGCCTCGAGGGCGCCGACGTCCTCGTCTACCCGACCGCGATCGGCTCCGAGCCCGACCACCCCGAGTTCGACACCCAGCTGCTCTGGCAGCAGGTGATCGTCGCCAACGGCATCGCCAACGGCGTCTTCATGGTCGCCGTCAACCGCATCGGCACCGAGCCGCCCCTCACCTTCTACGGCTCCTCCTTCATCTCCGACCCCTACGGCCGCCTCCTCGCCCAGGCCCCGAGAGACGAACCGGCGGTCCTGGTCGCAGACCTAGACCTGGACCAACGCCGCGACTGGCTGGAGCTCTTCCCCTTCCTCACCACCCGCCGCCCGGACGCCTACGCCAGCCTGGCCGAAGAGGCGACGGAGCTGCAGAATGAGTAGTCGTTTCGCGAGACCGTGAAAACCCGCGCTATACGCGGTTTTTCACGGTCTCGGTGAGCTGCGCACTTCGCAAGCTGTCGCTAGGACGGTTGGGTGTCCCCCGACCGACCGGCGTCCCTGATTTTCGCGCTCCTGAGTTGGCGAGAGACGCATGGTTAACGGCGAAAATCCCAGGGAGGGAGGGGGATGCCCAACCGTCCCTACCGTCTGAGGCTCGAACCAAAGCTGTCTTAGCTCGGCGCCAGCGCGTCGATCGTCTCGGCCAGCTTGTCAGGCGTCACGATCGGGGTGAGGATGGGGAGGGTGATGCCGCCGGCGACGAAGGCGGCGAGGCGCTCGTGCATCTGCTCCGGCGTGCCGAAGATGAACATCTCCTCGATCAGCTCCCAGGGGGCGGCCGCGGCGGCGGCCTGGCGGTCGCCGGCTTCCCAGGCCGCGACCATCGGCTCGATCTGCTCGCCGTAGCCGAGCCAGCGGTAGAAGTTGGCGTAGACCGGGACGGTGATGTAGGAGGAGAACATGAAGCGGGCGAGGGGCTCGACCTGCTCGCGCTCGCCGGGGATGCAGAAGAAGCGGCAGAGCAGCTCGAAGCCCTCCGGCGCTCCCTCCAGCTGCGCCGTCACCTTCGGCAGGCCGGCCAGCGGCAGGAAGTTGGTGAAGGCGCCGTCGGCGCGCTCGACCGCCAGCTCGAGCATCTTCCCCCGCAGCGCCGCCAGCACGATCGGGACCCGGTGCGCCGGCTTCTGTTCCAGCTTGAAGCCGGTCTCGGTGCGCTCGCCGGCCAGCGCCGGGCCGAGGAAGTCGAGCGTCTCGCGGACCTTGCTCAGCGGCCGCTCGAACGGGATCCGGTTCCAGCCTTCGACGATCCGGTCCGAGGAGGAGCCGATTCCGAGAACGAAGCGCCCCTGCGAGGCGTCGGCGAGCGCCGCCGCCTGCTGCGCCAGCAGCGCCGGTCCGCGCTGGAAGACGCCGACGATCCCGGTCCCGAGCCGCGCCCGCTCGGTCCAAGCCGCGCTCAGCGCCAGCGGCGTGAACCCGTCCGGCCCGGCGGTCTCGCCCGTCCAGAGGTCGGTGTAGCCGGCCGCCTCGGCGCGCTTGACCAGCTCCTCGTGGTCAGCGAGCGTCAGCCCCGGCAGCGGCAGCGTCAGGCCCCAGCGATCCATCGACCGCCACCCTATCGCTCGACCACTGGCTGAAGAAGGACTCCGCGTCCTGGGCGCTGAGCGGCCGCGCGAAGAGGAACCCCTGGGCGTTGTCGCACTCCTTGTCGCGGATCAGCGAGAGGTCCTGCGGGCGCTCGACCCCCTCCGCCGTCGTCTCGATCTCCAGCGCTTTGCCGAGCTGGACCAGGGTGTGGAGGAGGATCTCGTTCTCGCCGCCCTCGGCCAGCTGCGAGACGAAGGAGCGGTCGATCTTCAGCACGTCGACCGGAAACTGGCGCAGGTGGGTGAGCGAGGAGTAGCCGGTGCCGAAGTCGTCGACGGCGATCCGCACCCCCAGCCGCTTCAGCTCGTGCAGTCGCCGGGCGGTTTCCTCGGCGTCGGTCATCAGGCTGGTCTCGGTGATCTCCAGCGTCAGCGTCTCCGGCGCCAGGCCGCTCATCGCCAGCGCCGCCTTGACGTCGTCGATCAGCTCGTCGGTGTCGAGCTGCAACTGGGAGACGTTGACCGCGAGCACCAGCGACTGCCCGTCCCGCTGCCAGCGGGCGGCCTGCGCGCACGCCTCGCGCAGCACCCAGGCGCCGACGTCGACGATCAGCTTCGACTCCTCCAGCAGCGGGATGAACTCCTCCGGCTGGACGACGCCGCGCCCGGGCCGGCGCCAGCGGATCAGCGCCTCGACCCCCGTCGGGACCATCTCCTGGAGGTCGAAGGTCGGCTGGTAGACGAGGAAGAACTCTTCGTTGCCGAGCGCGCTCTGCAGGTCCAGTTCCAGCTCCAGCCGCGACTGCGCTTCGTCCTCCATCCCCGACTCGAAGACGAGGTAGTTGCTCTTGCCCTCCCACTTGGCGCGGTACATGGCGATGTCGGCGTCGCGCAGCAGCTCTTCGGCGGTGGGCCGCAGGCCGGTGGCGATGCCGATGCTGGCCTTGACGTGGACGCGGGTCTCGCCCTCGTCGCCGAGGACGAAGGGCTCGCCGAACGCCTGCAGCAGCCGTTCGGCGATCAGCTCCGGGCCGGCGGCCAGCGAGAGGCCCTCGGCGACGATCACGAACTCGTCGCCGCCGAGCCGGCCGAGGGCGTCGGTCTCGCGGATCACCCCTTCCAGCCGTTCGGCCACCGCGCAGAGCAGCTCGTCTCCCGCCCCGTGGCCGAGCGAGTCGTTGATCGCCTTGAAGTTGTCGAGGTCGACGAACAGCACCGCCACCGGTTCCTGGTTGTGGCGGGCGCGGGTCAGGGTCCCTTCGATCCGGTCGAGGATCAGGGTCCGGTTCGGCAGCCCGGTCAGGGCGTCGTGGGTGGCGAGGAAGACGAGTTCCTTCTCGCGGCCGGTCAGTTCCTCGTGGGCCCGCTGCCGCTCGTCCTCGAAGGACTGGCACATCCGCACCAGGGTCACGTCGAGGCTGCGCTGGACCATCCCCCGCGCCGTCGCCAGCGTCTCCGCCGAGAGGCCGAGGTCGGCGGCGCTCTCGTCGAGCACCTCGAGCGTGCAGTCGCGCCAGCGCAGGCAGCGTTTGGTCACCTCGTTGAGCGGCGCCTCGCGCTGGGAGGCGAGCTGGGCGAAGATCCGCCAGGACTCCTGGCCGACCTCGCGCGCCACCGCTTCCCCCTCGCCGGCCATCCAGCGGGCGACGGCGACCGTGGAGACGGTGCCGACGTCCTCGAAGCTGTCTTCGACGACCTTGGCCAGAGTCATGGCCGAGTCCGCGGAGCGCCGCATCATCCGCGCCACCACGTCCTCGGTGCGGGCGTTCAGCTCGCGGCCGAGTCGCTCGAGCTCCGGTTTTCCCATCTTCGACCAATCGACATGGGTATCGCGTGGCTTGAGAGCTCACCACGATTTCGTGCATACGTCCACGGCCCTGCTTCCGTTAGCCTGCGGCGCAGATGGAGGCCACTTCCCAGGAGGCCGGAGCCGCCCCCTCCGCCGCCAAGCCCGACCGCAACCTCGCCCTCGAGCTGGTGCGGGTGACCGAGGCCGCCGCGCTCGCCTCCGCCCGCTGGGTCGGCCGCGGCGACAAGATCGCCGCCGACCAGGCCGCGGTCGACGCGATGCGCCACGTCCTCGACTCGGTCTCGATGGACGGCACCGTCGTCATCGGCGAGGGGGAGAAGGACGAGGCGCCGATGCTCTACAACGGCGAGCAGATCGGCGACGGCACGCCGCCGGTGGTCGACATCGCGGTCGACCCGCTGGAGGGGACTCGCCTCTGCGCGCTGGGGATGCCGAGCGCGATCGCCGTGATCGCCCTCGCCGAGAAGGGGACGATGTTCGACCCCGGCCCCTGCGTCTACATGGAGAAGATGGCGGGCGGGGAGGAGATCGCCGACCTGCTCGACCTCGACCGGCCGCTGGGCGAGACGCTGAAGCTGATCGCCGAGCGCAAGGGCGGCTCGGTCGGCGACGTGATGGTGGTGATGCTCGACCGCCCGCGCCACGAGGAGGCGATGCGCGAAGTCCGCGAGGCGGGCGCCCGCATCCGCCTGATCACCGACGGCGACGTCTCCGCGGCCCTGCTGGCGGTCAGCGAACGCTCGCCGGTGGACCTGCTGTGGGGGATCGGCGGCACCCCGGAGGGCGTGATCTCCGCCGCGGCGCTGAAGTCGATGGGCGGGCAGCTGATCGGCCGCCTCTGGCCCCGCAACGACGAGGAGCGCTCGGAGGCGGTCAACGCCGGCTACGACCTCGACCGCGTCCTCACCGCCAACGACCTCTGCTCCGGCGACGACGTCTTCTTCTCCGCCACCGGCGTCACCGACGGCGACGTCCTCCAGGGCGTCCGCTACCGCGGCCCCGGCGCGACCACCGAGTCGCTGGTGATGCGCTCCCGGTCGGGCACCGTGCGCCGCGTCCACGCCCGCCACGACCGCAGCAAGCTGCGGGCCGTGACCGGCGAGCGCTACGGCTGATTTCCCGCCCGGCGGGGTAGTTGAAGCGCCGTGATCGCCGTCGCCGGCTCGACCGGATACATCGGCGGGCTCCTTTGCCGCCGTCTCTGCGAAAAAGGTCGTGAGGTTCGCGCCCTGGCCCGCCACCCCGAGCGCGCTGACGATCTGCGCGAGGCCGGCTGTGAGGTGGTGGGGGCCGACGTGCTGGAGCCGGAGACCCTCGCCGCCGCCCTGGAGGGGGTCGAGGTCGCCTACTACCTGGTCCACTCGATGGGCCGCGGCTCCGACGGCGACTTCGCCGAGCGCGACCACCGGGGAGCGGAGAACTTCGCCCGCGCCGCGGCCGCGGCGGGCGTCAAGCGCATCGTCTACCTCGGCGGCTTGGGAGAGGGATCCAAGCACCTCGACAGTCGCCACGCGACGGCTCAGACCCTGCGGCAGGGGGAGGTGCCGGTCACCTACTTCCGGGCGGCGGCGGTGATCGGCGCCGGCAGCGAGTCGTTCCGCACCGCCTTCTACCTCGCGCGCCGGCTGCCGCTGATGATCACGCCCCGCTGGGTCACCACCCGCACCCAGCCGATCGCCGTCGCCGACGCGATCGCCTACCTCGCCGCCGCCGCGGACCTCGCCCTCCCGGTCGACCGCGAGATCGAAATCGGCGGCCCCGACGTGACCAGCTACGGCGGCATGATCGACGAGCTCGCCCGGGCCCTGGGCCGGCGGCCGCCGCTGCGGATCGCGGTCCCGCTGCTGACGCCCTGGCTCTCCTCGCTCTGGATCGGCCTGGTCACTCCGGTCGACGCCGGGGTGGCGAAGCCGCTGATCGAGGGGCTGGCGACCGAGACCGTCGTTACCGATCCCTCCGGGATGGCGCTCTTCCCGGGAGTCGACCGCACCCCCCTGCAGCCGGCCCTCCGCGCGGCGGCGGAAAGCCGATGAGCGGCTAGCTGTAGTTCCTAAGCACGTTGTTCATCCGGACCTCCTTGGAGGCTGGCGGTGTCGAAGCCCCAGCAACAAGGAGGAACCGGATGAAGCTCCACGCTAACGCTCCCCTCGGCCCGAAGGGCCGGGGGGTCATGGTCAG
>DASTXV010000065.1:0-8295 GCA_035765335.1 Solirubrobacterales bacterium
ACCCGAAAGTCGCCCATGGCAATCGCCGTCGCCACCTTCCTGATCGCCATCGCGGTGATCGCCGCCGAGAAGCTGCACCGCACCAACGTCGCCCTGCTCGGGGCCGCGATCGTCGTCCTCTTCGTCGGCGACTTCTCCCAGGAGGAGGCGATCGAGTCGGTCGACTTCAACACGATCGGGCTCCTCGTCGGGATGATGATCATCGTCTACCTGACCCAGCAGACCGGCGTCTACGACTACGTCGCGATCCGCGCCGGCCAGCTGTCGGGCGGGAAGCCGCTGGCGGTGACGATGAGCCTGGCGGGGACGACCGCGCTGCTCTCGGCCTTCCTCGACAACCTGACGACGATCCTGCTGATCGCGCCGATCATCTTCCTGCTCGCCGACGCGCTCGACATCGAGGCGGTGCCGCTGCTGATCATCCAGGTGATCGCCTCGAACATCGGCGGCACCGCGACACTGATCGGGGACCCGCCGAACATCATCATCGCCGGCGCCACCGGGCTCAGTTTCAACGCCTTCATCGTCAACCTGGCGCCGATCGTGGTCGTCACCTTCGCGGTGGTGATCCCGCTGCTCTACCTGGTCTTCCGCAGTCGCCTCCAGGTGGAGGAGAAGAACCGCACGGCGGTGATGAACCTCAACGCCGCCGCCTCGATCCGCGACGCGGCGGAGCTGCGGCGAACCGGGCCGGTGCTGGTGCTCACCGTCCTCGCCTTCTTCGCCCACCAGATGCTCCACATCGAGCCGGCGACGGTGGCGCTGACCGGCGCCGCGGTCGCCCTGCTCGTGACCACGACCCCGCTCGAGGAGGCCCTCTCACACATCGAGTGGCCGACCCTCTTCTTCTTCCTCGCGCTCTTCGTCATGGTCGGTGCGCTGGAGGAGACCGGCGCGATCGGCCACGTCGCCGATGGCGTCAAGGACGTCACCGGCGGCGATCGCACCGCCGAGCTCTTCGGGATCACCTGGGTCGCGGCCATCGGCTCGGCGGTGGTCGACAACATCCCCTTCACGACGGCGATGGTCCCGGTCGTCCAGGAGCTGCAGCAGGAAGCTGGCGCGACCGGCGACGACGCCTACTGGTGGGCGCTGGCCCTGGGCGCCTGCTTCGGCGGCAACGCGACCATGATCGCCGCCGCGGCCAACGTCGCCGCAGCCGGCCTGGCGGAGAGGGCGGGGACGCCGATCGGCTTCATGACCTTCCTTCGCGTCGGCGTGCCGGTTACCGTGATTTCGATCATCCTCGCCAGCGCCTACATAGGCGTCCGTTACGTCGTGATCTAGAAGGAGAGCAGATGCCGGACTCGATCATCAACCAGACCATTCGGGAGATCGAGCCGCTGCGCGCCGACGAGCTGATCGGGCCAGCGGCGCGGAAGGTGATCGACCTCGGTCTGCCGGCGCTGCCGGCGGTCGAGGACGACGGCAGGTTCGCCGGGATCTTCGGCGAACGCGAGTTCCTCGCCGCCCTCTTCCCCGGCTACGTCGGCGAGCTCGCCTCCGGGGCGATGATCTCCCGCTCGGCCGACGAGACGATCGAGCGCCGCAGCCACTGCAGCTCCGAGCCGATCCGCAGGTACATGACCACCGACCACGTCCTGGTCGAGGACGACTACTCCGACACCCAACTGGCCGAGATCTTCCTCCACCACCGGGTGCTGATCGTGCCGATCGCGACCCAGGGCCGCGTCCACGCAGTCGTCACCCGCAACGACTTCTTCCGCGAGCTGGTCTCCCGCTTCGGGGAGATCGCGGAGGATCTGGAGAACTAGCCGGCTCCCAGCAGGCCGCGCTCTATCAGCAGCTCGCCCAACTGCACGGTGTTCGTCGCCGCGCCCTTGCGCAGGTTGTCGGAGACGACCCAGATGTCCAGAGCCTTCTCGTTGCCGGGGTCGCGGCGGATGCGGCCGACGAAGACGTCGTCCTTGCCGGCGGCGTCGATCGCCATCGGGTAGCGGCCGGCGGCGGGATCGTCGACGACGGTCACCCCGGGCGCCGCTTCCAGCAGCTCGCGCGCCCGCTCGGGCTCGAGCGGCTCGCGGGTTTCGACGTTGACCGCCTCCGAGTGGCCGGTGACGACCGGGACCCGGACGCAGGTGGCGCTGACCTTGATCCCGGGGTCGCCGAGGATCTTGCGGGTCTCGTTGATCAGCTTGCGCTCCTCGTCGGTGTGGTCGTCGCCCTCGGGAAAGCTGCCGGCCTGGGCGAGCGCGTTGAAGGCGATCTGGTGCGGGTAGCTCTGCGGCTCGGGCACGTCATAACCGCCGACGATCGCCCGCGCCTGGGCGTTCAGCTCGTCGATCGCCGCCTTGCCGGTACCGGAGACCGCCTGGTAGGTGGAGACCACCAGCCGCTCGATCCCGGCCGCGTCGTAGAGCGGTTTCAGGGCGACGACCATCTGCATCGTCGAGCAGTTGGGGTTGGCGACGATCCCCTTGTGGCCCTCGAGCGCATCCGGGTTGACCTCGGAGACGACCAGCGGCACGTCGTCGTGCATGCGCCAGTAGCTGGTGTTGTCGACCACGGTCGCTCCGGCCTCGACCAGCTTCGGCGTCCACTCGGCGCTGACCGAGCCGCCGGCGGAGGAGAGCACCAGGTCGAGCCCCTGGATCGAGTCCTCGCCCACCGCCTGCACGGTGAGCGCTTCGCCGTTCCACTCGATCGTCTTGCCGGCCGAGCGCTCGGAGGCGAGCAGCCTCAGCTCGGAGACCGGGAAGTCGCGGGTCGCGAGCAGATCGAGGATCGTCGAGCCGACGAGCCCCGTCGCGCCCAGCACTCCGACTCTGTA
This sequence comes from Solirubrobacterales bacterium, assembly GCA_035765335.1. Classification (GTDB taxonomy): domain Bacteria; phylum Actinomycetota; class Thermoleophilia; order Solirubrobacterales; family 70-9; genus VAYN01. The sequence continues at coordinate 2,792 of DASTXV010000065.1, forward strand.
TCCGTCAGCGGCCATACCGTCGAGTATGACCGGGCTCAGCCGGCGACCGTGGGCCGGTGACCGGGGCCGGTCGGGTCCTCGGGCTGGATTGCGTCCTCGCCGAGGTCGAACGCCTTGTGGAGGAGGTTGACGGCGTCGGCGACGCGGTCGGCGGCGATGACACACGAGATCTTGATCGGCGAGGTGGAGATCATCTCGATGTTGATCTTCGCCTCGCCGAGCACCTGGAAGACCTTGGCGGCGACGCCGGGGTGGGAGCGCATGCCGGCGCCGACGATCGAGACCTTGCCGATCTGCTCGTCGGTGAGGACCTGAAGCGAGACGTCGCCGAGGGAGGCGATCGTGTCCTTGGCGGTCGTCAGGTCGGAGCGGTCGACGGTGAAGGAGAGGTCAGCGAGCGCTTCGTCGCCGACGGGCTCGTTCTGGATGATCACGTCGACGTTGACGTTGGCGTCGGCGAGGGCGCCGAAGACGCGCCCGGCCACGCCCGGCTCGTCGCGCAGGCCGGTCAGGGTCACCCGGGCCTCCGAGTCGGAATGCGTCACTGCGGTTACGAAAGGGTTCTCCATGGTCTCTTCCTCTGAGACGACGAGGGTACCGGGACCGTCCTCGAAGCTGCTGCGGCAGTGGATGCGGACCCCGTGGTTGCGCGCGTACTCGACCGAGCGCAGCTGCAGGACCCCCGCCCCGGAGGCCGACATCTCCAGCATCTCCTCGAAGGAGACCCGGTCGAGCTTGCGAGCCTCGGCGACGATCCGCGGGTCGGCGCTGTAGACGCCGGCGACGTCGGTGTAGATCTCGCAGACGCTGGCCCGCAGCGCCGCGGCGAGGGCGACGGCGGTGGTGTCGGAGCCGCCGCGGCCGAGGGTGGTGACGTCGCGGCTGTCGGTGGAGACGCCCTGAAAGCCGGCGACGAGGACGATCCGGTCCTGCAGCAGCGCCTCGGAGATGCGGTCGGCGCGGACGTCGATGATCCGCGCCTTGGTGTGGGAGGAGTCGGTGACGATCCCCGCCTGCGAGCCGGTCAGCGAGATCGCCTCGTGGCCCATGTCGTGGATCGCCATCGCGCAGAGCGCGCAGGAGATCCGCTCCCCGGTCGAGAGCAGCATGTCCATCTCGCGGGCGACCGGGCGCTCGGAGATCTCGTGCGCCTGGCTGACCAGTTCGTCGGTCGTCTTCCCCCGCGCCGAGAGCACGGCGACGACCCGGTTGCCTTCCTCGCGAGCGGCGACGATCCGCCCCGCGGCGCGCTTTATCCGCTCGGCATCGGCGACGGAGGTGCCGCCGAACTTCATCACGACGATGTCTGATCCATCCCCGGTCATGGACGCCTGAGGATAGTCGCCGCGCGCTCAGAGGGCTCTTACTCGGCCGCGCCCCCGAGGTTGCCCAGCATCGCCTGTTCGGCCATCCGGATCAGCCCCAGCCCGCTGTGCGGCCGCATGTCGCTGCTGCGCACCCGCACGTGCGACCCGTGCGGCCCGACCACCTCGACGATCGTGCAGACATCGCCGATCTCGCAGTCGTCGCCGTAGTCGTTCTCGATCGCCTCCATCTGTTCGGCCACGACCCGGCCCACCTTGCTCTGGTCAAGCGACATCTCGCTCTCCTTTCAGACAAAAAGAAACCCGGCCCGCGAAGGGGCCGGGTGAATAAGACACTTTCAGTATAGAAAAACCATGCTGAGAACGACAGCGCTTACCAAGCATTGGGTTTGCTGACGCTCCCAACGGGATCGGGAAGTTGATGGGCACGATATTGAGCCTCCGTCAGACGACCCCACCAGTGCCCTCCCACTCCATCGCTCGGTTTACCTCTTAGATCTCCTGCTATCTGGCCGGGGCCAGGGTTCACGATTCCAACCGGAACCCGCAGGCGCGCCTCTTTGACCGGCAGCTTCAGGTCGCTGTCGTTGGATACAACGACCACAGCGGCAACTTCCTGCTGAAGGACGTCCAACAACAGATGGGTTGCCACGTTCACATCCGACCCCTTCTCCTCGTTATGCAGATACGAGACCATCAGGGTCGCATCGGGTATGTCCTGATCCGTCTGAGAGTCCTTCAGCATCAGCGGCCAGGCAGGGCGCACGAGAGTGGGCTTATAAGTACTCGGTTCTGGACGGACCAGAGGAGCGAACTTTGCCCTGGAGACGAAGTTACCGAACTCGATCACGTCAATGCTTCCGTGCGCCTGAAGCGCCCGTATGTAGACGTTTTGGTCTGCTGCGGAGGAGGGATCTCGAGAGCCCGAGACGCGGGCGGTGCAGTAGATCAAGCGCTCGATGGAGGCGCCCTGATTCAGCCAACCCTGGGGAAGCACCGACTCGATCAAAGCTCGGATATCGAGCCACCTCCATCCCGAGGCGCCGCGACCGCAAGTCGCTCGCGCGCCGTAGTAGAGATTGAAGCCGTCGATGTAGACCCCCACTCTCACGTGCTGAGGGTATCGACGACAGCGGCCCAGCTCACGGGAAGCGTCTCGCGTAGGCCGTTGTGACCATAATCACACCCGAAGATATATCTGATAGATATATAAGTCAGAGACATGGAGCAGCTGAGCCCCACCGCCTACGTGATCCTCGGGTTCGTCCGCAAAGAACCGCGGTCTGGCTACGAGATCAAAGCGCTGGTCGACAACTCGACCCGGTTCTTCTGGGCGGCCAGCTACGGGCAGATCTATCCGGAGCTGAGGCGGCTCGCGGAGGCGGGGCTGATCGTCGGCTCCGACTCCCCCACCGGCGGGCGCAAGCGGACCGTCTACGAGATCACCGCCGACGGCGAGGAGGAGCTGCGCAGCTGGCTGCGGCAGCGACCCGAGACCTTCGAGATGCGCGACGAAGGGCTGCTGAAGCTCTTCTTCGCCGACGCGCTGCCGCGGGAGGAGGCGGTGGCGATCCTGCGCGAGATGCGCGCCCGGCGGCTCGCCGTCAACGAGCAGCTGCGCGCGATCGAGCAGATAAAGCCTGAGATGGAGGACCCCTTCCCGATGATCGTCCTGCGGGGAGGGCTGGAGTTCACGCAGTGGTTCGCCGACTGGTGCGAGCGGATGGAGGCGCAGATCCTCGCGTCCGCTCCCGACGAGAGGAGCAGCTGATGTTCGACGCCCTGGCACGACTGGCAAACGGAAGGGCACGTCGCGTTGCCCTGCTCGCCCTTGTCTTCTTCCTCCTCGCGGGAGCGATCGGCGGCTCGGTCGCGGACCGTCTCGACCCCTACGGGGCCGAGGACCCCGAGACCGAGACCGTGCAGGCGATGGACCGGCTGGAGAAGGCCGGGCTGCGGATCCCGGCGGTGATCGCCGTGGTGCAAGACGCACCGGTGGCAGATCCCGCCACCAAACAACGGGTCATGGCGCTCGAGCGCGAAGTTCGCGAGCGACCCGACGTCGCCTCGGTCAGCGGCTACTACGACACCGGCTCGCGGGCCTTCGTCTCCAAGGACGGCCAGTCGACCTACTTCGCGGTGGCGCTGAAGGCGACCGAGGACAAGCCCTGGCAGGAGGCCGGGGCCGAGATCGCCGAAGACCTCTCCGCCGAGCCCGGCGTCCTCGTCGGCGGCGCCGCGGTCGCCCAGGAGCAGGTCAACAAGCAGGTCGAGGAGGACCTGAAAAAGGCCGAGATGCTGGCCTTCCCCCTCCTCTTCCTGCTCTCGCTGCTCTTCTTCCGCAGCCTCGTCGCGGCGCTGCTGCCGCTGATGATCGGCGGCCTGGCGATCGTCGGCACCTTCCTCATCCTCCGCATCGCCTCGGAACTCGGCTCGATCTCGATCTTCGCCCTCAACCTCACCACCGCCCTCGGGCTGGGGCTGGCGATCGACTACAGCCTCTTCATCGTCTCCCGCTACCGCGAGGAGATCGCCAAGCGAGGGCCGGGGCTGGAGGCGATGAAGCGGGTGCTGGCGACCGCCGGGCGCACCGTCTTCTTCTCCTCGCTGACGGTGGCGGCGGCGATGGCCTCGCTGCTGGTCTTCCCCCAGCGCTTCCTCTACTCGATGGGGCTGGGCGGGGCGCTGGTGGCGCTGTTCGCGGCGCTGATCTCGCTGACCGTGCTGCCGGCGGTGCTGACCCTGCTCGGCAACCGGGTCAACGCCGGCGCGCCGAAGTTCCTCCAGCGCCGCGCCGCGGCCGACGCCCGGCCCGACGAGCACGGCTTCTGGTACCGACTCTCGCGCTTCGTGATGCGGCGGCCGGTCCCGGTGGCGACCCTCTCGGCCCTCTTTCTGATCGTCCTCGGCCTGCCCTTCCTGCAGATCAAGTTCAACACCGTCGACCCGGAGGTGCTGCCGGAGTCGGCGAGCGCGCGGCAGACCTACGACACCGTCAGCACCCAGTTCCCGCCCTACCACGAAACGCCGATCTGGATCGACGTCGAAGGCGGGCCGAAAGCGGCAGCCGCGGTCGCGGCCGAGGTGCGCGAGGTCGAAGGCGTCGCCGAAGTGGCGCCGCCGCAGCGGCTGGCGCCGGGGGTCACCGCCCTGCAGGTCACCTCCGCCAACCCCTTCGTCTCCGACGCCAGCCAGGAGACCGTGAAAGCGATCCGCGATCTGTCGACTCCCGCCGGAACGACGGTCCTCGTCGGCGGTGCCACCGCGGACTTCATCGACTTCCAGTCGAGCCTCGCCGAGCACCTGCCGATCGCGCTGGCGATCGTGATCCTGGCGACGCTGGTGATCCTCTTCCTGATGACCGGCTCGGTGATCCTGCCGATCAAGTCGCTGATCATGAACTTCCTCAACCTCAGCGCCGTCTTCGGCCTGCTGGTGCTGATCTTCCAGGACGGCCGCCTGGAGGGGTTCCTCGACTACTCCAGCCCCGGGGCGATCGAGCAGACGATGCCGATCCTCCTCTTCGCCGTCGCCTTCGGCCTCTCCACCGACTACGCGGTGTTCCTGCTCTCGCGGATCAAGGAGGCGCGCGACAATGGCGCCTCGGAGTCGGAGTCGGTGGCGATCGGGCTGGAGCGGACCGGACGGATCGTCACCGCGGCGGCGCTCCTGTTCGCGGTCGCGATGGGCGCCTTCGCCACCTCGGAGATCATCTTCATCAAGGAGAACGGCGTCGGCACCGCGCTGGCGGTCCTGATCGACGCCAGCATCATCCGCGCCCTGCTGGTGCCCTCGCTGATGGAGCTGCTCGGCAAGTGGAACTGGTGGGCGCCGGCGCCGTTGCGGCGGTTGCACGAGCGTTGGGGGATCAGCGAGACGGCGCCTGCCCAAGCCACCACTCAGTGATGGGGAGGGCGGGGCACCCCCTCCAGACACCGCTCGCTATGGCTCGCGGTTGAGTGTCTGGAGGAGGTGCCCCGCCCTCCCCTCCGACACGCACCCTGGAACGGCCGAGGGCTCAGTCGCTAGGAAAGCTGTCGCGCCAACGGCTGGAGTCGCGCCAGCTTTAGGCAGAAGCTGCCGCGCCCTGCAGCGTCTGCCGGAGCTCTGTCGCAGGAGGGTGCCGGTAGGGGTCTCCGGACACTCAACCTCGAGCCATAGCGAGAGGTGTCCGGAGAC
>DASTXV010000066.1:0-4976 GCA_035765335.1 Solirubrobacterales bacterium
TGCGGCCGGTCGTCGAGGAGATCGTCGCCGACAAGCTGATGAGCTTCCTGCTCGAGCGCCCGCAGGACGCCCGCATCATCACCGGCAAGATCGTCGATGCCGCGCGCGCGCGCGAGGCGGCGCGCAAGGCACGCGAGATGACCCGGCGCAAGGGCGTGCTCGACGGGTTCGGGCTCCCCGGCAAGCTCGCGGACTGCCAGGAGAAGGACCCGACCCTGTGCGAGCTCTATCTCGTCGAGGGCGATTCCGCCGGCGGCTCGGCGAAGCAGGCACGCGATCGCAACACCCAGGCGGTGCTGCCCCTGCGCGGGAAGATCATCAACGTCGAGAAGAGCCGGATCGACAAGGTGTTGGCCAACAACGAGATCCAGGCCCTGATCACCGCGATCGGAACCGGCGTCCACGACGAGTTCAACATCGAGGACGCGCGGTACCACAAGATCGTGATGGCGACCGACGCCGACGTCGACGGCGCCCACATCCGCACCCTCGTCCTCACTTTCCTCTACCGGCAGATGCCGGAGTTGATCGACGCCGGCTTCGTCTACATCGCGAAACCGCCGCTCTACCGGGTCAAACAGGGCAACCAGGAGACCTATCTGGAGCGTGAGTCCGAACTCGAGGAGCTCTTGCTGCGCGACAAACTCGAGGACTTCGAGCTGGTCGACGCCAACGGCAAGAAGACGAAGCTGACCTCGAGCCGCTGGCAGGGCTACGTGCGGCGGTCGAAGGAGTACGAGGGGTGGAGCTCTTCGCTGCAGGCCGAGTTCGGGCACGAGGCGGTGCGCTTCCTCGAGGAGTCGAACCTCCTGGACGAGGGCGTCACCTCGGTCGCCGCCGCCGCCAAGCTGCTGAGCGAGAAGGCGCCGGAGGACGAGCCGTTCGAAACCGAGGTGCTGGATCGGAGCGACGACCTCCTCGTCGTCAAGGCGATCGAGCGGCGCAGCGGGCTTGCCCGCACCCACCGCTTTCCCGCCGAGCTCTTCAGCCACCATGACTACCGAAAGTTCGTCGAGGTCCATGGCGCGCTCTTGAAACAGGTTGGTCGCCCGCCTTTCGAAGTTCTCTACGAGGGCCGCCACAACGTCGCCCTCTCCTTCCAGGCGTTGCGCGGGGCGGTGCTCGAGCTGGCCCGCAAAGGCGTGCAGCTGACCCGCTTCAAGGGACTCGGCGAGATGAATGCCGAGCAGCTGCGCGAGACGACGATGGACCCGGCCAGTCGCACGCTCGCCCGGGTCACCCTCGAAGACGCCACCGCTGCTGACCAGATCTTCTCGATGCTGATGGGCGACCAGGTGGCTCCCCGACGCGACTTCATCGAGGAGCACGCGAAGGAGGTGCGCTTCCTCGATGTCTGATGCCAACGTACTGACCGGAGGCCGGATCGAAGAGCGCGAGCTCGAGAAGGAGATGCGCTCGTCGTATCTCGACTACGCGATGAGCGTGATCGTCGGGCGGGCGCTGCCGGACGTCCGCGACGGCCTCAAGCCGGTCCACCGTCGCGTCCTCTACGCGATGCACGACATCGGCCTGCAGCCGACCCGGGCCTACCGCAAGTGCGCCTTCATCGTCGGCGAGGTGATGGGCAAGTACCACCCGCACGGCGACTCGGCGATCTACGACACCCTGGTGCGGATGGCGCAGGACTTCTCGCTGCGCTACATGCTGGTCGACGGCCAGGGCAACTTCGGCTCGATCGACGACGACCCGGCAGCCGCCATGAGATATACCGAGGCCCGCCTCGGCCGCCTCGCCACCGAGCTGCTGCGCGACATCGACGCCGACACCGTCGACTTCGGCCCCAACTACGACGAGTCGACGCAGGAGCCGCTGGTGCTGCCGGCGCGCTTCCCCAACCTGCTCGTCAACGGCACTTCCGGGATCGCCGTCGGGATGGCGACCAACATCCCGCCGCACAACCTGCGCGAGGTCGCCGCCGCGGTCACCGCTTACATCGACGACCCGCAGATCGACCTCGAGGGCCTGATGCAGCACGTCAAGGGCCCCGACTTCCCCGGCGGCGGGATCATGAGCCGCGAGGGGATCACCGACGCCTACCGCTCCGGCCGCGGCAGCATCCGCGTCCGCGCGCGCGCCCACGTCGAGCCGTTGAAGGGGGGCAAGGAGGCGATCGTCGTCACCGAGCTGCCGTTCATGGTCAAGAAGGGCGGCGAAGGCGGCCTGATCACGAAGATCGCCGACCTCGTCCGCGACAAGAAACTGGAGGGGATCTCCGACCTGCGCGACGAGTCCGACCGCTCGGGCATGCGGCTGGTGATCGAGCTCAAGCGCGGCGGCCCGCCGGCCAAAGTCGTTCTCAACAACCTCTACAAGAAAACCGCGATGCAGTCGACCTTCGGCGCCAACATGGTGGCGCTGGTCGACGGCGTTCCGAAGACGCTCAGCCTGCGCGAGCTGATCCACCACTACGTGGAACACCAGCGCGAGGTGGTCACCCGCCGGACGCAGTACGAACTGCGCCGGGCGGAGGCGCGGGCCCACATCCTCGAGGGGCTGCTGGTCGCGCTCGACAACCTCGACGCCGTGATCAAACTGATCCGCGCCTCCAACGATCCGGACGCCGCCCGCGACGGGCTGATCGACCAGTTCGAGCTCTCGCGCGAGCAGGCGCAGGCGATCCTCGACATGCGCCTGCAGCGCCTGACCGCGCTGGAGGCCGACAAAGTCCGGGCCGAGCACGCCGACCTGATGGAGCGGATCGGCGAGCTGCGGGCGATCCTCGGCGACGAAGCCAGGGTGATGGGTCTGGTCAAGGACGAGCTGGCGGAAGTCGTCGAGTCCTACGGCGACGAGCGCCGCACCGAACTCGCCCACTTCGAGGGCGACGTCGGAATCGAGGACATGATCGCCGACCAGCAGATGGTGATCTCACTGACCGCCTCCGGCTACGTCAAGCGGCTGCCGCTGGCCACCTACCGGCAGCAGCGTCGCGGCGGCGTCGGGGTGATGGGGATGAACCTCAAAGACGAGGACTACATCGCCCACCTCCACATCTGCTCGACCCACGACTTCCTGCTCTTCTTCACCAACCGCGGCAAGGTCTACCGGCTCAAGGTCTACGAGCTGCCGGAGGGCTCGCGGACCGCGAAAGGCAGCTCGCTGAACAACCTGCTGCCCCTGCGAGAAGGCGAGCGGGTGATGGCGGTGATCCCGACCCGGGACTTCAAGGAGAACAAGTACCTCGCCTTCGCCACTGCCCAGGGCCTGGTCAAGAAAACCGAGTTCCTCGCCTACAACACGCCGATCCGCGCCGACGGGATCATCGCGATCAAGGTCCGCGACGGCGACGAGCTGGTCCAGGTGCGGCTGACCTCGGGCGAAGACGACATCCTCATGGTCTCCCACTCCGGCCACGCCTCCCGCTTCTCCGAGGGGCTCGTGCGGACGATGGGCCGCGACACCAGCGGCGTCAAAGGGATGAACGTCGCCGGCAAGGACAACCGGGTGCTGGCGATGGACGTCGCCCGCAACGACACCGAACTCTTCGTCGTCACCGAGAACGGCTACGGCAAGCGCACGCCGGTCTCGGAGTACCCCGTCAAGGGCCGCGGCACCAAAGGCGTCCTCACCGCGAAGCTGACCGAGAAGAAGGGCGGCCTCGCCGGCGCTCTGATCGTCAACGAGCACGAGGACCTCCTCTTCATCTCCCAGAACGGCATGGTCCAGCGCACCTCGGTCAGCGGCATCTCCCAGATGGGCCGCGCCACCCAGGGCGTCAAGGTGATGAACATCAAGGACGACGACCGCGTCAGCGCCGTCGCCCTGGTGGTCGAGTCCGAGGAAGCCGACGCTCCGGCCTCCCCGGAGGACAACGGTCAGGGGGAGCTGGCCGAGGCCGCCTCCCCGAACGGCGAGGGCTAGGTACCCCCGCCCTTCTCGACAGGGCTCGGCTCGTCGCCCTGGCCGTCGCCGTTGGCATGCGGTTGAGTCAGGGGGCCATCTCCTTGGCCGCTACCGCCGGAGCGATGGGCCTGCTCCGCCCTGGACCGGTCACCCTCCTCGAGCGGCTCTCCGTCGCCGTTTCGAGTCGGGTTCTTGGCTGCATCGCGATCAGGCGGATTCATGCGAACAGCCTAATGGCGCCTGCGACGGAAGCCAAGAAGACTGCCACGACCAGAGCCAGGCTTGCCCGGTTCAACCAGGTCGCCCGTTCGTGGTTCTGTGCTCGTAGGGCCTCCAACCGGGGTATGAGTACGTCGATCATCTGGACCTGAACCCGCGCCGGGCTGACCGTTCGGTATCCGGGCTCCCGGTACAGGCTCACCTGGCGCGTGGATTGGATCGTGGCTCTCCACGTGGAAAGCACCCCGAGCACGATGGCCGCAGCCGTGAACACCAGCCCCGCCGCCGCCAGGACGAGGAGGACCTTGGCCACCACGGGGAGGTGCTCCTGGTCGTCGGCGGCGATCACGACCGTGCCGACGCCGGCGAATCCGGCGAGGGCCGCCCCCCGGGTGGTGAGCGAGCTCAAGCGCTGCTCCTCGTAGGCGACCAGCCTCCTCAGGTTGTCCAGGAGAGCCTCTACGGTCTTCGGATTGGTGGATTCAGGCAGGTCGTCCCTGGGGATGTCCGGCATGGGCCCGGAGGGATCGATCGGCCTCGCCCGGACCAGCGCCACGACCCGGTCGCCCAGTGCGGCGATCATGCCCATCGCGGCCGGCTAGGCCGCCGCCGGCAGGTACTGCTCCCAGGCCGCCGGGATCTTCGGGCTGGCGACCTGGATGAAGACGGTCGGCGGCGGGGCCTTGGGGGTCGTTGCGGGGTGCATCTCGATCTCGCGGGGGAGGCGGTTGCCCTTGCGGCGGTTGCACGGGGGGCAGGCGGCGACGATGTTCTCCCAGACGGAGAGGCCGCCGCGGGAGCGGGGGATGACGTGGTCGACGGTGAGGCCGGATTTGGTCGAGCCGCAGTACTGGCAGGTCCAGGAGTCGCGGGCGAGGACGGCGCGGCGGGTG
>DASTXV010000067.1:0-38863 GCA_035765335.1 Solirubrobacterales bacterium
CATGGCGAGGGAAGATCCGTAGGAAGGTATCCATGAAACGGCTGCTGATAGTCCTCGCCATCCTTACCATGGCCGCGTGCGCGCCGGCCAAGTCGGGATCTCTCGGCCCGGGGCCCACCGGGGTGGGAAACCCTTCCGCTCTGCCGTCCGATCTGCCCTCCGGTTCGTCCGCGCCCGTGGAGGCGCCACCATCGGGCAGCAGCGACGGCCGGACACTGACCATCCAGGTCTGGTTCCAGCGTGACGGCAAGCTGTTCGCCACCGCGCGAACCCGGCCCGTCACCCAAAACACCTCCCACCTCGCGCTGACCGAGCTCGCCGCCGGACCGTCCACAGTGGAGACCGCCGCCGGTGTGGGGACCAGCTTCGCGAGGGGAACCCGCTTCGAGATCAAAGGCATCTCCGCCGACGGTACCGAGACGGTCAGCTTCCCGGCCTCGTTCTATGACGGGGAGGGCGCGGGCCTGAGGATCCGCCAGGCTCAGGTCGTCTACACGCTCACGCAGTTCCGCAGCGTCAAGCGGGTCGCCTTCCTGTCCGACGGGGCGCCGACGATCGGCGGACCATTCGGCCGTGACGACATGGACGACCTGCTTCCGCGCATCGTCGTCTACAGCCCCGTGATCGGGCAGCGGGTCACCAGCCCGATCACCGTCTCCGGCATCGCCGACGTCTACGAGTCGACGGTGAGTGTGCGGGTGCTCAACCGCGACGGCAAGGAGATAGGCGCGAAATTCACCACGGCGCTGTGCAACAACGGATGCCACGGCGCATACAGCATGACGGTCCCCTACCGTTCCTGCGCAAGCGAAAGCGGCACCGGGCGGATGGAGGTCTACATGTCCTCACCGGAGGACGGTTCCCGCGTCCATGTCGTCGGGATTCCGGTACAGCTCGCGGGCTGCGCGTCATAGCGGCTCCGCGATCAAGTACGTTGCCCGTTGTGGCACCGAACACGATCAAGCGGACCTACTACCTGCTTCTGCTGGGAAACACCCTGGCGGCGTCGCTCATCTGGGGGATCAACACGATCTTCCTGCTGGACGCGGGTTTGTCCAACCTGGAGGCGTTCGCCGCCAACGCCTTCTTCACCGCCGGGATGGTCCTGTTCGAGGTGCCGACCGGGATCGTCGCCGACACGATCGGCCGCCGCGTCTCCTACCTGCTCGGCACCGTGACCCTGGCCGTCTCGACCCTGCTTTACGTACTGCTCTGGGAGATGGGGGCGCCGTTCTGGGAGTGGGCGGCCGCCTCGATCCTGCTCGGGCTCGGCTTCACCTTCTTCTCCGGCGCGGTCGAGGCCTGGCTGGTCGACGCGCTCACCGCGACCGGGTTCGAAGGCGAGCTGGAGACGGTCTTCGGGCGCGGCCAGATCGTCACCGGGGCGGGGATGCTGGCCGGTTCGGTGGCGGGCGGGTTCATCGCCGAGCAGACCAGCCTCGGGGTCCCATTCGTGCTGCGGGGCGCGGTCCTGGTCGCGATGTTCGCCTTCGCCTTCTGGGCGATGCGGGACGTCGGCTTCACCCCCGAGCGCGGCGACCGACCGCTGGCGCAGATGCGCAGGATCAGCGCCAACTCGATCGAGTACGGCTGGCGGGTGCCGGCGGTGAAGTGGCTGATGGTCGAGGCGCTGTGCATCGGCGGGGTCGGCATCTACGCCTTCTACGCCCTGCAGCCGTACCTGCTGGAGCTCTACGGGGACCCGGACGCCTACCAGGTCGCCGGCCTGGTGGCGGCGATCGTCGCCGGCGCTCAGATCGCCGGCGGGATCGCCGCGCCGCGGATCCGCCGCCTCTTCCGCCGCCGCACCTCGGCGCTGATCGCGATGGCGGCGCTCAGCGTCGTCTCGCTGGGACTGATCGGCCTGGTCGAGAGCTTCTGGGCGGTGCTCGCCGTGATCGTCGTCTGGGGCCTGCTGTTCGCGGCGACGATGCCGATCCGCCAGGCCTACATCAACGGCCTCATCCCCTCGCGCCAGCGGGCCACCATCCTCTCCTTCGACTCGATGATGTCCTCCGCCGGCGGCGTCTGGACCCAGCCCGTCCTCGGCCGCGCCGCCGACGCCTGGGGCTACGCGCCCTCCTACCTGATCGGCGCCGGAATCTCCGCCCTGGCCATCCCCTTCCTCGCCCTCTCCAGGCGCGAGAACGCCCCGGCGGACACGGTCGAGATCGCCGAGGCAGAGCCGGTGGCCGAGGTCGGCTGAGCCAGTTACTGCAAGGTCGCGGCAGCCTGACGCTGCGCATGCGCGTACAAGGTCTCCGGCGCGATGTCGGCGTCGTTCGGCCAAACGATCGTCCCTGCCTCGTCATCGGCACGGAGCCGACGGAAGAACTCGAGGTCCCGCAGGGGCTCGAAGACTCCACCATGGGCCAGCAGGTGGGAGAGATCCACGTCAGCGGTCAGACCGTCCTCGAAACGGACGTGAACCGTGTAGTCCTCGGAAGCCGTCGCTTCAGTCAAGAGGGGAGTACTGCGCATGAGAGCCATGGTAACGGCGGTTAGGACAGAGGCTCTATGGGAGACCGCAGCGACGCATGGAGCGATCCTAATCTCGTTCGGAAGCGATTAACAAGGTCTGCGAAGCTTCTGCAGGTGACCGAGCAAGACGTCTTCCTGCAGAAGCGGATCTTCGACTGGTCGCGCGAGCTGCCCGACTGGCAGCGCGGTCTGATGCGCAAGCTCTGCGACGGTCCGCTCGACGAGGCGGGTCGGGCGGAGGTGCTGGCCGTGCTGCTGGAGGAGCCGGGGGCGCCGTCGCTGCCGGCGCTGAAGCTGGCCGACCTGCCGGCGGACGAGGCCGAGTACGGCGCGGTCGAACTGCGCGAGATCCGGGACCTGCGCAACGTCAACCGGCTGGCCGAAGACCAGGCGCTGCGCTTCGGGCCGGGGCTGAACATCGTCTTCGGCGAAAACGGCGCCGGCAAGAGCGGCTACGGTCGCCTCGCCCGGCGGGTCTGCCGGGCGGCGGAACCGGGCGAGGTGCTGCACGACGTCTTCGACCCCGGCAAGGCCGACGCGCCCCAGACCGCCGAGTTCGTCGTCGCGGTCGACGGCGTCGAGCAGGTGGTCGAGGTCGACCTGAACGAGGAAGCGCCGCGCATCCTCTCCGCGATCACCGCCTTCGACGCCAGCTGCGCCGAGGTCTCGATCACCAAGTCGAACACGATCGAGCACACGCCGCGACCGCTGCGCCTGCTGAAGGAAATGGCCGAAGCGCAGGACCAGCTGCGGGAGGAGCTGGCGCGGCAGATCGACGAGCTGCGCGAGGGGCTGCCGGCGCTTCCCGAGGTGAAGGATCCCGCCGCCGCCGCGCTGCTGGCGCGGGTCGCGGCCGGTGAGGCCTCGCGGCAGGAGGTGAGCGAGTTCGCCCGCCTCGACGAGGACGAGCTGCGGGAGCTGCGCGACCTGGAGAAGGCCGAGGCGGCGATCGCCGCCGACCAGAGCAAGGCGCTGGAGCGGGCGGCGAAGAAACGCGGCGAGGCCGTGAAGAACCTCGTCGCCGAGCTCGAGGACGCCTGGGGGCGGCTCGACGAGAAGGCGCTGACGGAGATAGCCGAGCTGCGCACCCGCCTCTCCCGCGCCTCCGCCGCGGTCGACCAGCTCGCCACCGAGGCCTTCGCCGACCAGCCCCAGCCGGGCACCGGCGGCGAAGCGTGGCGGGAGATGTGGGAGGCGGCGCGGCGGTTCGTCGAAGCCGGCGGCGGCTCCTTCCCCGACGAGGACGGCGAGGCGACCTGCCCGCTCTGCCAGCAGGGGCTCGGCGGCGAGGCGCACGAGCGGCTGCACCAGTTCGAGGCCTTCGTCGCCGGCGACCTGCGCGGGCAGGTTGAACAGGTGGACCGGCTGCTGCTGGAGCGCCTCGAAGGCCTGCCGAACCTGGAACAGATTTCCCGCACCGCCGAGGTCGCCGTCGCCACCGCGGGTGAGCAGCTGCAGAAGCCGGCGGACGCCGCGCTCGCAGCCCTCGCCGACCGGCTCGCGATCGCGACCGGGCAGACCGAGCCGAGCCTGGCCCCGACCCTCGACCTCGCCTCGCTGCGCGACTACGTCGCGGTCCAGCTCGCCGAAGCCGAAGGGTTCGCGGTCCTGCACGACAAGGAGGAGCGCCTCCGCGTCAAGCGCCGGCTCGCCGAGCTGCGCGCCCGACGGCAGATCGAGGCGGAGCTGGAGGGCGTGCTGGCGCACCTCGACGGACTCGAGGCGATCGCCGCCCGCGAGGAAGCCCGGCGTGCGCTCTCGACCCAGGCGATCTCGCACCGGATCCGGGAGCTGAGCAAGCTGGCGATCACCGACAGCCTGCGGCGGTCCCTGGCGGTCGAGATCGCCGAACTCGACCCGATCGCCGACCGGGTCGAACTGGTCGCCTCGGCCAGCAAGGGCAAGCCGGCGGTCCAGTTCAAGCTCCGCAGCGAGGGGCGCGAGCGGGTGGCGAAGGTCTTGAGCACCGGCGAGCAGACGGCGCTCGCGACCGCCTTCTTCCTCGCCGAGCTGCGGGTCAGCAGCGAGCGGAGCGCGATCGTCCTCGACGACCCGGTCTCCTCGCTCGACCACCAGCGCCGCGACCACGTCGCCACCCGGCTCGCCGAAGAAGCCGCCCACCGCCAGGTGATCGTCCTCAGCCACGACCTCGTCTTCGTCTCCTACCTGCAGGAGAAGGCGGAGCAGCTCGGGGTCGAGCTGCACGGCCAGGCGCTGCGCCGCGCCTACCACGCGGTCGGCGTCGTCGACCCGGACCTGCCCTGGGCGGCGAAGTCGCCGATGGAGCGCCTGAAGGCCCTGCGCCACCGGCTCAACCACGAGCTGCGCGGGCTCTTCAAGGGCAACGACCCGCGCTTCTCCCGCGAGGCCGAGCTCTGGGTCCTCGACCTGCGCAAGAGCTACGAGCGGATGATCGAGGTCTACGTCCTCGGCGGCACCGTCGAGCGCCAGGCGCGTCACATCCGGGTCCGCAAACTGCACGACGTCAGGTGGACGCCGGAGCTGGCCGAGGAGATCGACGCCGCGGTCAAGGAGCTCTCCGGCGGCGCCCACCAGGAACCGCTCGAGCGCCAGGCCGCGCCGCTGACGCTGGTGAAGCTGGAAGCGCTGCTGGAGAAATACGAGTCGATCTGCGAGCGGACCAAGCCCCAGCGCGAGCGCGGCGCCGACGAGGAGAAGCCTTCGGTCTCCCGCATCGGTGCCGCTGCAAATTAGATTCATTCTCATTAAGCTCTCAGGCCCGTGTTCGAGGCCTTCGACCTTCCCTTCGTCCAGCGCGGCCTCGTCGAGGTCCTGATCCTCGCCGTCCCGGCCGGGCTGCTCGGGACCTGGATCGTGATGCGCGGGCTCGCCTTCTTCTCGCACGCGGTCGGCACCGCCTCCTTCCCGGGCCTGGTGCTGGCCGAGGGGCTGGGGTTCGCGACGCCGCTCGGGGCCTTCGGCGCCGCCCTCGCCTTCGCCGCCGGCACCACCGCCCTGCGCGGGCGGCGGACCGGGCAGGACGCGGTGGTGGCGCTGGTCCTGGTCGGCTGCCTCGCCTCCGGGGTGATCCTCGCCAGCGACGTCTTCGACTCCGGCGCCAGCGTCGAGACCCTGCTCTTCGGCAGCCTGCTGCTGGTCGACGGCGGCGACCTCGCGCTCGCCGGCGGCGCGGCGGCCGCGGCGCTGCTCGCGAACGTCCTGATCGGCCAGCACTGGCTGCGCAGCGGCTTCGACCCGGGGTCGGCCGAGCCCGGCCAGCGGCTCTTCGACGCGATCCTGATCGGCCTCGTCGCCCTGGCGACGGTGGCGGCGCTGACCGTGGTCGGGGCGCTGCTCGTCGCCGCCCTCTTCCTCGTCCCGGCGGTGACGGCGCGCCTGCTCACCGAGCGGCTGCTCACCTGGCAGTTGCTCAGCGTCGCCCTGGTCGCGCTGGAGGGGACGGTGGGGCTTTGGCTCTCGGTCGAAACCGACGCTCCGCCCGGGGCGACGATCGCCTGCGTCGCCGGCGCCGTCTTCGCCCTCGTCGCCGGCGCCCGCGCGCTGCGCTCCCTCCCCCGCCCGGCGCTCGCCGCCGCGGCGCTGGCGGCGCTCGCCCTGCTCGCCGGCTGCGGCAGCTCCGGCAACGACGAAGGCAAGCTCGAGGTGGTGGCGACGACGACCCAGGCGGCCGACTTCGTCCGCGCGGTCGGCGGCGAAGCGGTCGCAGTCGAGCAGATCCTGCAGCCCAACAGCGACCCCCACGACTACGAACCGCGGCCCTCCGACGTCGAGGCGGCGGCGAACGCCGAGCTCGTCTTCGTCAGCGGCCGCGGCCTCGACGAGTGGTCCGAGGAGCTGCTCGCCGACAGCGGCAGCGAGGCCGAGCTCGTCGACCTCGGCGCGCTCGCCCCGATCGACCTCGGCGACGACCCCCACTGGTGGCACGACCCCCGCAACGCCGAGGCGGCGGTGGCGGGGATCGAGAGAGCGCTGGCGGAGGCCGATCCCTCCCGCAAAGCCCGGTTCGCCCGCAACGCCGACGCCTACCTGGCCGAGCTGCGGGCGCTCGACGCCGGCATCGCCGCCTGCATCGACTCGATCCCGCCGGCGCAGCGCAAGCTGGTCACCGACCACGACGCCTTCGGCTACTTCGCCAACCGCTACGGGCTCGAGGTGGTCGGCGCGGTGATCCCGGCGACGACGACCCAGGCGCAGGCCTCGGCCAAGGACCTCAGCGAGCTGGCGCAGACGATCGAGGCCGAGAACGTGAAGGCGATCTTCCCCGAGAGCTCGCTCAGCGCCGCCGCGGCCGAAGCGATCGCCCGCCAGACCGGCGTCTCGGCCGAGTACACGCTCTACGGCGACACGCTCGGGCCGGAGGGGTCGAGCGGCGAGACCTACCTGGGAATGGAGGAGGCGAACGCGGACGCCGTCGTCCGCGGCCTCACCGCAGGGAAGCGCGGATGCAAGCCGAGCCCCTGATCGAGGCCGAGGGGCTCGCCGTCGGCTACGACGGCACGGCGGCGATCTCCGGCGTCGGCTTCCGCCTGCGCGCGGGCGAGCGGATGGCGCTGCTGGGACCGAACGGCGGCGGCAAGACGACCCTGATGAGAGGACTGCTCGGCGAGCTGCCGCCGCTGGCGGGGACGCTGCGGGTCGGCGCCCGCTGCGCCACCGTCCCCCAGACCGAGCGCTCGCAGCTCGACTACCCCGTCTCCGCCCTCGACGTGGCGGCGATGGGGGCGCTCTCGCGGCTGCCCTGGTGGCGGCGGCCGGGGCGGCGCGAGCGCGAGGAGGCGCGGGGGGCGCTGGGCCGCGTCGGGCTCGCCGACCTCGCCGGCGCCACCTTCGGCAAGCTCTCCGGCGGCCAGCGCCAGCGGGTGCTGATCGCCCGCAGCCTCGTCCAGGACGCCCGCGTGCTGCTCCTCGACGAGCCCTTCTCCGGCCTCGACCGGCCCAGCTCGGAAGGGCTGGAAGCGCTGATCGAGGCGCTCGCCGCCGAGGGGCGCGGGGTGATGATCGCCACCCACGACCTCGAGCAGGCGCGGCGCTGGGACAGCGTCCTCTGCCTCAACCGCGCCCAGATCGCGGTCGGGCCGCCGGACGAGGTGCTCGACCTCGCGGTGCTGGAAGCGACCTACGGCGGCGCGATCGTCGAGCTGCCCGGCGACGGCGGCCGCGCGATCCTCCCTCCCCACCATCACCACCACTGATGCTCGAGCCGCTGCAAGACGAGTTCATGCGCCGGGCGCTGCTGGAGGTGGTCCTGCTCGGGGTCGCCGGCGGCGCCCTCGGCTGCTGGGTCGTGCTCTACCGGCTCTCCTACGCGGCCGAGTCGCTGGCCCACTCGATCTTCCCGGGCCTGGTCGTCGCCGCCCTCGCCGGGGCGCCGCTGATCCTCGGCGGGGTCCCGGCGGTGCTCCTCGCGGCGCTGGCGATCGTCCTCGCCGCCCGGGTTCCGGGGGTCAGCCGCGAGGTCGCGATCGGGGTCGTGGTGACGACGATGTTCGGGCTCGGGGTGCTGCTGGCGCTCTCGCCCGACTCGCCCCCGGGGATCGGGGAGCTCCTCTTCGGCGACGTCCTCGGCCCCAGCGACGGCGACCTGGTCTCGGCCGCGGTGCTGGCGGGGCTCGTCCTCGCCAGCCTGCTGGCCCTGCACGGGCGGCTGCTGGCGACCGGCTTCGACCGCGGCGCCGCCCGCGCCCTCGGCGCCGCGCCGGGCGCCGTCGAAGCCGTCCTGCTGGTCCTCCTCGGGGCGGCGATCGTCGTCGCCGTCCAGGGTCTCGGCAACCTGCTCGTCGTCGCCCTCTTCGTCGGGCCGGCGGCGGCCGCGCGACAGCTCAGCGACCGGGCCGGGACGATGATCGGGCTCGCCGTCGCGATCGCCGTCCTCGCCGGGGTCGGGGGCCTCTACCTCTCCTATTACGCCGGCACCGCCGGCGGCGCCTCGGTGGCGCTGGCGATCGTCGGCGCTTACTTCCTCTGCCTGCCGCTCGGCCGGCTCGCCCGCTGGCGCCCCGCGAGGCGCCCAACCGCGGAGGCTACGATCGGCTGATGGCGGCCGCGAGGGACACGAACTGGCAGGAGCACGCCCTGGAGATGCTCGAAGCGGCCGGCCACCGCCGCGGCGGCGCCCGCACCGCGGTGGTCGAAGCGCTCGCCCGCCACGACTGCGCGGTCACCGCCCTCGAGCTGGAGGAGGAGCTGCGCCGCAACGAGGTCTCGGTCGGCCGCGCCAGCGTCTACCGGGCGCTGGAGCGGCTGGAGGAGCTGCGCCTGGTGCAGCGCTTCGAGGCGGCCCGGGGAATCGCCAGCTACGAGCGCGTCAACCCCGACGGCCACCATCACCACCACGCGATCTGCCGCCGCTGCGGCCGCATGGAGCCCTTCGAGGACCGCGCCCTGGAGCGCGCGATCGACCGCGTCTCCGGCCGCGTCCGCTTCCAGATCGCCGAGCACGACGTCGTCCTCCGCGGCGTCTGCGAGCGCTGCGCGAACTAGGACTCGCCCCAGAGGGTCGCGACCAGCGAGCGGGGGCCGCCGTGATCGCGGTGCTCGCAGAGGTAGATGCCCTGCCAGGTGCCGAGGGCGGGGCGGCCGTCGCCGATCGGCAGGGTCAGGCTGGGGCCGAGCAGGGCGGCCTTGACGTGGGCGGGCATGTCGTCGGCGCCCTCGAGGGTGTGGGTCCAGTAGGGCGCCCCTTCGGGGACCGCGCGATCGAACCAGCTCTCGAAGTCGCGGCGCACTTCCGGGGCGGCGTTCTCGTTCAGCGCCAGCGAGGCGGAGGTGTGCTGGATCAGCAGGTGGAGGAGCCCGACCTTCAGCTCGCCCAGCTCGGGAACCGCCGCGAGCACCTCATCGGTGACCAGATGGAACCCGCGTGGCCGCGGCGGCAGTCGGATCGGGCGCTGCACCCACATCAGGTCCCAAGCATGGCATGGCCCCGGCTAGTTCTCAGTGGCTGGCTTCCGAGCCCGCCCCCTGGCCGGACGCGGCCCGCCGAGCCCAGCGCTCAATCAATCCCTTCCACTGGTCGAGCGCCTCCTGAGAGCAGCCCAATGCCTCCAGATGCTCCGAGAAGGCCCCTTGGTAGCCCTGCAGGATCGCTGGTGGATAGACGCCGGTGCAAAGAGCCGCGAGGCGGATCAACTCTCCCACGGAGTAGGCCACGTACAGGAGGACGCCATATTCCTCCTCCGCCTCCTCGATCAGCCGATGGTCGGCCAGCGGGCCGGAATCCTGGCCGAAGGCGCAGAGGATGGCTCGAGCAGCTCCTTGAGCATGCGCCCCAGCCGCAATGTCGACAGCATCTTGCTCGGTTGCGGGCTTTTGCTTTACCTCGATCCCGATGAGGAGAAGCCCCTTCTCGTCGAGGACGTCCACGTCGATCTGCCCGGGGTCGTTCACAGGACGGGCGACGACCTGCGCCCCCACGGCGGAGAAGGCAGCTGCAGCAGCAGCCGCGCCTCGCCGTCCCTCTTCCGGATTGCGTCCGATGAAGCGGTCCACCGCCGCTGCCAGCTCGATCAAGGTAACGGAAGCCTCGGAGGTGACCAGCGCTTCCTTGCGCTTCTCCAGCTGAATCTGGAGCACTTCGCTTCGCCGAAGTATGAAGGCCACCAAGGCATCTCGGGCGTCCTGCTGGGTGATAGCGGCGAGCCACCCGACGAGGTTGTCCGCGTGCGCCTTCGCGCTGGGTCGCCACTTGTCGATTTCGTCGATCCGCTCCGGCCCGAACCAAGGACTGCCAGCCAACGGATCAGGCCCGTTGGTTCCGAGCAGGAAGCCCAGCCTGCGCGCGGAGGGAACGAGCACTTCGCGAGCAAACGTCCTGGCGTTGTAGCTGTTGGGGTCGCCGGTGCGGTCGATCAGCGAGAGCGCATCGACCCGCGGCTCGGTGGCCTTCGCCAGGATCGCGGTGGCAAACGCGGTCAGCGCCAGCTTGTTGCCCTTCCACGCTTCCAGCTCCGCGATCCGGTCGAGCCAGAGCCTGCTGACCACATGGTCGGGGTTACGCGCGAGTCGAGAGGCCTTCTCGAGCTGCCTGATCGCCTCCTCCGAGGGGATGGGAATGGCCATCGGCGGAAGGTACTGTCGCACGCAGACGATCGACCTCCTCCAAGGCGTGCCGGAGTGCGATCGCCACGTGCTCCGCCAGCAAGGGGGGCACGGCGTTGCCGACCTGCCGGTACCTCCCTCCTCGCGGGCCCATCCACTTCCACCCGCGGGGGAACTTCTGCAGGGCAGCTGCCTCCTCGACGGTGATTCGGCGCATTCGCTTCGGCGCGCGCTTGCGCGGCTTCCTTCCCTCCAGAAGCCCCTGGTGATACTCGGCAACCCATGGCTCCGCGCCCTTGGCCAGCTCGTCCTGATCAATGATCGGCGTGGCATTCCCCCCCATCGAGGCAGGAAGGGTCTTGGCCGGCGCATCAAGCGCAAGTGGCCGGCCAGAGCCATTGAACAGCAGGCTCCCGTGATGGGCGCTGGGCCGCATTACGGGCTTGGCGGCTGGCACTACCTTGGCGGTTGAGAGGGTGCAGTTGCCCTCCTCGCCGACCGGCGGCAGCTCTGAGAGTGCCTCACGCACCGTGACCGGAGCCCCCTTGGTCCTCGGGACCGGGCACAGAACGCTGCCTCCGCGTACGCCGACCAGGAACATCCGCTCCCGCGCTTGAGGGACTCCATAGTCCGCGGCATTGAGGACCATCAGCTCCACCTGGTACTCCAATTCCCGAGCCCGTCGCATCAGCCGCTTGCGCACTTGGCTCCATCGCGGGTTGATCGCCAGCGCCTTGACGTTCTCCATGCAGAAGGCGCGGGGCTCGAGCCTCTCGACCATGTCGAGGAAGTGGTGGACGTGCCGCGAGCGGGGGTCATCAGGATCCATCCGGCCAATCACGGAGAACCCTTGACACGGAGGGCCGCCGATGACGAGATCCGGTCGAAGGTCGGCGGGAGGGGCGTCCTCGGGGAGGGAGCCGTGAACGATGTGGTCTCCGAGGTTCTCCCTGTAGGTGCTGACCGCATGAGGGTCCGCGTCGATTGCCCACAGGAGCTTGAAGCCGGCAGAGGAGAAGCCCTGGTCGAGGCCTCCCGCGCCAGCGTAAAGTGAGGCAACGGTGTACTTGGGCGCGGGCACGCCAGCATTGTCGCGGCACCCGCGGACGAGAATGCGCTTCACATCCCGCATGAGTGCTCTTCCCTATCCCCATCCCACCAGCTCCGGAGTCTCGGCGAGGATGCGCCGCAATCGACGACGGGACAGCAGGCCGGAGCTGGCTCTGAGGAGAGCCCTTCACCGCAGTGGCATGCGCTTTCGGGTCGACCTGCCGATAAGGACGGAGGCGCGGACGGTGCGACCGGACATCGTCTTCACTCGGGCACGCCTCGCAGTCTTCATCGACGGATGCTTCTGGCACTGCTGCCCACAGCACGGAACCTCCCCCAAGGCGAACCCGCGCTACTGGCGGCCGAAGCTGGCCAGGAACGTAGAGCGCGACCGCCTGGTTGACGCCGCGTTGTCGGCGGCGGGCTGGTCGGTCTTGCGTGCGTGGGAGCACGAGGACCCCGAGGAGGTCGCGAATCGGGTGACCGCGGCCTACGTGCGCTCCATGCTCGTATCCGCTGGCTAGCTCGTTATCGCCCTCGGCTGGGTCTCTTGCCACGCCTAGCCCGATACCGCCGCGTCTTCTCGCGGTTGCCGCACTCCTCCATCGAGCACCAGGTGCGGGAGCGGTTGCGGGTGGTGTCGAAGAAGGCCCACTGGCAGCCGTCGTCGGTGCAGGCCTTGAGGCGGGGCCAGGCGCCGAGGGCCTGGACGCGCTCGAGGGCGAGGAGGAGGCGGGCTTCGAAGCCGGGGAGGTCGGAGCGGGCGGGGGCGAGGCTGAGTTCGCCCTCGGGGGAGAAGGCGGTGCGGTAGCGGCTGCGCTCGGCGGCTTCCCGCAGCGGCAGCAGGTCGTTCTCGTCGAGCTCGCCGCCGTTGTTGGCCCGCAGCAGCGCCCGCAGGGATTCCCGCAGGGCCAGGACCCGTGCCTGGGCGTCGGCCTCGGGGGTGCCGATGTAGTCGCCGGTCTGCTCGGCGATCCAAGCCTCCAGCTGCCCGGGATCGGCGATCGCGTCGGTCCCCTGCTCAAGGTCCCGGGTGTTGACGAACTCGACCAGGAAGTCGGCCTCGGGTTCGACATCCGCTTTGTTAAGCGTGGTTGACACCGTCTATCTATTCTAGCTAGTGTTGAAGACACCGGCAACTTTATTTAGCTAGTTACAGAGGAGGCCGATCATGCGATTCCTAGCCAGCCTCACCCTCGCCAACCGCGAGCGTCCGGTGCGCCGCCGCCCCCGTCGCTGAATTGCGCTACCCGAGTTCGATCACGCCGAAGAGCAGCAGCAGGACCAGCGTCACCACGGCCGATACCAGCAGCGAGCCGGCGCAGCCGAGGTTGTTGGAGAAGAAAAGGAACACCCGCCCTGACTACCCGCCGCCGGGGAGGCTGAAGCGGGAGACGACGATCGCCTTCCAGCTCCCACCCTCGCCCTCGACCAGGATCTCGTTGATGCTCGCCACCCCGACCCGGCTGACGTCGATCGGCACCTCGACCTCGCCGTCGGCGCCGACCCGCTTCGACTTCCACTCGGCCCGGTAGGTGCGGAAGCAGACGGTCGAGCCGGGCCGCACCCCGGTCAGCTGCACCGCGCGCTGGTCGGCCCGGGCCGACATCGGGCTGACGGCGGCGAGCTCGGAGCCGTCGCAATCGGTGTTGGGCGGGAAGGGGCGCGGCGCTCCCGGCAGCCCGAGCTCCGCCGGCACGAACGGCGGCGGCCGCTTCGCCGGGTCCGGACTCGGGGCGGGCGGCAGGGAGCTCGCCTGCAGCTCTTCGAGCTTGCCGCGGACCACCGTCGCCAGCAGTTCGTGCCCGAGCGGGTTGGGGTGCAGGGACCCGTTGGCGAGGCCGCCGAGGTGGGCCACGTTGATCGCCGCCCCCTGGGTCCGCGAAATCTGGACGAAGTTGATCGCCGTCTTGCCCAGCGGCACCTCGCAGAAGCGGTGGCCGACCAGCGCCGCGGTGAGGTCGATCGAGCGGATGCCGGCCGCTGCGGCCGCGGTGGCGACGATCTCGTTCAGCCTGCCGACGAAGACCTCGCGGATGAAGTCCATCTCGGCCGGGTTCAAGCCGACGAGGTCGTCGCAGAACCTGGGGCCGATCGGGTTGGGATAGGTCAGCGCGAAGACCGCCGCGCCGGGCGCCGCCTCCCGCACCGCCGAGTAGGTCCGCACCAGCGCCGGGTAGACCTCGGCGTCGAGCCGCTCCAGCCAGCGCTGCGCCTGGCGCCGGCAGTCGGCGCGGGCCGGAATCGCGCACTCCTTGCCGATTTCGGCGAAGCCGGCGTCGTTGCCGCCGATGCTGATCAGGACCGCGTCGGGTTCCTCGACCTCGCGCAGGACCGTGACCTGCGGCAGCGCTCCGTAGACCTCCTCGCCGCTGCGCGGGTACTGGCCGGAGACCGGCTCCCCGGCCGCGTCCACCCCGGTCACGTCCTGCATCCTCGCCCCCGAGCAGGCGACGAAGACGAGCGAGGCCTCGAGCTGCTGCGCCAGCAGGTACGGATGGGCCGTCTTCGCCCGGTGGCACATGTTGCGCGCCCCGCCCGGTTCGTCGGTGCCGGGGAAGTAGCGCCGCGCGCCCTCGCCGGAGATGTAGGAGTCGCCGAGGGCGACGATCCGGAAGGAGGAATCGGGGTTCGGGTCCAGCGGGGCCGACTCGGAGGGCTCCCCCCACAGCGCCAGCCCCAGCGCGACCAGGCCGGCGATCGCGGCCGCCGCCAGCAGAACCACCCACCAGTGCCTGCGAATCGTCATCGCGGGCACTAAACATGAAAACGCCCTAGTACTCAATCGAGGGTAGGGTGCCGCCGCATGTCCGTCCCCTGGAAAGCCGTCGCCGCCGGGACGATCGTCGTCGCCCTGGTGCTCGGCCTGCTCGGCGTCGGGGACGCGCTCAACCCCCTGGTCGCCGCGGCCGTGGTCGCGGTGGTGGTGCTGCTGATGTGGCCGAGCAGCTGGCCGCGGCTGGACCTGTTCGTGCTGCGCGCGCTCGGCGCGACCCTGGTGGCGGCGCTCGTCCTCGCCGGGGTCAACGTCTTCACCAACGCGATCGGGATCGACCGGCTGCCGATCCTCCTCGGCCTGATCCTCGCCGTCGTGGTCTTCGGCCTCGCCGCCTTCTGGTACCTGAACCGCTGCGAGGTCTCGACCCGCCTCGCGATCATCGGCGCCGCGGTGCTGGCGGTCGGCCTGATCCTCGTCGCCCCCTACGTGGTCGGCAAGCTGCGGTCCAGCCAGTCGACGGTCCCCACCTCCGAACGGGTCGCCTCCGAGCTCGACGTCCTCATCGTCGGCGACGGCCGCCGACACGCGCCGCCTCCGCAACTGCCGCCCACCCCGACCCTGGCCGAATTCGACGTCCACTACTCGGTCGGCTACGCCCGCGGCGACGGTGTCCGCTGGACCCTGGTCGACGGCGCCGACGCCGACGAGGCGCTGCGGCTGGTGGCCCAGGGGGACGCCGCGCCGCCGGTCGCCGATCCCCCCGTCCGCCGCCCGGAAGCCGACTCCGTGCTCCTGCTCCTCGCCGACGGCAGCCCGCCGGTGAACGAAGACCCGGCCGGCGTTCCCGAACTGGAGGGCGCGGCGGACGAGGTCGCCCGCTGGCAGCGGGTGGCCGTGAGCGCGGTGCCCGCCGGCACGCCGACCTTCGCCCTGCTCCAGACCACCAAGCGGGAACGGCTGGAGCGCTGGAGGGAATTCGTCACCCCCGGCCGCGCCGCCTCGATCCAGGCCCTCGGCAGCCAGACGGTGGCCGACGCGGCGGTGCGGCTGGCGGTCGAAGCGCCGACCGCCCAGGCCGACTTCGCGCTGGCGATGGCCCACCGGCCGATCCTCCTCTTCGATCGTGCCGAGCCGGTGCCCTGGCCGCACTCGGTCAACGCCCTCTTCGCCGAAGGCCGGGTCACGCTCTGCCGCGACCAGGGCGTGGCCGAGACCGAGTGCGGGGACGAACCGCTGAAGCGCGCCTCCGAACTGGAAAACGGCGGCACCCACATGCAGCTGCGGACCAAGAGCCCGCGGGAGCTGCGGCACTTGGCGGAGACAGCGCTGGCGGCGCCGGAACCGGAAACCGAAGTACCGCCCCCCGGCGCCGGCAGCACGATCTACGTCCATCCGGTGCCGCTGACCCGGGACGGCAGGGAACTGCTCTACCTCGACTACTGGTGGTACCTGCCGGACAACCCGGTCGGGGTCGGCGGCGGCGCCCTCTGCGGGGCCGGCTTCGTGATCCCCGGCGTCACCTGCCAGAACCACCAGTCCGACTGGGAGGGGATCACGGTCGTCGTCGACCGCAGCGAAGCCGAACCGCGGGTGCGGGCGGTCCACTACGCCCAGCACGCCAGCGTCGTCAAGTACGGCTGGACTCAGCTCCGCGAGCGCTGGGAAGGGGACGCCAAGGTGCGGCAGCTGATCGCCGGGATCGACGACGCCGGCGGGCGGCCACTGGCCTTCGTCGCCGCCGGCACCCACGCCACCTACCCGCTGCCGTGCCGGGGCTGCCAGCAGGTGACGCACCCCGACCTCGGCGAGGCGCCCCACCGCGGGGACTTCGGCTGGGTCGGCAACCAGACCGAAGCCTGCGGTCGCTCGAGCTGCCTGCAGATGCTCCCCACCCGCGCCGGCGGCGAAGAGCCGGCGCTGTGGAACGCCTACGACGGGCCCTGGGGCGAGCGCCACTGCTTCCTCACCTACTACTGCGACTCGGGCTCGCCCCCGACCGCGCCCGGCAGCCAGGAGCGCTACGAACACCCCAACCGCTACGACGGCTTCGTCGACGGGCGCTGGCGCTTCCGCCGCGAGGCGTTCGAAGACTGAGCGGCTAGAGCTTCTGCTGCAGTCGCTGCAGGGCGATCACGGTCGTCGCGTCCCGGATCTCCGGCAGCGCCGCCTCGATCTCGGCCAGCGGCAGGCGGACGATCTCGATCTCCTCGTCCTCGTCGCGCTCCCCCGCGGCGGGCGAGAGCCCGGTCGCCTCGAAGATCGTCACCTTCTCGGTGAGGAAGCCGGGGCTGGGATAGATGACGTGCAGCAGGCTCCACTCCTCGGCCTGCAGCTCCGCCTCCTCGGCCAGCTCCCGCCGCGCGCACTCCAGCTCGCTCTCCCCCTCGACGTCCAGGGTCCCCGCCGGGATCTCCAGCAGCCGTTCCTCCTCGACCGCCTCCCGCGGCTGCGCGACCAAATAGGCGAACTCCTCGTCCCAGGCCAGCACCGCCACCGACCCCGGGTGCTCGACGATCTCCCGCTCGACCTCGCTGCCGTCCTCGTGCCGGTAGCGCTTGGCGACGAAGTCGACGTGCTTGCCCTCGTGCAGGGGCTTGGTGTTCAGCAGCTCCATTTCCGCAACTCCAGCAGACCGAACATCCGCTTGCTTCGCTCATCCTCCCCGCAAGGCGCGCCGAACATGCGCAAGTGAGCGCCGAGATCGAAACCCGCCGGGCCGCCGGACAGCACGCGCGAGCGAAAGCGAAGCGCCTGGGGTGGCTGAAGCTCTTGGGCGGATCGTTCAAACGCGACTTCGAGAGCTGGTCCCAGGGAGCCGAAGGCGAGGAGGTCGTCGGGAGGGTTCTCGAGGAACTCTCCGCCGACGGCTGGTGCGTGATCCACGATGTCTCCTTCGGCCGCGGCAACATCGACCACGTCGTCGTCGGTCCGGGCGGCCTCTTCACCGTCGAGACCAAGAGCCGGGCGGGCCGGATCCCGGTCGATCGTCTCGACCCGAAGATGATCTCCCAGGCGTACGCCGAGAAGAAGACGCTGGAAACGATCACGGGGATGAAGGTGCAGTCCCTGCTCGTCTTCAGCCAGGCCTACCTGGTCGGCAAGGTTCCCTACAGGCAACGAGGAGTGACCATCCTCCCGGCCCGGATGCTCGCCTGGTTCTTCTCCCGGCGGCGGCCGACGATGTCTGCCGAGCAGGCCCAGGAGATCCACCGCCGCCTCGCCCTGGCGGTGGGGCAGACGGCCTAAGGCCGGCTGACTTCAGTTCGAGGTCGGGAAGTGCATGCCGCCGAAGGCGGCGTTGCCCTCGGGCCAGCGGGCGGTGATCGCCTTGCCGCGGGTGTAGAAGCGGACGCCCTCGGGGCCGTGGATGTGGTGGTCGCCGAAGAGGGAGTCCTTCCAGCCGCCGAAGGAGTAGAAGGCCATCGGCACCGGGATCGGGACGTTGATCCCGATCATCCCGACTTCGACCTCGCGCTGGAAGCGGCGCGCCTCGTAGCCGGAGCCGGTGAAGACGGCGGCGCCGTTGGCGTAGGGGTTGCGGTTGATCAGCTCGATCGCCTCCTCGAGGCTGCCGCTGCGGACGACCGAGAGGACCGGGCCGAAGATCTCGTCGCGGTAGACCGACATCTCCGGCTCGACCCGGTCGATCAGCGTCGGCCCGACCCAGAAGCCGCCGCCGTCGACCTCCAGCTCGCGGCCGTCGACGGTCACCCGGGCGCCGGCGGAGGCGCCCTGGCCGATGTAGTCGACGACCCGCTCGCGCGCCTGCGGGGTCACCACCGGACCCATCTCCGAGCCGGGGTCGAGCCCCGGCCCGACCTTGATCTCCCGCGCCCGCCGCGCCACCTCGTCGACCAGCGCGTCGCCGGACTCCCCCACCGCGACCGCGACCGAGATCGCCATGCAGCGCTGCCCGGCCGAGCCGAAGCCGGCGGCGGCGAGCTGGTCGGCGGCGTAGTCGAGGTCGGCGCCCGGCATCACCACCGCGTGGTTCTTCGCCCCGCCCAGCGCCTGCACCCGCTTGCGCTTCTCGGTGGCGCGGGCGTGGACGTAGGAGGCGATCGGGGTCGAGCCGACGAAGGAGACCGCGGCCACGTCGGGGTGGTCGAGCAGCGCGTCGACCGCGACCTTGTCGCCGTGGACGACGTTGAAGACGCCGGCCGGCAGCCCCGCCTCGGCGTAGAGCTCGGCGACCAGGTTGGAGGTCGAAGGGTCGCGCTCGGAGGGCTTCAGCACAAACGTGTTGCCGCAGGCGATCGCGACCGGGTGCATCCACATCGGCACCATCGCCGGGAAGTTGAACGGGGTGATCCCGGCGCAGACCCCGAGCGGCTGGCGGAACGAATAGGCGTCGACGGTCGCGGAGACCTGGTCGGAGTACTCGCCCTTCAGCAGCTGCGGGATGCCGCAGGCGAACTCGACCACCTCGAGCCCGCGCGAGACCTCCCCCTTCGCGTCCTCCAGCACCTTGCCGTGCTCGGAGGAGACGATCCGCGCCAGCGCCTCGACGTTCGCGTTCAGCAGCTCGCGGAAGGCGAACATGACCTTGGCGCGGCGGCTGAGCGAGGCCTGCGACCACTCCGCGAAGGCCTCCCGCGCCGCCCCCACCGCGGCGTCGACGTCGGCCGGCTCGGCCAGCGCCACCTCGGCCTGCTGCTCGCCGGTGGCGGGGTCCCAAACCACGCCCGTCCGCGAGGAGGAGCCGCCCGTCTCCTCCCCCGCGATCCGGTGCCGAATCGTCTTCACAAAGCCATTGTGACGGGGTGTGGTTGAGCTTTGCCCCTCTATGGAGGCCAAAGCTCAACCACACCCTCTTACGAAGTGGCTAGGTGACCGGCGTCAGCGGCCCTTGGCCGCGCAGTACGGAGATCGCGTTGCGGGCCGCCAGCTCGGCCATCGCCGCGCGGGTCTCGACCGTGGCCGAGCCGAGGTGCGGGGCCAGCACCACGTTGTCGAGCTCGAGCAGCCCCGGCTCCACCTGCGGCTCGCGCTCGTAGACGTCGAGGCCGGCGGCGGCGATCTGACCGCTCGCCAGCGCCTCGGCCAGCGCCCGCTCGTCGACGACCGGGCCGCGCGCCGCGTTGACCAGCACCGCGCTCGGCTTCATCGCCGCCAGCTCCGCCGCCCCGATCAGGTGGCGCGTCTCCGGGGTCAGCGGGCAGTGGAGGCTGACCACGTCGGCCTCGGCCAGCAGCCGCTGCAGCGGCATCCGCTCGGCCCCGAGCGCCGCCTCCACCTCCGCCGGCGCCGGGTGGCGCGAGTGGTAGGCGACCTCCATCCCGAAGGCCCGCGCCCGCTCCGCCACCCGCCGGCCGATCCCGCCGAGGCCGACGATCCCCAGCAGCTTCCCCCGCAGCGAGCTGCCGAGCATGAACCCCATCCCCCAGCTCCAGGGCCGGCCGGAGCGGACCAGCCGGTCGCCCTCGGCGATCCGGCGGGTCGCCGCCAGCAGCAGCCCGATCGTCAGGTCGGCGGTGGCGTCATCGAGCACCTCCGGCGTGTTGGTGACGGCGACGCCCCGCTCCCGCGCCGCCGCGAGGTCGACGTTGTCGTAGCCGACGGCGACGTTGGCGACGCAGCGCAGCTGCGGCCCGGCGGCATCGAGCAGCTCCGCGTCGACCCGGTCGCGCAGCAGGGTCAGCACGGCGTCGGCCCCCGCCACCAGCGCCAGCAGATCCGCCCGCGGGATCGCCGTCTCCCGCTCGTCCAGCCGCACCTCCCCCGCTTCCCGCAGCAGCTCCACCGCGGAGCCGGGGATCCGGTTGGTGACCGCGAAGACCGGCTTGCGCTCAGACGCCATTCCCCGACGCTAACGCCCCGCGCCGGAAAAGAGGAAACCCCCGAGACGCGAATCCGAAGAACAGCGTCTCGAGGGTCAGGAGAAAACACACGGTACCTTTGTGACGCCTGGACGGCCGTCGGTCAATCACCTGCGTATGACTGATTTCCGAGGTGCCAAATGGCACCGCGCGTCGCTGTCACCCGCGCTTGGGCTTCAACACCACCAGGCAGAGATCGTCGCGGATCGGGCGGTCGGCCCAGGCGAGGATCGAGCGTTCGACCTCACCCACCATCGCCCGCGCCGCCAGCCCGGAGAGGGGCGCGAGGAAGGACGCCAGCCCCTCCAGCCCCAGCATCTCCCGGCCCTTGCGCACGTCCGTGGCGCCGTCGGTGTAGACGAGCAGCCCCTCGCTGCCCTCGATCGAGCTCTCGGTGTTCTCCAGCTCCAGCTTCTCCTCGGCGCCGAGGAGGAAGGTCGAGCCGTCGGCGGGCAGCTCGTCCAGATGCGGCAGCCGCAGCGGCGGCGGGTGGCCGGCCCGCGCCCAGCAGACGGTTCCCTCCTCGGGGTGGAGGCGGACGCAGACCGCGCTGACCAGCTCGCTCTTGCGCCCGGGGCGTTCCGCCAGGGCCGCGTTGGTCATCGTCAGCAGCTCCGCCGGGTCGCTGGTGCTGGCGGCGAGGGCGGCGATGCGAGCGCGGATGAAGGTGGCGAGCTGCGCCGCGGCGGGCCCGTGCCCGACGACGTCGCCGACGATCGCCAGCGCCGAGCCGTCGGGACCGTTGGTCAGCAGGTAGAAGTCGCCGGAGACCCCGAGTTCGGAGGGGACGAAGGCCGCCCCCGCGTCCACCCCCGGCAGTTCCGGCAGGTCGGCCGGCGCCAGCGCCGCCCGGATCGCCTCCAGTTCCTCGGCCGAGTGCTCGAGCGCGCGCAGCCGCTCGGCGACCAGGGAGACGACCACCGCGACGGCGAGGAGGAAGGCGGCCCTGATCAGCAGCGCCAGGCCGAATTCCGGGATCGGGTGGATCGCGTGGCCGAGCGCGAAGAGAGCGACGCAGAGCAGGGCCAGCGCCAGCGCTGCCCGCCGGCCGAACCACCAGGCGGCGAGCCCCACCGGCACCGAGTAGAAGAAGGCAAGACCGCTGTTGGCGCCGCCGAGCGCCACCCAGACGACGAAGACAGCGAGGATCGCGCTGGCGATCCAGGCAATGCGAGCAGTTCGCGATGGCGCACCCGGCAAGGCGCGGACCTTACCGGTCCGCGCGCTCCGGATGCGAGCTTTCGGCTATGCCGTCAGTACCACTTCCCGCGAGCGAAGCCGCCGAAGGCGATCAGCCCGATCAGGATGATGATGATTCCCAGCACGAGGCTCCAGAAGAGCGCCACCAAGATCCCGATGATCACGAGGATTCCCCCTAAAGAGATCCCACCGATGCCTCCTCTGTCTCCTCTATCTGCCCTGGCGTTCATCTGCTCCTCCGTTCGTGGTTTGCATTGAACGACTGGTGCAATCCACTACCTACCCAGGGAAGGGGGATCTACTCCCTTTCCGGACGCTCCTCGCCCGGCCAGCTGCCGGTCAATTTCGCGAACGAGGTGCGGGTGCCGTGATCGACCAGGCCTTTGACGAGGCGGAAGATCGCCCCCTCGACGATCAGCGCCGCGATCAGTTTCGGCCAGGAGAACTCGCGGTGCTCCGGCTTCGGCGGCTCGACGTCGTCGATCAGGCCCCAGACCTGTTCGAAGATCTTCTTGCCGATTAACCCGGCGATCAGGCCGAGGACGATGCTGATCGGGGCGAAGATGAACTTCATTGCCTCTCCTCTCTCCCGCTTTGACTAGGTGGTCTTCTGATCCTTGGGATCGTCGCGTGGCTCGAGCTGGATCTCCTTCTCGGCCCGCGGGATGCCTTCGCCGATCTCGGCGCTGCGCTCCCGCTCGGCGTTCATCTGGTGACCGAAGAGGATCGCCAGGTTGGTGATCCAGAACCAGAGCAGCAGCACGACGAGGCCGCCGAGGGTGCCATAGGTCTTGTCGTAGGAGCCGAAGTTGGCGACGTAGAGGGCGAACAGCGCCGAGGCGATCGCCCAGACCACGATCGCGAGGATCGACCCCGGCGTCACCCACTTGAAGCCGCGCAGCTTCACGTTCGGGGTCGTGTAATAGAGGAGGTTGACCATGACGATGAAGATCGCCGCCATCACCGGCCACTTGGCGATGTTCCAGAGGTCGACCGCGGTGCTGCTGAGGCCGACCGGGCCGGCGATCGCTTCCGCCACCGGGCCGCTGACGACGAGGCCGACGGCGAGCAGCGCCATCAGGATGATCATCGCCAGGGTGATCGCGATCTGCAGCGGCCGCAGCTTCCAGAACGGCCGTCCCTCGGGGGTCTCGTAGATGATGTTGGAGGCGCGGGTGAAGGCGCCGACGTAGCCGGAGGCCGACCACAGGGCGGCGGCCAGGCCGAAGACGAAGGCGAAGCCGGCGGCGCCCTGGTTTTCGACGATCGAGTCGATCGGGCCTTCGAAGGTTTCCGCCGCCGACTCGGGCCCGAGTTCGGTGATGATTTCGGTCAGCGTCGAAGTGGTGGTTTTGGGATCCCCGAAGATCCCGATCAGCGAGAGCATCGCGATCAGCGCCGGAAACAGCGAGAGCAGGCCGTAGTAGGTGAGCGCCGCCGCCCAGTCGCTGAGGTTGTCCTCCTGGAACTCGGTCAGCGTCCGCTTCAGGGTGGCGAGCAGGCCCGTCTTCGAGGCCTCCCCCTCCGGCGCGTAGTCGCGGCGGACCTCGCCGCCGGTGTCGATGCGCCGCTCCGTGCGTCCCTCCTCGGCCATGGTCCTCCACTGCCCGTTGGGGCGAAGTTCCTAACAACGCGGCTTACGCCGCCGGCAATTCCTGCTCTTCGCTCAGCAGCGGCGCGAAGAGGTCGCCTTTGGCGGCGACCCGCTCCAGCACCGCGGCGTGGTCGAAGACCAGCGCCTCTGCCTCGCCCCCTGCCAGCGCCGCCTCCACCTCACCCCATTCAAGTGGAGCCGCCACCGCCGGCAGCCCGTCCTGGCTCCACTCGATCAGGACCCTTCCCGGCCGCTTCGCCTTCGATCCCTGGGAGACGACGCGGTCTGCGAACTTCTGCTCCAGCGTCTCGGCAACCGCTTTCGCGAACGGCTCGATCCGCTCGCGGGCGACGTTGGAGTTGAGCGGCAGGTGGACCAGCATGTCCTTCGAGCCTGGCGTCAGCGGGTAGCAACGCAGGCCGAGCCGCTCGAGCATCCCGCGCAGCCAGACCGCGACCTGGGCGCAGTCGAGAGTGTCGGCCGGGTCGCAGGGGTGGAGGCCGAGGACCATCGCCGTCGCTTGCCCCAGCGCCTCCGCCTGGGCGAGCGCGGGATCGGCCGGCCGCTCCAGCGAGACCTCGGCCGCCGGCTTGTCCTCGCGCAGCCCTTTGAAGGCGCCGTGGCGGACCATTCCCTCGGCGGTCATCTCCCGGAACTCGATCTCGGCGACCAGGCAGGGCTCGACGAAGCGGGCGCCTTTGGGCGGTTTCGGCCCGGCGCCGAAGGGATTCCCTTTCTGCTCCAACGGTCCCAGCCGCGAGGTCAGCGCCGCCAGGTCCTTCTCGCTGAACCCGGTCCCGACTTTGCCGCCGTAGCGCAGCACCCGTTCGCCGCCGACCTCTTCGTAGTAGCCGACCAGGAGAGCGCCGAGCTGTTTCTTGCGCCGGCCTTCGCCCGGGGTCCAACCGCCGACCACCATCTCCTGGCGGCTGACGTTTTTCACCTTCAGCCAGGCGCCGGTGCGCTTGCCGGGGGCGTAGACGGAGTCGAGCCGCTTCAGCACCACCCCCTCCAGCCCCTGCTCCTGGCTCGCTTCCAGCAGCTCCTTGGCGTGGCCGACGGCGTAGCCCGGCGTCTGCCAGCTCTCCCCCGTCAGCTCCAGTCCCTCGAGCAGCTCGCGGCGGCGGCTGTAGGGCTCGCAGGTGAGGTCTTCCCCATCGAGGTGGAGGAGGTCGAAGATGACGTAGACGACGGGGTGGCTTTTCATCCGCCGTTTGACCACGTTCGGGTCGGTGTTGTGGATCCGCTGCTGGAGGCGCTCGAAGCTGGGCTTGCCGTGCTCGTCGAAGGCGACCAGCTCGCCGTCGAGGACGGCGTCGTGGGAGCCCAGCGCGCGTGCGAGCCGTCGCACCTCGGGGTACTGCGCGGTGACCGTGTTGAGATTGCGCGTCTGCAGCTCCACCCGGCCCGGCCGGCAGTAGGCGATCGCCCGCACCCCGTCCCACTTCACCTCGACCGCCCAGTTGCCGTCGTCGCGCGGCAGGGTCGAGAGCCGGGCCAGCATCGGCACCACGTTTTCCGGGAACGGGTCGCGCTCGCGCGCCGGCGGGTCGATCCGGTGGATCATCCAGTCCTTCTCGGCCTCGCCGGCACGGAAGAGCGCGTAGCGGCCCTTCAGCCGCTCGCCGTGGAACTCGACCATCACTTTCCCCGGCTCCCACTTCTCCAGCTCGTAGGTGCCGGAGTCCCAGATCCTCATCGTCCCGGCGCCGTACTCGCCCTCGGGGATCTCCCCCTCCCACTCCAGGTACTCGAGCGGGTGGTCCTCGGTGTGGACGGCCTTGCGGTTCTCCGAGGGGTCCTCGGGGATCCCGTTCGGGATCGCCCAGGAGGCGGCCACGCCGTCGTGCTCTAGCCGCAGGTCCCAGTGCAGGCGGCGGGCGCTGTGTTCCTGGACGACGAAGCGCGGCGCGCCCTTCTGCTTGCGACGGCGCGCCGGCGCCGGCTCCGCGGTCTTGCCGAAGTCGCGCTTGCGCTCGTACTCGTCGAGCTTCTTCTGCGGCTGCGAGGGCACCCCCGGTTTTTACCCGTCGCCGAGGTTCAACCCCTCTGAGGAGCTCCCGAGGCGCGGGATGCTCGACCACGCCTCGGGAGTCACACGAAGTCCGCTCACACCAAGCAGGACTCACTCTCCGAGCTTCAGCCCCTGGCCGAGGAGGATCAAGGCTTGGCCCGCTCCCGTCCAATCAACTTCCTTGAAGTTCCGCTTTGCGTTCCCAAGTGTCATCTTGTTTTTCCCTGCAAATAGGCTCCTTGGCTATATAGCCAAAGGTGACAGAAAATGCGTTTCTCTTTTGTCACCGAGCTAAGTATCTTTATGTACCCATTCAGAACCTTGGTTTACATCCGCCGGCCTCCCGTCCAATCGAGGAGATCCTCAGCCTGATCGGAACCGAGCCCCGCGGGCAAGCGCTGACGATGCTGGGCCTTGGCCCGCTGCGGACGAAGCAGCTGACCGAACGGATTCGAGGCTTCTCGGACCGCAGCGTCTACCGGTGCTTGAGGAGCCTGGAGAACTACGGGCTGATCGAACGCTACGAAGATTCCGGCCTCCACTCGAAGGTGCTGCTGCGGTTGACGGAGCCGCTGGGGCGCAATCTCTTCCGCCTGCTGCGGCACTTCGAGGCGACCCCGTGGAAGGAGATGCGCCTGCTCGGCGAGCTCTGGGAGGCGGGGGTAGTCGACGAGCTCAGCCGCGGGCCGAAATCGCTGATGGAGCTGCTCGCTGCGCCGCATGACCTGACCTACCACCAGGTGAAGCGACGGACCGGGATGGCGGTGGACTGCGGGCTGCTCGAGGGCTCGTCGCACAAGGGCAACAGCAGGCTCTACGAGTTGAGCGACCGGGGGCGCCACCGGATGGCCCTGCTCGCCGACGTCGGCCGCTGGCGGCACCGCTACCTCGTCCCCGGCGATGCTCCCGGCCTGGCGCTCGAGGAGATGGCGACGATCCTGCGGGCGGCGCTGCCGCTGGTCCAGCTTCCCGCCAACGCGGGGATGAGGGTCGACCTGATCGTCACCGGCGCGCTCGAGTACGGGCAGCGCGAGGTCGCAACGGTGCCGGGGCTGGTCGGCCGCGAGGGAGTGGTGCGCTTCGACCCCCAGCCGGAGCGCGAAGCCAACGGCTCCGCGTCCGCCACGATCAACACCTGGTTCGCGGCGCTGCTCGACGGCCACCGCGGGCGGATCCGGGTCCGCGGTGAGCTCGGGCTCGTCGACCGCTGCATGACCCAGCTGCACGACTCGCTCTGGAGTGGCGGCCCCGCGTAGGATGCGCCCTTGCGCGCGTTCCGGGTCAGCCTCGTCGCTCTCTGCCTCGGCTTCGTCGCGCTTTCGTCGACCCCGCCGGTAGGCGCGGACCCGACCGAACCCTTCTTCCCCCGCGCCGGCAACCGCGGGTACGACGCGAGCGCGTACGAGGTCAACCTTGCCTACGACCCGCGGGGCGGGCGGATCGAGGTGACGACCACGGTCCTCGCCCAGGCCGAGCAAGGGCTGCGGCGCTTCACCCTCGACTTCCTCGGGCCGCGGGTGAGCGCGGTCCGGGTCGACGGCAGGGCGGCGCGGTTCCGCCGTCGCCCGGGCAAGCTCGAGGTGATCCCGGCCGAAGCCGTCGCCCGCGGCAGCGCCTTCAGCGTCGCCGTCGAATACGGCGGCGTGCCGCCGACGGTGACCGATCCCGACGGCACCGAGGAGGGCTGGTACCGCACCGACGACGGCGTGATCGCCCTCGGCGAGCCGCAGGGGACGGCGGCCTGGATCCCCTGCAACAACGTCCCGGCGGACAAGGCCGGCTTCGAGTTCGAGGTCACCGTGCCGGCCGGGTTGAAGGCGGTTGCCAACGGGCGGCAGGGGCGCGTG
Source organism: Solirubrobacterales bacterium (assembly GCA_035765335.1). GTDB lineage: Bacteria > Actinomycetota > Thermoleophilia > Solirubrobacterales > 70-9 > VAYN01. Next base: position 26,744 of record DASTXV010000067.1, read on the forward strand.
ACGCGGGCGGGCGGCCGCACCCGCTACCGCTGGCGGGAAGCCGCGCCGATGAGCCCCTACCTCGCCGTCCTCAACATCGGCCGCGGCGAGATCGTCAAGGGCCGCGCCGGGGGCGAGCCGACCTGGACCCTGATCGATCCGCGGCTGGCGCCGCGCTCGCGGCCGGTGCTGGCCGCGCTGCCGGAGGTGACCGGCTTCCTCAGCCGCATCTTCGGTCCCTACCCCTTCGACGCGGGGGGCTCGCTGGTCGACTACGCGCCGGGGCTCGGCTACGCGCTGGAGACGCAGAGCCGGCCGGTCTACGCCTACGCCCCGGACCTGACCACCGTCGTCCACGAGACCGCGCACCAGTGGTTCGGCAACTCGGTCGGGCTCGAGCGCTGGCCGGAAATCTGGCTCAACGAGGGCTTCGCGACCTGGTCGCAGTGGTATTACGCCGAGCGCCACGGCGGCCGCAGCGCCGCCGCGATCTTCGCCCGGCTGCACCGGGTGCCCGCCTCGAACGAGGAGTTCTGGAACCCGCCGCCGGGACACCCAGGCAGCGCCAAGCACCTGTTCGACCACACGGTCTACGTAAGGGGGGCGATGGCGGTGCAGGCGCTGCGGGAGGAGATCGGGACGAAGCCGCTGTTGCGGGTGCTGCGCCGGTGGACCCGGGCCCACCGCCACGGCAGCGCCACGATCCGCGAGTTCATCGCCCTCACCGAGCGCGTCGCCGGCCGCGACCTCGAGCCGCTCTTCGACCGCTGGCTTTACCAGCGGGGCAAGCCGCGATGATGCCGCCCGTGATCAAGCGCGCCCTCCTCTCGCTCCTGCTCCTCGCCACCCTCGGACCGATGGCCAGCGGCGCGAGCGCGGCCAAGCCCGCTCCACTCGAGGTCGGCCGCGCCTCTCTGGGCACCTCGGCCGGCGGCCACGCCGTCGTCCTGGTGCCGGTGCGCTACTCGATGCAGATGGCCGGCCGCCGGGTGCCGCTGGCGATCGCCCTGCTGGATCGCGAAGGGCGCCGGGTCGAGGGGCGGCAGGCGCGCGTCCGGCTCAGCGCCGGCCGGCTCCGCAGCCCGGAGCGGCGGCGCAGCTTCACCTTCGTGCACCGCCTCGACCTGCGGGACCGCCAACCCGAGACCTTGACGCGGGGGATGCGGGTGCGGGTGCACGCCCGGACCCGGCAGCTGTCCCTTGGCTCGCGGCGGTCCCTCTGCAGCACGGTCCCGGTGACGCGGACGCGGCCGGGGCGGCGCACCGCGGTGCCGCTGCCCGCCTGCACCTCGCCGGTGCGGTGGCGCGTTATCCGCCAGCCGGCCCACGGTTCGGCTCGCGTCCAGGAAGGCAGCCTCGTCTACCGCTCCGGGGCCCGCTTCCGGGGGGACGACTCGCTCGTTCTCAGCGGTGGGCAGCAGGTGCGGTTCACCGTCTCATCCAGCGGCGGGATCGTCGTCCGCGCCCTCGGCGACTCGGTCACCGCCGGCTTCGGTTACTTCTCGAACGGCGAATCGATGCCGCTCGAAGACCTGCTCGAATGCCGGCCCGGGGCGAAGGAATTCAACGACGCCTGCTCGTCCAACTCGCTGAGCCGGGTCAGCAAGGAAGCCAAGCCCGAATACGCGCCCGGGTACGGCCTCGCCAACAACGTCTCCTGGGCGGCGCAGTGGGCCAACTCCCACGGCGTCACCGATTACAAGAACTTCGCGATCAGCGGCTCGGAACCCAAGAACTGGGCGCCCGAAGGCGAATTCCACTCGATCACGGAACAGATCTTCTCCGAAGACCCCGACTACATCCTGATGACGATGGGGGCCAACCCGCTGCTCTCGGACATGCTCTTCGGCCTCGACGAGATGGGCTGCGCCGTCTACGCCGACGTCCTCGACGGCTACCGCGAATGCATCGAAGAGTCGTTCGCCGAAGTGAAGCTGCGCGAACACCTGAAGAGCCTCTACGCCGACCTCGTCAAGAACACCGAGGCGACGATCTTCCTCATGCAGTACCACCTCTCGGTCCCCTCGACCGCGCTCGCCTACAGCGCCACCCAGATCGCGATGATGGGCAAGCTGCTGAACCGGGAAATCGCCTCGGTCGCCGCCGAAGTGGGGTCGAAGCAGCTGCAGGTGGTGGCCCCGCCCCACTTCGACGTCGGCATCGACATCTCGCCGGTCTATCCCTCGCGCTACTCCTGCTCGCTGCTGGACTTCAAGGTCGACGGGCCGAGCGTGCAATCGACTGCCACCCAGGACGAGCTCGAGGTCCTGCACCCGCTCTCCTTCTGCGAGGGGCCCGAAGGCGGCGAATCCCCCTGGGTGATCAGCGGCGACACCGGCATCCACCCCAGCGCCAACGGCTACGCGCAGATGGCCTCGCAGGTCCCCGCGCCTGTCGATGTACCCGCCGCGATCTCCTCCATTACCCGGGCTGAATCTTTGGAGGAGATGCGGCGAGTGGGGCTTCGGTTAGCGCAGAGTCACTAGCTAGCCGATCTTCGTCGTCTGGAGAAGCGGCGCAACGCTTGCGGCTTTCTCGATCGCCACGGACCCCACCCCCTTTCAGAGCCAGCGCGGCGGCCCCCGCCGCCGCTGTGCGAGCGGGCACATTAGTGGAGCTTTTTCCACTAATGGATTTGACTCCTGGAAAACCGTCCCAATTTGGGATCGTCTCCTTTGAACCGAATATGCTTGATCAATGCTCGTGCCCTAAACGCTTGACCGGAGGGGGATCAGTGGCCAAGAAACGCGCTGGCAAAGCCAAGTCTGGGGGAAGGCGTGAACCGTCACTCACCGGTGACGACTCGACCCTTCTCAAGGCGTTGGCGCACCCGGTCCGGGCGCGGGCGTTGACCGCCCTCAACCAGCGGGTCGCGAGCCCCAGCGAACTCGCCGAGGAACAGGGCGAGGTGGTCGGCTACGTCGCCTACCACGTGCGGGTCCTGCACGAGCTCGGCCTGATCGAGCTGGTGGAGACGCGCCAGGTTCGCGGCGCGACCGAGCACTTCTACCGGGGCGCCGTCACTCCCTACCTCAGCGACGACTTCTGGGCGCGGCTGCCATCCGACGCGCGCAGCGGGATCAGCGTGGCCGGCCTCGACGTGCTCAACAAGGCGATCAGGGAGGCCCTCGAAACGGGCACCTTCGACGCCCGCACCGACCGCCACCTCAGCAACCTCACCCTCGACCTCGACGAAGCCGGCTGGAACGAAGCAAGGGACCTGCTCAACTCCTGCCTGCAGCGGCTGATGCAGATCGGCACCGAAGCCGAAACCCGCAAAGCCAAGCCCACGATCCGCGCCACCTTCGGCCTGATGGGCTTCGAGTCACCTTCTCAATAGCCCGGCGACCGGCGCGATCCGAGCGGGCGCTTGGGTTGACCATGGGACTCGTCTAGCGAGCTCAACCCGCCAGGTCCCGGCGCTCGAAGAGCCAGGCGCCGATCGCGGCGAGGGCGCAGGCGGCGAGGGTGACGCCGGCGAAGGCGAGGGGTTCGATCCCGTCCTCGATCGCGTTGCCGTAGTACTTGAAGACCGAGAGGTAGCGGAGGTCGGCGAGGTCGGGGTCGAGGCGGCCGACCAGGTCGACCACGTACATCGCCACCAGCACCCCCGCGACCGAGCCGGTGACGACGCTGGTGCGGAGGGAGAAGCCGGCGGCGATGGCGCCGCAGCCGGCGAAGAGCAGGGCCAGCGGCCAGACGTTGGCGAAGCCCGCGGCCGCGGCGCTCGCGTCGAGGCCGGCGCCGGCGAGGAGGCTGCCGAGCCCGGTGAGGACGCCGGTGAGGAGCAGGACCGCGGCGAGCTCGGCCGCGGTGGCGAGGAAGCCGGCGGCGACCAGGCGGGTGCGCGAGACCGGCGAGGAGAGCAGCACGTCGAGGCGACCGCTTTCGGCGGCGCCGGTAAGGCCGCTGGCGATCGCCCGCACCGCCAGGTAGCCGAGCGCCAGGGGCACGATCAGGCTCAGCATCTCCGCCTGCAGGTACTGCTCGACGTTGCTCAGCTCGCCGATCCCGAAGGCTTCCTTCAACCCCTGCGGGTAGCCCTCGACCGCTTTGCCGATCGACTCTTCGACCGAGGGGAAGATGGCGACGATGAAGGCCGACATCAGGCCCAGCGGCAGCCCCCAGGCCCAGACCGAGCGGCGGCGGTCGGAGAGGTGGGCGGCGGCCAGGGCCGCGATCTGGTTCACGCCTCCCCCTCGTCGTAATAGGTGAGGAAAACCTCCTCGAGGGTGGCGTGGGCGAACTCGGCGCCGACCACGCCCGGGATCGCGCGCACGTCCTCCAGCTCGACGGGCTCGGCGAACTCGACCTCGACCAGGTTGCGCCGCTGCGCCTTGGCCAGCAGATCGGCCATCCGCTCGACCGCGATCAGGCGACCGCCGCGGACGATCCCGACCCGGTCGCAGACCCGCTGCACCTCGTCGAGCTCGTGCGAGGAGAGGAAGACGGCGGCGCCCCGCTCCCGTTCCTCGGCGACGAGGGCGAGGAACTCCTCCTGCATCAGCGGGTCGAGGCCGCTGGTCGGCTCGTCGAGGATCAGCAGCTCGGGCCGGTGGAAGGTGGCGAGGATCAACCCGACCTTCTGCCGGTTGCCGCGCGAGAGCTGGCCCAGCGGGCGCTCGAGGTCGGCGCGGAAGCGCTGCGCCAGCTCCTCGGCACGGCCGAGGCCGTCCACCCCGCGCAACCGCGCCAGCAGCCGCAGCGCCTCCCGCCCCGAGGTCTGGCGGCCGAAGCCGAAGTCCCCCGGCAGGTTGCCGAGCCGGGCGCGGATCGCGACGCTCTCGCGGCGGCTGTCGAGGCCGAAGATCCGCGCCGAGCCCGAGGTCGGGTGGATCAGGTCCAGCAGGGTCCGGATCGTCGTCGTCTTCCCCGCCCCGTTGGGACCGAGGAACCCGAACACCTCCCCCGGCCGCACCTCGAAGCTGACCTCCTCGATCCCGCGGTGGGGACCGTAGCGCTTGGTCAGCGCCTCGGTCTCGATTACGGCGGGCTGCGACGTCACGCCGTAATCATCGGACTCCGGCGCTCAGCCTGCTTGATCGCAGACCCGGAACACGGCTCCTTGCAGCCGGGTGCCGTCGGCGAAGAAGGCCTGCTGGCGGATCTGCAGCCTGTCCCTTCGCGGGCAGGTCGCGGTGAAGACGCCCTTGCGGAACCGCAGCCCGAGGTGGGTGACCGAGCCGGCGCCGCCGGCGATTTTCGGGAGCGTGGCAACCGCTTCGAGGCCGTAGACGCCGTCCCTGATCGGCTTGATCTCCACCGTCGTCACGATGGCGCTGGTGACCGGCGCGCTGAATTCGGTGTGGAGGTAGAGCTTCTGCCGGCGGCCCGTGGGTTGCCCCTTGACGATGGTGGCTTTACTGGAGAGCGGAACCGGGGGCTGGTCGGGAAAGCGGACCTCGGCCCTCATCCTTCCCCGCCCGACGATCGACTCCGGGCAGGCTTTGTCCGGACCGTTGCCCCTGACCTGGCTGCGGATGCCGCCTCGACAAGCCGGAACCTCCTCGAGCCGCAGGCGCAGATGCCGATCGAAGCTGAGGCGAAGCTCGCTCAGCGCCGGCAGCCGGGAACCGTCCTCCCTCCAGAACGTGATGCCGGTGCGCAGGGAGACGGGGGTCTGCTTCGACGGGGAGAGGACCTTCGGGGAGACGGTCAAGGTCGCGCTCGCCTGCATCGGAGGCGCAATCGGAAGCTCGGGCTTCAACAGCCTCTCGGCCGCGCTCGCCCCACCGGCCGCTGCCAGCGCCAGCGCGACGATCAGCGTTGCCACCCGTCCTCCCATCGAGGAGGATGCTCCCAGGTTGAGGGTCCTCGCGATAGTCCACCAGCGCGATGCCGGCCCCGGCGTCTTCGCCGAGGCGATCGCCGAGGCCGGGGGGCGGCTCGACGAGTGGACGCTGGCGGAGCGGCCGCAGCCGCCGGCCGACCCGTTCGGCTACGACGCCGTCTTCGTCCTCGGCGGGGCGATGAACGTCGACGAAGGCGAGCGGCACGGGTGGATCGCCGAGGAGCGGGAGCTGCTGCGGGAGCTGCTCGAGCGCGAGGTGCCCCTGCTGGGCCTCTGCCTCGGCGGCCAGCTGCTGGCCGCGGCCGCGGGCGCCGAGCCGCGCCGCGCGTCCCGCCCGGAGATCGGCTGGCACCAGGTAGAGGTCACGCCCGAGGGCGAAGACGACCCCCTCCTCGGTCCTCTCGCCCCCTCCTTCGAGGCCTTCCAGTGGCACAGCTACGAGTTCCCGCTACCGCCCGGCGCCGTCCCCCTCGCCCGCAGCGAGGTCTGCATTCAAGCCGCCCGCCTCGGCCCCCGCGCCTGGGCCCTCCAGTTCCACCCCGAGGTCAGCCGCCCCGACGCCCTCCACTGGATCGACGACTACGAGGCCGACCCCGACGCCGTCCGCATCGGCATCGACCCGGCGGTGCTCGGGCCGGAGACCGAGGCGAAGATCGGCGCCTTCAACCGGCTCGGGCGCGAGCTGTGCGGGCGATGGCTGGAGACGATCTCCTAGCTCCCAGCCGTAGGTTCGATCTGGCGCAGGATGAAGCGATCGAAGAGCGGCACTGCGAAGGAGTACTTCCCGAAGCGGTTCTTGTAGATGAGCCCTGCCCCGGAGAGGCCCGCCAGCATCTGGTTGACATGACTGCTGGTGAAGGGCTTCTCGAGCTGCTTAGAGGCCTGCACGACTTCCTGGACGGTGAACTCCTCGTCCGGTCTGCCAAGGCTGGCTATCGCCCACAGCAGTTCTCGTTGCCGATCCGTGGCCCGCGCCCATCGCCCAGCAAAGAAATCCGAATCCAGCTTCATGGTGATGGCGTCGAGGGGGACACGGTATGGAACTGGGGCTTCCTGCCTTTGCAGCTGCAAAAAGGAGTCGTAGACCTCTCGGCAGATGAACTGGATGAAGTAGGGGTAGCCGCCGGACTGGCTGACGATCATTTCGACGGAGCGATCGAAGAACTTCACAGGGCAGTTGGCGTCCTCGATCGGCTTCAGGATCGCTTCGCGGCTCGCCTCCTCATCGAGCTTGTCGAGGACGATCACGCGGAACATCCTCTCGGCAAAGGTCCTCGCCTCCACCAGCTTGGGGAAGAGGGTCGGCAGCCCCGTCAGCGCCAGCATGAAGGGGATCTCTTTCCTTTGAATCGACTGGAAGACATCGAGCAGCAGGGAGAGGGGGAACTCGTCTTTCTTCGCGGCATCGGCAAGGTTCTGCGCCTCGTCGTAGGCGAAGACGACGCCCCGATTTCCCTCCTTGGCTATCGCCTTGGCGGCGAGCTCGAGGACGGCCTTGAGCTTGTCCTCGATCAGGCCGGGGGTAGCCTCGAAGATCCGCGTCAGCGTCTGGAAGTCGAGACGGACATCTTCTTTTTCTCCGGCAAACCCGACCGCCTCCTGCTCACCGACCACTAGGGAAGACGTCGCCACGGAAAGGTCGGCCATCAGGCGAATGGCGAGAGCTTCTTCGCTCACGCTCGCCGACTCGGAGAGGTCGGTTCCCACCCATATCCAGCCTCGCTGGATGGCCAGCGGCTTGAACGTCTCCAGAAGCACCGTCTTTCCGACGCCGCGAAGGCCGGTGAGAAGGGGGTTCTCGAGGATGATCTCTTGGTCGAGCAGTTTTTCGAACTCCGCCTGCTCTCTGATGCGGCCAGCCAGATACGGCGGCTGATGGCCGGCACCCGGACGGAACGGGTTGGAGAAGTCCGGCACAGGATTAGGACTCATGATTCACCTCCCTAAATTTAGATCTATATCTAAATTTAGCTGAATCAGTTCAACTCAGTCGATCTGGACCGGGGTGAGGTAGGCCGCCGAAAGGCCGCCGTCGACCAGGAAGGTGCTGGCGGTGACGAAGGTGGAGTCGTCGCTGGCGAGGAAGAGGGCGGCCTTGGCGATCTCCTCGGGCTCGCCGAAGCGGCCCATCGGGATGTGGACGAGGCGCTTGGCGGCGCGCTCGGGGTCCTTGGCGAAGAGCTCCTTCAGCAGGGGCGTGTTGACCGGGCCGGGGCAGAGGGCGTTGACGCGGACGCCGCGGGCGGCGAACTCGACGCCGAGCTCGCGCGAGAGGGCGAGGACGCCGCCCTTGGAGGCGGTGTAGGAGATCTGGGAGACGGCGGCGCCCATCGTGGCGACGAAGGAGGCGACGTTGATCACCGAGCCGCCGCCGGCCTCGAGCAGGTGCGGGATCCCGTGCTTGCAGCAGAGGAAGACGCTGCGCAGGTTGACGTCCTGGACCCGCTGCCAGGCCTCGAGCTCGGTGTCGAGGACCGAGCCGTCGTCGGTGGGGTTGATGCCGGCGTTGTTCATCAGCACGTCGATCCGGCCGAACTGCTCGCGCGCCTCGGCCAGGGCGCCGCGCACCTGCTCCTCGTCGGCGACGTCGACGGCGATCGTCAGCGCCCCGACCGCCTGCTCGGCGTCGAGGTCGATCCCGACCACCGTCGCCCCCTCGGCCGCGAACAGGTGCGCCGAGGCGGCGCCGATCCCGCTCGCGGTTCCCGTGATCACGCAGACCTTCCCCTCGAGCCGTCCCGCCATCAGCTCCCCTCCGTCGCGTAGAAGACGTTCTTGACCTCGGTGTAGCAGTCGAGCGCGTCGGGGCCGAGCTCGCGGCCGACGCCCGACTGCTTGAAGCCGCCGAAGGGGGTGGAGACGCGCACCGAGGTGTTCGAGTTGACCGAGATCACCCCGGTCTCGAGCGCCCGCGCGACCCGCAGCGCCCGCGCCCCGTTCTCGGTCCAGACCGACCCCGACAACCCATAGATGGTGTCGTTGGCGAGCCGCACCGCCTCCTCCTCGTCGGCGAAGGGGATGACGCAGGCGACCGGGCCGAAGATCTCCTCGGCCGCGGCGCGGTCGTCGTTGGCGACCGGCGCCAGCACGGTCGGCGGGAACCAGTAGCCGGGACCGTCGGGGGCGCTGCCACTGATCGCCACCGGCGCGTCCTCGGGCACGTAGGAGGCGACGGTCTCGCGCTGGTCGGCGGAGATCAGCGGCCCCATCTGGGTGGTCTCCGCCAGCGGGTCGCCGACCGCGATCCCCTCCACCGCCGGCTGCAGCGCCGCCAGGAAGTCGTCGAGGGCGGAGCGCTCGACGAGGATCCGCGAGCGCGCGCAGCAGTCCTGGCCGGCGTTGCCGAAGACCGCCATCGGCGCCGCAGCCGCAGCCGCCTCGAGGTCGGCGTCGGCGAAGACGACGTTGGCCGACTTGCCGCCCAGCTCCAGCGTCACCCGCTTGATCGTCTCGGCGGCGCCGGCGGCGATCCCGCGCCCGACCGCGGTCGAGCCGGTGAAGGCGATCTTGGCGACGTCGGGGTGCTCGACCAGGCGCTGCCCGCAGACGCTGCCCGGCCCGGCGACGACGTTAAGCGCCCCCTCCGGGAGGCCGGCGTCCAGCGCGAGCACCTCCAGCTCCAGCGCGGTCAGCGGCGTCAGCTCCGCCGGCTTGAGGACGACGCAGTTGCCGGCGGCGAGCGCCGGCGCCACCTTCCAGGCGGCGATCGTCAGCGGGAAGTTCCAGGGGACGATCAGCCCGACCACCCCGAGCGGCTCGCGGAAGGTCATGTCGACGCCGCCGGCGACGGGGATCGTCTGCCCCAGCAGCCGCTCCGGCGCGCCGGCGTAGTAGCGGAAGGTCTCGACCACCATCCCGATCTCGCCGCGCGCGTCGGCGATCGGCTTGCCGGCGTTGCGGGCCTCCATCTGCGCCAGGTCCTCGCCCCGCGCCTCGACCAGGTCGCCGAGCTCGCGCAGCAGCTTCGCCCGCTCGGCCGGCGCCACCGCCCGCCAGGCCGGGAACGCCGCCTTCGCCCGCGCCACCGCCGCGTCCACCTCTTCCACCCCGCCCCGCGGCACCTCGGCCATCACCCGCTCGGTCGCCGGCTCGATCACCTCGATCATGCGGTCACTCCCATGCGCGCGGCCTCGACCAGCGCCTCGATCACGCGGCTGCTCTCGTCCTCCTCGGGATGCCAGACGACGCCGAGGGCGAAGCGCTTGCCGGGAAGCTCGATCGCCTCCGGCAGCTCGTCCTCCTGCGACCAGCCCGTCACCTTCAAGCCCTCACCGAGCTCGTCCACTCCCTGGTGGTGATGGGACCAGACGACGAAGCCCTCGACGCCGGCGGCCGAGCAGGCGAGCGAGGCGGGGTCGAGCCGCACGTGGTGCTTGCTGAAGGTCCCGGCCATCGTCCGGTGCGTCTCCACCCCCAGGGTCTCCGGCAGGTGCTGGATCAGGGTCCCGCCCAGGGCCACGTTCAGCAGCTGCATCCCGCGGCAGATCCCCAGCACCGGCAGGTCGCGCTCCAGCGCCCGCCGCGCCAGCGCCAGCTCGAAGGCGTCGCGGTCGGGCCAGGTCCCTTTCGTCTCCGGGTGCGGCTCGGCCCCGTAGCTGGCCGGGTCGATGTCGGCGCCGCCGGCCAGCATCAGCGCGTCGACCCGGTCGAGCAGGACGTCGGGCTCCTCGATCGCCGCCTCGTCGGGCGGCAGCACGATCGCGATCCCCCCCGCCCGCTGCACGCAGCGCACGTAGTTGCGCGGCGCCAGCGTCACCTCGTAGCCGTCCCAGACTCCCCAGCTGACCCGCTCGACCGCGGCGCAGATCCCGATCGCCGGGGCCCCGTTGCCCGGGTCGCCGGTCATAGCCGCTCGAAGCCCCGGTAGCGCTCCCAGTCGGTGACGGCCGCCTCGAAGGCCTCGATCTCGACCCCGGCCCGGTTCAGATAGTGGTCGACGACCTCGCCGCCGAACGCCTCCTTCGCCACCGCGCTGGCGGCGAAGGCGTCGCGGGCGTCGTAGACGTTGGACGGCACCCGCGGCTTGTCGGACTCGTACGCGTTGCCCTCGAAGGCCTCCTCCAGCTCCAGCTCCGCGTCGACCCCGTGCAGGCCGGCGGCGATCATCGCGGCGAGCGCCAGGTAGGGATTGACGTCGGCGCCCGGCAGCCGGTTCTCCACCCGCAGCCCCTCGCCCTCGCCGACCACCCGCAGCGAGCAGGTGCGGTTGTCGTGCCCCCAGGCGATCGCGGTCGGCGCGAAGGAGCCCACGGCGAAGCGCTTGTAGCTGTTCACGTGCGGCGCGTACATCAGCGTCAGCTCGCGCATGCAGGCGAGCTGGCCGGCGACGAAGCGCTCGAACAGCTCCCGGTCGGCGGCAAACGCGTTACTGCCGTCTTTTGCCAGCGAGCAGTGGATGTGGCACGAGTTGCCCTCGCGCTCGTTGAACTTGGCCATGAAGGTGATCGCGTGCCCCTCCTGGGCGGCGATCTCCTTCGCCCCGTTCTTGTAGATCGCGTGGTTGTCGGCGCTCTGCAGCGCCCCGTCGTAGCGGAAGTTGATCTCGTGCTGGCCGAGGTTGCACTCGCCCTTCGAGTTCTCGACCTCCATCCCCGCCCCGGCCATCTCGTTGCGGATGCGGCGGATCAGCGGCTCCACCCGCGCCGTCCCCAGCAGCGAGTAGTCGATGTTGTAGAGGTTGGCCGGCTCGAGGTCGCGGAAGCCCTTCTTCCAGGCCTCCTCGTAGGTGTCGCGGAAGACGATGAACTCGAGCTCCGAGGCGGCGTTCGCCGTCATCCCCCGCTCCTCCAGCCGCGCCAGCTGGCGGCGCAGGATCTGCCGCGGCGAGGCGGCGACTTCGCGCCCGTCCCCCCACCGCACGTCGGCCATCACCATCGCCGTCCCCGGCAGCCACGGCACCATCCGCAGCGTGTCGAGGTCCGGGACCATCTCGAAGTCGCCGTAGCCGGTGTCCCAGGAGGACATCGCGTAGCCGCCGACCGTTTCCATGTCGACGTCGACGGCGAGCAGGTAGTTGCAGCCCTCGGCCCCGTGCTCGACCACGTCGTCGAGGAAGTGCGACGCGGTCAGCCGCTTGCCCTGCAGCCGCCCCTCCATGTCGGCGATCGCGAGCAGCACGGTGTCGACCGTGCCATCCGCGACCGCCTGCCTCAGGTCATCGAGCGTCACCGTGGCGGCGGCTCTTGCGGCGGGTCGTCCCTCTCGACCGGCGGCTCCGGCGGCTCGCCCACTCCCACCCGCTGGCCGCGCGGGGCGTCGGGGTGCTCCCATCCCTCGAGGCGGGTGTGCGCGTAGCCTTCCATCTCCGGGTGGCCTTTCTCGCCGCGCGTCATCGCGAACTCCTCCTCCGG
>DASTXV010000068.1:0-12621 GCA_035765335.1 Solirubrobacterales bacterium
CGGCGGCCGCTTGAAGACGACGGTGACCTCGCTCGCCTTCACGGGCAGCCGCTTGCCGGTGCGGATGAAGATCGGGACGCCGCTCCAGCGCCAGTTGTCGATCTCCAGCTCGAGCGCCGCGTAGGTCTCGGTCCGGGAGTCCTCGGCGACCCCGTCGACCTCGCGGTAGCCGCGGTACTGGCCGCGAACGTAGCGCTGTGGGTCGGCGGGGCGGATCGCCTTGAACAGCTCGAGCTTCTTGTCCCTGATCGAGTCGGGGTGGTTGCCGGCCGGAGGCTCCATCGCGACCAGGGCGAGCACTTGGAGCATGTGGTTCTGGACGACGTCGCGCAGGGTCCCGACCGGGTCGTAGAAGGAGCCCCGGTCCTCGACCCCGAAGTCCTCGGCGATCGTCATCTGCACGTGCGAGACGTAGTTGCGATTCCAGACCGGCTCCAGCACCGAGTTGGCGAAGCGCAGGTAGGTGATGTCCATCACCGGCTCCTTGCCGAGGTAGTGGTCGATGCGGAGGATCTGCTCCTCGCGCAGGACCGTGCAGAGCTCGGCGTTGAGGGCGCGGGCCGATTCGAGGTCGTGCCCGAACGGCTTCTCGATCACCACGTGGGCGTTCTCGGTCAGCCCCGCGGCGCCGAGACCGTGGACGACGGTGGCGAACAGCGAGGGCGGGATCTCCAGGTAGAAGACCGGCTGCTTGGCCTCGCCGAGCGCCTTGCCGACCCGGGCGAAGGTGTCGGGGTCGGCGTAGTCGCCCTGGACGTAGGAGAGGCGGGCGGCGAGGCGGCCGAAGACGTCCTCGTCGGGCTCGGCGACGGTGGCGCCGATCGCGTCGCGGGCGTGCTGGCGCAGCTGCTCGTCGTCCCACTCGTCGATTGCCACGCCGACGATCGGACAGTCGAGCTTGCCCCGCTCCTCAAGCCGGTAGAGGGCGCGGAAGGTCATTTTCTTCGCCAGGTCGCCGCTGATCCCGAAGATCGCCAATACGTCGGCGGCGCGCTCCGAGTTATTGGCGCTGGCCTTGCCCATCGGCGGCAGGCTATCGTCCGCCTACCCCAGCCACCGCAGCGCTCACCCCGGAGGTCTTGATGGAACTCGGAATCGTCGGTCTCGGTCGCATGGGAGCGAACATGGCCCGGCGCCTGATGCGCGACGGCCACCGGATCGTCGCCTACGACGTCAATCCCGATGCGGTCTCGCAGCTGGCGGGCGAGGGGGCCGAGGGCGCGTCGTCGCTGGAGGAGCTGGCCTCGAAGCTGAGCGCGCCGCGGTCGGTCTGGATCATGGTCCCGGCGGGCGGGATCACCGAGCAGACGGTCGACGCCGTCGCCGCCGTGCTGGAGGCCGGCGACGCGATCATCGACGGCGGCAACTCCTACTACCGCGACGACATCCGCCGCGCCGCCAAGGTCGGGGAGCGGGGGATCGACTACGTCGACTGCGGGACCAGCGGCGGCGTCTTCGGCCTCGAGCGCGGCTACTGCCTGATGATCGGCGGCCCCGACCGGGCGGTGGAGCGGCTCGACCCGATCTTCGCCAGCCTCGCCCCGGGGCTGGGGGAGGCGGAGCGGACGCCCGGCCGCGAGGGCGACCCCTCGCCCTCTGAGCAGGGCTACCTCCACTGCGGCCCCAACGGCGCCGGCCACTTCGTGAAGATGGTCCACAACGGGATCGAGTACGGGATCATGGCCGCCTACGCCGAGGGCCTGAACATCCTCAAGAACGCAAACGCCGGCAAGGTCGAGCGCGAGGCCGACGCCGAGACGGCGCCGCTCGACCACCCCGAGTACTACCAGTACGACCTCGACCTGCCCGAGGTCGCCGAGGTCTGGCGGCGCGGCAGCGTGATCGGCTCCTGGCTGCTCGATCTGACCGCGGCGGCGCTGCAGGAATCGCCCGAGCTGGAGGAGTTCGCCGGCCGCGTCTCCGACTCCGGCGAGGGGCGCTGGACGGCGATCGCGGCGATCGACGAGGGGGTGCCGACGCCGGTCCTCACCACCGCCCTGCACGAGCGCTTCTACTCGCGCGGGCTCGGCGACTTCGGCGACAAGGTCCTCTCGGCGATGCGCAAGCAGTTCGGCGGCCACGACGAGAAGGCGAGCTGAGGGCGATGCCGATCGAGCTCGAGGTCGCCGGCGACGAGAGAGCGGCCTCGCGCCGCGCCGCCGAGCTGATCGCGGCCTACGGCGGCGAGACAGTCGACGAGAGCGGGAAGTTCGCGCTGGCGATGAGCGGCGGCCGCTCGCCCTGGGCGATGCTGGCGATCCTCGGCGAACTGGAGGAGATGCCCTGGGACCGGACCGAGCTCTTCCAGGTCGACGAGCGCGTCGCCTCCCCCGGCAGCCCCGAGCGCAACCTCACCCACATGGTCCTCGGCCTCTCGATGGACCACCAGGGGACCCTGCGGCCGATGCCGGTCACCCAGCGCGACCTCGAGAGCGCCGCCCGCGAATACGAAGCCTCATTGCCGGAGCGCTTCGACCTCGTCCACCTCGGTCTCGGCCCCGACGGCCACACCGCCTCCCTGGTTCCCGGCGACCCCGTCCTCGACGTCAGCGACCGCCGCGTCGGCCTCACCGCCGACCACTACCAGGGCAACATGCGCATGACCCTCACCTACCCCGCCCTCAACGACGCCCGCCGCATCGTCTGGCTCGTCACCGGCCCGGACAAGCAAGAGGCCCTGGCGAAGCTGCTCGAGGCCGACGAATCGATCCCCGCGGGACGGGTGCGAAACGAGGACATGATCGTCGTCGCGGACGAAGCCGCTGCCGGCTAGGAACGACTGCGAACCACCATTGGCGAGTTTGGTCCGCTATAGGGGCCCAAACTCGCCACTCGCACTGCGCAGCTTCGCCAAGCGTGGGTCATCGACCCCCGCGAGCTGTTTCATCCAGCCCTCCATCTCCTGAACGTCAAGCGGGGAGGTGGCGACGAAGATCTGCTCGATGTCGACCCAGTCCTTGGTCCGGTCGAGCAGCGCCTTACGGATGATCAGATGCTCGGGGGTGACGATCGGGATCGTGCCGTCGCCGAAGGGGACTTCTCGGACGCGACGCTCCATCTCCTCGTGCAGTGGGTCGCAGGAGAAGAAGAAGTGGACCAGTGTGCCTTCCCACTCGAATCTCACCTCGCTCTCCTGCGCTTGGACGAAGACGTTGACATCGATGTCGCTCGTCGGCCGCGGCGTTCCGTAGTAGGCGAGGGCGAAGGCGCCACCGAAGGCGTGCGGGACTCCCGCATGCTCCAGTTGCTGATGGAGGGCGGCGACGGCCGCCTCCACTACCCCAGCTCCTGGTTGGGGTGGAAGAGGCCGTCGGGGTCGTGCTTGGCTCTGAGCGCGCGGAGGCGGTCGCAGACCTCGGCCGGGAAGGCGGCCTCGAAGTCGGTCGGCTGGTCGCAGAAGCTCATGTAGCGGCCGGCTTCGAATGGTTTCAGGGCGGCCTGGATCTGGGCGAGGCGGTCCTGGGTGGGGGCGACGGCGGCGGGGTCCATCGTCGATCCGACGGCGAACAGGTTGAAGTTGCCGGGGAGGCTGGCGAGGGCGCCGGCGTTCGGGTCGGGACGGGAGAGGGCGCCGCCGCCGTGGCGGACCTCGACCGAGGTCAGTTTCGATCCGGACTCCGGTCCCGCCACCTGCAGCAGCGCGCCGAGCGCGTCGTCGCCGAGGTCCCCGAGCAGCATGTGGCCGGTGATCCCCGAAACCGGCCCGGGCGGGTCCATGTGCAGGTCGGCGATCTCCGCCGGGGGCACCGCCGCGAGGCTGTTCATCGCCGGGCCGAGGTCTGTCAGCGGCGCCGCGATCTCCCTGCCGCTCTCTTCGTCGCCGATGTAGATCAGCTCGAGGATCGCGAAGGCCTTGCCGCGGATCGGCTCGGGGATGTCGGGGATCGGCGGGAATTGCATCAGGCGCCCGACCGAGGTCATCTCCTCCGGCACCCCGGCGGTCCAGTCCCGCCAGGCGCGCAGCACCTCCTCGGCCCGCTCGAAGGGGAAGAACAGCGTCCCGGCGTAGACCTCGGTTATCTCCAGCAGCTCGAACTCGACCGAGGTGACGACGCCGAAGCTGCCGCCGCCCCCGCGCAGCGCCCAGAAGAGGTCCGGATCGCTGTTGGCGTTGACGCGGCGCAGCTCGCCGTCGGCGCCGACGATTTCGAACCCCTTGGCCCGATTGCAGGCGAGCCCGTGCTTGCGCGAGTACCAGCCGACGCCGCCGCCGATCGTGTAGCCGACGATGCCGAGGTTCGGCGCCGAGCCGTGCAGCATCGCCAGCCCCTGCTCGGAGGCCTGGGGGACGAGGTCGGCCCAGACCGCGCCGGCGCGGGCCTTGGCGGTGCGCGCGGCAGCGCCCAGCTCGACCCCTTTCATCGCCGTGGTCCGCAGCAGGATCGAGTCCTCCAGCGAGCTGAGGGCGCCGGCGCCGTGCGCCGTCCCCTGCGCCGCCACCCGCAGCCCCGCCTCGCGGGCGAAGCGGACCGTCGCCGAGACGTCGGCCTCGCTGCGCGGGACCGAGATCAGCGCCGGCCGCGGGTCGAGCGCCAGGTTGAACCCCTGGCGGGCGTCCTCCCAGCCGGCGTCGCCGGGGGCGAGCAGCTCTCCCTCGAGCTGCTCGCGAACCCCGGCAAGGTCACCTTCGAAGGCCATGGGGGGGAATCTACTTCGTCCCCGGGACCTTGTTCTTCAGCCGCGTGAACGAGACCTCCCACTCGATCTGGCTCTTCGCCCACCAGTCGCCCGACCGCACTTTCTTCGTGCCCCTGGCGATCGAGATCCACTTGCGGAACTGCGGGTCGAAGAGCTCCTTCTGCGAGAGCTGCGCCCCGATCGCTTTACCCTTGGTGTCGTCGGCGATCAGGAACGGGAACGAGCCGGGGCCGCCGCCGGGGCAGCGTTCGAACGGGTCGCCGTCGCTGGAGTAGTCGGTCAGCAGCAGCGTGTCGCGGCTGCCCGGCGTCGACGCGTATTCGAGCTTCACCGGGTAGGGACTGACCGTCTTGGTGCCGCAGTCGGGCACCGGCGGCGGGCCGCCTTCCCCTTCCGACACCGCGCAGTGGTCCGGCGAGGAGCCGATCCGCGACGTGTAGCTGCGTTTCACCGACGCCTTGGTCGGGATCGCCAGCTGTTTGCCGCTGAAGAACTCCGGGTTGTCCTGCCCTTTGAAGTAGTAGGCGGTGATGACCATCGGCTTGATCGAGCGGAACGCGATCCGCTCCGAGCCGCTGGAGAAGTTGTCGACGTCGCATTCGTTTTCGGCCAGGTGGTGGTTCTGTTGGACGTTCGTCTGCCAGCCCTTCACCTCGACCTTGAAGCGGGCCATCTTGTACCCGTTGGCGTAGGTCTCGCCGTCGGCGGGCGCCGAGAGCGCCGCTCCCAGCGCCAACACCGCGCACAGCGCCAGCGCCCAGGCGATCGCTTTGTCCCTCGCATTCATCGCACTCATCTCGTTTCTCTCCCTTTCATCCGGGGCCGCTCAGCGGGCCCCGATCTCGTGGTTTGCCTGGAGCAGCCGCTCCGGGTCGTAGGTCTCCCGCACCGCCCGCAGCCGCGCGGCCGTCTCGGGTGCGAAGAAGGACTCCGCCTCGCTCTCGCGCTCGACGAAGTTGAAGTAGTGGCCGGCCTCATAGGGACGGGTGGCGGCGGCGAAGCGGCTGAGGTCGGCCTCGGTCTTCGCCGTCGTCATCTCGTCCGCCGCCAGCCCCACCGCGAAGGTGGCGAAGCTGCCGGGCAGGGTGGCGACGGCGCCGTGGTCCTCCCCGACGCGCGCCATCGCCCCGCCGGTGTGCCGCAGCTCGACCGAGGCCAGGGTCGAGCCCGAGCCCGGGCCGACCGCGAGCACCAGCTCCTCGATCGCCTGCTCGTTCAGCTCGCCGAGCAGGCTGTGCTCGGAAGCCGCCGGCAGCGGGTCGCGCGGGTCCATGTGCAGCTCGGCTATCCCCACCGGCGGCACCGTCGCAAAGGTGTCCATCGCCGGGCCGAGGTCGCGCAGCGGCGCGATCAGCTCGGCGCCCTCGGCCTCGCCGCCGAGGAAGACCGCCTCGACCAGGGCGAACGATTTGCCCCGCACCGGCTCCGGCACCTCCTCGAAGGGCGGGAACTGGAGCATGCGCCCGACCGAGGTCACCTCGTCCGGCACCGTCGCCGTCCAGGCCAGCCACGCCTTCAGCACCTCCTCGGAGCGCTCGAAGGGGAAGAAGAGGGCGCCGGCGTAGACCGCGTCGACCGGGTAGAGCTCGAACTCGAGCGCGGTGACGACGCCGAAGTTGCCGCCGCCGCCGCGCAGCGCCCAGAACAGGTCCGGTTCGCTCTGCGGGCTGGCGGTGCGGATCCCGCCGTCGGCGGTGACGACCTCGATCGCCTTGACGCTGTTGGCGGCGAGCCCGTGCTTGCGCGCGTACCAGCCCATGCCGCCGCCGAGCGTGTAGCCGGCGATGCTGACGTCGGGGGTGGAGCCGTGCAGGGCGGCGAGCCCGTGCTCGGAGGCGAGCGGGACGACGTCTTCCCAGCGGGCGCCGGCGCCGACGCTGGCGCAGCGGCCGGGGGCGTCGATGACGACCCGGTCGAGCCGGTTCGTCTTCAGCAGGATCGTCTCCTCCAGCGGGCCCAGCGGCCCGGCGTTGTGGCCGGTCCGCTGCGGCGCCACCCGCAGCCCGTTGGCGGCCGCGAAGCGGACCACCGCGGCGACTTCCTCGCGGCTGCGCGGTTCGGCGATCAGCGCCGGCCGCTGGTCGACGGCGAGGTTGAAGGCCTGCCGGGCGGCATCCCAGCCCTCGTCGTTGGGGCGAAGGACGGTGCCGCCGATCAGGCGGGGCAGATCGGCGATCTCCATCGCCGGCGCCACAGGCGCTGCCAGGGTCTCGGGGTTCATCGTCTCCTCCTCGGTCGTGCCCGCCACCGCGAGCAGCTCGTCGATCGTGTGCATCAGGCCGAGCCGCCCGCTGAACTCGCGCGCCTCGCCGCCGTCGCTTCGCGCCCGGCCGCTGACGCCGTCACCGGCCAGCAGCAGCTCGAGCGTGATCGTCTTCCTTTGCGGGTCCATCTCCGCCGCCTCGCTCATGGCGCCGTGTAGGCCCAGAGGCCGCGGAAGCCGACGAAGTCGTTGTTGCCTCCACTCGAGGTCATCGAGATCGTGAAGCCGTAGGGGCCGCCTTCGAGCTCTTCGAAGCTCCCCGAGCCGCTGGAGCCTTTGCTGTAGATGCAGACCTTCCCGGGAGGCGCGGTGGGGTCGTTGTGGCTACCCGTGCATTCGGGGTCGATCTCCCCTGGCACCGAGCCCGCGCTGGGAGAGAAGCCGATGCTCGCCGGTTGCCCCGGCCCCAGATCGACGGGGAAGGAGACGCCGAACGAGGCCTTTTTCCCGGTCGCCAGTGGCATCTGCTGCGAGAAGTAGCCGATCAGCGTCGTTCCCGAGGGCGGCGGGCCGTCGAAGATCGAGTAGCCGGAGGGCCCTTGCTGTCCCTCGGGTCCCCGCGGCCCCTCGGCGCCGCGCTCGCCGCGGGGACCCTGCTCCCCGCGCGGGAGCTGTCCCGCCGCGAAGTCCTGTGCCCGCAGGGAGCCGTCGCGCACCTTCGGCGAGGTGACGGCGCTCTTCTTCAGCTGCTTGGTGCCGACGCTGGCCTTGGGCAGCGCGCCGGCCGCGTAGGCGCTGGTGCCGCCGAGGGCAAGGAACAGCGCCAGGTAGGCGACGATGTTGGCGCGGACGTGGCGGGTCCCGGCCTGCAGACGGTTGCGGGTCATCTCTTCCTCCATGTGGGAGCGCCGGTTCCGGCGCGGCTGGCAGTTCATGGCGCCAGCTTCCGCGCTGGAAGCGCCCCTGCCATCGAGGCGACCCCTAAACCGGAACCCCAATATCTCCCTAGCGACCCCTAGAGATCATCGAGAGTGCAATTGACCCCCGTATAGGTGGTGAATTGCACACTGGCATCTCGCTCCAATAAGGGAACGCCCGCGCTCCTCCAGCACCGCAATAACTTGAAGCTCCGGCATCCTGCGGGGCAAGAGATGATCCGCCGCTTTTTGGGTCTCAACGTCACCCAGTTGCCGGAGTGGCAGGACCTCCGAGCACACCATGGGCGAAGGGACGAAGTAGTGCACGGAGGTAAGGAATTCGGAGAGGAAGAGGCCTCTAAAACGATTGGCGTTGTCCGAAGGATCTGGCTGCAACTTGCCGACGCGGCGAGGCAAGCGGAAGAAGCTGCTGAGCCAGGGAAGAGCTAAGACGTACCCAGCGCCCCCGCGAGCTGGCGCCGGTTGCGGATCTCCAGCTTGCGGTAGGCGTTGGAGAGGTGGACCTCGACGGTCTTGGGGGTGACGAAGAGAGCTTGGGCGATCTCGCGGTTGGTCATTTCCTCCGCCGCCATCGTCGCCACGCGGCGCTCGCTGGGGGTGAGGGACTCGACGCCGCCGAGGGCCTCGCGGCGGGGTCGGACGCCGGCGGCGCGGAGCTCGTCGCGGGCGCGCTCGACCACGGCGTCGGCGCTGCAGGCGCCGGCCAGCTCGAGCGCCTGGCGCAGCGGCTCGCGGGCCTCGCTCGGCTTGCGCGCCAGGCGCAGGGCCGTGCCGAGGGCCATCAGGGCCTTGGCCAGTTCAAGCCGGGCGGTGGAGCCTTCGAGCGTCGCGACCGCCTCGCGCAGGTCGTCGATCCCCTGCTCGCGCTTCAGCGTGCCGAGAACCCGCAGGGCGCGCCCGATCGTCTGCGGCGCACCCCACTCGCGCGCCGCCGCCAGCTCCTCCTCGGCCAGCGCGATTCCCTCCTCGCGCCGGTCGAGCCTGTCCAGGGCTTCGGCCTTCAGCGTCCGCCAGGGCGCCGCCGCCGGGTTCCGCATCAGCCCCAGCCTTTCCTCATAGACGTCGCACAGCTCCAGCGCCTCCGCGAAGCGGCCACGCGCCATCAGCAGCTCGATCTTGCCGCGGCGCCAGAAGCTGGGGCCGTCGCCGAGCATCTCGCCGCGGTACCCCTGCTCGAGCACCGCTTCGGCCTCGTCCAGGCGCCCGCGATCGACGTAGATCTGAGCCAGCATCCCGGTTGGCCACTCGACCGTCATCTCCGCTTCCGAGCCGGCCCAGAGGAGCATCTCCTCGACTCCCGATTCGACCGATTCCTGCGCCTGCTCGAGGTCGCCGCGCCGCAGCAGGTCGAAGCCGCGCCAGAGGCTGATCGTCAGCTCGGTGAAGAGGGAGCCGCGCTGGTGGGCGATCGTCCGCACCTCCTGCCAGATGTCGTCGCTCTCCTCCAGGTCGGCGTAGATCCGGACCACCAGCGCCGTCACCCAGAAGAGGCCGTTGTCGACCGCGAAGAGGGCGTCGCCCTCCAGCGCTTCGTTGGCCAGCGCCGCGCACTCCTCGGCGCTGCCGCGGTCGTTGGCCCAGGTGTAGGCGGTGACCGCCTTCAGCATCCGGCTGCCGGGGCCGTCGCCGGGGACCCCGTCCTCCCGCAGCGGCACCGTCAGCGCCAGGTCTTCGCCGGCGGGCCGGCCGAAGTAGACGGTCTCCAGCTCCAGCGCCAGCAGCGCCCGGCCGACGTCGTCGAGCCCCTCCGGCAGCTCGGCGCGGGCCTTCCTCGCCACCTCGGCCGCCTCCACCTCCTGGCGGGTGAACATCAGGGTGCGCGCCAGCGCGTACCCCGCCCAGGCCTTCTCCAGGGGATCGGTCAGCTCTGCGTAGGCGGCGCGCAGGTGGGGGACGGCGTCGTGGCCCCGCACGTCCATCTCCCGCTGCCCCAGCTCATAGAGGACGGCGGTCCGCCGCTCCGGCGGCAACGGCTCCTCCAGCGCCCGCTTCAGGCAGGCGACCGCGTTCTCGGCCGCGCCCTTTTCGGCGGCGGCGCGCCCGGCTTCGACCAGCAGCTCGGCGACCCACTCCTCGCCCACCGGCGGCACCCGCAGGAAGTGGGCGGCGACGCGCTCCGCCGGGGCGCCGGCCTCGCGCAGCGCCCGCGCCGCGCGGCTGTGCTCGAGCTCGCGCTGGGCGGGCGGCAGGTCGTCGTAGACGGCGTCGCGGACCAGCGGATGGACGAACCCGAGCGGCGGCTCGCGGCGGAGGATCTCGACCCGCATCAGCTCGCCGGTCGCCGCCGCCACCTCGGCCTCGCCGAGGCCGGTCAGCGCCGCCACCTCGGCCACCTCGGCGCCCTCGCCGAGCACCGCCAGGGCGCGGGCGACGGCGACCTCGGCGTCGGAGAGCCGAGCCAGCCGCAGCAGCACCGCGCGTGAGACGGCGCGGGGGCCGAGGTCGCGAACCACCGCCACCTGGTCGGCGCGCGGCTCCACCCCCTCCGAGGCGAGGCCCTTCAGCAGCTCGTCGAGCAGCAGCGGGTTGCCGCCGGTGGCGTCGTGGCAGGCGGCGGCGAAGGCGCCGTCCGGCGCCGACCCCAGCCGCCGCTCGATCAGCGGCGGCATCGCCGCCGGGCTCAGCGGCCCCGGCTGGATGCGGTCGGTCATCGGGTCGTGGGCGATCTCGGCCAGCAGCGCCGGGTCGGTGCCGGGCTCGTTGGTGCGCAGGGTGGCGACGATCAGCAGCGGGATCCCCTCCAGCCGCCGCACCACGTAGGCGAGCATCCGCAGCGAGGGCCGGTCGCACCAGTGCAGGTCGTCGATCGTCAGCAGCAGTGGCCGGTCGCCGACCAGGTCGAGCGTCAGCCAGTAGAGGCCGTGCAGGACCGCGAAGGAGGCGTCGCCGCCGAGCGATTCGGTCCCGGGCGGGGCGAAGACGGCCTGGGCGATCTCCGCCGCCCCCTCGAACAGCTCGGTCCGGTTCGGCCGCTGCATCAGCGCCGGCTCGATCAGCTGACGAACGACCCCGAAGGGGAACTCGCGCTCGAGCTCGGAGCCGCGGGCGCCCAGCGAGGGGATGCCGCGTTCCTCGGCGACCTGCCGCGCCGCCGCCAAGAGGCGCGTCTTGCCGATTCCCGCCGGCCCCTCGATCAGCGCCGCCCGCGAGCGGCCGGCCGCCAGCCCGTCGACCAGCGTGGTGAGCGCGTCCAGCTCAGTCTCGCGCTCGAACAGCTCCATTAGGTGCGGATGCTAAGCCTTTCCACCTCGTCGCCCCTGCCGATGATCAGGTCGGAGACCATCGCCGGCGGAAACAGCCCGTGCGCGGCGACGCCCGGGTCGGCCTCCAGCCGCGTCGCCAGCGCCGCCGGGTCGTCGAGCCCGCCGCCGCGGTAGTCGGCGATGACGCCGCCGTCGGGGCTGCGCGGGGCGTCCCGCAGCTCCACGTCGGGACCGAGCCGCTCCAGGGTCGAGGCGTAGCCGAACCCGAACAGCTCCAGCGGCACCGGCCAGCTCAGCGCCTCGACCGGCTTGCTCGAGTCGCCGATGACGACGAAGCGCGCGGCCGCTGCGGCGACGATCTTCTCCCGCAGGTGGGCGCCGCCGCCGCCCTTGATCAGCCAGCCCTCAGGCGTCACCTCGTCGGTGCCGTCGATCGCGATGTCGAGGTGGGTGAGGCGGTCGAACTCCTCGACCGGAATTCCCAGCTCACGGGCCTGTTCCTCGGTCGCGACCGAGGTGGCGACGCAGCGGATGCCGGTCAGCCCGCGGCGGGCGATCGCCGGCAGCAGGTGGGCGACCGTCGAGCCGGTTCCCAGCCCCACCGTCATCCCGCTCTCGACCAGCTCCGCGGCCGCCTCGGCGGCGACCCGCTTCTCCGTGTCCGCCCCGTTCACGACCGGCACGGTACATTGATCCGATGACTTCCAGCACTGCAACCGCAACCGAGACCCAGGACTACAAAGTCGCCGACATCGGACTCGCCGAGTTCGGCCGAAAAGAGATCTCCCTCGCCGAGGTCGAGATGCCGGGTCTGATGCAGACGCGGGAGGAGTTCGGCGCCGCGCAGCCGCTGAAGGGCGCGCGGATCACTGGCTCCCTCCACATGACCGTCCAGACCGCTGTCCTGATCGAGACCCTGGTCGCGCTCGGGGCCGAGGTGCGGTGGGCGAGCTGCAACATCTTCAGCACCCAGGACCACGCCGCCGCGGCGATCGCCGCCGCCGGCATCCCCGTCTACGCCTGGAAAGGCGAGACGCTGGAGGAGTACTGGTGGTGCACCGAGCAGGCGCTGATGTGGCCCGACGGCGAGGGGCCGAACATGATCCTCGACGACGGTGGCGACGCCACCCTGCTCGTCCACAAGGGGGTCGAGTTCGAGAAGGCGGGCGCGGTGCCCGATCCCGACTCGGCCGAGTCGGAGGAGTTCAAGATCGTCCTGCAGACCCTGCAGCGCTCGCTCGAGGCCGACTCGCAGCGCTGGACCAAGATCGCCGCCAACGTCAAGGGCGTCACCGAGGAGACGACGACCGGCGTCCACCGGCTCTACCAGCTGGCCGAGACCGGCGACCTGCTCTTCCCGGCGATCAACGTCAACGACTCGGTCACCAAGTCGAAGTTCGACAACCTCTACGGCTGCCGGCACTCGCTGATCGACGGGATCAACCGCGCCACCGACGTTATGATCGGCGGCAAGGTCGCCGTCGTCTGCGGCTACGGCGACGTTGGCAAGGGCTGCGCCTCCAGCCTCCGCGGCCAGGGCGCGCGGGTGATCGTTACCGAGATCGACCCGATCTGCGCCCTGCTGGCGGCAATGGTGGGCTACGAGGTGCGCACCCTCGACGAAGTCGTCGCCGACGCT
>DASTXV010000069.1:0-48895 GCA_035765335.1 Solirubrobacterales bacterium
AAGGTGAAATGGTGCGGTAAGAGCGCACCGGCGTCGCGGTGACGCGGCGGCCAGGCAAACCCCGCCCGGTGCAAGGCCAAGCAGGACCGTCGACCCGGCTCGGCGAGGTCCAGGTAGGCCGCAGAGATAGATGGCCGCTCAAGACAGGATCCGGCTTACAGGCCCGCTAAGGAAGAGGCTCCCGAGAGGGGGCCTCTTCTACGTCCGCGTCGTTTCCACCCTTGACTCCCCTAGAGCGGGGAAAAGGGTGGAAACGACGGCTTGCAAGATTTCTGTCTTAGCGTTTGCTAATCTGCCGCCAACTTCCGCTGAATCTTCGCCACATATAGCGAAGAGCGGGGGACCCAATCAGTTGGGGCGAGTCGCGGCGACTGCCGCGTAGCGCAGCTCTTTCAGCGCGAGCCCGTCAGCTAACCCCGCAAGCGCCTGGAAAGAGATGCAGACGATCAAACAAACCTCCGTGCGCTGGGCTCTGGCCCTGGCCGCCTTCCTCGCCCTCTTCAGCGGCGCCGTCACCGGTGCCCAGGCGGCGACCGGGGGAGTCTCCAGCACGACCTCCAGCACCGCCAGCGAGAGCACCGCGGGCGGGGAGGAACTGACCTTCGGCGCCTGGCGCTACGGCGGCGCCAGCTGGTACGGGCCCGGCCTCTGGGGAAACAAGACCGCCTGCGGGCAGACCCTGCGGCCGAAGACGATGGGGGTCGCCCACAAGACGTTGCCCTGCGGCACCAGCGTCAAGTTCGTCTACCACGGCAAGGCGGTGGTGACCCAGGTGATCGATCGCGGCCCCTACATCCACGGCCGCGCCTGGGACTTCACCAAGGCCGTCAGCGACGCCCTCGGCTTTGAAGGCGTCGGCCGGGTCCGGTACGCGGTCGCGGTCGACGACGCCACCAGCGCGCGGCGCGACTGATCCCGCGCTCTCTCCGGCCGCTCCGCGGGCTACGCTGCCGGCTTCAGGCAGGTCCAAGGATGAGAGGAGCAGCGTCTATGTCGAGGTTTTCGCGAGGGTCGGCCGCCACCGGTGTTTGGGGTGCGCGCTGGCTGTCAATCGGGCTGCTCGCAGCCGCCGTCCTCCTGCTCCTCGCCAGCCTCGCCGGCGACAGCGACGCCGCCAAAGGCAGGACCACCGTGATCCTCGGCCAGACCGCAAGCGAGCCCGATCCCTCCTGTCCCGGCATGCCCTGCCAGGCGATCGGCAGCGTCACCGGCTTCCAGCTCAACAACGGGCAGACGAAGCTGCCCTTCCTCGTCCCCCACGACGGCACGATCAAGGCCTGGACCCTGACCCTGGCGCAGCCGACCAACAGCCAGCGGACCTTCTTCAACGGCTTCTTCGGGACCCCGCCGCAGGCGCGGCTGGCGATCCTCCGCCGCGTCCCCGGCACCAACCCGCCCCGCTACAACCTGCGCCGCCAGGGATCGGTTCAGGTTCTCTCTCCCTACCTCGGGCAGACGGTCAGGTTCAGCGCCAACCTCAAGGTCGAAAAGGGCGACATCATCGGGCTGACGGTGCCGACCTGGGCGCCCGCCTTCGCCCAGGACCTGACGACCAACAACGTCTGGCGTGCCAGCCGCGAGCCGGGCGCCTGCAGGAACGCCACCGACATCCGCCAGGGTGAGCCGCAGGAAAAGGTAGGCACCCGCGCCACCTACGGCTGCAAATACACCACCGCGCGCCTCCTCTACACGGCTACGCTGGTGGAGGGGCGCTAAGCCCCTCAGCCGCTTAGGCAGCTGAGGGGAGAGCCCTGGGACCACCCTGGTCCTGGGGCAGCGCCGCGGCGCTCGCGATCAGGCTCTGGAACTCGTTCAGCGCCAGGTGCGCGACCGCCTCGAGGATCTCCTCGTCGGTCCAGCCGATCTCCCGCGCCTCCTCGTGGAGGTGGAGGGGGGGCGGACCTTCCGCGTCCAGCGCCTCTTTCAGGTAGGCGAGGAGCGCGGCCTCCTTCTCATCGGCGGAGGTGAAGCTGCGGGCTTTCGACACCTCGTCGAGGCCCAGCCCCGCACGCCGCGCCGACTTCGCGTGCTGGGCGATGCTGTAGTTGTCCTCGCGGTGCTCGGCAACAGCCAGCGCGATCCGTTCCCTCGTCGCCTGCGGCAGGACTCCGCCGCGCAGCTCCGAACGCATCCGCGTATACGCGCGCAAAACAGCCGGCGCCCCAGCGAGCACGCCGACGAACTTCGTCACCGCGCCGCCGCCGGCCTGGATGCTCTTGATCAGAGGGGCACTCTCGTCAGGCGCCGTCAGCTCGTCGTGGATTTGGAATCTGCTTACTGCCGTTTTTACCGTCACGTGCTTCTCGCTTCTGGCTCTGGATGGGCGGCATGTCGCTTTACAGAGCCTTTACGTGGCCTTTACTTTACTTTTAGCCGCTTACTTACTTGACGTAAGTTATACCTGGTTCCCCGGACGGTTTCAAGCCGGTTTGGAACTCTTTTCTCTACCCGTAATACGGCGTCCCGCACCAGTTCGGTTCATTCGCCTATCGTTGCGGCGTTCCCCAGCCAAGGAGGCAGTCAGGGATGGCAGAGCAACCGCGCAGCGCCGCCGACGTGATCGAGCTCGTCAAGGAGCACGACGTCCGCTTCATCCGCCTCTGGTTCACGGACGTGCTCGGCCAGCTGAAGAGCTTCTCGGTCAACGCGTCCGAGCTGGAGGACGCCTTCGAAG
Organism: Solirubrobacterales bacterium; assembly: GCA_035765335.1. Classification (GTDB taxonomy): domain Bacteria; phylum Actinomycetota; class Thermoleophilia; order Solirubrobacterales; family 70-9; genus VAYN01. The sequence goes on from DASTXV010000069.1 coordinate 2,675, forward strand.
GCGGGATGGGTTTCGACGGCTCCTCGATCACCGGCTTCAACCCGATCGAGGAGTCCGACATGCTGGCCGTGCCCGACCCCGCGACCTTCGCCCTGATCCCGTGGCGGCCGGAGGAGGACGCGGTGGCGCGGATGTTCTGCGACATCCAGGTGCCGGGCGGCGGTCCCTACGAGGGCGACCCGCGCTGGATCATGCGGCGGGCGCTGAAGCGGGCCGAAGAGCTGGGCTTCGACGCCTACAACATCGGCCCCGAGCTGGAGTACTTCTACTTCCGCTCCGCCAAACCGGAGAGCGGCGTGCCCGAGGTCCTCGACGAGGGCGGCTACTTCGACCTGACCACGCTCGACGCCGGCTCCGACCTGCGCCGGGAGACGGTGCTGGCGCTGGAGAAAATGGGGATCCACGTCGAGTACACCCACCACGAGGTCGGCCCCTCCCAGCACGAGGTCGACATGCGCTACAAGAACGCGCTCGAGATGGCCGACGACTGCATGACCTACCGGATAGTCGTCAAGGAGTACGCGATGAAGTACGGCTACCACGCGACCTTCATGCCGAAGCCGCTGTTCGGCGAGAACGGCTCCGGGATGCACGTCCACCAGTCGCTCAGCCGCGACGGCAAGAACGCCTTCTACGACGCCGACGACCCCTACTACCTCTCGCCGGTGGCGAAGTCGTTCATCGCCGGCCAGCTCAAGCACGCGCGGGAGATCTCGCCGCTCTTCGCCCAGTGGGTCAACTCCTACAAGCGGCTGGTCCCTGGCTACGAGGCGCCGGTCTACCTCGCCTGGTCGCGCCGCAACCGCTCGGCCCTGATCCGGGTGCCGCTCTACCACCCCGGCAAGGAGGGGGCGACCCGGGCCGAGCTGCGCTGCCCCGACCCCGCTGCCAACCCCTACCTCTGCTTCGCGGCGATGCTGCAGGCGGGGCTGGAAGGCGTCGAGAAGGGCTACGAGCTGCCGGAGCCGATGGAGCAGAACCTCTACCACCTCTCCCAGGAGGAGCTCGCCCACCAGGGGATCGAGCAGCTGCCGGCGACCCTGGGCGAGGCGATCGAGCTCGCGGCCGAGTCGGAGCTGGTCCTGCGCACCCTCGGCGAGCACACCTTCCGCCGCTTCGTTGAGATCAAGCGGCAGGAATGGGACGACTACCGCGTCCAGGTCACCCCCTACGAGATCGAAAACTTCCTGCCGATTCTCTAGGCGTTGGGCTCGCGACGCGACAGCGCCGAGGGCCACCAGAATTTGTCGCCGACAGTCAGCGCGAGCGCCGGGACGAGGACGCTGCGGACCAGGAAGGTGTCGAGGAGGACGCCGAAGGCGACGACGAAGCCGATCTCGGTGAGGAACGTGAGGGGGAGAACGCCGAGGACGGCGAAGGTGCCGGCGAGGACGATGCCGGCGCTGGTGATGACACCGCCGGTGACCGCAAGCGCACGCAGCATTCCCCTTTCGGGCCCGAACTTCTCGCTCTCCTCGCGGGCGCGGGAGACGAGGAAGATGTTGTAGTCGACGCCGAGGGCGACGAGGAAGACGAAAGCGAACAGCGGCAGCGAGGGGTCGGAGCCCGGGAAGCCGAAGACGACGTCGAAGACGAAGTAGCCGACGCCGAGGGCGGCGAGGAAGCTGACGATCACGGTTCCGATCAGGATCAGGGGCGCGGTGATCGCCCGCAGCAGGGCGATCAGGATCAGGAAGACGACCAGCAGGACCAGCGGCGGGATCACGATCGAGTCCCAGCCGGCGGCCTCACGGACGTCGAATTCGACCGCCGATGGTCCGCCGACCAGCGCCGTGGGCGCGGCAGACTGGGCCGCTTCCCGCATCGGCTCGACCAGGTCGAAAGCCTCGATCGAGTAGGGGTTCGGTTCCAGGGTCGCCTGGATCAGGGTCCCCGGTGGACCGCTGGTCACCGGGCCGGACACGGCCTCCACCCCGTCGACTCCTGCGACCGCGGTTTTCACCGCGGTGACGTCGGCGGGGTCGGGGACGATGATGTCGGTCAGGGCGGTGGTCCCCGAGGGGAAGCTCTTGTCGAGAAGGTGCTGGCCTTCGACCGACTCGACTTCGGTCCGGTAGCTGTCTTCGCTCGTAAGTTCGGTCGAGAAGAAGGCGAACCCAGCGCAGCAGACGAGCAACAAGGCGATCGCTCCCACGGCGACGCGCTGGGGCCCGGCGGCGATCCGCTGTCCCAGACGCGACCAGAAGGGGTGGGTGTGGGTCGGGTCCCAGTCGGCTCGGGAAGCGGTCTCCTCGACGCGTGGAATAAAGGGCCAGAATGCGCGCCGGCCGACGATCAAAAGCAGCGCCGGCAGCAGGGTGAGCATCGAGAGCGCCGCGCAGGCGATGCCGATTGCGGCAATCGGACCTAGGCCGGCGGTGCCGTTGACCTTGGCCAGCGTGAGACAGAGCAGCGCCGCGATCACGGTCAGCGCCGATGCGAAGATCGCCGGTCCAGCCGAGGCGAGCGCCGTCCGCATGGCCTCGTGCTTGTGCGCGGTGTGATGGAGCTCCTCGCGGAAGCGGGCTACCAGGAGGAGCGCGTAATCGGTGCCGGCTCCGAGCACCAGCACCGACATGATTGAGCTCGATTGCCCGTTGATCGTCACCCCGAGCTCGGAGAGGCCGTAGCCGATCGAGCGCGAGAGGATCTCAGCGAAGATCACCGCGATCAACGGGATCAGGAAGAAGATCGGCGAGCGGTAGATGATGATCAGCAGGAAGATCACGAGGCTGACCGCGGCCAGCAGGAGCGTGTCGTTGATCTCTTCGAAGACTTCGATCGCGTCGGTGGAGAAGCCGGCGCCGCCGGTTATCTTCACCTCGAGGCCGTCGTGGTTACCGGAGACGAGGTCCCGCCACTCCTGGACCGGATCGGTGATCAGCTCGGCCTCGCCTTCGGCCTTGATGTAGGCGACGACGATCTTCGCCTTGCCGTCGTCAGAGCAGAGCGGGCCGACGAAGGGGGAATTGTCCAGTGACAGTTGACCCGGCGCGACGGTGGTGAGCGTGCCGCACCCAAGTGACACGGTCGGGCTCTGGCCCTTCTTCGGTCCACCGGAAGTCGCGGTCGTGCCTTCAGCGATCACCCCGGGGAACCGCTGTTCGCTCATCTTGCCGACGTCGTAGAAGACCTGGTAGTGGTCCTCGCTCGTCAAGCCGGACTCACGCCGGTAGACGATGACCACCGGCGCGAGTTCGCCGTTCTGCAGCTCTTCGGTTGCCGCGAGCGCCTTCGTAGACTCTGCGTCTCCGGGCAGGTAGGAGGTTGCCTCGTTGTTTTCCGCCTCCTCGAACTTGGCGGGGAGTTCAGCGGGTCCAGCAGCAACGAAGATCGCCGCGAACCAGAGGGCGACTATCGCCCACTTCGCGCGACGACTGGCTGGACCGGTAAATAGGGAACCCCGCATACGAGCTCGCATCCTCTCAGGAGAGACCGCGGCCGGCTAGGGGCGGTTACAGAAGCGCGCGCAGCTCCAATGGGCTGGTCAACGGGAGCTGGCAGGTGAAGTTCTCGCAGACGTAGGCGGCGGGCTGGCCGTCGACGGTGGTGCGGCCGGCTAGGAGCGGGGGCTGCTCGCTGCCCTCGGGGCCGCCGGCGAGGACGAGGTGGTGGAGCGGCTTTTCGCGGAGGACCGTCGCCAGCTCGCCCAGCTCGTCGCCGACCAGCGCGACCTCGCGGGTGGGGGAGAGGTGGAAGTCGAGGGCGCGCAGGAGGTGGGCGAAGGCGTCGGGGTGCTGGACCGCCGGCTTCGCGAAGAGGGCGAAGACGCCCGCGCCCGCCTCTTCGTAGCGCCGCTCGCCGGTCAGCGCGGCGAGGCGCAGCAGCCCCATCGCCGCTGAGCTGTTGCCGGAGGGGATCGGGTGGTCGCCGACCTCCTTGCGGCGGGCGATCAGCTCCTCGTGGTCGTCTGAGGTCGAGTAGAAGCCGCCGCGCTCGGGGTCGCCGAAGCGCTCGATCATGGTGTCCGCCAGAGCCCGCGCCTCGGTGAACCAGCGCTCCTCGAAGGTCGACTCGTAGAGCGTCAGCAGCGCCTCGAGCAGGAAGGCGTGGTCCTCGAGGTAGGCGTTGAGGTGGGCGCGGCCGTCTTTGTAGGTGCGCAGCAGCCGGCCGTCCCCGTCCCGCAGCTGTTCGAGGACAAACCGCGCGCAGGCGCGGGCGGCTTCGAGGTAGTCGCCGCGACCGAGGACGGCACCCGCGTCCGCGAAGGCGGCGATCGCGAGCGCGTTCCACGAGGCGAGGCGCTTGTCGTCGAGGCCCGGCCAAACCCGCTGCGCCCGTGCCTCGAAAAGCGCCCGCCGCATCTCGTCCAGCCCCTCTGGCTCGGCCGCCTCCGGGCCGCCCGCCAGGTGCAGCACGTTGGAGCCCTCGAAGTTCCCCGGCTCGCTGACCCCGTAGTGCTCGATCACCGCCTCGGCCCCCTGGCCGAGGACCTCCCGGATCTGATCCGGCGTCCAGACGTAGAACCTGCCCTCCTCGCCCTCGGAGTCGGCGTCGAGCGCCGAGTAGAAGCCGCCCTCGGGGCCGCGCATCTCGCGCAGCATCCAGTCGAGCGTCTCCTCGCAAACGCGGCGGTAGCGGTCGTGGCCGAGGGTCTGCCAGCCGTGCAGGTAGGCGCGGGCGAGCAGGGCGTTGTCGTAGAGCATCTTCTCGAAGTGGGGGACGAGCCAGATCGCGTCCACCGAGTAGCGGGCGAAGCCGCCGCCGAGCTGGTCGTAGATGCCGCCGGCCAGCATCTTGTCGAGCGTCAGCTCGACGATCTCGGTCTCGCCGCGCGCCATCAGCAGCTCCAAAGAGGAGGCCGGGGGGAACTTGGGGGACCCGCCGAAGCCGCCGTTGCGGCGGTCGGCGGCGGCGAGCAGGCGCCCGACCGCCTCCTCGAGCTCGGCGGTGCCAGGGGGGTCGCGCGGCTCGATCTCGCCGAGGGCGCCGAGGCGGGCGCGGGCGATCGGCGCTTTCTCCCGCAGCTCCTCGCGCTGGGTCTCGAAGGCGTGGACGACGGCTTCCATCACCATCCGGAAGCTCGGCATGCCGCGGCTCTCGTCCGGCGGGAAGTAGGTGCCGCCGTAGAAGGGAACCCCGTCGGGGTCGAGGAACACGGTCATCGGCCAGCCCCCGTGGCCGGTGATCGCCTGCACCGCCTCCATGTAGATGGCGTCGACGTCGGGCCGCTCCTCGCGGTCGACCTTGACGTTGACGAAGTGCTCGTTCATGTAGGCGGCGGTCTCCGGGTCCTCGAAGGACTCGCGCTCCATCACGTGGCACCAGTGGCAGGCCGAGTAGCCGACCGAGAGCAGGATCGGCTTGTCCTCCTCGCGGGCCCGCTCCAGCGCTTCCGGACCCCAGGGGTACCAGTCGACCGGGTTGTCCTGGTGCTGAAGCAGGTACGGGCTGGTCTCCTGGGCGAGTCGGTTTGGCATCGCCCTCCAACCTACCCGGGCCGGGACAAAACGATTATTGGACCCCCGGACTCGCTGAAACTTGGGTCTAGATCCCGGTTTCCAGGGGAGGAACCGCCGTCCGCTGGGTAACCAACTACCGTCCCTCTCGTGAAGAACCCCCAAAGATCAGGCCAGTCGGACCCGGCTGTCGACGCGGTGCTCGCCAAGCTCCCGCCCGAGGACCGGGCGGTGGTCGAGGGCGCGCTTGAACGGGCCGAGAGGACCGAGGCCGAACTGCGCTTCCTCGCCGACCACGATTCGCTGACGGGGCTGCTCAACCGGCGCCGTTTCCGCGCAGAGCTCGACCAGTACGTCTCCTTCACCGCCCGCTACGGCGGCCGCGGCGCGGCGATGGTGATCGACATCGACGGCCTCAAGGAGGTCAACGACAGCCGCGGGCACCAGGCCGGCGACACCCTGATCCGGCGGGTCGCGGAGATCCTGCGCGAACGGGTGCGGGCGACCGACATCGTCGCCCGCCTCTCCGGCGACGAGTTCGCCGTCCTGATGCCGCAGACCGACACCGCCGGCGCCCTGCAGCTCGGCGAGGACCTGCGGGCCCAGGTCGCCGAGGGGATGCCGCTCAACGCCGAGATCGACTCCGCCTCGATCAGCGTCGGGATCGCGATGTTCGGCGGCAGCGATGCCGTCGCCGCCGAGTCGGTCCTGGTCGCCGCCGACCAGGCGATGTACCAGGCGAAGACCGAGGGGCGGAACCGGATCGCCCTCTTCGACGCCGCCGGCGAGAACGGCCAGATGGCGCCGCGGCCCCAGACGACCAGCGCCCGCATCCGCGATGCCCTCACCCAGAACCGGCTCCGCCTCGCGACCCAGCCGATTCGCAGCCTCGCCTCGGGCGGGATCGAGCGCTACGAGCTGCTGCTGAGGATGACCGGCGAAAGCGGCGAGCTGCTGCCCGCCGCCGCCTTCATCGAGGTCGCCGAGCGCTCGGGGATGGTGCAGGAGCTCGACCGCTGGGTCGTCGCCCAGGCGCTGGAGCTGATCGGCTCACGCGAGCGGGCGGGGGCGCCGGTCTCGCTGCACATGAACATCTCCGGCGCCTCGATGACCGACCTCTCGGTGCTCGAATTCATCGAACGGCGCCTCGACGAAGGCGAGGCCGACCCGGCCCGCTGCACCTTCGAGATCACCCAGACCGCGCGCGTCGAGGACTACGAGACCGCCGCCGGCTTCGCCGACCGTCTGACCGAGTTCGGCTGCGAAGTCGCGATCGACGACTACGGCACCGGCTTCGGCCCCTTCGCCTACCTGCAGAAGGTGCCGTTCGACGTGATCAAGATCGACGGGACCTTCATCCGCGACCTGACCCGCAACGATGCCGACCAGCTGACGGTGAAGGCGATCGTCCAGATCGCCCGCGGTCTCGGCAAGCGCACGATTGCCGAGTTCGTCGAGGACGAGGACACGCGGACGATGCTCCAGGGCTACGGGGTCGACATGGCCCAGGGCTTCCACCTGGGCAGGCCAGTCGATGTCGCCGAGCTCGCCGCTGCCTAGCCCGGGGTGCCGGCAGTTCCGTTCCGCAGCTGGGCGCGTTTGATCTTGCCGCTGCTGGTCTTCGGCAGCTCCTCGGCGAACTCGACGATGCGGGGGAACTTGTAGGGGGCGGTCTCGCGCTTGCAGTGCTCCTGCAGCTCGCGGACCAGCTCGTTTCTATCGGCGCCGTTGGCGGCCGATTCGCGGAGGACGACGATCGCACGGACGACCGAGCCGCGCTCGGGGTCGGGGGCGGCGACCGCCGCGGCGTCGGCGACGGCGGGGTGGGAGAGCAGCGCCGACTCGACCTCGGTCGGGCCGATCCGGTAGCCGGCGGAGAGGATGATGTCGTCGGCGCGGCCCTCGAAGAAGAGGTAGCCGTCCTCGTCGGCGCGGACGAGGTCGCCGGTCTGCCACCACTCGCCCGCGAAGCGCTCGCCGTCGAGGTAGCCGGAGAAGAAGGTGGGGGAGGAGGAGGCGCGCAGCTGCAGTTCGCCCTCGGCCACCCGGACCTCGATTCCCGGCAGCGGCTTCCCCATCGATCCCTGCCGCACCGGCTCGCCGACGAGGTTGGCGGTGACGTGGCCGGTCTCGGTCTGGCCGTAGCCGTCGGCCGGCTCGAGGCCGGTTGCCTCGCGGAAGGCGGCGATCGTCTCCGGGTCCAGCGGCTCCCCGGCCGAGACCATCCGGTGCAGCGCCGGCAGCGGCCGCAGGGCCGTGCGGCGGGCCAGCATCCGGTACTCGGTCGGCGCCTGGCAGAGGACGTTCACCCCCAGCGCCTCGGCCAGCTCGAGCCGCTCGGCGGGGTCGAAGGGGCCGTCGTGGATGACCGCGGCGGCGCCGGTGATCCAGGGGGCGAGGAAGACGTTGCGGGCCGACTTCGACCAGCCGGTGGCGGTGGTGCACCAGGCGAGGTCGCCCTTGCGCGAGCCGAACCAGTGCTCGGCCTGCGCCCGCTGCCCGAGCAGGTAGCGGTAGGCGTGGACGACACCCCGCGGCTCGCCGGTGGTGCCGGAGGTGAAGACGATCAGCGCCGGATCGCCGGGGTCCATCTCCTCGACCGCGGCCGGGGTCTCCTGCGGCGAGTCCTCGTCGAGGACCCGGGCGACATCGGCCATCGTCATCACCGGCACCCCGTCCGGCAGCTCCCCCAGCAGGGATTCCTCGCCGACGCAGAGCACCGGATCGGCCGCCGCCACCCGGTGCTCCAGATCGTGCCGGCGCAGCATCGTGTTGCAGGGCAGCGCCACGGCCCCCATCCGCCAGCAGGCGAGCAGGCTCAGCACCCACTCGATCCGGTTCCCCACCAGCGTCATCACCACATCCCCCCGCCGCACCCCCCGGGCGGCGAAGGCACCGGACAGCCCGGCCGACATCGCGATCAGTTCGCCGAAGTACCAGTCGCGCCGGTTCGCTTCAGCGTCAACGGAGACGATCCCCAGCCGCGAGGCTGGGGATCGCTCCATCAAATCCTCGATCAGATTCACGGACCGGGAGTCTGCCAACCACTGTCGTGAAGGAGCTGTTGCCCCCTCCCACGAAGGCTCAAGAAGTCACGCTTGAACCTTGAAGTCCGTCTCAGCTGCGCGACGGTCTTCGGGGGAGGGGGCAACAGCTCCTGTACCTAATCCCTGTCTCCTGGCTACCTAAGTTCGCTAGAGGTCTTCTTCAGCAACTGGCGGGCGATGATCAGGAGCTGGATCTGCTGGGTGCCCTCGAAGATGTCGAGGATCTTCGAGTCGCGGGCCCACTTCTCCAGCAGCTCGTTCTCGCCGTAACCGAGGCTGCCGCAGAGCTCGACGCAGCCGAGGGTGACGTCGACGCCGGTGCGCCCCGCCTTCGCCTTCGCCATCGAGGCCTGGAGTGAGTTCGGCTTCGAGTTGTCAGCCATCCAGGCGGCCTGGAGGGTCAGCAGCCAGGCGGCCTCGTAGTCGGCCTCCATTTCCAGGAACCGCGCCGCGGCGGCGTGCTGGTTGTTGGCGGGGACGTCGTAGTCGATGGTGACGCCGGCTTCCTTCAGCCGCTTGCGCGTCTCTTCCAGCGCCGCCCGGGTGACGCCGACGGCCATCGCGGCGACCAGCGGCCGCGTGTTGTCGAACGTTTCCATCACCCCGGCGAAGCCCTTCTCTTTCACCTCCGGGTCGCCGAGCAGCGCCTCTTTCGGCACCCGGCAGTCCTGCAGGGTGAAGTTGGCCGTGTCGGAGGCGCGGATCCCGAGCTTGTGCTCGAGCCGGTCCAGCTTCAGGCCTGGGTTGTCGCGCTCGACGATGAACGACTTGATCGCGGCCCGCCCTTTCGAGCGGTCGAGCGAGGCCCAGACGACGATCAGGTCGGCCCGGTCGCCCGAGGTGACGAAGATCTTCTCGCCGTTGAGGACGTACTCGTCGCCGTCGAGCTCGGCGGTGGCGCGGATCGCGGCGGAGTCCGAGCCGGCTTCCGGCTCGGTGATCGCCATCGCCGCCCACTTGCCGCCGTACTTCTTCAGCTGCTCCTCGGTCGCGACCGAGGCGATCGCCGAGTTGCCGAGCCCCTGCCGCGGCATCGAGAGCAGCAGGCCGACGTCGCCCCAGCAGAGCTCGATGATGCCGAGCACGGTCGAGAGGTTGGAGCCGTTGCGGTTCTCGCCGTCGGAGCTTTTCTCGCGCCGCACGCCGGCGGCGCCGGCGCCGCCGATGTCGGAGCCCTCGTTCATCCCGTCGATCAGGGAGGCGAGCATGTCGAGCTCTTTCGGGTAGGAGTGCTCGGCCTCGTCGTACTTGCGCGAGATCGGGCGGAACACCTCGGTGGCGACCTGGTTGGCCTGGTTCGCCAGCGGCTTGAACTTCTTCGGTATCTCGAGGTTGATCGTCATATTCCTGTTCCTTGTCTGGGCCTTTCGCTCGTTAGGCGGGCCGTTAGACGAGCAGGGCGCCCTCCATCACGCCCGCAGCTCGGAGGTCGCGGTACCAGCGCTCGACCGGGTGCTCCTTGACGAAGCCGTGGCCGCCGAGCAGCTGGACGCCGTCGGAGCCGATCTTCATCCCCTTCGTCGTGCAGAGCTTGCGGGCGATCGCGGCCTCGCGGCCGAAGCTCTCGCCGCGGTCGGCACGACTCGCCGCCCGGTAGGTCGCCAGCCGCATCGCGTTCGACTCGATGCCGATGTCGGAGACGGTGAAGGCGACGCCCTGGCGGTTGGAGATCGGTTCGCCGAAGGCCTGGCGGTCGTTGACGTAGGGGATCACGTAGTCGAGGACAGCCTGGGCGGTCCCGCTGGCGAGCGCGCACCAGGCGATCCGCGAGCGGTTGACGCAGGCGGCGTAGTCCTTGGCTTTCGCGTTCCCCTCGCCGAGCAGCGCGCTGCCCGGCAGTTTGACTTTGTCGATCAGGAGGCGGCCGGTGGCGGCGGGCCGGAGGCCCATCGCCGGCTCGTCCTCGACCGAGAGGCCTTTGGCGCCGGACTCGACGACGAAGAGCGCCGGGCCGATGCCCTCGGCGTCGGCGGCGATCACGAACAGCTCGCACTCCTTGGGGCGGGCGAGCAGCGACTTGGTGCCGCTGAGGACCCACTCGTCGCCTTTGCGCTTCGCCTTCGTCTCCAGCTGGAACGGGTCGAAGAGCGGCCGCGGCTCGAGGATCGCCAGGGCGGCGGCCGGGATGTCCTCGCCGGTGAAGGCTGGCAGGTAGGTCGCCTCCTGCTCGGCGCTGCCCCAGAGGCCGATCGCGGTGGCGACTGCGCCCGGGGCCATCGTTGCGTAGGCGATGCCCATGTCGCCGTGGGCGAGCGCCTCGCCGATCAGGACGGTGGTCACCGCCGACTGCTCGGTCATCACGCCGCCGAGCTCCTCGGGGACGCCCAGCATGTTGACGCCGAGCTCGTTCGCCTGGTCGAGGATCTCCTTCGGCGTCTCCCGCTTCTCGTCGGCCTCAAGCGCCGCCTTGCGGATCTGGTCCTCGGCGAAGGAGCGGCCGGCCTCCTGGAACATCTGCTGCTCGTCGTCGGGCGTGAGGTCGAAGAGCCCCGTCGACTTGCCCTTCTTCTGGCGCGCCGGTTTGCCCAGCTGCTGGGTCGCCTTGAAGGCGCGGCCGGCGGCGGTGGCGCCGCGGAAGCCGTTCTTGGTGCCCTGGAAGAGGGCTTTCTCGACCTGCTTGCGGATGCGGATGCGGTCCAGCAGGTCAGAGCCGGCGAGGCGGTTGAGCGCCCGCAGGCCGAAGCCCATCCCGCGCTCCGCCATCCCCTTGTTCTCGGTGGTAGTACTCACGCGCCTTTTTTCCTTCCTGATTTGGGGGCGGTTTTGGATTTCGGTTTTGACCCGAGCGGCCGCACGCGGCCGTCGAGGTGCGGCGTGCCCTTCTTGGCGTCGCGGACGGTGAAGAGGATCTCCTCGCCCTGCTCCTCGCTGGCGAACTCGACCCGGGCCGGCAGCAGGACCGGCTTGCGGAACCGGACCTCGGCCTCGAAGCTCTGCGGCAGCTTGCTCTCGAGCTGGGCCAGCGCCCGCGCCTTCGTCCACATCCCGTGCGCGATCGCACCGGGGAAGCCGAGCGGCTTTGCCGTCAGCGAGTGCATGTGGATCGGGTTGCGGTCGCCGGAGACGCCGGCGTAGCGGCGGCCGAGGTCGCCCGGAAGCCGCCACTCGGCGCTCGCCGGGGCGTCGGCGGGCAACGAATCGAAGTCCGGACGCAGTTGTCCCCGCATACCGGGGACAACTGCGTCCGGGTCCCCATTGCCGCGGCGCAGCATCGTGCTGACGCTCTCCCAGACGACCTTGCCGCCGACCAGGACCTCGGTCTCCAGGGAGAAGGTCTTCCCCTTCGGGTGCGGCTGCAGCTTCGTCGGCCGCACCCGGATCGTCATCTCCTCGTGGATCCCGATCGGCCGCGTCTGGGCGATCGAGTTCTCGACGTGGACGAGGCCCACCGCGCCGAACGGGAACGAGCCGTCGCTCATCACCGCCATGTGCAGCGGGAAGGCGAGCATGTGCGGGTAGGTCGGGGGCAGCGTGTCGCGGAGGGTGAAGCCGCAGACCTTGGCGTAGGCGGCGACGTCCTCCGGCTTGGCGCCGACCCCCGCCAGCTCGAGGTCGAGCCCGTCGGGGATCTCACCGCCGCCGCCGGGGACGAACGGGAGCAGCGAGGCTCCGGGGATCATCGGCAGCGCCGCCCGCGCGTAGAGCGGCAGGATGCTGGGGGAGCTGTCGAGGGTCTTCGCCATGCGTTTACGCCCCCAGCAGGCTCTGGCCGCAGACGCGGACGACGTTGCCGTTGACACCGGTAGAGGCGGGGCTGGCGAACCAGGCGATCGTCTCGGCGACGTCGACCGGCAGCCCGCCCTGCGAGAGGCTGGAGAGCCGGCGGCCGGCTTCGCGCGGGCCGATCGGCATCGCCGCCGTCATCTGGGTCTCGATGAAGCCCGGAGCGACGGCGTTGATCGTCGCTTTGCGCTTCGCCAGCTCCGGTGCCATCGCTTCGACCATCCCGATCACGCCGGCCTTGGAGGCGGCGTAGTTGGTCTGGCCGTTGTTGCCGGCGATCCCGGCCATCGAGGAGACGCCGACGATGCGCCCGTTCGGTCGCAGCAGCTTCTTCGCCAGCAGCGCGTCGTTGATCCGCTCCTCGCTGGAGAGGTTGATTTCCATCAGCTGGGTCCAGCGCTCCTCCGGCATCTTCGCCAGGGTCCGGTCTTTGGTCACGCCGGCGTTGTGGACGACGACGTCGACCCCGTCGGCGAGCTCGGCCGCGATCTTCTCCGGCGCGTCATCGGCGGTGATGTCGACCTCGATCGCGCGGCCGCCGATCGCCTCGGTCACCGCCTTGAGGTCGGCCGACATCTGGGGGATGTCGAGGCCGACCACTTCGGCGCCGTCGCGGGCGAGCGTGGTGGCGATCGCGGCGCCGATCCCGCGCGAGGCGCCGGTGACGAGCGCCACCTTGCCGGCGAGCGGCTTGTCCCAGTCGATCTTCGGGCTCGGGGCGACGCCCTTGCCGATCCGAACCACCTGGCCGGAGACGTACGCCGATTTGGGCGAGAGGAGGAAGCGCAGCGTCGACTCCAGCTGGTCCTCGGCGCCCGCTTCGACGTAGACGAGCTGGGCGGTCGAGCCCTTGCCGCCGATCTCCTTACCCAGCGAGCGGGTGAAGCCCTCGAGCGCCCGCTGGGCGATGTGGGCCTCGACCGAGCCGGCCTCGCTCGGCGGGGTGCCGAGGACGACGACGCGGCCGCTGCGCTGCAGGCGCGGGACCGCCGGGTAGAAGAAGCGCTGCAGCTCGACCAGCTCGGTCGAGTCGGAGATGCCGGTGGCGTCGAAGACGAGCGCCTTCGCCTTGCCCTCGGCGCCGGCCCGTTCGGCCTTGATGCTGTCGAGGATCTGCCCGACCTGTTTGGTCAGGCGGCCGCCCGGCGCCGCGCCGGAGAGGACCGGGCCGGAGACGACCGGCTGGCCCTCGGAGTAGCGGTCGAGCGAGACCGGCTGCGGCAGCCCGAGCTGCTTGGCGATCGTGCCGACTACCGGCGCGTTGACAACCTGTGAGTAGCGGTCAGCCATCGTTACTTGGCACCTCCCGGAGCCTCGAGGATCGCGACGACACCCTGGCCGGCGGCGGCGCAGATGCTGATCACGCCGCGGCCTTTGCCGTCTTCGTTGAGCTGTTTGGCGAGGCTGGCGACGATCCGGCCGCCGGTCGCGGCGAACGGGTGGGCGGCCGCCAGCGAGCCGCCGTTGACGTTGAGCTTTTTGCGGTCGATCGAGCCGAGCGGTTTGCTGCGACCGAGCTTCTCTTTGCAGAAGTCCTTGTCCTCCCAGGCCTTCAGCGTGCAGAGGACCTGGGCGGCGAAGGCCTCGTGGATCTCGTAGTAGTCGAAGTCCTGCAGTTTCAGCCCGGCGCGGTCGAGCATCGTCGGCATCGCGTAGGCGGGCGCCATCAGCAGGCCTTCGCGCTTGTGGACATGGTCGACGGCGGCGGTCTGCGCCTCGCTGATGTAAGCGAGGATCGGCAGGCCGCGCTCTTTCGCCCACTCCTCGGAGGCGAGGAGGACGGCGGAGGCGCCGTCGGAGAGCGGGGTCGAGTTGGCCGCGGTCATCGTCCCCTCGGGGCCGCCGAAGACCGGTTTCAGCTTCGCCAGCTTCTCCAGGCTGGAGTCGGGGCGCAGGTTCTGGTCACGGTCGAGCCCGATGAAGGGAGTCATCAGGTCATCGAAGAAGCCGCGCTCGTAGGCGGCGGCGAGGTTCTTGTGGCTCTTGACCGCGAGCTCGTCTTGCTCTTTGCGGCCGATCTCCCATTCGGTCGCCATGATCGCGCAGTGCTCGCCCATCGAGAGGCCGGTGCGCGGCTCCTCGTTGCGGGGGATCGCCGGAACGATGTGACCGGGGCGGACCTTCGTCAGCTGTTTGAGTTTGCCCACCGTCGAGCGCTCGCGGTTGGCCTCCAGCAGCGTCTCGCGCAGGCCCTCGTTGAGGGCGATCGGGGCGTCGGAGGTGGTGTCGGCGCCGCAGGCGATGCCGGAGTCGATCTGGCCCAGGGCGATCTTGTTGGCGACGAGGATCGTCGTCTCGAGGCCGGTCCCGCAGGCCTGCTGGACGTCGTAGCCGGGGGTCTCCGGCGCCAGGCGGGTGCTGAGGACGCTCTCGCGGGTGAGGTCGCGGTCGCGCGAGTGCTTGAGGACGGCGCCGCCGGCGACCTCGCCGAGCGTCTCGCCCTGGAGGCCGTAGCGGTCGACGAGGCCGTCGAGGGCGGCGGTCAGCATGTCCTGGTTGCTGGCGCGCGAGTAGACGCTGTTGGAGCGCGCGAAGGGGATCCGGTTGCCGCCGACGACGGCGACTTTGCGGGTTTTGGCGTTCATTTGGGGGAGGGTCCTCCTTGGGGTGAGTTGGAAGTTGAAGTGGGGGTGGAGCGGTAGCGCAGGCCCGGCTCGACGGTGGAGACGAGGAGCGCGGCCGCCTCCTCGGCGCTGATCGCCTCGGTCCGCAGCCACCAGCGGGCGAGCGCCTCGGAGGCGCCCAGGAGAGCGGTGGAGAGGGCCTCGACTTCGACCTTCGCCGCTTCCCGCCGCCGCATCGGCAGCTGGGCCAGCAGCGAGGCGGAGACGAGGTCGAGGATCTGGCCGCGGTAGGCGACGACCCGGTCGAAGACCTCGCCGCCGTGGGGGAGGGTCTCGTCGAAGAGCACCGCCCAGGCGGAGCGGTCGGTGTCGAGGAAGCTGAAGAAGGCGCGGACGCCGGCCCCGAGCGCGTCGCCGGGGTTGGCGGTCTCGCTCACCGCCTCGGCGATCGTCGCGATCAGCGCATCGCCCGCCTGCTCCATGCAGGCGATGTAGAGCCGCTCCTTGTTGCCGAAGTAGTTGTAGAGGAGGGGCTTCGTGACCCCGACCGCCGCGGCGATCTCATCCATCGTCACCGCCGCGTAGCCGCGCTCCGCAAACAGCGCGTGCGCCGCCTCCAACGTCTGCTCCATGCGGTCGTCCCGAGAGAGCCGAGTGCGAACCGATGCATCCATCGGTGTAGAAGTTACCGCAATATAAATTTATATCGGCGTAACGTGATGGATCCCACAGACGAGAGCTCCTTGCTTGCCGTCCGCGTGCGCGCTAAGATCCCAAGAACTTCCGCCCTCCTTTGGAGGGCTTAATGGCCTCCTTTGGAGGCCATTTCTTTTTCTTAGAGGGGGATCAGTGGATCGATTCGTGGGGTTTTTGGACGTGGGGTACCTGGATGCGGCCTCTGCATCAACCCTCAAGCGAAGCAAGCGGGCGATTACCGCGAAGCCTGACAAATGGGTGCAGTGGCTGCGAGAGACGAGCAGCCACCTGCCGGGATCGCCTACCTTCTTGCGGGCCTATTGGTATGACGGCGCTTTCGATCCGCGCCATCCCAGCTACAAGGCTCAGAGAAAATACTTCGATGGGATTGCTGAGGTGCCTGGAATTCAGCTACGTCTAGGCCACTTGAAGGAAAAGAAGACCTTGAAGTGGCACTACGCCGTCAAGATGGCGCTGAAAAATATGAATGTGGATCAAGTCGAGTTCGAAAAATATTTCGAATTCAGGCCGGAGTTGGAACAGAAGGGCGTCGACACGCGCATCAGCCTTGACATCGTTCGACTGGCACAGCGCAAGGTCTATGACGCCGCGGTCCTCGTGGCTGGCGACCGGGATTTGGCTGAACCGGTCCGCCTTGCTCAGGACGAGGGGTGTCGGATCGTCCTGGCCATTCCCGACGGTGGCAGCGTTGCTTGGGAGCTTCGACATATTGCAGATGAGGTTCGGCATATCTCGAAACCAGAATTAGAAGATCTGTTCGAGATTGACTCGAAAGAAGACGCTAAGAAAAGTGTCCAGACATCGATTGGCAATGAGTCCAGTGTGGAAGTGCAGGCTACTGCTGGAACGAGGTCTGACTGAGAGGTTTGTCGGAAGGCTATTCTCAGGCTCTCGGTTGTCAGTCGGTTCGGGGGTCGCTCCCCCGCACGAAGACCCGCCTCGCGGCGGGTCTTCGTGATTCAGGCCTCGGAGAAGCCGAAGCGGCCCTGTAGACGACGCAGGGGTGCCGGCGCCCACCAGTTCCACTCGCCGAGGAGGCGCATCAGGGAGGGGACGAGGAGGGCGCGGACGACGGTCGCGTCGATCATCACCCCGAAGGCCATCCCGATCGCGATCTGCTTGACGAAGAAGACGCTGCTGACGGCGAAGGCGAGGAAGACGACGGCGATCGCCAGGGCGGCGGCGGTGATCACGCGGCCGGTGCGTCCGATCCCGACCGCGACCGCCTCCTCGTTGCTGTCGCCGCTGTCGTAGCGCTCTTTGATCCGCGCCATCACCAGCACCGCGTAGTCGGTGGCGAGGCCGAAGATAACGGCGAAGAGGAAGACCAGGCTCGTCACCTCGATCGCGGCCGGGCCGGTGTAGTCGAGCGGGGCGTCGAGCCAGCCCTCCTGGAAGGCGAGGACGAGGATGCCGAGGGTGGCGCCGAGGGTGAGCGTGTTCATCAGCAGCGTCTTCAGCGGCAGCAGGATCGAGCCGGTGAGGAGGAAGAGGAGGACGAGGGTGGTGATCGCGACGATCGCGACGACCAGCGGCGCGTGCTCGACCAGGCTCTCCTTCTGGTCGATGAAGCCGGCGGTGTTGCCGGAGACGAGGACGGCGCTCGACCCGGGCGGCCGGAGGGCGCGGATCTCGCGCACGGCGTCCTGCGACTCGCCGCTGAGGGCGGGTCCGGCGAGGGCGAAGTTGGCGTAGGCGACGCCATCGCCGGCGGGGGCGAAGGGCGCCCCCCGAACGACTCCGTCAACCGCCGCGATCCGCCGCTGGAGCGCGGCCAGTTGCCCGGGGCCGGTACCGCCGTCGACGGTGACCGTGACCGCCTCGGTGACGTCGCGCGGGTAGTGCGACTCGAGGTAGCGGTAGGCGTCGTAGGAGGGCTGGCCGGGCGGGACCGCTTCGGCGCTGGGGCCGGTCAGGGTGGTCCAGAGCAGCGGCGCCGCGGCGGCGAGCAGCAGGGCGGTGCTGGCGAGGGCGACCGCGACCGGTCGCCGCATCACCCCACGGGCCAGCCGGTACCAGCCGTCGGAGGCGTCCGAGACCGCCGGGCCGCGGCGGATCGAGAGGGCGTCGATCCGCGGCCCGAGCAGGGCGAGGAGGGAGGGGACGACGAGGATCGCCATCAGCGCCGAGAGCAGCGCCACCGAGGTTCCGGCCACCGCCATCGAGTAGAGGAACCGCTGCGGCATCACGATCAGCGCCGCCATCGCCGCGGCGACGGTGAGGCCGGAGAAGACCGCCGTGCGACCCGCCGTCTTGACGGTGCGGCGGTGCGCCTCCCGTAGCTCGCTGCCGCGCCCGATCTCCTCCCGGTATCGCGAGACCAGCAGCAGGGCGTAGTCGACGGCGAGGCCGAGGCTGAGCCCGGTGGCGATGTTGAGCGCGAACAGCGAGGTGTCGGCGAAGCTCGCCATCACCCGCAGCACCAGCAGCGTGCCGATGATCGAGATCACGCCGAGCAGGAGGGGGATCGCCGCCGCGACGACGCCGCGGAAGACGAACAGGAGCAGCAGCGCCAGGATCGGGAAGGCGATCAGCTCGGCCTTGGTCAGGTCCTCGCGGGTCTGGTCGTTGGTCTCGTCGAAGCCGGCTGCGAAGCCGCCGAGGGCGACGTCGAGTGAACTCTCGGCGAGGAGCGGCTTGACCTCTTCGGCGGCGATGCCGCCGGCGTCCTGGACGTCGTCGGTGGCGAGGTAGGCGGGGATGACCAGCGACTCGCCGTCGCGGGCGATCAGCGTCGCCGCGGCCTGTCGGTCGCGCAGCGGGTTGGCGACCCGGCCGACGTATTCGACCTGGGCGACCTCCTTGCTGAGGCGGTAGACCTCTTGGCGCACCGCGGGGCTGGAGAGGTCGAGCTTGCCGCCTTCCGGTGCGCGCACCACGACCACGAGGGCCGGGTTGGGGTCGTAGCCGAGCGAGTCGCGCAGCAGTGCTCCGGCGCGCTCGCTCTCGGAGGCGCTGTCGGTGAAGCCGGCGGCCTTGAGGTGCTGCTCGACGTCGCGGCCGATCGCGATCGAGACGAGGGAGAAGAGGGCGACTGCGGCGAGGACGAGCTTCGGGTGCCTCCAGGTGAGGTCGGCGATCCGGTCCATGGGCCGCGACTGTACCAGAAATCAAAGCAATAACTTGGAAAATCAAAGTAAGCTAAACTTTGGCGGTGCCCCGGAGGAGGAGTTACGACCAGGCCTGCAGCGTTGCGACCGCTCTCGACCGGATCGGTGAGCGCTGGTCGATGCTGATCGCGCGCGAGCTTCTGCTCGGGCCACTGCGCTATTCCGAACTGGCCAAGGGAATCGGAGGCGCCCCCACCGACATCCTCACCCGCCGTCTCCGCAGCCTCGAGGAGGACGGCATCGTCCGTCGGCGCGAACTCGACCCTCCCGCCACGAGCACCGTCTACGAGTTGACCGACCTCGGCTACGAGTTGGAGGGCCCGATCCTCGAGCTCGGCCGCTGGGGGCTCAACTTCTACCGGGTCGAAGACCTTCCCGGCCTGGTCACCACCTCCCTGGCCAATGCCCTGCGCGTGGTCCTCCGTCCGCCGGAGGAAGGCGAGCCGATCCTCCTGCAGCTGCATAACGAAGGCCACTCCAACTGGCTCCGCATCGGCGCCGGCGAGAGCAGCGCCGGCCGCGGCGAGGCGGAGGACCCAGACCTCGTCCTCGGCGGTACCGCCCCCGAGATCGTCACCGCGCTGGTGATCGGCGGCGAGGCCGAGGAGCAGGTCGAGATCGAGGGCGATCACGCGGCCCTGCTCCGCCTGCGCGAGCTGGTCGACCTCCCCCCGCGCCTGCGCGAGGAAGTCGCGGAGCTTGCCGCCGCCGCCGAAGCTGTCTCCTGAGAAAGGCGAATGAGCTGCCGCGCGCATTGAGGCTGCGCAAAGTACGCTCTGTCCACGGTTATCAAGTGGTTCGGGGGTAGCTCCCCCGCACGAAAAAGACCCGCTTCGGCGGGTCTTCGTGATTCAGGAGCGAAGCAGGGGGCGGCTAGGAAAGCTCGGTGCCGTCGTAGAGCTTCTTGACGTGCACGGTGCCAGGGGGGCTGGCCTCGATGCAGAGGCGGCAGAGGACGCACTCGTCGACGTTCTCGTCGACGATCTCGACGCTGCCGCCGGCGTCCTTGAAGATGTCGACGGGGCAGACTTCTTCGAGCTTGGCGGCGATCGCGGCGTCGTTGCGGATCGAGTCCTCGACCTCGACGTCGATGAAGACCTTCTTCTTGAGCTGCTCGGGCATCAGGCGGTCACTCCCAGCTTCTCCTTGACGACGTCGGGAATCTCGTCGATGCGCTCGACGACGCGGATGCCGGCGGCTTCGAGGCGGGCGATCTTCTCCGTCGCCGTGTCCTCTTTGCCCTCGACGATCGTGCCGGCGTGGCCAAAGCTCATGCCTTTCATCTCGTCGTCGTCCATGAATTTGCCGGCCATGAAGGCGACGATGGGGAGGCGGGAGTTGTTGTCCTTGACCCATTCGGACAGCTGGGCCTCCATGCGGCCGCCGGGCTCGGTGTAGATGACGATCGCCTCGGTCTGCTCGTCGGCCTCGAAGTAGGGCATCAGCTCGGCGTAGGTGGAGCCGATGATCGCGTCGCCGCCGATCGAGACCGCGGTGGAGACGCCGAGGCCGGCCTGGGTCAGCGAGGAGGAGATCTCGGTGGTCATCCCGCCCGAGCGGCTCATCACCCCGACGCGACCGGGCTGGTAGGCCTTGGCGGCGTCTTTGGCGGGGCCGCCGATGCCGCCCATCTTGCAGACCTCCGGGACGATCAGGCCGAGGCAGTTGGGGCCGATGATGCGGGCGCCGCGCATGTCGGCCAGCTCGACCATCTGGGCGACGTCCCCGCGGGGGACGCGCTCGGTGACGATGACGATCAGCTTGATCCCGTTCTCGATTGCCTCCAGGACGGCGTCCTTGGTGAAGGCGGGGGGGACGGTGACGACGGAGCCGTCGATCGGGCCGCCGTGGTGCTCGACCGCCTGGGCGACGGTGTCGAAGACCGGGACGCCGTGCACCTCGCGGCCCTTGCGGCCGGGGGTGACGCCGCCGACTACTTGCGAGCCGTAGTCGAGGCACTCCTTGGTCAGGTTGACCGCCTCGCGGCCGGTGATCCCCTGGACGATGAAGGTCGTGTCTTTGCTGAGCAGGATGCTCATGCCGGCGCCCCCTGGATCTTCGAGACGGCGCGGCCGGCGGCCTCCCACATCGAGACCGAGCGGTCGCAGTACTCGACGCCGTACTTCTCGAGGATCTTGAAGCCCTCGTCCTCCCAGGCGCCGGGGATGCGGAAGATCGCGATCGTCTCACCCGGGTCCTTGCCGAGCTCGAGGCAGGCCTTGATCACGCCGCGGGCGACGATGTCGACCCGGGTGTTGGAGACGATCGACATCATCACCGCGATCTTCTCGACGCCGTCCTTTTCAAGCACCTCCTTGGCCAGGCCGCAGGCCTTGGCGACCGACGGGTTGCCGCCGATCTCCGA
Organism: Solirubrobacterales bacterium; assembly: GCA_035765335.1. Lineage (GTDB taxonomy): Bacteria > Actinomycetota > Thermoleophilia > Solirubrobacterales > 70-9 > VAYN01. Next base: position 23,600 of record DASTXV010000069.1, read on the forward strand.
GTAGTTGGCCGGCTGGCCGCCCTGGTTGCGGACCGCGTCGGTGAGGGTCAGCGAGCCGCCGCCGGCGCCGATCACGAGGCCGAGGTTGCCGGTGAAGCCGTGGTCCTTGCCCTGGATCACGCCGCGATGGTCGGCGGCGTCGATCGCGGCGACGTTCTTCTCGAAGTCGGAGGGCTCGTAGGTCTCGCGGGTGTCGTCCTCGGCGATCTGCAGCTCCTTGCGCAGGAGCTTCTTCTGTCGGCCGACCGCCTCGTTCTCCATCTCCATGTGGGCGTCGAGGGCGACGAAGCTGCCGTCGGTCAGCTCGGCCAGCGGGTTGATCTCGGCCAGAGTCATGTCGTTGTCGCGGAAGAGGCGGGCGAGGCGGGCGAGCACCGGGGTGGCCCGGTTCAGCTGCGAGCCGGTGACGCCGGTGGCGGCGACGACCTGCTTGGCCTCGAAGTCGGAGATCGGCAGGAGGTTGGAGACGTGGCCTTTGCCGACGTGATCGGGGTGGGTCTCGGCGACCTCCTCGATGTCGATCCCGCCCATGTCGCTGAACAGCATCAGCGGCTTCTTCGCGGTGCCGTCCCAGACGACGCCGGCGTAGTACTCCTGTTTGACCTCGGCTTTGGGGTCGACGAGGACGCCGCGCGGCATGTGGCCGTTGATTTCCAGCCTCAGGATCTCCTCGGCGTGCTGAGCGGCCTCATCAGGCGTATCGGCGAACTTGACGCCGCCGGCCTTCATCCGGCCACCGGTCAGCACCTGGCTCTTGATCACCACCGGCCCGCCGATCTCCTCGGCGACCTTGCGCGCCTCGTCCGCGGACGTGCAGAACCCGTACTTGGTGACGGGGATCCCCGCCAACTCAACGATCTTCCTGGCCTCGAACTCGTAGAACCTCATCGCGGCGCGGAACCCTATCCAACGACCCCGGAAGATCGTCGGGCGGTGGGGAGGGGTGGGGTGCCCCTTCTCGGAGCACCTCCGCCGCGGGATTCGCATTTGGCTGACGCCGCGGAGGCTGGTGGCGCGGCTCCATGCTGAGTACCTCGAAGGGGCACCCCACCCCTCCCCTCGCGGGGACCATCTCGCGGGTCGCGAGAACCCGGGGTAGAGCATGGGTTCTCGCGGACTCGCTGAATAGCTGCCTCACCTCAGGCGTCAGCCGGAACGCGATCACAGGGGTCGTCGGTGGGGGTCTCGCGGCACTCAACATCGAGCCGGGCCGCCAGCCCCCGAGGCGCCAGCCGCAGTGCGCCCCTCCCGGCAAGATGTGCCGAGAGACCCCCACCGACGACCACCTTCACCGCCTTCCGCGTCCCCCCACCTTGCTTTACTGCTGCTGGTGTTCCCCGCCCCGCCCGGGCTGAAATCCCTTTCCGGCCCCCGTATTTTCGCCCCGTTTGCGCTGCTCTGCGTGCTTTTCGCGCTCTACGGGTGCGGCACCGTCGTCGACCAGGAGAAGCTTCAGGACACCGTCCAGGCCAGCCTCGAAGACTCCATTCATGAGAAGATCAAGGCCGTCGATTGCCCTTCGGACCAGTCTGTCGACCCGGGCGCGACCTTCACCTGCGAGGTGACTTTTGCTGATGACAGGCGGGAAGTGGCGACTTTGGAAATCCGCAACGAGGATGCCGACATCTCGATGATCGGTCTCAAACCCAAGAACTAGAGAGAGGCGAATGAGCGACGTGACGACTGCTGCACCAGACGAGCTGACGACCCACGCGAAGCTGCTGAGTTGGGTCGATGAAATCGCTTCGCTCACCGAACCGGACTCCGTCCACTGGTGCGACGGCTCCGCCGAGGAGTACGACCGCCTCGCCCAGGTCCTGATCGACGCCGGCACCTTCGAGCGGCTCGACGAGGCCAAGCGCCCGAACTCCTACCTCGCCCTCTCCGACCCCGGCGACGTCGCCCGGGTCGAAGACCGCACCTTCATCTGCTCCGAGAAGGAGGAGGACGCCGGCCCGACCAACAACTGGCGCGATCCGGCCGAGATGCGCGCCACCCTCAACGACCTCTTCAAGGGCTCGATGAAGGGCCGCGCGATGTACGTCGTCCCCTTCTCGATGGGCCCGCTCGGCTCCGAGATCTCCGAGATCGGGATCCAGCTGACCGATTCGGCCTACGTCGCCACCAACATGCGGATCATGACCCGGATGGGCAAGGGCGCGCTCGACGTGCTCGGCTCCGACGGCGAGTTCGTCCCCTGCGTCCACTCGGTCGGGATGCCGTTGGCCGAGGGCGTCGAGGACGTCCCCTGGCCCTGCAACGAGGCCAACAAGTACATCGTCCACTACCCCGACACTCGCGAAATCTGGTCCTTCGGCTCCGGCTACGGCGGCAACGCCCTGCTCGGCAAGAAGTGCTTCGCGCTGCGGATCGCCTCGGCGATGGCCCGCGACGAGGGCTGGCTGGCCGAGCACATGCTGATCCTCAAACTGACCTCGCCCGAGGGCAAGGTCAAGTACGTGACCGGCGCCTTCCCCTCGGCCTGCGGCAAGACCAACCTGGCGATGCTGGTCCCGACCCTGCCCGACTGGAAGGTCGAGACGATCGGCGACGACATCGCCTGGATGAAGTTCGGCGACGACGGCCGCCTCTACGCGGTCAACCCCGAGGCCGGCTTCTTCGGCGTGGCTCCCAACACGAGCCACAAGACGAACCCGAACGCGATGGACACGATCGAACGGAACACGATCTTCACCAACTGCGCCAAGACCGACGACGGCGACATCTGGTGGGAGGGGATGACCGGCGAGCCGCCGGCGCACGCGATCGACTGGCACGGCAACGACTGGACCCCCGAGTCCGACTCGCCCGCCGCCCACCCGAACGCGCGCTTCACCACCCCCGCCTCGCAGTGCCCCTCGATCGCCCCCGAGTGGGAGGATCCGGCCGGGGTGCCGATCGACGCCTTCCTCTTCGGCGGCCGCCGCGCCACCGTGGTGCCGCTGGTCCAGGAAGCGTTCGACTGGGAGCACGCCGTCTTCATGGGGGCGACGATGTCCTCGGAGACGACCGCCGCCGCCGCCGGCGCCGTCGGCCAGCTCCGCTTCGACCCGATGGCGATGCTGCCCTTCTGCGGCTACAACATGGCCGACTACTTCGCCCACTGGCTCAAGGTCGGCCAGCGCGAGGGGGCGCAGCTGCCGCGCGTCTTCTACGTCAACTGGTTCCGCAAAGACGCTGACGGCAAGTTCCTCTGGCCCGGCTTCGGCGAGAACAGCCGCGTCCTCGAGTGGGTCTTCCGCCGCTGCGAGGGCGAGGCCGAGGCGGTCGAGACCCCGGTCGGGCTGCTGCCGGCCGAGGGCGAGATCAACACCGAGGGGCTCGACATCTCCGACGAGGCGATGCGGGACCTGCTCACCGTCGACCTCGACTTGGTCAAGGAGCAGCTGCCGCAGGTGAAAGCGCACCTGGCCGAGTTCGGCGACAAGCTGCCGGCCGAGGTCGGCGCCCAGCTCGATGCGCTGGAACAGCGCTTGGGATAGCGATTTCGGGAAGCCGCGGGGGCAAGGGCACTATCTTGTGCCCTTGCTTTTGCCACCCTGGCGGAAACAGCTGCTTTCGTCGCTGCCACTGCTGGTCGCGCTCGTCCTCGGGCTTGACCTCCTGTGGGCGCTGCTCGGCGGCTCGAGCGGGGACGTGGCGTTCGGGCTGGTCGACGAGCCGGCTCACCTGACGACCTGCGCGATCGCCCTGCTGGCGGCCGCGGCGCTGCTGGGGCGGTGGCTGCCGGCCTCCTTCGTCGCCGCGGCGCTCTTCGCCAGCGTCGCGATCGATCTCGACCACCTCCCCGGCTATCTCGGCTGGGACGGCCTGATCGGCCAGGGGCCGAGGCCCTACTCCCACAGCCTGCTCCCGGTCCTCGCCTTGCTCGGCTTTGGCTTTCTCGTCCCGCGCCGATACAGAACCGCGATGTTCGGATTCGCCTTCGGCCTCTCGGCCCATCTCCTTCGCGACCTCGCCACCGGCCCCGGGGTCTCCCTGCTGTGGCCTCTTCCCGACGTGGTCGCCGTCCCCTACGGCCTCTTCGCCGCGCTCCTCGTGCTCGTCGCCGTCGCGGCGGCGGTGGGGGCGCGCCCGGCCGTCGTCCGCGCCAGGCCCGGACTCGTCGCCTCGGTCATGCTGCTCGGCCTGCTTGCGGTGCCGGCGCTCGCGGCGTCGCCCGCTCACGCCTACCGGGTCAGCATCGGCGGCTACGTCCCCAACGCCGACAACAACCCGGGCCTGATCCAGGAGTTCGGCAACCAGATCGGCCGCCAGCCGGCGATCATCCTCACCTACAAGAACTGGGATCAGGCGCCGTTCGTCTACCACCAGCTCGACGGGATCTGGAACCAGGGCGCGATCCCGATGGTCACCTGGGAGTCGTGGCTGAGCTCGGGTGAGGGCATCTCTCTCCAGGCGATAGCCAACGGCTCTCACGACGGCTATCTCCAGGAGGCCGCCCGCGCCGCCGCCGGCTGGGGCAAGCCGCTGATGGTGCGGTTCGGGCAGGAGATGAACGCGGACTGGTTCCCCTGGGGTCATCAGCCCGCCGCCTTCCGGGCCGCCTGGCGCCACATGGTCCACCTCTTCCGCGCCGAAGGCGCGACCAACGTGCTCTGGGTTTGGACCCCGTACGTGAACAGTGGCGGCAAGCTGCCGTTCAAGCGCTACTACCCCGGCGCCAAATACGTCGACTGGGTCGGCTTCGACGCGATCAACTGGGGCGGCTCGTTCGCCTGGCGCAGCTTCGGCCAGGTCTTCATCGAGTCCTATCGGCAGATGCTGCGGATCAGCTCCGAGCCGATGGTGCTGGCGGAGACCGGCTCCGGCGAGAGCGGGGGGTACAAGGCGCGCTGGCTCTCGTCGATGCTGCGGAAGGTGATCCCGGGGATGAGGCACGTGCGGGCGATCGCTTTCTGGAGCGTCGCCGACCACCGCGGCGACATCCGGGTCAACAGCTCGGCCGACGCCCTCTGGGCCCTGCAGAGCTCCCTGCGGCTCCCGCTTTACCGCTCCTCCCGCGACGCCGTCATCCAGACGCCCGCCAACCTCGACCGGCACAAGCCCCGTAAGAAAAAGCGCGGCAACCGCTCGCAGGGCGGGAAATAGAGGTGAGGACAGTCCGGCCCCTGCTGCTGGCGGCGGCGACCCTCGCTGCCCTGCTCTTTCCCCCCGGCGCGGTGGCCGCAGGCGCGGACGGGCGCCCGCCGATCGTCACCGGCGCCTACATCCGCGAAGCTTCCGACCGGCCCGAGATGATCGACCGCTACGCGGAGCGGGTCGGGCGCTTTCCGGTCATCGTCATGTCCTACAAGGACTGGGGCACGATCCCCTTCAGCAGCGAACAGCTCGACGCGATCTGGAACCGGGGCGGCGTCCCGATGATCACCTGGGAGCCCTGGACCGCCGAGGAAGAGGGCATCGCCCTGCGCCACATCGCCGCCAAGCGCTGGGATAGGTATTTGCGCCGCGCCGCCCGCTCCGCCTCCAACTGGGGCAAACCGCTGATGGTCCGCTTTGCCCACGAGATGAACGGCGACTGGTTTCCCTGGGGCCGCGGCGTCAACGGCAACACCGCCCGCGACTTCCGCAAGGCCTGGAAGCACGTCGTCGACCTCTTCCGCTTCCACGGCGCGGACAACGTGATCTGGGTCTGGTCGCCGAACGAGGACTCCGGCGGCAGCTTCCAGTTCGCGCCGCTCTACCCGGGCGACGAGTGGGTCGACTGGGTCGCCCTCGACGGCTTCAACTTCGGCGGCGACGAGGGTTGGCCCTCGTTCACGACCGTCTTTGGCAGCACCTACGACCGCCTCGTCGCGCTGACCGATCGGCCGGTGATGATCGCCGAGACCGGCAGCAGCGAGGACGGCGGCGACAAGGCCGCCTGGATCACCAGCGCCCTTGGCCGCGAGGCACCGCGCTTCCCGCGGGTCCGGGCCCTGGTGCTGTTCGACGGGGAGACCCCGCGCGGTGACTTCCGCGTCGACACCTCCCCGGAGGCACTGCGGGCCCTGCGCCGCGAGCTCGACTCGCCGACCTACGCGGGGACGCGCCAGACGCTCCTCTCGACCCCCGCCTCGCTCCCCGGCGGGGCGGGGGCGCCGACTCCCCCCGACGGCGGCTATGGCGCTCCGTCGCTGTGGGAGGAACTGAAGTTGAAGCTGCACGGCAAGTACCTCGTCGCCGCGGCTGCCGCTCTGCTGCTCGGTCTCGCGGTCCTGGCGCTGCTGGTTTGGGCCGCGCGCAGGCGCGGCTCCCGGCGCCGCCGGCCGGCTCCGGCCCGGTGAGCTCCGACGTCGCGATCCTCTGCTACCACGCGGTCAGCGAGGACTGGCCGAACGTGGCGGCGATCGACCGGGCGACCCTGGAGCGCCAGGTCGGCCACCTGCTGAAGCGCGGCTACCGGCCGCGTACGCTCTCGCAGGCTTTCTCGCCGGGCGCTCAGGGCCGTTCGTTGGTGGTCACCTTCGACGACGCCTTTCGCTCGGTGCTCGAGCGCGGCCTGCCTGTCCTCGAGCGGCTCGGGGTGCCGGCGACGTTGTTCGTCCCCACCGACTTTGCCGCCGAGGCGGCGCCGATGACCTGGTCCTCGCTGGCCCAGTGGCAGGGGGGGCGGTTCGAGGAGGAGTTGCGCTGCATGTCGTGGGAGGAGGTGCGGCGCCTGGCGACCGTCGGCTGGGAGATCGGCTCCCACACCTGCTCGCACCCGAAGCTGACCGAGATCGGAGCGGAGGCCGCTGCTGCCGAGCTGGAGCGCTCCCGGGCCGCCTGTGAAGAGGCCCTGCAGCAACCCTGCACCACCTTTGCCTACCCGTTTGGGGCTCATGACGGCGAAGTCGTAGAGCTGACCCGCCGGGCTGGCTACGAGCTCGCGGTGACGCTTGGGACCCGGCTGCTGGAGCCGCGAGTCCGTGAGGAGCGCCTGCGCCTCTCCCGCGAGGGGATCTACCGCGAGACCAGCTGGCCGCAGTTCCTCGCAGCCACCTCGCCGCTGCTTGGCCGCATGCGCGCGTCCAGGGCTTTTGGCAGCCGTTTTGGCTGATTGCCAAGCCATATTGCAAGTCAATTCGGACATTTGTCCAGTGAAGTAGGAACCGCTGCAGCCGCGTCGGGCCTGATCCGACGAGGTGGCAGTGAAGATTTCTCTCGGAAACCGGTTCAAGCGTCTCACGGCCACTCTCGCGGCCTTCGCCGCCCTGGCTGCGGTCCCGGCCTCGGCGCAGGCGATCCAGCTCGGCGCCTACACCCCCGGCGCCCCGGCCGACGCCAAGGCTCTCTCCGCCTACAACGAAATGGTCGGGCGCCAGCCGGACATCGTGATGTGGTTCCGGGACTTCGGCCAGCCGCTGATGTGGTCGAACGAGATCGCCAACCTGAAGGCCACCGGCCAGACGCCGATGATCACCTGGATGCCCTACCAGCAGAAGCTGTCCAGCATCGCCGCCGGTGACTACGACGCCTACCTGCGCGAGTCGGCGAAAATCGCCAAGAGCTGGGGCGGGACGCTGCAGATCCGCTTCGCCCACGAGCAGAACGGCGATTGGTTCCCGTGGGGCGCCGACGGCGCCACCTCCTCGGAATTCGTCGAGGCCTGGCGCCACATCGTCTCGATCTTCCGCGCCGACGGCGCCACCAACGTCAAGTGGGTCTGGTCGCCGAACATCCAGGAGGGCACCAAGTACGAGATCGCGCCGACCTTCCCCGGCGACGAGTGGATCGACTACGTCGGCCTCGACGGCTACAACTGGGGCGACAAGTGGAGCGCCACCGGCTTCACTCAGCTCGACGGCGTCTTCGCCGCCTCCTACGGGATCGTCACCCAGCTCAGCGCGAAGCCGGTGATGATCACCGAGACCTCCTCCAGCGAGAGCGGCGGCGACAAGGCGCAGTGGATCAAGACCGGCTTCATGTCGCTGCTGCCGAAGCTCTTCCCGCGGGTCGAGGCGGTCGTCTGGTTCAACAGAATCCAGGAGGACGACTGGCGGATCAACTCCTCGCAGGCCTCACTGGACGCCTACCGCGCGGTCGTCAACTGCTCGATCTACGGCGGCACCGGCCCCTGCGACGGCGGCGTCGTCACTCCCCTGCCGACGAAGAAAAAGAAGCCGAAACTGCGCGACCTGCGGGTCACCCGCCGGGTGCCCGACCAGGTCAACAGCGGCAAGGTCTCCTACGCGATCGACCAGCCGGCCGAGGTCGAGATCACGATCATCCCCAAGGGCCGCGCCGCGAAGAAGATCGTAGTCAGCCGCAAGAGCCGCCCCGGTCGCAACCGCGTGCCGCTGAAGCGCCTCCTCCGCAAGCGCCACCTGCCGGAGGGCTCCTACCGCGTCGTGATCACGGCGAAGGACGACGAGGGGCAGCGCTCGCGGCCGCGTAAAGCTCGCTTCCGGGTCGTCTAGGCCGCAGGAAGCGGAACACGTCGCGGCTCATCACCGCCGCCTCGACGCAGACCGCGAGCAGCCAGCCGAGGGCGACCAGCGAGAGGCTGCCGGTCAAGCCGCCGCCAATCGCGCCCGCCATCTCGAGAACGGTGCCGCCGATCACCAGCGGAATCGTCTGGGGGATCCGCCGCTCGACCCGGCTGATCGAGAGGAAGTGGGCTTTGATCGTCTCCGGGAAGACGCCGAGGGCGAGGATGTGGAGCGGGGCCAGCGCCTCTTGCTCGTAGCTGGCGCCGAACAGCGAGAGGATCGGGCCGCCGGCGAAGAGGAGGACGAGGTTGATCGCAACGCCGGTCCCGGCCGAGAGGCCGACGCTGAGCCGGTAGCGATCGGAGAGCCGCTCGGCGTCCCCGGAGCCGACCGCGAAGAGGACCGAGCTGAGCGAGACCGGGACCATGAAGCCGAAGCTGGCGATCATCCAGGCGATGTAGAAGTTGGCGTTAGCCTCGGCCGAGAGCATCGAGACGACGATCAGCGGCAGGAGCAGGTCGGGGGCGCGGATCGCGAGGTTGTAGACGTGGTGGGTGGCGGCGTCGAAGCGCATCGAGTTCAGGTGCGCGAAGCGGGGGCGCAGCCGGTCCTCACCGCGCCGCAGGTAGAAGCGCGTCAGCACGACCAACGAGACGGCGATGCCGAGGGTCCAGGTGCCGTAGATCCAGTCGCCTCCGGCATCGGCGAGCAGGAAGCCGACCGCCGCCAACGCGACCAGCTTCACCGCCGAGAAGACGACGTTGCGGGCCAGCTGCAGGTTGCCGCGTAGGAAGCCGATCAGCGCCTGATCGAGGACGGCGGTGAGGCCGGTGAGGCCGACCCCGAGAGCGAAGACCAGCGCCGCCAGGAAGCTGTCGCTGAGCGGCTCCAGGTCGGCCGAGAGGAAGGGGGCGAGGTAGGCGAAGACGAGGCCCAGCACCGCCCCGAGCGCGCCGCTGATCAGCAGCGCCGCGTTGAGCAGGCCACGGTGCCCCCGCTCCAGTCGCGGCAACTCGCCCATCAGCAGGGTGCCGAAGCCGACCGTCGCGAGGTAGCCGATCAGCATCATCGCCGCCACCGCCGCGCTCGCAACCCCCACCGCCTCGGGGCTGAACTGGCGGGCCGCGACCAGCCAGAAAGCCGCCCCCAGGCCGGCGGTGACCAGCACCGTCCCCATCATCGAACCGGCGTTGCTGAGGACCGTGCGGTTGCGGGCGATCTCGCCGCGCAGGGAAGCCGCGGCGCCGGAGAGGCGGCCGGGTGGGGTCATTGCGAGCGCAGCCCGGCGGTGTCGTAGATCGCGATCGCGCCGTTGTCGAAGATCCTGCTCAGGCCCGCGACGTGGTTGAACTTGCGCAGCATGGCGGCTTCGATCGGCTCTTTATAGGTGTCGGCGCGGCGTTCGGTGCGCTCGAAGTAAAAGCCGCCGGAGGGAACTTCGTGGCTGAGCCGGCGGTCGACGATGATGTAGTCGATCGCGTCCTCGCTGATGATCCGCTGGTCTACCGCGTCGAACGTTTTGCTGAAGAAGACGCGTACCACCGGGATCCCTTCGATGCTGCCGCTGACCCGGTTGAGGTGTCCGTAGGAAGAGACGAGGATCGAGTTGGGCCGGTCGACCAGGACCCGGCTCTCCGCCGGCAGCTGCTCGAGCGCAAAGCGAGCCGCGGCGATCCCCTGCGGGGTGATCGCCCGCGTCTCGCCGCCGACGATGAAGCTGCCAGGTTGGCGGGTGGTGGGGGACTCGCCGACGATGAAGCCGCCGAGGAAGATCACCGTCGCCAGCGCCGAGAGCCCGAGCCCGAGCCCGAGCCGCCGGATCCGAGTTCCGTGCCAGGGAAGTTTGGTGAGAACCAGGGCAGCGATCGCGGCCAGTCCGACGAAGACGAACTCCGAGGCACGCTGGGAGGTCTCGGTGCCGGCGCTGGTCAGCCTTAACAACAGGGTCACCGGGTAGAAGGCGGCGACGATCGCGAGTGCCCGCAGCAGCGGGTTGGGGGTCCCGCGCAGCCAGGTCATCCAGAGCCCGATCGGAATCATCACCAGTAGCGGCACCACCGAGCCGACCCCGAGCAGGCGGGCCACGGTGGAGTTGGTCTGGCCGGCGGATTGGAACAGCGCCTTCGAGCCCGACTCGCCGGTGATCAGGTTGACCACCGACTCCAGCGAGTCTTCGAACACGTGTCCGAGCTCGCTGGTGGTCACGTGGCTCGCCTCGAACACGAACCAGAGGACGGCCGCGGCGCCGACAATCAGTCCCGGCAGGGCCGGACCGTCGATCCAGGCGTGGCGTTTGTCGCTGGGCGGCCGCGGCGAGACGGCTATCGTCACCGCCCAGAGGGCGAGGAAGGCGGTCATCGCGTAGGAGGTCATGTGGTGGGAGACCGCCACCGTCGCGGCGAGCACCACCATCGCCGCCACCATGCCGTATGCGTTCCAGTCGCGGCCGGGGCTGTCGGAGCGGGTCCATTGCAGCGCCAGCAGCAGGATCGCCGCTCCGATCACCAGCGCCATGGACTCGTACCCGAACTGCGAGTCGAAGTAGAGGAAGCTGGGGTTGCAGGCGTAAATCGCGACCGCGATCCCGGCGGCGCGGGCGGAGTTGAGGGCGCGCTCGAAGAAGAGGAAGAGGGCGGCGATCAGCAGCACCCGGGCGACCGCGATGATGATCATCCCGGAGAGGAAGATCCGCAGGCCGGTCAGGTGCGAGAAGGAGGCGGTGATCGCGTGCAGGCCGGGATAGCCGGCGTAGCCGTTGACGATCGGGTTTTCGGAGAGCGGCTGCCCGCTGAGGAAGAGGTCGGAGGTCTGGCGCCAGGTGGCGAGCTCGTCGTGGAGGACGAACCCGGTGGGGCTGTAGAGGACCTTGACCAGGTAGAGGGCGAAACCGAGCAGCAGGCAGATGCAGAGCCGCTCCGCCCGTGAGGCCGAGACCGAGAAGAGGCGCAGGGTCAGCGGCATGTAGATGACGATCAGCCCGCCCCAGAAGAGCGGCTGCGCCTGCCCTTCCTCGAGCCGGGCGGCGGTGTTGCCGAGCGCCACCATCAGCAGGCCCAGGGCGGCGACGATGGCGAGGAGCGGCGCCACACCGAGGGATGGACGCAGGGGGCGACGCGGTCGGCGTCGGATGCGGTTGGCCGTCGCCGGCCGGGAGGCCCCTTGGACCGTGGCGTCCACGGCTCAGTCCTCCTCGCCCTGGATGTTGAGTTCAACCGTCCGGTAACGCTCTCCGTCGCGGACCAGGGCGACGTTCAGCGCCGGGCTGCTGGAGGTGACGGGCGGCAGCAGGGTGCGCTGCCACTGCTGACGGTTGCCGAGGCGGACCGGGAAGCTCTCGACGAGCTCGTCCTCGATCCGCACCTCGAGCGTGTAGGAGGTCGGACCACCGTGGTTGAGGATGCCGACCTCGACCGGTGCGTCGCTGTCGGGCGACCCCGTGGGGACCGCCCAGAGCGAGGCGAAGACCTGCCGTGCCTGCTGCTCCCTGACGCCGTCAGAGGCGACAGTGAGGGAGATCGCCGCCAGAACCGTCGCGACGAGAAAGCCGAGCGCCCAGAAGGGCCCAGCGGGGACCCAGAGGCGGCCGCCGGTTGCGGCCTGGATCGGCACCTTGCGACGGCGCCGCCAGGCGATCGCGGCGCCGGCCAGGGTCACTCCCAGCAGCAGGCAGATCCAGGCCGCGCGGCGTACGTCGAGCACCAGCTGCAGGACCAGCATCCCCAGCACCGCGGCGCTGATGCAGAAGACGAACGTGTAGATGAAGCGGTCGCCGCGCGGAAGGGAGCCGGGAGGGAAGAGCGCGGCGGCGATCGCGTAACCGGGCAGCAGCAGCGCCAGCGGTCCAAGCAGGATCACCTGCAGCCAGCTCACCGGCGGCTCCCGCTGTGGCTGGTGACCGTCTCTTTGTAGAGCGCTTCGATCTGCGGCATCACGACCTCCGGCGTGAAGGCGCGCGCGCGCTCGCGCGCCCGAATCTCGATTCGCTCTCGGAGCGCTTTATCCTCGATCAGCCGCTGCATCGCCTGGCGCAGCGCCGGGGCGTCGCCGCCCGGCACCAGCAGCCCCGTCACCCCGTCCTCGATCATGTCCTCCTGGCCGCCGGGCCTGGTCCCGATCATCGCGCAGCCCTTGCTCATCGCCTCGTGGACGACGTTACCGAGCGCCTCCGGCGCTTTCGTCGGCAGCACTCCGAAGAGGGCGTGCTCGTAAATCGCCATCACGGTCGCGTGGGGGACGTCGGTGATTACCGTCGTCCCCTCCGGGAAGGTGGTGGGGGAGTCGGAGGTGAAGGTTCCGACCAGGACCAGCGGCGGCCGGTCCTCGAGCGCTTCGTAGGCGGCGAAGAGCTCGTAGATGCCCTTGATCTCGCGGAAGCCGCCGACGAAGAGGATGAACGGCCGGTCCGGCAGCTGCGCCATCACCTCAGGATCGGGGACCTCGTCGGGTTCCTCCTCGTGGAAGTTGGGGATCACCGTCGCCGGATCCCCGGGAATCCGCAGAAAGCGGTCCATGATCTTGGCGACGAAGCGGCTGACCGCGTGCAGCGCCGAGACCCGGCGACGCAGGATCGGGCCGGCGGTGAAGACGCCGGCGACCGCAGCGACGCCCTTGGGCCGACCGAAGCGATGGCTGGCGCAGTCGAGGCACTTCGCCAGTTCCGGGCCGGAGCAGAGTTCCTCGCCCTTGCGGACCAGCGTCCCGATCGGGCAGACGTTGCCGTAGTCCCGCGCCGAGAGCAGCAGGGGCACGTCGAGGCCACTCATCCCCACCGCCAGCGAGTGCGAGATCCAGCCGTAGGTGTGGACGATGTCGGGGCGGAAGGACTTGACGACCCGGCGCAGCCGCCAGGCCCCCTCGGGGTCGGCGAAGGGGGGCGGGTTGTGCTTGTAGGGGTCTTCGGAGAAGCGCCGCATGCGGCTGGCAAGGTCGCGGACGCGGAAGACCTCGATCCCCGCGATGACCTCCTCGCTCGGCGAGTCCGGTTGCCAGGAGGTGGCGATCGCGACCGTGTGACCTTGCGCCTGCAGGTTGCGGGCGAGCAGCTCGACGCTGCGGATCGAGCCGCCGATCAGCGGCCGGTAGTAATCGGTGACGATCAGCGCTCGCAGGGCGCCGTCAGCGCTCAATTGACCGCGGCCGTCGGCGCCTCCGCGGCCGCTCCGTTCCGCCGCTGCTGGCGGCGGCTGCGGGCATAGGCGAAGGGGCCGAGGACGAAACCGGCCAGCTCGAGGCGGATCAGTTCGCGGGGGTAGTCGCCCTGGCGGTCCTTGTTCTTGTCGGACTTGGGCGAGAGGGCGAAGCCGAGGCCGCGCGGCAGCTTGCGCAGGAAGAGCGGCAGCAGCCGCGGGTTGTCAACCAGCGACTTGGTCAGGCAGGCGCTGATCCCGAGCCCGTAGCCCCACATCCGCCGGCGCAGCATCCCGTACTCGCGCGGGTGGGCGTGCCAGACGAGCGCCGCCGGCTCGTGCACGACCTGGCGCCCGGTGAGGACGAAGCGGAGCAGGCCCTCGATGTCCTCGCCCGCCAGCGTCGGGGTGGGGGGGCCGAGCACGGGGTCGAAGCCGCCGAGGCGGCGGAACTCGTCGCGGCGGAAGGCCATGCTGCGGCCGCTGCCGAGGGCGCCGGGGGTGAAGGGGAAGAGCGGCTGGTCGGCGGGCGGGTCGTCGAGGCTGTAGACGCGGGTCTCGTAGCCGCGCTGGAGGCCGCCGAAGCCCTCGAACCAGCGCTCGGTAGGGGTTTCGATCGCCGCCGGCAGGGTGGGGCCGGAGACGGCGTCGACGCGGTCTCCGGCGCCGAAGGCGGCGATCAGGGTGGGCAGCCAGTCGGGGTCGACGTCGACGTCGTCGTCGGCGAAGACGACGTACTCGCCGGTCGCCTCCCAGAGGCCGCGGTTGCGCCCCAGGGAGATCCCCTGCGTGGGTTCGACCACCACCCGCACGGTGGCGTCGGCCGGCAGGTCCTCGGCGGCGAAGCTGAGCGGCGGCTGGCCGTCCTCGGGAGTGTCGACGATGATCACGTCGTAGCGGTCGCGGGGGTAGCGGCAGCCGAGGATCGAGAGGACGGTTCGCAGCACCCGTTTCGGCCGGCCGCGGGTGACGATCACCACCGAGACGGTCGGCGGGTCCTCGAGCAGCTTCTCGCGGGGGGCGACGCAGGCCGGCACCTCGGGACCCGGAAGCCCCGCCGCGGTCAGGGTCGCGGGCGGCAGCCCGTCCTCGGCGAGATGGCGGCCGATCTGCGGGCCGAGGTCGGCCTCGACGCGCCGCGCCAGCTCGGTCGCCGGGACGCCCTCGGCGGGCAGGCTGACCTCGACCGTCCCCAGGGGCCGGCCGTGCAGTCGCACGAGGCAGAGGCAGGAGCCGAACGGCTGCCCGCTCTCGGTCGTCCCCGCCGGCAGGTCCTGCAGGGGGGCGCCGATCTCGACGTCGTGGATGCGGACCGGCGAGAACTCCGGCGAAGCTGGCTCGATGTGGTTCTTGCGTCCCAAACTGGTTCAGTCCTTGTCGCTCCCGCGCCGCAACCCGTTCTTGGCGCTGGCGACGAGAAATCCGGTGGCGCTGGCGAAGAGGCCGACAACGATAGCCCCCGCGCGCAGCGCTCCGGCTCCGTCGCCCCGAAGCGCATCCCGAATCCCACGCAGGACGCCGAGCGGCAGCACCTCGAGCAGGTGGCGGCGCTCGGAGCTGAGCCCTTCGTCGGCGCCGACGACGCGGGAGAGGTTGGCCTTCCCGACCCCCTCCTCGTAACAGCGGCGCAGGAAGTAGGAGAGGGTGGTGCGTTCGGCGGTGACGGTGTGGAGGACGCGGGCGCTCGGCTGGTAGAGCCAAACCGCTTCGGGCAGGCGCTGCTTGACCCGGATCGCCAGGTCGGTGTCGTCGGGGATGTTGCCGGCGGCGCGGACGACCCCCCGCGCGCGGATCTCGCTCGGCGCGTCGGCGGCGCCCTCGCCGCCGCCCTCGCGGAAGCCGCCGACCTCGCGCAGGACCTCGGTCCGCACCGCCATGTTGGCGCCGATCGGGTTGCGGATCGGCCCGAGCTTCTCCGGCAGGCCGGTGTAGCTGCAGCCGAACACCCAGTAGAACTCGCGCGGGAACCAGGCGGGCTCCGGCCCTTCCCAGCGCGGCAGCAGGGCGCCGCCGGCGCCGACCGCCGCCGGCTGCTCGAAGCAGGCCTCTATCTCCTGCAGCCATTCCGGCTCGGGACGGGCGTCGTCGTCGACGAAGGCGACGATCTCCCCGGCGGCGACGTCGATGCCGCTGTTGCGGGCGCCGGCGAGGCCGCGAGGGC
Source organism: Solirubrobacterales bacterium (assembly GCA_035765335.1). Taxonomy (GTDB): domain Bacteria; phylum Actinomycetota; class Thermoleophilia; order Solirubrobacterales; family 70-9; genus VAYN01. Next base: position 39,283 of record DASTXV010000069.1, read on the forward strand.
GCTGGTTCGGGATCGCCTCGACGGCGGGGAACGCGTTCCGCACCCGCTCCAGCAGCGCCTCGTTGTGGTCGACGACGACGATCGTCTCCAGGGGGGAGCGAACCTGGGCTTCCAGGCCCTCGATGCAGGCGCTCAGCTCGTCGAAGCGCTTGTCGTCGTAGGTCGATACCACCACCGACGTGGCGGGGGCCGACTTTGCCATCGGCTCAGGCTGCCGCGGCGCTGCGGGCCGACTCTTGCTTGGCGACGGCGGGCTCCGGGACGCGGCGGATGCTGCGCCGGCGGCGCGCCTCCTTGAAGATCGTGCCGAGGACGCGGAAGCCGTCGCGGAAGGTCTTCAGGTTGCTCTGGCCGTGGATCCGCTCTTTCTCGTAGCTCGGCACCTCGGTGATCTTCATCCCCGACGAAGCCATCCGCAGGTTGATCAGCGTCTCCACCTCGAAGCCGGGGACGTCGAGCGAGATGAAGGGCAGGCAACGGGCCCAGAAGGCGTTGTAGCCATAGCAGAGGTCGGTGAAGTGGGTTCCGTGCAGCACGTTGGCGGTGCCGCTGAGGACCGAGTTGCCGAGGCTGCGCAGCTTGGTGATGTCGGCGCTGCCGCCGCCCTCCATGTAGCGCGAGCCCTTGGCGAAGTCGGCGCCCGCCTCCAGGGCGGCGACGAAGCGGGGGATCTCGGCCGGGTCGGCGGAGCCGTCGGCGTCGAGCATGACGACGAGGTTGCCGGTGACGGCGGCGAAGCCGGTGCGGAAGGCGTCTCCCTTGCCGCGTCCGCTCTGGGTGGTGACGCGGATGTCGGGGTAGGCCTGGCGGGCGGCCTCGACCGTGTCGTCTTTCGAGTTGCCGTCGACGAGGATCACCTCGTGCAGGCCCTCCGGCAGCTCGGAGAGGACCAGGCCGATGTTCTTCTCCTCGTTCATCGCCGGCACGACGACGCTGACTTTGGTCTTGCGGGTGGCGCGGCGGTCCGGGCCCTTGTAGGGGATGGCGCCGCGGGCGGCGAGGGCCTCGACCTCGATCAGCGGCACGCCGCCGAACCGGCTCGGGGTCACCGACTGCGCCTCGAGCAGGTCGAGCGGGCGCGGCAGCAGGCTGACCGGGACGCCGATCGACTTGAAGGCGCGCACCAGCTCCAGCAGGCCTTCGTCGTCGGCGTGCTGGCTGGAGATGACGACGCGGTCGGCGTGGTAGCGCTCGACCACCTCGAGGGCGGCGACGCGTCCGGCCGTGCCGGGGTCCTTCTCGGACGGCGGCACGGTGCCGACCACGTTCGCGTATTTCTTCAGCGGCGGGTAGGCGCGCAGGCGCTCCGCCGTCGCCTCCTCCCCGACCAGCACCCAGCGCTCCTGGGGGTTGAGGCGCTCGAGGTAAGGGGAGAGGAGCGAGCGGCAGCCGCTGTCGAGGACGGTGAAGCCGAGCCAGAGGCCGATCTGCTCGAGGCCCCCGAGCGGGGTCAGCAGGCCGGCGGCCCAGGCGAAGAGCCCGGCGAGGAAGAAGCGGATGAAGGGCCAGCCGGCGCCGCCCTCCTCACGGGCGGAGCGGGAGCCGTAGACGCCGAGCAGGCCGTAGACGGCGACGAGGATCAGCGGGGCGACGGGGAAGGCCGGGAAGAAGGCGACGCCGGAAAGCGCCACCAGCGCCGCGAGGGCGATCGAGGCGGTGAGGAAGTCGACTAGGGGCAGCAACCAGAAGCCGGGGCCGCGGCGGGCCATCGGCATCGCCCCCAGGGTGGGCCGGTCCTGGACCAGCGCTTCTTTTGCCGTGGGGGCGGGCTGGAAGCGTCGATCGAAGGGGACGTCGGTGGAAGAGTTCATGACTGGGGAAGAGCCTTTGTCTATGAGTACGTAACGGAGCGGGGAATGCGGTGTCAACGCAAACTCCGTATCGGCAGCAGATTTGGATCACATGAGCTGCTGCAACGTGGGGAATCGTCGCCCGCAGATTACGGGAAAATAACTAGGAAAAATAGGCTTTTCCCAAAAACCGCTGACCGTTTTGCAAACCGGCCTATCAGCGGTAGGCGTCGGCCAGCTCCGGATCCTTCTCCGCCAGCATCTCCGCCAGCTCGACCATCACCTTGCACTGCTTCCAGGTGGCGTCGTCCTGCATCTTGCCGTCGATCATGTGGACGCCGCGGCCGTCGGGGATCGCCTCGATCACCTTCTTGGCGAACTTGACCTCGTCCGGGGGCGGGCTGAAGACCTTCTTCGCGATCCCGATCTGGACCGGGTGCAGGGACCAGGCGCCGACGCAGCCCATCAGGAAGGCGGCGCGGAACTGGGTCTCGCAGCCGGCCGTGTCCTTGATGTCGCCGAAGGGCCCGTAGAAGGGGAGGATGCCGGCGGAGGTGCAGGCGTCGACCATGCGGGCGATCGAGTAGTGCCAGAGGTCCTGCTGGGCGCTGACGCGGTCGGCCTCGGGGTTTTCTGGATCGACCGGGTCCTCCATCACGCGGTAGCCGGGATGGCCGCCGCCGACCCGGGTCGTCTTCATCCGCCGGGCGGCGGCGAGGTCGGCCGGGCCGAAGCTCATCCCCTGCATGCGCGGGCTGGCGTTGGCGATCTCCTCCAGGTTGACGACGCCCTGGGGGGTCTCGAGGATCGCGTGGACGAGGATCGGGCGCTCGAGTCCGGCCTTCGCCTCGAGCTGGGCGAGCAGGCGGTCGACGTAGTGGATGTCCCAGGCGCCCTCGACCTTGGGGACCATGATCGTCTCCAGCTGGTCGCCGATCTCGCCCACCAGCTGGGTCAGGTCGTCGAGCACCCAGGGGCTCTCCAGCGCGTTGACCCGGGTCCAGAGCGAGGTCTGGCCGAAGTCGTTCTCCTTGGCGGCGCGGATCAGGCCCGCGCGGGCGGCCTCCTTGCGGTCGACCGGGACCGCGTCCTCGAGGTTGCCGAGGAGGATGTCGGTCTTCTCCGCGATGGCGCCGGCCTTGGCGACCATCTTCTCGTTCGAGAAGTCGAGGAAGTGGATCATCCGCGAGGGCTTCACCGGGATCTCGCGAAGCGGCTCCGGTGCGCCGATCGCCTGCGGCAGGAAGAAGTCTCTGGGGTGTCTCACGCTGCTCCTCGAAGTCGTTTTGGGGATCTGGGGGCGGCTAAATCTATTCACCGCGCCGGTTTGCCGCCTCCCGCGCCCCTAAATTGCGCAATATGGAGGGAACGCAGCGCGATAGCACCCAGGACTGGGTCGTCCCCCGGGGCACGGTGCCCTCGGTGGGCGAGCTCGAGGCGCGGATCGACGAGGCGCTGGTTGTCGCCCGCGCCTCCGAAGAGGGTGTGCGCGAGGTGGGCGAGATCGCGCTGGACGCGGCGCGACAGGCGCGGCGGGCGGCTGAGGCGGCCGAGGTCAGCGCCAAGGCCGCCGTGGAAGTGGCTCAGGCGCCTCGGCCGGCGGGTCCTGTCTCCGATACGACCTCCTCGCCTACCGGCGAGGATCCCGCATCGTCGCCACCCACCGGAAGAGAGGCGGAGGGGCAGACTTCCCGGGAAGTCGTCATCGATCCGCTGCAGCGGTTCAACGAACGGGCAGATGCGGTCGCCGCTCGTTTGCGGAAGCTGGGGCAGGTGCCCGTTTAGCTCTTAGTTGCCGCAGTGGGTGCCGAAGTGCTGGACCCAGAGGTGGACGCCGGGGAGGCCGCCCAGCTTGCCGACCCGCAGGTCGATCCCGAGCTCGGCGAAGTCGCCGAGGATGTTGGCGCGGTGGGTGGGGGAGCGCATCCAGGCGCGGAGGATGGAGTCGACGGTTCCCTGCTCGTCGACGCCCCAGGCGAGGTTCTCCCCGACCCGCCAGCATTCGGCCGCGGTGTAGCCGCTTTCGCGGATCCAGAAGGAGAACTCGCGGCCGCAGGCGGTGTGGCTGAATTCGTTGCAGTCGAGCAGGTCGCGACCCTTGTCGAGCGCCGAAGAGCGCAGTGAGGGCGAATCCGCCAGCGGCGGCAGGCCGCGCTCTTCCCGCGTCTGGTTGACGAGGCAACGCATCGCCTCTTCCTGCAGCGCGGCGGGAGCATCGAGGCCGACCCCGGCAGGGCAGCTGCCGGCGGCGAGTGCCTGCCGCGCGGTGGGCTGTTCGAGCGCCGCCGCTTGGCCGACGCCGACGGCTCCGCTGGCGCCGGCAGCGGCGATGGCAAAGACGGCGCAGCTGAGCGCCGCGGCCAGGAAGGAGCGGAGGAGCCTGCCTTGCATGCCACCCCTATCGCCTCCCCGAGATCAGGATTCACCGCTCACGCAAGGGACCTGGACGAACGTTATGAAGATGTGTGGACGTTCGTTCTAGCGAAGTAAACATCCCAGTTCACATCTCCGACCCAAACTTTTCTTCGCGGACTTAAGTAAAAGTGGTGAGTTTGGCCAGATGTTTGATCCAAACCATTGGTCAAACGTCCTCTCGCTCTGTACTTTCGCCCTGCGAAGGCCGCCATTTGCGGGCTTCTTTTCTTTTTGGAACCAGTCACATCCCAGTAAGGAGAACCCGCAATGAGTGCTTCAACTTCACGGTCGGCGCGTGTGACTGTGATCGCGATCTGCCTCGGATTGCTTGCCTTGACGGCGGCGCCGGGCGCAGGGGCGGCCACGGTCGAAACGCTGACCCTCTGCGTGAAAAAGTCCGGACCCGAAAAAGGCGTGGTTCGCTTCGCCGGCAAAAGCCTGAAATGCAAGCAGGGCGAGAAACGCGTCCAGGTCGCCGGCACCGACAAGGAAGGCGTCCTCGGCGTGACCGCCGAAAGCGGCGCCAAGGGCGACACGGGCGCGACTGGCGCGACGGGTGCCGCTGGCGCGACGGGCGCTACTGGCGCGCAAGGCGAGAAAGGCGACACCGGCGCGGCCGGGCCGCAGGGCCCGGCGGGCCCGAAAGGTGACACCGGCGCCACGGGTCCGCAGGGCCCCAAAGGCGACACGGGCGCCACCGGCCCGCAGGGTCCGAAAGGCGACACGGGTGCCACCGGTCCCCAGGGTCCGAAAGGTGACACCGGCGCCACGGGTCCGCAAGGCGCCAAAGGCGACACGGGTGACGTCGGGCCGCAAGGTCCGCAGGGCCCCAAAGGCGATACCGGTGACGTAGGCCCGCAGGGTCCGCAAGGCCCGAAAGGCGACACCGGCGCCACTGGGCCCCAGGGCCTGCAAGGCGATCCCGGCGAAGACGGCAGCGCCGTCCTCAACGGCGACGGTCCGCCGTCGAACGTGATCGGCGAGAACGGCGACTTCTACATCGACACCGCGGCCAACGAGCTCTACGGCCCGAAGGCGGGCGGCGAATGGCCGGAGAACGGCGTCTCACTGGTCGGCCCGCAGGGTCCCCAGGGTCCCCAGGGGCTCCAGGGCCCGCAGGGCATCCAGGGTGCCACCGGCCCCCAGGGACCCAAAGGCGACACCGGCGACGTCGGGCCCCAGGGTCCCCAGGGCCCGAAAGGCGACACTGGCGACGTGGGCCCGCAGGGTCCGAAAGGAGACACGGGTGACGTCGGTCCGCAAGGTCCGCAAGGCCCGAAAGGTGACACCGGCGACACCGGCGCCACCGGCCCCCAGGGACCCAAAGGCGACACCGGTGACGTCGGTCCGCAGGGTCCCCAGGGTCCGAAAGGCGATACGGGCGATGTAGGCCCGCAGGGACCCAAAGGCGACACGGGCGCCACCGGCCCCCAAGGTGATCCCGGCGAAGACGGCAGCTCCGTCCTCAGCGGCGAGGGCGCGCCCACCGAAGCCGAGGGGATCGATGGCGACTTCTACATCGACACCCTCAGCTACGAGATCTACGGTCCCAAGAACGGGACTTGGGGAGATCCCGTCGCGCTGAAAGGCCCCCAGGGCCCGAAAGGCGACACCGGCGCCACCGGCCCTCAGGGCCCGCAGGGCGAACCGGGCCCCAAAGGCGACACGGGTGAAACCGGTCCCCAGGGCCCCAAAGGCGACACCGGTGCCACCGGCCCACAGGGACCCGAAGGTAAACAGGGCCCGGAAGGCAAACAGGGCGCGTCCGGCATCGGAACGCCGGTCATCGCCACCAATAGCGCCGCCGCCACGAGGAACAGTTCCTCCTACGGCAATGCCAGCCCGGGCACCGCGAATCCCACGGTGACCCTGACCACCGGGACCAAAGCGATGGTCATCGTCACTGGCTTCGCACAGTCTGCCGCCGGCGGCACCGCGTACCTGAGCTTCTCGGTATCGGGCGAAACCACCCAGGCGGCGAGCGACGACCGCGCGGTGATCAGCTCCCTCACCGGGGGCCTGCAGACCAGCACCACGACCGTGATCACGGACCTCAAAGCGGGTTCGAACACGTTCACGCTGCAGTACAGGAGCTCGACCGGGACGTCCACCTTCTCGAACCGGACGATTACGGTGATCCCGCTGAACTAGCTGGCGGAAGTCACCTCGCAGTGCGAAGCGGCCGCCTCCGAGCGGCCGCTTCTCTTTTCCACCCGCTTCGCAGAGCCGCCACGAGGCGACGGGTGAAAGGCGCCTCATCCGCGAGGAGGGCGCCGTCCACCGAGCCGACCGCCTCGATCCCGCGGATGGAGTTGGTGAGGAAGACCTCCTCGGCTTGGCGAAGCTCCGCGAGGGTGAGAGGCATCTCGGCCACCTCGATGCCCTCGCTTCGAGCCAGCTCGATCGTCGTCGCGCGGGTGACCCCGGGCAGGATCCTTCCGTCCAGCGGGGGTGTGAAGACGGTTCCCCTGCGCACGGCGAAGACGTTGGCGCGGTCGGCCTCGAGCACCTCGTCGCCGTCGACCACCAGGACCGCCTCGTCCTTGGCGCTGGGGGGGATCGCCGCCCGATCGGCCCACTTGTGGCATCCGAGGCCGCCGCTCACCTCGTGCAAGCGGAGGGAGATGGGGTGCGCGGGGAAGTGCAGCGAGCGGTCGATCTCGCCGCTCTCCACCTCGATCTCCCCGCTGGGGAGGAAGGTCAGCCGCGCGCGCCCCAGCTCCAGGCCCTCAGCGCTCTCGGCGACGAGATGCCGGGCCTCTGCCGGCAGGCTCGCCCCGTAGACGGCTTCGAGGCTTGCCTCCAGGCGCGACAGATGAGCCTCCGGGGCTACGGGCGCACCGTCGACGACCAGCATCGTCTCGAAGATTCCCTGCGAGGGGTCGGGCTTCCGGGCGGGCGTCATCGGCCACATATTCTGCTCCCTGCCCCGATCCCATGACGCGCGCGCTGCTGATCGACAACCACGACTCCTTCACCTACAACCTCTTCCAGCTGCTGGCGGAGGTGAACGGAGCCGAGCCGCTCGTGGTCCGCAACGACGAGATGAGCTGGGAGGAGCTGGCGCGGCTCGAGTTCGACAACGTCGTCATCTCGCCCGGGCCGGGGCGACCCGACCGCGCGGCCGACTTCGGCGTCTGCGCGGAGGCGATCCGCCACTGCGAGCGGCCGCTGCTCGGCGTCTGCCTCGGCCTGCAGGGGATGGGCTGGGTAGAGGGCGGCAAGGTCGAGCGAGCGCCCGAGCCGATGCACGGCCGCGTCGTCGCCGTCGAGCACGACGGCACAGGCCTCTTCGCAGGCATCCCCAGCCCCTTCCAGGCGGTCCGCTACCACTCGCTTGCCCTCACGCCCCCGCTGCCAAGCGCCCTGCGCGAGACAGCCTCCTGCGACGGCGTCCCGATGGCCGTCGAACACCGCCACCGCCCCCAGTGGGCCGTCCAGTTCCACCCCGAGTCGATCGCCACCGAGCACGGCCGCCGCCTCCTCGCCAACTTCCGCGACCTCACCTCGCCGGTCAAGGATTCCAGTGTCGCTTTTGTCTCGCATAGGGAGACAAAAGCGACATCGAAATCTTTGACCGCGCTCAAGGTGCGGAAGCTCGACTTGCTTCCGAGTGCTGAACGCGCCTTTGGCGCTTTATATGCGGGGAGCGAATACGCCTTTTGGCTCGACAGCAGCCGCATGGGGGAGAAGGGTCGCTTCTCGTTCATGGGAGACGCGAGCGGACCGCTCTCCGAGGTGCTTCGCCACAACGCAGGAGAGGGGGAGCCGCTCTTCGACCGCTTGCGGCCGCGCCTCGACGCTCTGCGCCCCGCCGACCTCCCGGACCTGCCCTTCGAGTTCGACTGCGGCTTCGTGGGCTACCTGGGCTACGAGCTCAAGGCCGAGTGCGGCTACGAATCGCCGCACCGCTCTGAGCATCCGGACGCCGCCTTCATCTTCAGCGACCGCCTCATCGCTTTTGACCACGAGCAAGAACAGACCTACTTGCTCTGCCTCCATCGACTGGGCGAAGAGGAGGCGGCCGAGGCCTGGTTCGACACCACCGCCTCCCGCCTAACCGAGAGCGCCAATGGAGGAGAGCCAGGAGCAGGTCCCACATTGCAGGTAGGACCTGCTCCCGGCTCTCCTCCACGCGCGCTCTCCCTTGCTCGCTCCCGCGAGCGGTATTTGGAGGAGATCGAGACCTGCCTCGAGCGTCTGCGGGAAGGGGAGAGCTACGAGATCTGCCTGACGAACCAATTGCAGGCAGAGCTCGACGTCGACCCCCTCGACCTCTACCGCCGCCTGCGCCGCGCCAACCCCGCGCCGTTTGCGTCCTACCTGCGCTTCGGAGACCTCGCTGTCCTCAGCTCCTCCCCCGAGCGATTCCTTCGCGTCAGCCGCGCTGGCGAAGCCGAAGCCCGCCCGATCAAGGGCACCAGCCGCCGCGGCACCACCCCCGCGGAAGACGAAGAGCTGGCCGCCGCGCTCGCCGCCGACCAGAAGAACCGGGCCGAGAACCTGATGATCGTCGACCTCCTCCGCAACGATCTCGGCTCGGTGTGCGAGGTCGGCAGCGTCGCGGTGCCGCGGATAATGGAGGTCGAGACCTACGAGACGGTCCACCAGCTCGTCTCCGAGGTGCGGGGCCGGCTGCGCCCGGAGCTCTCCGCCCTCGACTGCGTCCGGTCCTGCTTCCCGCCCGGCTCTATGACCGGGGCGCCGAAGCGGCGCACCACCGAGATCCTCGACGAGCTCGAGGGCGCCGCCCGCGGCGTCTACTCCGGCGCGATCGGCTGGTTCGGCCTCGGCGGCGGCCTCGACCTCTCGGTCGCGATCCGCGCCATCGTCCTCGCCGGCGGCCGCGCCACGATAGGCGCAGGCGGCGCGATCGTCCTGCAGTCCGATCCCGCCCGGGAGTACGAGGAGATGCTGCTGAAGGCGGCCGCGGCGCTGCGGGCGATCGACCCCGACACCGACCCCGCGTCTATATCCTTGGCTCTCCAGAGCGCCGCCGCAGCCGCGTTGCCGCGCTAGTCCGTCTTCCCTCAACCGAAGTAGGAGCCATGGCCGTAGACACCGCCGCGTATCGCGAAATGACCGACGAGCAGGAAGCGATCATCGAAATGGTCCGCCAGTTCGCCGACGAGCAGATCATCCCCAACGCCGAGCACTACGACCACGAGGACTCCTTCCCGGAGCCGATCGTCGAGCAGATGAAGGAGCTCGGCCTCTTCGGGGTCACCATCCCCGAGGAGTACGGCGGCATGGGGCTCGACCTGACCACCTACGCGATGATCGTCGAAGAGCTCTCGCGCGGCTGGATCTCGATCTCCGGCGTCGTCAACACCCACTTCATCGGCTCCTACCTGCTGATGAAGTTCGGCACCGACGAGCAGAAGGAGTACTTCCTGCCGAAGATGGCG
>DASTXV010000070.1:0-98147 GCA_035765335.1 Solirubrobacterales bacterium
GGAAGTGAAATCGGTGACGCAGCCCGCCAACGGCACCGTCGTGATCACCGGCGGTGGCACCGGCCTCACCTACGAGCCGGACGCCGACTACTGCGACGAAGCCGAAGACGACAGCTTCGAATACACCCTGAACGGCGGCTCCAAAGCCACCGTCTCGGTTGAAGTCGAATGCGTCATCGATCCGCCGACGGCGGTCAACGACAGCGACAGCGTCGAAGAGGACTCCGGCGCCAACGCGATCGACGTCCTCGCCAACGACACCAATCCCGACAACGGGACCAAGACGATCGAATCGGTCACGCAGCCGACCAACGGCACCGTCGTCATCACCGGCGGCGGGACCGGACTCACCTACGAGCCGGACGCCGACTACTGCAACGACCCGCCGGGGACGACGCCCGACACCTTCACCTACGAAATCACCGGCGGCTCCGAAGCCACCGTCTCGGTCAAAGTCGAATGCGTCAACGACGACCCGACCGACCTCGCCCTCTCGAAATCGTCGCTGAAAGAGAACGAGCTGTCCGGCACCGAGATAGGCACCTTCTCGACGACTGACCCTGACCCGGGCGACACCTTCACCTACAGCCTGGTCACCGGCGAAGGCGACGCCGACAACGGCAGCTTCGAAATCTCCGGCGACAAACTGAAATCGAAAGCGAGCTTCAACTTCGAGGCCGACTCCAGCTACTCGATTCGCGTCCGCACCACCGACGCCGGCGGCAAAACCTTCGAGAAGCAGCTGACGATCACGATCGAAAACGCCAACGACCCGCCGACCGACCTGGCCATCTCGAAAGCGGAAATCAACGAGAACGAACCGGCCGGCACCGAGGTCGGCGCCTTCTCGACCACCGATGAGGACGTCGGCGACACCTTCACCTACAGCCTGGTCTCCGGCGAAGGCTCGGCCGACAACGGCAGCTTCGAAATCTCCGGCAACAAACTGAAAGCGAAAACGAGCTTCAACTTCGAGGCCGACTCCAGCTACTCGATCCGCGTCCGCACCACCGACGCCGGCGGCAAAACCTTCGAGAAGCAGCTGACGATCACGATCATCGACGTCAACGACCCGCCGACCACCGTCGCCGACTCCTACTCGGGCGCGGTCGGCAACACGACCGCCGTCCTCGGCAACGTCGTCTCCGAGCCGAACGTCTCGCTGAGCGGGATGAGCGGCAACGTGCCGAGCGCCAACGACAGCGACGAGGACGCGGGCGACACGATCAGCGTCGTCGCCGAGACCGTCTCCACCACCGGCGGCGGCAGCGTCACGATCGACGCCGACGGGACCTTCACCTACAAACCGGGCGTCGGCGACAAGAACCAGACCGACAGCTTCACCTACAAAGTCACCGACGGCGAAGCGACGAGCAACGGCACCGTCTCGGTCGGGATCGAAAACACGCTCGTCTGGTACGTCAACGGCAGCGCCGGCTCCGAAGGCGACGGCCGCTCGGCGACCCCGTACAAAGTCCTCAGCGGCATCAACGGCGCCGGTGGCGCCGGCGACGTCGACGGCTCGGCCGACTACATCTTCCTCTACGGCGCCAACACCTACTCGGGCGGCCTGCCGCTGGAGACGAGCCAGAAGCTGATCGGCTCACCCCACGGCCTCAGCGTGCCCAACCATCCCAACCTGGTGGCGGCCTCGGGCACCAACCCGGTCGTCACCAACGCCGGCGGTGACGCGATCGCCCTCGCCAGCGACTCCGAAGTCCAGCGGACCAACGCGGCCAACGCCAGCGGCGTCGGCATCCGCGGCACCTCGATCACCACCGCCACCGTCGGGTCCAACACGACCGTCAGCAACAACAGCGGCGGCGGCGTCGTCCTCAGCGGCGCGGCCGGTGGCGACATCTCGATCGGCTCGACGATCGAAAACCAGAACGGCAGCGTCGTCTCGGTCGCCAACCGCAGCAGCGGCACGGTGACCCTGAGCGGCAACATCACCTCCGCCAACGGCGGCGTCTCGGCGAGCAGCAACACCGGCGCCAACATCGCCTACACCGGCACCCTCAACCTCACCCGCTCCAGCGGCGAAACCTTCGCCGCGACCGGCGGCGGCAGCGTCAAAGCAACCGGCTCGGGCAACAAAGCCACGACCACGAGCGCGACCGCGGTCCGCGTCACCGGCACCACGATCGCCAGCGGCGGCGTCAACTTCCAGAGCGTCAACTCCACCGGCGCCACCAACGGCATCGTCCTGGAAAACACCGGCTCGACCGCCGGCCTGACGATCAGCGGCACCGGCAGCGCCGGCACCGGCGGCACGATCACCACCTCGACCGGCCCCGGCATCCTGCTCAACAGCACCTCGAGCGTCAGCCTGACCAACGTCAAAGTCACCAACGGCGGCGACGACGGCGTCCGCGGCAGCAACGTCAGCGGCTTCACGCTGGCGAGCTCTGAACTGAGCGCCAACGGCAACGCCAGCAACGAGAACGGGCTCGACTTCACGAACCTGACGGGCACCGTCAACCTGACCAGCTCGACCGTCTCCGGCAGCGGCTTCCGCAACATCGCCGTGGTCAACGAATCGGGCACCCTCAACTGGACCGTCTCCGGCGGCGCCTACTCGAACACGAAGAACTCGGTGATCGGCGACGACTCGATGTTCTTCGAAGGCACCAACAGCGGCACGATGAACGTGACGGTCGAAAACGCGACGATGAGCAACAACGGCGGCGACCACTTCCAGGTCACCGCCGACAGCGTCAACACCGTGACCCAGAACGTGACGCTGAAAGGCAGCACGATGTCGAACACGGTCGGCGGCTCAGGCGGCGGCGTGACGCTCAACCCGGGCGGCAACGCAACGATGGAGGCCTCGGTGCTGAACAACAGCGTCACCGGCGCCAACCTCGAGGGGATCACCGTCGACACGCCAGGCAGCCAGATCTCCCCCCAGCCCGCCCAGGTCGACGTGACGATCAGCGGCAACAACGTCGGCACCAGCAACTCGAACGAATCCGGCGGCGGCAACGCGATCGGCGTCCGCTCCAACGGCGCCGCCACGGTCGACGCGCTGATCACCAACAACAACCTCACCCAGCACGTGATCTCCGGCCTCGAACTCCTCCAGAACGACGGCAACGGCACGCTCAACGCGACCGTCCGCGGCAACACGATCACGAAACCGGCGACCCTGGCGGAATCCGAACCGCTGCAGTTCGGGATGTTCGTCCTGATCGGCAGCGGCTCCGACGCCGGCACCTCCTGCCTCGACATCGGCGGCGCCGGAGCGCTGGCCAACAACCTGACCGGCTCCTCGGCCGTCGGCAGCCCGAACATCCGCTTCGCGATGAACGGCGCGGCAACCGCCCAGCTGGCCGGGTACTCCGGCGGTGCCACGTCCACTGCGGAAGTCAACACCTACCTGGCGGCTCGCAACACCGCGCCGAACGGGGTCAGCTCGACGCGCTCCGTCAACTCCAAATACGCGCAGGTCGCGTCCTGCCCGCTTCCCTAGAGATAAAACATTTTTTTCTAGGCGCTTCTCTTTTCCTTAACAATGTGGCCTGTCTCAATAAATAGGGTGTTTTCTAATGGCTGAGCCGTTCCTCGGAGAGCTGCGTCTGATGAGCTTCAACTTCGCCCCCAAGGGCTGGGCCGAATGCAACGGGCAGCTGTTGCCGATCAACCAGAACCAGCCCCTGTTCTCGCTGTTCGGGACGATGTACGGGGGCGACGGCCGGGTCAACTTCGGGCTGCCGGACCTGCGCGGCCGCGTCCCGATCCACCTCAGTTCCAGCTACAACCAGGGCGAGAAGCTCGGCCAGGAGTTCCACACGCTGACCACGAGCGAGATGCCGGCTCACAACCACATGATTCAGGCCTCCTCGCAGGAAGGCAACCAGGCGGCGCCGGTGATCCTCGCCGGCAGCGAAAACACCTACCGCAGCGCCGACCAGCTGACGACTATCCACCCCGCGACGCTACAGAAAACCGGCGGTTCCCAGCCTCACGAGAACCGGCCTCCGTTCACCGTCCTCAACTGGTGCGTCGCGCTCCAGGGGATCTTCCCCAGCAGGAATTAAGGGAACTAAGAGACATGGCACAACCTTACGTCGGCGAGATCAGGATGTTCGGCGGGACCTACAACCCCGCCGGCTGGGCCTTCTGCAAAGGTCAGCTGCTCCCGATCTCCGAGTTCGAGACGCTCTTCAACCTGATCGGCACCACCTACGGCGGTGACGGGCAGGAGACCTTCGCCCTTCCCGACCTGCAGGGTCGGGTGGCGGTGCACAACGGCCAGGGACCCGGGATCAGCCAGAACTACCAGATCGGCGAGCAGGCGGGCGTCGAAGAAGTGACGCTGAGCAGCCAGCAGATGCCCGTCCACAACCACGGGTTCCTCGCCTCGACCGGCGCCGGAGGCAGCAAAAGCCCCGAAGGCAACCTGCTCGGCTCCCCGCCCGTCGTCTCCCTCTTCAGCGAAATGGAACCTCAACGGCCGCTGGCACCGCAGATGGTGATGCCGGTCGGCGGCTCGCAGCCGCACGAGAACCGCATGCCCTACCTGACGGTCACCTACATCATCTCCCTCTTCGGGATCTACCCCTCACCCACCTAATGGCAGACCCTTTCATCGCAGAGATCCGCGTCTTCGGCTTCAACTTCGCCCCCAAGGGATGGGCGGAATGCAACGGCCAGCTGATGCCGATCTCCCAGAACACCGCCCTCTTCTCGCTGCTCGGCACCAACTTCGGCGGCGACGGCAAGTCGAACTTCGGCCTTCCCGACTTCCAGGGCTCGGCGGCGATCAGCCAGGGCGAAGGGTCGGGGCTCGCGTCGCACTACGTCGGCGAGCAGGGCGGCGCCCCCAACGTCACCCTGATCCAGTCCGAGATTCCGGCCCACACGCACCAGGCGATGAGCACCAACGAATTCGCCGAATACCAGGCGCCGGCGCCGGAAAGGGCGCTGGCCCGGTCGAAACCCAAATTCTCCTGGCAGTCGGACGCCTCGAGCAGCCTGGTCCAGATGAACTTCCAGTCGTCCACGGTCACCGGCTCCAGCTTCCCCCACAACAACATGCCGCCCTCGATGCCGCTCCTCTTCTGCATCGCCCTGCAAGGGGTCTATCCCCCGCGCGAATAGTGGGTGGGCCCGAGCCGTCGGTAACGCTACGGCCGGCAGGGGAGGACGATCGCTCCTTCATGCTGCGCGTCTACGCCGGCGTGCGCGAACCGGAACTGGAGGCGGCGGGGATGCCGCTCGAGCAGCGGCAGGCGTTCGTCGCGCATCAGTTCGAGGCGCAGAGCCAGGCTTATGCGGCCTACCGGGACACCAGCTTCGAGGTCGTGCTCGTCGACGGGGAGCCGGCCGGCCGGCTGATCGTCGCCCGCTGGCCCGAGGAGCTGCGGGTGGTCGACGTCGCCCTGCTGCCGGAGCACCGGGGCCGCGGCATCGGCGGCAAGCTGATCCGGGACCTGGTCGAGGAGGCGGAGGAGCGGGGGGTCAAGACCTCGATCCACGTCGAGCGCTTCAACCCCGCGCAGCGTCTCTACGCCCGCCTCGGCTTCCGCGCGGTCTCCGAGGCCGGCGTCTACCTGCTGCTCGAGCGGCCGGCCAGGTCGGCGGCTCAGGCGAAGAAGGCCTCGTAGGTAGCCCCGTGCTCGTCGCCCCCGAGAGGCACGATGAAGATCTCGAGCACCCCGAGCGCGCGGTGCTCGAAGCGATAGGTCGCCTGCGGCAGCAGTGGCTCGGCCGGTCCGTGGAAGAGCAGCGAGAACGGCGGTCGCGGAGCGCGCGGCCCCGCGTCCTTGCGCTCCGCCTCGACCAGCAGCAGCTCGACCTTGGCCCCGCCCTCGCCGCCGACCGTGAACGTCTCGCCGACCGCGGGCGCGAAGGTCTCGACGGTCAGCTCGGCGGACATGGGGCAGCAGAGTAGTGAAATCCAACTAACCCGAGGAGAAACATGTCTGAAGAGCACGCGATAACGCCTGGCGAAGCAGCCAACTCGGTCGGGATCCTGCAGGTGAACGTACCGCTGACGCCGGCCTATTCGAGCCAGCACCTCACCCTCGAGAAGACGACGGCCACCATCTCGATCCCGCTTCTCCCCGGCGAACAGAGGACGACGACGCCCGAGCAGGTGGTCGGGGCGGTGCCTAACGCCGCGAACCCGAATCTGATCGGGACCCTCACCGTGTGGTCGGACTACGACCCGGTGAAAAAGATCCTGACGTTCGCCTCGAGCGATCTCGTCAGCCCGGATGCGCCCCGCCTCAGCACGTACCTGCAGGGCGCCAGGGAGCAGCTCTCGGTCGAGAGCGCGCCGGAGCTGACGGAGCTGTTCGAGGAGACCGCGCGCGCCGCGAACGAAGCCATCGTCGAAGCGGCGATAGCGAGGGGCTTCACGGTCATCGTCCGGACCCCGCCGCCCGAAGTTACCCCGGAGGAGGCCGCGAAACTTCGCATGGTCTACCGCAACGGAGTCTTCCAGGAGGTCTTCGACCCGGATAAAGAGTACGGCGAAGAAACCAAGGTCTTCAACATCGAGTCGACCTGGTACGGCGAAATAATCCTCAAATCCACGGATTACTACGCGAACGTGATCGGTAGCACCGGCGACCCGAAGGTCGCCGGCCTCTCATGGCTGCAGCTGTGGCAGAACCAGTTCGGCGCCGCGAACTGGTGCTCGTCGTACAACTTCAACGGGTTCGTCTGCGGCACCTACCTGGTCGGCGGTCACTCGATCCTCGGCACCACCGCGCACTCCGAACCGGTGGGTAGCAACAACGTTTTCATCATGCCGATCTGCGCCGGCCACAACGCCAACAACGGCGTCTACATGGCCCCGGTCAAATACAACAGAGGATGCGCGCTCCACAACTACATGCAGTAGGCGCGGCGGGGTGCCTCAAGCGACGGTTTTGAAGGTTTTCGGTTCGTCGAGGAGGTGCCCGTTGGGTGAGAGCAGGATCGCCACGTAGGGGGAGATCAGCAGGATCATGTCTTCGGTGAGGTTGACCCCCGATTCATTCGGGCCCGGGACGTGGACGGTCACCTGGCGGGTCGTCGAAGGCCATTCGCCGCGAACGGACTGATTCCCGAGGCCGAATTTGCCCGGCACTTCTTCCGCCGGTTTGGCACGGGGCACGATCAGGCCGCACGGGGTGAACTTGGGCCCTTCGCCGGTGCCGCCCTTGGACCACGCTCCGATCGGTTCTTTGGTTACCACTTCCCCTGCAACCGTGAGCTTTTCGACTTCCTCGGAGTAGTAGTTGAAGACGTAGACGTTGCCCAGAGCGGCCGCGTCGGACATGTTTCTCCCTTCGGTAGGTGTGGCGAGCGGTTGAACGGCGGGGCGTCGCGGATTCTCCGCGACGCCCCGGTCGACTCAGGCGCTCTGGGTGCTTTTCGGTTCGTTGATCAGGTGACCGTTGGGGGCCAGCAGGATCGCCACGTGGGGGGAGATCAGCAGGATCATGTCTTCGGTGAGGTTGACCCCCGATTCATCCGGGCCCGGGATGGTGATCGTCACTTTGCGGGTGGTGGAGGGCCATTCGATGCGGATGGACTGTTCGCCGAGGCCGAACTTGCCCGGCACTTCTTCCTTCGGTTTGGCGCGGGGGACGGCGATGCCGCGAGGGGTGTACTTCGCGCCTTCTTTTTCGCCGCCTTTCGACCACCCTTCGACGGAGCTTTTGTTCACCACTTCCCCGGCAACCGTGAGCTTTTCGATTTCCTCGGACCAGTAGTTGAACACGTAGACGTTGCCTAGGGTGGCTTGAGCCTCGGTCATTGTTTCTCCTCGCTGTGAGTGTTGGTTAATCGTTGGATGAAGATGAAGCCTTGATCGGCATGGGATTTTCCGGAAGCGGCGCTCCCGACTGGGTGGTCAGGATCAGCCAGCCGCGGAGGGCGAACGCGACCGCGTCTTCTTCGAGCAGGTAGCTGCGGGGCAGGGTGAACTGGAAGACGTAGGTCTTGCGGGGGTCGGCTTCGAAGGTCAGGCTGAGGGTGTTTTCGCCGAAAGAGGGCTTCCCTGGCTCGGGCGCGCGGGTCCGGCTTATCCAGGTCGAAAACGGCTTGTATCCGGCGGGGGAGCAAGGACGGACAGAGCCCACCCTTTCACCGTTGAGTTCGAGGATGAGGGGGGAGGTGGTGGGGTTAAAGACGTAAAGGGCGCCCATTGGGCTGGTTTTCTTTTACAAAAAAAGAAATTCACTTTTTGATCAAGTCGCATATATTACGCAAATGGAACTGAGCCTGCTTCGTTCTTCCGGGGAAAATGCGCTCTATGAAGTCCCGGGGAGTCGGGGGCCATGGGCGTACTTCCTCTGTAACAAAGCGGGGCCGAAACCGCCGAAAACCCTGACCCTGGCTGAATCCTGGTCCCAGTCGGGCGCCTATCTGATCAGCGCCGAGGAATTGGCGCTGACGCTCGACGAACTGGTGTCTCGTCTCGACCTGGAATCCGAAAGGCAGGGGCTCGTCTGGTTGAAGTCATGTGATCCCTCTTTCGAAGGCGTGAAGGTCTCGATCTCGCTGACTTCCTCGAAGGTCGTCGGCGGCGATCGGAACGTCAGCCTCGCGAACCTCGGCCTTTTGATCCCGAACGGGACCGCCGTCGACATCACGGCGGAAGGACTCCGCTTCAGCGGCGCCGGGATTCAGCTCCAGCGCGAAGAAGGCGGGGGTAAGGGTTTCGATCTGCCTCCCGAAGGTCGCGCGGTAACGGTTTCTTTGCAGCCGCCGGCGACCGGGCGCCTGCGCTTTCCGGCCGACTGGCAGGCCTTCGAACTCTTCGGGCTCTGTCGCGACGATCTCAGCTCGCCTGAACCCTTCCGGGGCGGTGAACTGCGCTATTTCCACGGTCCGGAAGGAGACGAAGCGCTCTCCTACCCTCTGTTCAAGGCGATCCCGTCGGACGACGAAGGCACCCTCGCCCTGGATGTCGAGCTCGACCCGCTGGCGCCGTTCGACGGCGAGCGGACGCGGATGCTCTTCCGGGAACCGCCCGCGGTCCTGGGCAGCGCCTACGGCTACAGCACGGCAGGCGACACGGTCACCCTCACCCCGCTGACGGAGGGAGAGGGCCGGGCCGGGTTCCACTTCGCCTGCCGCCCGGACGAAAGAAGCCGCCAGCCCGCCGTCTATCTGGCGCCGCTCGGATCGTTCGAGCTGGGCCTGGAAAGCGGGAAAGAGGGGGAAGTGCGGCTGATGTGCGGGACGAGCGGCCTGGAGTACCTGGCCGCCGCCACCGGCGACCGGCTCGCCTTCGTGCCGGGTCAGCCCGCCTTCTCACCGGACTTCGGGAGCAAAACCGGCGGTGAGAGCGGCGAACCGCTCCTGCAGCCGCCCTACACGACCTCGTGGGCCGAATTCGCGCCGCAGGGACTGAGTGCGATCAAACGGGCGTATTTCGGGCAGCCCGACGCCTCCCCGAACTACGGCCTGGGGGTCGTCCCGTCCCAGGACGGCAAATCGATGACGCTGCCGGCGGCGGTGGCCTCGCGCGTTCGCGGGCTCGCCGACGGCTCGAACCCGTTTCCGCTGGCCCTCTACGGTCGCGCCCTGACCGCCGGCGGCGCTCCGGCGCCGGCGGTGGACGCTCTGATGGCCTTCGAGAACTTCGCCCTGGCCCCGGAACGCGGGGTCAGGCTGCGGCGCTCCGCCCCCGGGGGCGAGATGGTGGCGGGGGCCGCCGAACCGCCTCCCGCGCCGCCGGTCTTCAGCGACGCCACGGGGGCGCCGCTGAAAGGAGGCGAGACGGCGACGCCGCAGGGGTTCGTGGTGGGGCTCAACGACGGCAGCGGCACCTCCCAGCAGGGGACCTGGAAGGAGGTGCGGTTCGCCCGCAGCGGCAGCGGCCAGATGCTCACCGTCCCGGCGGGCTCCGAAGGGGTGGTCGACCCGTGGCTGTCCACGAGCCTGGTCAAGGACCAGCTGTTCATGGTGCTGAACGACTGGTCGAAGCTGCCCGCCCTCGACTGGCTGCTCTCGGTGGGGGGGTTCGATTTCAGGATGGCCCCGAAAGCAGAAGAATGGGCCAAAGACGAGGGGCAGACGGTCCTCGTCT
The DNA here is from genome assembly GCA_035765335.1 of Solirubrobacterales bacterium. GTDB lineage: Bacteria > Actinomycetota > Thermoleophilia > Solirubrobacterales > 70-9 > VAYN01. The sequence goes on from DASTXV010000070.1 coordinate 10,034, forward strand.
TCAAGTACGCCACCTCGCAATCGCTGGCGGACCTGATCCGCACCGCCGGCGCCTGGACCCTGAAAGAGCACTTCGTCGGCGACGAAGCGAAGGTCGCGGCAACCCAGAAAGCGCTCGAAAAAGCGCTCGAAGTCGCCGCCGAAGCGGAAAAAAAGCCCAACGACCCCTTCAAGCGCTTCCGCGAAATCGCCAACAGCTCCGAGTGGACCGGGATGCTGGCGTTCAACTGCCTGGTGCCCGGGACCGGGATGCCGGCCGACATGCAGATGCTCTACGCCGGCATCGAAGGGCAGCTGCGCGCCCATCACTTCGGGGTCGAGCTCAACCGCATCACCCGCGGCGAAGGAAAAGCCGAAATCGCCGAAAGCTCCCTGTTCGGCGCCATCTACTACCAGGGGACGCCGAAGGAAACCACCGAGTCGCCCCCCGATTTCGAGTTCACGCTGCGCGAGCTCGAGGTGACGATCCGCAACTCGGCCGTCACCGAGTTCCACGCCACGGTGCTTCTCCGGGCCAACGAGCTCTTCGGCCGCGAGGTCGCCCTCGCGCCGGCCACCGACCCTCCCAACACGATCACCCTCGCCGGGCAGTACCAGCGCCACGGCGCGGTGGGGACGGTCACCTTCGCCCTCGCCGATCCGAAGGAAGCCGCCTTCGACTTCTCCGGCTCCGACCTCCCGGCCCCGCCGGTTCGCGTCCTCGAGGCGATGTCCGTCAACGGCGCCTCGCTGGTCCCGGTGACGACGTCGGACTCCGTGGTGACGGCGGAAGGGCAGGTGGAAGCAAAGAAGATCACCGCCCAGGTCACCTTGGAAGGGGCGCTGTCCTTCGCCGAGGCGCCGATTCCCGGCGCTCCCGATCTGGACCTCTTCTCCTATGGAGACCCGGGCGTCGGCTTCTCCGGGTTCGGTCTGAAGGTCTCCTGCACGATCTTCTCGGACGGGACCAGAGGTCCGACGACGATCAAGCCGGACCTCTCGGCGGTGGTGCTGAGGGATCTCGGCGAGGGCTCCCGGCGCGCCGAAGGGCTGGTCTCGAAGCTGCCGCTGACCCTCAAAGGGCTGCTGCACGACGAGGGAGCCGGCCTCGACCCGACGAAGCTGGGGGCGCTGCCGGTCAACGTCGTCGAGCTGGCGGGGCCGCAGGGAAGGACCGCCTCGAGCCCGAGCTACGCGCTCCAGTTCAGCCTGCCGCTGGGGACGCTGGGCGGCCTCGCCGACGCCCACGCCTCCCTGGAAGCGACGCTGATTCTCGGCTGGGGGCCGAGCGCCTATACCCCCGACGACGACGGGATCGGCGTCTTCGTGCAACTGCCCTTCATCTCCGCCGGCGCCTTCGGGCTCGACCTGCAGGGGCTGCTGAAGACGACCTTCGGCGACGCCAACCTGATGCGGGTCGAGACGGCGAAAGGGCCCACCTACGTGGTGCTCTTCAACAACATCGCGATCAGCGTGCTGGGGATGAAGTTCCCGCCGCGGGTGATCGTCGACTTCATCCTCTTCGCCGGCCCGGAAACGAAAGGCAGCGGCAACCTGGGCTGGAGCCTGGCGGCGGCGGAACCCAGCACCAAAGAAACCAAGAAAGCTGCGCTGACGGAGCGGGTCGGATGAGCGACCGGATCCTCGAAGCGAAGACGGTGGGCCAGTTCATGGCCGCCGTCAACGAAGTGTACGGACGCGACATTCCGACCTCGTTCGGTCCCGGGACCGAACTGGAGCAGATCTGGGAGGCGGAAATAAAAGTGTCCAAGGAACCCTCACCAGGGGTTCTCTATCAGGCAAATGGGACCACCACCCTGTCGATCGACGTGCTCACCGGCACGGTGTGCGTCAGCGTGGAGGCCCCTTCAAGCAAGGAGGCGCAATGGCAACGCAAGCAACCAAAAGACGGAGCAAGAGCACGTCGCCCGCGACGAGAGGTCAGGCGAAGACCCCGCTGACGGCGGGAACCGCCCCGGAAACCAAAATCGTCTTCGGGCTGGTCTTCGACCTGCGCGGGACCCTGATCCCGGTCTCGACCACGGGCTTGGAAGAAGCGAAAAAAAACGGCGTCGAGCTGACCCTGCCGGCCCCGGTCAACCTCGGTTCCTTCGAAGACTTCAGCGCCTGGTTCAAAAAACAGTTCAACGTCGAAATCCCGAAAGCCTCCGAACTTCCGGAACCGCTGGGCAAAATCCTCGGCAAGCTGGAATCGCTGGAAGTCACCGTCACCAGAGCGCACATCAAAATCCCGCCGGAAGTAGAAGGCCAAAAAGAAAGAGAAGCCACCCTCTACACCCTGGAACTCTCCGCGGCCTGGCCGAAAAGCAAGGGCGGGATCGAACTGATCCCGGGGGTCCTCGAAATCCAGGGAGCGATGTTCGGCGTCAGCAACGAGCCGAAAAAACCCGCCGCATAACGTGACGCGGGTAGGGCTCGGCGTCAACGCGACGCTGCTGGTACCAGACAAAGAGAACCCGTACAACCTCGACCTCCTGTTCTCCGTCGGCGGCGGGCCGACGGAGTTCAGCCTCGGGCCGAGCAAGGGGCAGAAACCGCTGTCCCTGCGAAAAGTGGTGCTCCAGATCGCGAAGATGCTCGACCTCGAACGCGAGGTCGGCTCGGTCGCGGAACTGTCGTCCTCATGGCCGTGGTCGAAGATCTTCGAGATCGAGATCCAGCCGCAGCTGACGGTCGAGGCGAGCAACGAACCGTCGGTTGCGCTGGTGCTCGATCTCTACGAAGAAGGAAAAGAAGAATCGGGCGTGCACCTGCCCGGAGAAGGCGTGCCGAAATGGCTGACGATCAAGCCCAATTTCACCGTCTACCAGCTGGTCGTCAGCTACGACAAGAAACGCGGAATCGACGTGCGGGCGCTGGTCGAATTCGAGGACCAGCCCACGACCACCGAGATCGACCTGCTGGAGGAGCAGCCCCCGGCGAAGAAGGAGCTGGTCTCGTTCCCGTTCCCCACCCCGCCGCCGGCGAGCCCCAACCTGCAGGTCAAATACCTCGGTCTCGGACAGCGCTTCGGGCCTGAACTCAAACCGGTATCGGGCTCGCTGCTGACGGAACTGTTCGACGAACTCGAGAAAACGTTCACCAGCAACAACCCGACCACGCTGCTGGAAAGCCTGGCGCGCTACTACCAGCCCAACCGCGACTGGTTCTTCGGCGCCCACGTGATCGTCCGCGGCTGGGAGGTGCGGGCGGTCCTCAACGACCCCGCTCTCTACGGCCTCGAAGTCGCCTCCGAAGAAGGTCAGTTCTCGGGTCTGCGGGTCGTCATCCTCTACCAGAAGCTCGGCAACGGGGTGGGGGTCTTCTACGGCGAACTGACGATGCCGACGAACTACCGCACCATCCAGCTCGGGGTGGTCTCGCTCACCATCCCCACCTTCAAGCTCTGGATCTACACCAACGGTGACTTCAAGGTCTCGGTCGGCTGGCCGCTGGGCCCCAACTCGATCGGCGTCCAGGTCTACGTCTTCACCGGCGGCGGCGGCTTCTACTTCGCGAAGCTGCGCAGCGGCGACAAACCGGCCAGCGGCGGCCGCGAGCTGCTCGCGCGGGGCTCCGAGGCTGTCGAAGAAGACTCGGACTACAACCCGATCATCGAATTCGGCCTCGGTGCCTGGTTCGGCGTCGGCCGCTCGTTCAGCGCCGGGCCGCTCTCGGCCGAGCTGAGCCTGACCATCCGCGGGACCTTCCAGGGCCTGCTGGCCTGGAAGGCGCCGTCCCAGACCGAACCCGACAAATCGTCGAGCATCTCGAACCCGCCCGACTACTACTGGTTCGCCGCCAGCGTCGGCGTCGTCGGCGTCCTGCAGGGGAAGGTCGACCTGAAGATCGTCAGCCTCTCGATCCTGGTCCGGATCGAAGCGACCGCCGCGATCGCCTTCGAGACCGGCTGCGGCACCGAGATGGTGGTCAGCGCCAGGGTCGACGCCGAAGCCTCGCTGAGGATCGTCTTCATCACGATCACGGTCGGGTTCCACGTCTCGGTCGAACAGTCGTTCACCCTCACCGGCGGCAGGCCCGCTGCTTCGATCAACGGGCCCACCAAGAACATCTTCAACGGCATGAACGACTGGGCGCCCGCCGGGGTGGAGGCGCTGGAGTCCTCGCTGCTCGAGAGCGCGCGGCTCGCCGCGACCGCGCCGGAGCCGGCGCCGCTCGAGCCGGCGAGGATGGCCCGGGCTGAGGAGGCGGGGCCGACCGAGATCGAAGTCGGCTTCTTCCTCCAGCCCGCCGCGGTCTACGCGGGGACGAAGGGCGCCAACCGCGGGATGGCGGCGCTCGTGGTCAGCACCGAAGCGCCCGCGCCGAGCAAGGAAACGCCCGCTCCCAAATCCCCGTTCGAGGAGCTGGTCGACACCCTCGCCGAATGGCTCCTGCATGAATTCGGGACCTCGGAACGGAAGTGGAGCGCCGTTGCCAAAGCCCTGCGGCAGTCACCGTCGGAACTGGACTGGAACTCGAAGCTGGAAGCCTTCGTCGCCGCCAGCCTCCGCTTCACGATCCACGGGATCGAACTCAAGGAAACGCCGGGAGAAGCGAAATACGCCTTCCTGCCGATGTTCGAAGACCTCCAGATGAGCTGGACCGGGGAAGAAAAACCCCTCATCTTCGCCGAGAAAGCGCGTACCCGTCCCAACTACGAAGAAGTCGTCCGGGAGTACTTCGCGGAGCTCGCGCTCGGCGGTCTCGGCCCCGACCCCACCGCCCTCGCCGCCGCGCCCGCCGCGACGGGCGAAGAACCGCCGCCGACCGGCCCCTCGATCACCCAGTTCATCTTCGACGACTACTTCCTGACGATCGCGCGGCAGCTGGCCGAGGACCTGGCGGCCGAGGAAAAGGAAGGCGGGGCCGGCGGCCAGCTGCCGACCGCAGAGCAGGCCCTCAACGCCGGCGGGCTCGGCTCGCGCTACCTGCTCAACGGGTTGCGCCTCCCCGATCCGGCGACGACGCCGGAACACGTCTCCCGGGAGGAACTGCCCAAGCTCCAGATCGCCTCCGGCTACGCCCTCAACGGGCAGCAGTTCGCGGTCGACGCCTCGAAACCGAAATGCGAAGCCACCCTCGAGGTCCGCCCCGAACCCGGCCCGATCGGGAAGGAGTCGATCGCCTTCGCCGGCGCCGGCAAAGCGGCGACCTCCTCGATGCCGGTCAAGGAAGTCCCGGCGGCGCCGACGCCCGTCTGGGTCGGTCCCGAAGAGGGTCTCGGGGCCGCCGGCGCCACGATCGCCCTCGCGGCGATCCCGCCGGCCGCGCCCAGCGATCTCTGGGTCGGCGTCCGCAACCGCATGCCCTGGCAGGGGAGCGAAGAGAAAACGCTTCCCGCGGTCCTCCCGCTTCCTCCCGAAGTCGCGGCGGCGAGTGGCGAACGGGACCTGAAGCTGACCGTGCAGAAGGAACCGCCGCCGGCGCGCAAAGGGGAATCGCTGCCGCTGCGGCCGGCGCTGCTGATCCCGATCGGCGCCCACCGCGTCGACCGGCTGCGCAGCCACGACGTCAAGACCGACCCCGATCTCGGGCTCGGCGACAACCAGGCCCCCGAAGCGGAATCGCCCTACGTGCCCTTCGTCTACCGACTAGACGGCACCGACGACGCGACCCGCGCCCAGATCGCCGCGGCGCTGGAAGCCAAAGCGCTGGGCGCCGGCGTCGAGCTGTCGGTGCTCTACAACGACGAAAAGGCGGGCTACCGCTCCGACCAGGTCGACCCGAAGCAGGTCCTGCTCGCCAAGGCGAACCTCTCCACCACCAGCCAGCCGGCTCGCCTGACCGCGCCGCTGCGCCTCGCCACCCTGGCCGAAGAAGAACTCGGCCCGACCGCGGCGAACTCGAGCCAGGTCTCCGACTTCGCCCAGTTGCTCTGGGAGCTGAGCGTCGTCCAAGCGGGGGGCTTCTACCTGCGCTACGAGACGCGGGACGGGAAAGGCCTCCCGGACACGATCTTCCATGCGCCGGGGCAGGTGGCGGAAGAAAAAGGGGAGAAACCCACCGGCGACAGCGCCGAACTCACCCTGGCGATCACCTTCCCGGAAGGGACGCCCGTCTCGCGCTGGCACAACTCCCTCGTCGTCGGGCTGGGCGAATACGACAAGGCGCTCTACGTCGGCCTCGCCGACACCGCGGGGAACCCCCTGCAGGCGCTGCACCCCTCCTACCCGCCCGGCTGCGTCGGGTTCGACGGCACCTGGCAGAACGCGCACCTGCTGGCGAGCGACGCGGGCGGGGCGCTGTACACGGAGGAATGGGTCGAACAGCTCTACCACCAGCTCCAGTTCAAGGTCGCCGGCGAAAAAGCGGGCACCCCGGTCAGCTTCGACCCCTCGCTGTGGAGCCTGGGCCTGAGCCCGGTCAAGAAGGACCCGGAAGAAAAAGGCCCCAGCGACCGCTACCGGCAGGTCCTGCCCGCCTACCGTTTCGCGCGCGGCGCCGGGGAAGAACCGAACCCCTACGCCGCCGTCGGCGGCACGGTGGAGTTGGGGTTCAGGATCGGCGACGTCTTCGGCAACCTTCTCAGAGAGGAAGACGAAAAAGAAGCCGAAGAACCGAACCACAAGGGATCGCTCCCCCTCCTCTACAACGACCCGCTGGTCGGGCCGGGCGAGTGGCCGGGGGTGCGGGTCGCCCACCGCTTCGTGCCCGGGGAAAAGGAAAAGGGGCCGTGCCTGCGGCTGAGCTTCGCCTTCGACCCGGAATCGATCGTCAAACCCGGCAAGGGCCAGGAAGACCCGCACGCGGCGGAAGAACAGGCGAAAGCGGCGCTGAGCCGGTACGCGACGGCGATCTCACAGCTCGACGACCCGCGGACGAAGGCGGTCCTGAGCACGAGCATCCCGGGCCTGCTCGGCAACCTCGGGGCGATCAACGCGGAGCTGCGCGGTTACGCCGAAGAAATCGCCAAGGAGCTGGCCAAGGCGGTCCAGGGGGGGAAGGCCGAGTCGCTCTCCCGGTCGCTCGAATGGCCGATCGAACCGAAGCAGCTGGCTGCAGCCGAGAGCGACGTGATGCCGGTCGAGGTGAGCCTGGAGATGGAACGCCCGAAAGAGCTCGTCTACGTCGGCAGCGACGGCAAGCCGGTCGAAAAAGGGATCTCCTCCTCGTTCCCGGTGGCGGCCGACCTCAGCCCGCGGGAAAAACCGAGCTCAGGTGCCGGGCCGGACCTCCTCGACGAAGTGGCGGCGGACGTCGCCCTGCTCCCCTACGCCGAAGACTTCGAAGAAGCCTTCGCGGGCTGGGACGGGGCGAACGGCACGGCCCGGCTGGCGGCGCGACACGACCGCGAGGACCTCGCGGCCGCCGCCCCGACGCCGCCGCTGTGGGTGCTGCGGATGACCGAAGGCAACCCGAGGGCCGGGATCGACGTGAAGTTCGAAGAAGGCAAGGCCGCCTACTTCTCGCTGGCGCCGCTCTCGGTCGAGCTGGTCAACGACAAGGCCCAGGTGCCCGAATACGACGAAAACCTGAAAGAAAAAGGGCAGCGCGAAGAGACCTTCACCGGGATCGACCTCGATCAGTGGGGGGAAGCCTTCCTGGCAGCGGTTGACGAAGTCCTCTCGCCGGCGATCGGAACCGCGATGGCGATCGCCAAGAGCGATGCCTACGAGGAACTGATGGGCGCGAAGGCGGAACTCGCGGCGGCGCTGGCCAAAGGCGTGGTGCCGGTGTTCAGCGGCACCGACGAGGAAGTCGTCAGAGGCGACGCCGAAAGCGCCCGCGAGGTCTTCGAGCAGTCGCTGCTGGGCAAGCTCGCTTCGGCCTTCACCGTCTCGACGATCGTGCAGGTGCCGGCGACGGTCTCGGCTCACGACGAGGAAGGCCCTGGCTCGCCTCGCCTGTTCGGCACCATCAGCGCCCTCGAAGCCGAAAACCAGGCCTCCGCCGAGGAAAGCGTCGCGCTCAGCTCCCCGAAGCTGCCGCTCGACAACGGCCAGTCGCGCCCCTTCCTCACCTTCATGGCCTCGGCCACCGACCCCGGCAAGGCCGCCAACCTCGATCTCGAACTGTCCTGGAACGCCCGCTTCGTCGAGCACCTGCTCGACCACGAACGGGAGAAATACGGCTACGAGCCGTCCGAGTGGCTGCGCTTCGTGCGCGAACGCGAACACGACCCCCTCGACTTCCAGCTCGGCCGGCTCCGGATCCCGGTGCCCTCGCGCCGCCTTCCCTCGACGCCGATGCTCGAAGGCCAGTCGGCGACCCAGGTCACGCCCGGTGCCAAGGGCGAAAAGCTGTCCGAATTCCTCACCTGGAAATACGAGAGCGGGGTCCAGCTGTCCGAGCTGGAGGCGCAGGACACCCTCTGGCTCGCGGTCACCTACAACCGGCCGCTGAAGTCGTCACCGGAGCTGAGCGCGGACGCCGACGAAGACAAGCCCACCCTGTTCCAGGCGCTGGCCGCGTTCACGGTCGCCTGGCAGGTCCTGCGCCCCCACCTCCAGGGCCTGCCGGACGATTCCTCGAGCGCCGCGGCCGAAGGGGCGATCGCCGCCTTCGTGAAACAGGCGCGGAGGGTGGCCGGGGCCTGGGCGCGCCACAACGACGCGCTGCAGGCGGAGGCGGTGGCGCCGAGCGTACGCATCGACCGCTACGCGCTCGACTTCTCGAACAAAGCGAAAAGCGAAATCAGGGTGTACGCCGAGGTGCCGAGCACGGAATCCGGCGAAGGCGACGAGAAATCGATCGTCTGGCCGCAGGTCAACGGCAAGGGCCCCAAATCCCCCGAACCGGCCAAAGACCCGCCCGAACCCTCGGGGCGCTGGTACGTGGCGACCTACGACTTCGAAGCGCCCCCGTCGGGGCAGGCCGCGAAGCTGAAGCTGGAATGGACGCCGCTCGACGTCCTTTCCCTGCAGACCGGCTGCTGCGCGGGCTGGCTGACCCGCAACGCCGACCTCTCCGGCGGCAGCAACCTGCCGACGAACAAGGCCTTCGTCTACAAAACGCCCGAAGTCGCTTACAACAACCCCGTCGTCCCCCTGATCGTCGCCCCGAAGGTGAGCGCGGCCTCCACCGGCACCCTGGCGGAAACGCTCGAAAAAGCGCTCGCGCCGCTCGCCCGAGCCGGCACCGGCGTCTCCAAGCAGCGACTGATCAAGCTCTGGTGCGACTACGAGTTCACCCTCGTCAGCGACGGAAGCGGAGAAGCGATCCGCAGCAAGAACCCGATCCTGCTGGCCGACGAGATCGAACTGCAGTCGGACGAAAAAACGGGCAAAAACGAAGCCACCCTGAAAGAGATCTGCGAAGAACTCGATCGCAACTGCGCCGCCTGGTTCGAATACTTCCGCCCCAGCCGCGAGGAAGCGAAGCTCCTGCTGGCGGTGGTCCTGCTCGCCGATCTCGAAGGCGCGAAGCTGCCGCTCGTCCGGGTGGAAGACCTCGAGCTCGAGGTCCTCCCCGAATGGTGGCCGGCGAAGTAGACCGCCCCGCCCGCTCCGCGGCCGCGGTGGACCTGGGGCATTCCATGCGGGAAAGTCTCAGGAAACGCGAGGAAAGGGGTGGGAGATGCCACCGCACTGCGACACCATGGACGGCCCCGTCGTCAAGGCCGCCGCGCGAGCGCTCGAAGAGGAGGACGTGGACGTGGTCCTGCCGTACGTCCCCCGGGACGGCGAGGAGGAGGTCCGGCGGTGCTTCGCCTCCGTGGTCGAGCTGAGGGGGCAGGGCGCCCAGGCCCGCGAGCTGGCCGACCGGCACTTCTTCGAGACGGTCGCGCGCCTGCACCGGGCGGGCGAGGGAGAGCCGTTCACCGGGTTGAAGCCGGCCGGCCTGGATCCGGGGCCGGTGATCCCGGTCGCCGAGCGGGCGATCGAGACGGGCTCCGCCGACGAGCTCGTCGGCGTCCTCTGCGACACGGTCGCCGAGCGGGCGAGGACTCAGCTGCAGACCGTCCTCGAGCTCCGCGACCAGGCGAACGGCGACCTGGAAGCCAACCGCCGCTACGTCTCCGCCATGCTCGGCCTCCAGGTCTGGGCGCACCGGCTGTACAAGTGCGCCGAGTCGGCCCCGCGCGAGGCCGAGCACCACACCCATCACGGTCAAGGGCAGCGGCGATGAAACGCGCCGAGGCGCTGCAACCCCTCTCGCGCGAGCACCTGGCCGCCCTGCTGGCGGCGAAGAAGTTGAGCGAGGCCGACGACCTCGAGGCGGCGAGGGGCGCCTTCCTGGAGTTCTGGGAAGAGGACGGCCGCCGTCACTTCCGGGTCGAGGAGGAGGTCCTGTTGCCGACCTGGTCGCTGCACGCCGAGGTCGACGAGGCCGGCGTCAAGCGCATGCTCGACGAGCACCTGGCGATCAGGCGGGAGGCGCTGCGCCTTGCCGGCGGGGAGAGCTCGCTGGAGCAGGCGCGGGCGCTGGGAGCGCTGCTCCACGATCACGTGCGCTTCGAGGAGCGCCAGCTCTTTCCCGCGGTCGAAGCCGCGCTTGACACCATGGCCCTCGATCGGTTGGCTAGGGCGATCGAGGAAGCGGAGGAGGGAGACTGAACATGCCGTCGGGTGACTCGGACCAGAACGACATGAGCCACCGGATCGACAGGTGGGTCATGCGGGTACTCGGCTTCGCCATCCTGCTCGGGTTGGTGGCGGTCGTGTCCTACTACGCCGCCAAGCACGGGGAGGAGGCGTCCACGCCCGCCGCAGCCACCGCCGCGGCGGCAGCGCCCGCGGGCTCGGCCTCCTACAAGCCCGAAGAGGACCTGACGGCGCTCGCCGGGGTGAAAGTGCCCGGCTCCGAGGAGTTCAAGCGAGCCGACCCGACGCTGCCCCCCGTCCCGCCGGGAGCGGTGAAGAAGTTCAAAATCGACGTCTACGAGCACGTCACCAAGGTCTCCGACGACTTCCCGCCCACCCGTGTCTGGTCTTACGCGGTCAACGGCAAGTTCAACCGCGGCAACGGGGTCTCGTCCCCGATGGTCGTCGGACAGGGCGACCGGGTCGAGATGACGCTGTTCAACGGCAGCAGCGAGGCGATGCAGGTGAGGGTTCCGCACTCGATCGACTTCCACTCCTCCGAGCTCAATCCCGAGACCGCGTTCAGGACGATCGCCCCGGGGGAGAAGACGACCCTGGAGTTCACCGCCAAGCACCCCGGCGTGTTCATGTACCACTGCGCCACGCAGCCCGTCCTGCAGCACACCGGCTCCGGCATGGTGGGGATGATGATCGTCAAGCCGCGGAGCCTCCCCCCGGCCGACCGCGAACTCTGGATCAACCAGCAGGAGTACTACATCGGCGAGCCCGGCGGCGACGGCGACCTGGAAAAGATGGAGGCCAAAGAACCGGACGTGATCGCCTTCAACGGCTACGCCGCTCAGTACCAGCAGGCCCCGATCGAGGTGGGGCGGGGCGAACGGGTCAGGGTGTACCTCCTGAACTCCGGTCCTTCGATCTGGTCGGCGTTCCACGTGATCGGCACGGTCTTCGACCGGACCGAAATCGAGGGCGTCGAGGGCTTCCACGCCCAGACCGTCAACCTCGCTCCCTCCCAGGGTGGGATCGTCGAATTCACCCTTGACCGGGAGGGCGCGTACCCGTTCGTGACCCACGCGTTCGGAGACACGGTGAAGGGGGCGATCGGCGTGTTCGAAACCGAGAACGCCCCCGCCGCGCCGGAGATGGACCACGGCAAATACGACCACGGCACCGATCAGGTCCCGGCCGTCGACGCCGACGTGGGCGTGACGATGGGCGAGATGTACGTCGAGACCAACGTCCCGGAGATCAGCGCCGGCGAGGTGACGTTCTCGATCACCAACGAGGGCGCCGCGCCGCACGCCCTGCTGGCGGGCCTCGCCCCGGTGGAATCACCGGACGACGAGGCCACCGGCATCGCCGAGATCATCAACCCCGGCGAAACCGTCGAAAAGACCGTCACCCTCGACCCCGGCGACTACCAGCTGTTCTGCAACATCCCCGGCCACCTCGAATCCGGCCAGGTCACGGACTTCAAGGTCACCGACTGACCCACCGCTCGCCGCGCCCGGCTGGGCTACCCTCCGACGAGATGTCGGGCAACGCCCAGCCGGTAGCGACGCGTAGCCACTTCCTCGCCCTTGCGGCGTGCCTCGCCGCCCTGGTCGCGGCCACCGTCCTCGCTTCCTGCGGCGACGGGGATTCGGCCGACGCGAAGGAGACCGACGGGGCCTTCATCGTCGCGATGGTCCCCCACCACGAATCGGCGATCGAGATGGCTGAAATCGCCGCCGAGGAGGGCGAGCACCCTCAGGTCAAGGAGCTGGCCCGCCGGATCGTCGCCACGCAGGCGGCGGAGATAGACGAGCTCGAGCGCATCCACCGGCGCCTCTTCGGCCAGCCGATCGGCCAGGCCTCCCACGGCACCCTCGGCATGCCCGCGCGCGCAATGGGCATGGGCATGGACGCCTCCGAGCTGATGGGCGCCAAGCCGTTCGACCGGGAGTTCATCGACATGATGGTCCCCCACCACCAGGGCGCGATCCGGATGGCGCGGGTCGAGCTCGCCAGGGGGGAGGACCCCGAGCTGATGCGGATCGCGAAGGCGATCATCGACGCGCAGGCGGGTGAGATCGAGGAGATGAACCGCTGGCGCAGCGCGTGGCACGGCAAGCCTTCTCCGGCCGGCGGCATGCCGGCCGAAGGCGGGGCGATGATGCCTTCCCACGAGGAAATGGGCCACTGAGGCCCGATCGCCGCCCGCTCTAGCCGTCGACGTCGCCGCTGGAGGCGGATGGGCCTTCGCCGGAGCGGGAGGAGCCGGTCAGGATCGCCCGGCGCTCGCGGTAGTCCTCGGGGGAGACCGTCCCTTCGGCGAGCCGGCGGTCGAGCAGCTCGAGCGGATCGGGGTTGCGATGGCCGCCGAGGCCAGGACGCCCTGACAGCTCCCGCGCGAGCCAGACGATGCCGAGCACCACCAGAGCCCAGAAGATCACCATTCCGATCATCATCACCAACCACCACCCGTCGTCCCAATCCATGTGATCCCCCCAGCCCGCGTGGGCAAGGATGGTCACGAGTCCGATCACAGCGCTCATCTCGACCCAATCCTGCAACGGCCGACGCCACCGCGCATCCGCCAAAGACCGCAGCAGCGAATGGGGATCCCCACGATCGCGCCGCTCCTGCAAGGGTCGAAGTTCCGGACGCGCAGGGACTTCTGCCGATAGATCACGCGGATTCGAACCGCCGACCTCCTGGATGCGATTTAGGGAGGGCGCTTAGCGGAGAGTCGCCATAACAGGCTCATTTGCAGCGCTTTTCTGATGACCTACGAGAGACCGCAGAAAGTGAAATATGCAGGGATATGAACCGATATGCGGGGAGTCAGGCACTTCTGGTCAGAAGTGCCTGAAATTTCGCGAGGCGGTTGGGATGCGTTTCCGCCGGGCGCGCTCAGCGTTCAGTCCCCGGTACCGCAAAGCCACCGCCGGGTACTCGGACGACCGGCGGCAGACCCTCGTTGTCGCAGCCTCGGGGGTCGAGCGGGCGATCGATCCGAAAGACCGCAGCGGGGGCGACCTCGAGGATCTGGTGCGCGCCAGGATCACCTCGGGTCCAGAGGCTCTCCTGGGGGACTGATCCCGGCCCCAATTCGGAAGCGGGGGTGACGACGAGGAAGTGGGGGCGGTGTCGGTTGAGACTGGCGCGCCAGGAGGCGCAGTTGCTGATCGGGCGGTAGCTGCCGTGCGGGCCCGGCTCGCCCACGTACTCGACCCGGTTGGAGAGGTCGGGGCCGTAGAGGACGTACTGGCCGAAGGCCGCGGGCGGGCCTGAGATGGCGATGCGGGAATCCTCGACGTTGCGCGCCCAGCCCTGGATCCGGCGCCACTGCGGCGTCTCGCGGAAGCCCGGGTTGTCGGCGGGAGGAGCGAGGACGGGTAGGTAGCGGCCCTGGAGGTACTCGCGCTGAGCCGAGTACCCGAGCCCGACGGCGAGCGCCAGGCAGAGGCCGACCGCGCCGGCCAGCCGCGACGCCGGCACCCTGGCCCGCGCCGCCGCCACCGGCACCGCCACCAGGAGGGCGCCGAGGACCAGCCCGAGCGGGACCTGCTCCAGCTCCCAGCCAGAGGAGGTGAGCAGCCCGGCGAGGAAGGCGAGCACCAGCGCCGGCAGCAGGTACCGCATCCAGGCCCGCTCGCCCGCTCTCTGCCGCTGCAGCGGCAGCAGCACCAGGCCGGTGATCAGCGCCGGCGCCAGGTAGCGGAGATTGGACTCGAACCCGGAGGGGCGGCCGGGGGAGCCCGAGGCCGATACCGGGATCAGGGCGTAGGTGACGGCAGCGGCGATCCCCATCAGGGCGAGGCCGCGTTGCAGTCCGCCCCGCTTCACTCCCAGCACAAGGCCCGCCACAGCCGCGCCGATCACGAGTGGCCAGAGCGGGCCGAGGGTTTCGCCCAGGGCCGGCGCGAACCGGTCGACCCAGATCCCCGGCTCGTCCAGGTACTCGGCCACGGAGTGGGGCGGGCGCGGATAGAGGCCGAGCTGGTCGGGGCCGGGGAGCGGCCCGGGTGAGATCCAGGGGAGGGGGTTGCCGGAGTGAGCCAGGTTCCGCAGGTACCAGTAGCCGCCGGTGAGGGAGACGCCGCCGAGCCAGACCGCGGTGGTGCGCAGTCGGCGCTCCGCGGCAACCAGGGTCGGCAGCATCACCGTCAACGCCGCGACCGCCACCACCAGGGTGATCTTCGTCCCGACCGCCAACCCGGCGGCCAAGGCGGCGGCGAAGACGACCGCGGACGACGGCCGCCAGCCCTCGCCCCGTCCTCGCCCCGCCTCCCACCCGTTGACCAGGAGGGCGATCGCGGCGAGGAGGAGGCAGACGCCGGCCATGTCGTTGGGGGCGTTCCCCGCCTGCGCCCGCATCATCCCGGCGTCGAGCACGAGGGCGGTGAGGACGAGCGCCTCGGGGCCGCGGCCGTAGGGACGGCCGATGCACCAGGCGGCGAGCAGGGCGAGCGCGGTCCAGCCGAGGTTCAGCAGCGGGGAGGGGAAGTCGTTGCCGAAGGCGAGCATCCCGACCGCGTGCAGCAGCTCTGAGTTCTGCGGGTAGAACCAGGCGGTCAGCGCCATCGGGTCGGTGAACTGCAGCGCCCAGGTGTCGCCGGTCTGGAAGATCGTCGCGGCGAAGGGCAGGTGGTACCAGGTGCTGTCCTGGCGGTAGATCCCGAACTCGAGGCTGTCGTGGACGCCGCCGGAGAGGTGGAGGACGGTGAGGAAGGCGACCGCCGACGCCACCACCGTAGCCCCTCGCCGGAGCGGTGGCGCGGGAGGGAGCGCCGCCTCTTCCCCGGGAGCGCCCGACTGCCGCGACCACACCCAGACGATCGCGCCCAGGACCAAGAGCGAGGAGAGCAGCGCCGACGCCGTGAGCAGGCCGAAGCTGCCGAGCAGGAGCGCCACCGCGGTCAGGAGCGAGACCGCGAAGACCACCTCGACCAGGCGGGCGGGAGGTCCGTCCCAGGCGGGGAGAAATCGCTTCCGCAAGAAGTGACCGCACGCGCCCAGGATCAAGAAAGTGACAGTTATGTACAAACCCCCGACCAAGTATTCGGTAACAGCCATCCCTTACACCCGAGTTCCTAGAAAATTCCTGAGTAGATAAGCCAAATCTGCCTTAGGATTCCGCGACTTTTTCACGCGAAAGCTTCTGGAGGCCAGGTTGGGATCGCTGCGCACGGGTCGAATTTGGCCTGACGCCCGAGGGTCACTCTTCGGGATTCTGTTCGTTTTCACCGCTTTCCTGCTGCTCGGCACCGGGATGGCGGCTGCCGGCTGGTCACCGTCGGCCACCGTCAGCGAGAGCGGAACCCGTTACGGCTATGGCCAGGACGTGGGGCCGGACGGCACGGGCACCGTCGTCTGGTCCACGCCCCTCCCCGACGACGCCGGGTACGCGATCAGCGCCCGCGAGGTCGGCGTCGACGGTGGGGCAGGAACGAGAAGAGCGATCTCGGAGGCGGCTCCGGGGGCCGCCTACACGAGCGCCTACGCCCCCACTGTCCACTACGACGCGGCGGGCACCGCGACCGTCGTCTGGCAGGAAAGCACCTACAGCAGCGAGTCCTGCTTCGCCGAATCCGGTGAGGGCGACGAGGAGTGCGTGGTCGACGAGTACGTCAGGGCGCGGCAGGTCGACGCGGCCGGCTCGCTCTCGCCGGTCCGGGAGCTCCAGCACCGCCAGACGGTCTTCCCCGAGGAAGGGTCCTTCGGCGGCACCAGCACCGCCTACGTGACCTATGGCCAGCCCCTCGTCGCGGGCGGACCGGGGGACACCCTCACGGTGCTCTGGCCGGAGAGCACCTTCGACAGCGGCTGCGCCGCCTACGGTTACTCGCGCTCGTACGTGGACTCCGAATGTGAGGCCGACCAGAAGATCAAGTGGGTTCGTCTCTCTGCCGCCGGGGTCGCGCAGGGAACGGCTCAAACGGCATTCGAATCCCACGCCTCCGGTTACGGGTCGGGGGAGCCGCTGCTGCGGCTGCGGGCCGGTGCCGCCGGCGACGGCACCGTCACCGTGCTCTTCAGGGCCAGGCGCGACGCCGGCGAGGGGGAATGCTGGGGCGGCGAGAGCTCGATCGGGTTCTTCCGTATCGAGTCCGACGGCGACGCCGGCGCCAGTGAGGAACTTGACTCGGGCTGCGGCGTCGCCAGCCCTGACCTGGCGGTCGATCCGAGCGGCGCCGCCGTCGCGGTCTGGGGTTGGCTAAACACCTACTCGGGCGACGAAGCCCTCTACACCCGGATCGACCCGGCCGGGAGCGCGTCGGCGCCCCAGACCCTGCTCGACAGCGAGGAGGGGGCGAGCGTCTCCGGCCTCGACGTCGCCCGCGGGGCGCCGGGCGCGGCCCTCGCGGTCTGGGCGGCGGAAGGCGGCATCCGCTCGCGAGTGATCCCGTTCGCGGGCGAGCTCGACCCCACCGCGCTGATCGCATCGCCGCCGGCCGGCCGCTACTTCTTCGCCCCCCGTCTCGCCGCCGGCCCCGACGGCTCGGCCGTGGTGGTCTGGGAGTCGGCGATCGAGGGCGGCCGCTACGAAACCGCCCTGCAGGCCACCGCCCTGGGCGCCGACGGGACCCCCCACAGCCCGCGCACGCTGCTGGCGGCTAACCGCTGGGACCACGGCGCTCGCGTCTCCGGTGGCCCGAGCGGAACCTTCCTCGCCTCCTGGCGCATCTCGATCCCCGGGCGCAACCGGATCCAGTCCGCCCGTTTCGGGGTCGAGCCGCTCGACGGCAACGACGCCTTCGCCGGCGCCCAGCCGCTCGAGGCTGAGCTGCCGAGCTTCGCTTCTGGCTCCAATGTCGGCGCCTCGAAGGAGACGGGCGAGGGCGACCACGCCGGTGAGCCCGGCGGCGCCTCGGTTTGGTTCAGCTGGACGGCGGCGGAGAGCGGCCCGGTGACGCTTGCGACCTGCGCCTCGGAGGGGCTCGACCCGGCGCTCGCGGTCTACAGCGGCGGCTCCCTCGCCGCCCTGGCGCCGGTCGCGGCGGCCGGCGGGGGAGCGCCGCGTCCCTGTTCGGCGGGCGACGCCGCCGTCCGCTTCGAGGCCGCCGCCGGCACCACCTACCGGATCGCGGTCGACGGGGAGGAGGGGTCGGAGGGGACCTTCGGCCTGAAGCTGGTCACCCGCGAGAACGCCCCCGCCAACGACGCCTTCGACGCCGCGAGGCAGGTCTCCGGCGGCCTGCCCCGCTACCTCTCGGGATCGAACCTCGACGCCAGCCGCGAGGCGGGCGAGCCCGAGCACGCCGGCGGCCCCGGCGCCGCCTCGGTCTGGTACTCGTGGACCGCCGACGCGAACGGCAAAGCCCAGGTCCAGGTCTGCGGCAGCAGCCTCGGCGAACCTCTTCTCGGCGTCTACACCGGGTCGACCCTCGCCGCCCTTACCGAGGTCGGCAGCGGCGCACCCGGCGGCTGCGGCTCCGTCGAGTTCGAGGCCGCCGCCGGCACCACCTACCGGATCGCGGTCGACGGCAAGGACGGCCGCGAGGGCAGGTTCCAGCTGCGCTTCGCGCAGACCCCGGCCAACGACGACCTCGCCGACGCGCAGATCCTGTCGGGGCTCTTCGCCTCCGTTAGCGGCTCCAACGTCGCCGCCACCAAGGAGTCCGGCGAGCCCGACCACGCAAACGATCCCGGCGGCGCCTCGGTCTGGTACTCGTGGACCCCCCACAGCAACGTCACCGCGTTCGTCTCCGCCTGCCTTTTCGCCGGCAGCAAAGAAAGCGCCCTGCTCGCGGTCTACACGGGCAGCGGCTACGGGGACCTCGAGCAGGTCGGCGCAGACGTCGGCAGCGGCTCAACCACGGGTTGCTACAGCGGCAGGAGCGAAGTTCGCGTCGAGTTCGTCGCCGGGACCAAATACCTGTTCGCGGTCGACGGCGAGGGCGGCGTCGAATCCTCGTTCTCGCTGGCGATCGAGCCGATCCCCGCCAACGACAGCCGTCTCTCCCCCCAGGTTGTCGGGCCCTTCTTGCCGACCTCCGTCTCCGGATCCAACCGGCACGCCACCAAGGAGGCGGGAGAGCCCGCTCACGCCGGCGATCCCGGCGGCGCCTCGGTCTGGTACTCGTGGACGCCGGGCACCAGCGGCACGGCCTTCCTCTCCGCTTGCATGTTCGCGGGCAAAGATCAGAGCGCCCTGCTCTCCGTCTACACCGGCAGTGACCCGGAGCACTTGACCGAGGTCACCGCCGACGCCGGCGGCGGCTCGACGCAAGGCTGCTTCAGCCGCTACAGCAAAGTCAGCTTCTCCTTCCAGGCGGGCACGCGCTACTTAATTGCCCTCGACGGCCCCGGCGGGCTCGAATCCTCCTTCTCGATCAGCTTCGAGACGGGTCCCGCCAACGACGATTTCCTCGCTGCTCAGCCGATCGTGGGAAACGTCCCCCAGGCCGTCAACGGTTCGAGCCGCCACGCCACCAAGGAGCTCGAAGAGCCCAACCACGCCGGCAACTCCGGCGGCGCCTCGGTCTGGTACTCGTGGACGCCGAGCGAAAGCGGGATCGCGGTCCTCTCCGCCTGCGGGCAGTTCGGCGGCGAGCCTCCGCTGCTGGCGGTCTACGGCGGCGAATCGCTGGCGACCCTGAGCGAGGTCGACGCCGACGCCGGCAGCGGCGAAGGCTGCTACGGGGGAAGCAGCGAGGTCGAATTCGACGTGGTGGCCGGCGAGAGCTACTACATCGCGCTCGACGATTCGGCCGCCGCCGGCCTCTGGGGCTTCAAACTCGAACTCGACCTCGAGCTGACTCCCGCCAACGACGCGTTCGCCGCGGCCGAGCAGATTTCGGCCAGCAGCAGTTGGCTCTACAGCTCAAACCGCCACGCCAGCAAGGAGCTCGAAGAGCCCAACCACGCCGGCAACTCCGGCGGCGCCTCGGTCTGGTTCAAGTGGACGCCCGCGGAGGACGGCCTATACGCGATCTCCACCTGCTCCGACGGAGCCCTCGACCCGTTGCTTGCCGTCTACACGGGCGCGACGCTCGGTGGGCTCGGGGCGGTGGCCGGCGACGACGACGGAGGCAACTGCTCCGACGATGACGCCGAGGTGCGCTTCGAAGCCACCGCCGGCACCACCTACCGGATCGCCGTCGACGGCAAATCGGCCAGCACCGGTTATTTCGAACTGCGCATCGTCACCGCACCGGAGAACGACGATTTCGCCGCCGCCACCGAGCTCTCCGGCGCCGCGCCGCAGTTCGCGAGCGGCTCCAACTGGCTGGCCACCAAGGAGTCCGGCGAGCCCGACCACGCAAACGATCCCGGCGGCGCCTCGGTCTGGTACTCGTGGACCCCGAGCGAGAGCACGACGATTCAGCTGACGGTCTGCTCCTACAGCCGGCTGGACCCGCTGCTCGCCGTCTACACCGGTTCCTCGCCGGCGGGGCTCTCGCCGGTGGCTAGCGAGGCTGTCGGGGAGGACCCCGAATGCTACGGCTCCAGCACCCGCCTGAAGCTGGACGTGCAAGGGAACACCACCTACCGGATCGCCGTCGACGGACACGCCGGCAGCTATGGCGAATTTTCGCTGAGACTGCGCGACACGCCCGCCAACGACGACTTCGCCGACGCCGAGGCGCTCGACGTGGAGCTGCCTCAGACCGCGTACGGCGACAACCGGGTGGCGAGCGCGCAGCCCGATGAGCCCGAGCACGGGGGCGTCGGAGCCGCCGCCTCCGTCTGGTACTCGTGGACGCCCACCGCCAGCGGCACCGTCCGCCTCTCCACCTGCTCCTACGGCATGCTCGACCCCCTGCTCGCCGTCTATGCCGGCCCCTCCTTGGCGACGCTCGAGGAGATCGCCGCGGACGATGATGACGGAGGCTCCGGATGCTCCGACGACGACGCCGGGGTGCGCTTCGAAGCCACCGCCGGCACCACCTACCTGATCGCCGTCGACGCCAAGGACGGCAACGGCGGCTGGTTCGAACTGCAGCTGCGCGCCGCCGGCCCCGCCAACGATGACTTTGCCGATGCGATCGAGATCGCGCCGGGAGCCGGGATCCACCCTGGCACCACCGTCGGGGCGGGTTCTCAGTCGAGCGAGCCGGGAAGCCCCTACCAAAGCGTCTGGTACCGGATGCAGGCCGACCACAACGGCACCGTTCGCCTTCACACCTGCAGCGACACCGGTGAGCCGATGGACCTCGACGTCTTCACCGGGTCCTCGCTGATCACGCTCTCCTCGGTCGCGGTCGAGGCAGCCGGCACGGCCTCCGCCTGCGACTCCACCCCCGGGACCCCCGTATATGGAGATACGCCGTCGCTGGCCTTCAAAGCGGCTGCTGGGACGGTCTACTGGATCTCGGTCGACCGCTACCAGCAGCTCTCGCCCAGCTACGAATTGCGACCGCCGGGCCCCTTCGTCCTCGTGGTGAACGCCCCCGCCAACGACCTGAGGGCGGCCGCGGAGCGAATCCCCTACAGCGGCGCCAGCCTCGCACGGGCCAACGTCGGCGCCACCCACGAGCCGAGCGAGGACGAGCACGCCGGCGACCCCGGCGGCGCCTCGGTGTGGTTTCGCTGGTTTGCCTCGGCCACCGGCCCGGCGCAGATCGAGACCTGCGGCAGCGAAGTCGACACCCTCCTTGCGGTCTACGGTCAGGGGGGACCACCGGACCCCAACGGCGAAGGCGGCGCTGGCGAACAGTACGGCGAAGAACCACCCTCGCTGCCACCGCCGGCGCCCGGTGGCGCGCTCGCCTCGAGCGACGACAGCGATCTCTGCGGGGAAGGCTCGACCCAGAGCAGCCTCGAGCTGACGGCCCAAGAGGGACAGGAGTACCTGATCGCCGTCGACGGCAAGGCGGGGGAGACCGGGCAGATCCAGGTCAACGTCGTCTTCGAGACGCCGGACACCACCCCGCCGGACACTCACGCCTCAATCCCGTCCGCGATCAACACCCACCAGCTCACCTTCAGCCTCTCCCGCGACGAGCCGGAGTCGAGCTTCGAGTGCGCCCTCGACGGGGCCCCATTCACCCCCTGCGACCTCAGCGGCTCCGACCTGTTCCCGTACGGCACGGTCTCCGGCTTGGAGGAAGGAACGCACACGCTGGCGGTGCGCGAGGTCGATGCCGCCGGCAACCCCGACCCGACCCCTGAGAGCCGTGAGTTCAAGGTCGACATGGTGCCGCCACAGACCAGCTTCTCCTCGGGGCCGGAGGGACTAACCCGATTTTTGGGGTCGTTCGGGCTCGCAGCCGACGAGCCGGCCTCCTTCTTCGAATGCGCCCTCGACGACGCTCCGCTGAGCTTCTGCAAATCCCCCTACTTCCTGCCGGGATTGCTCCCCGACGGCCAGTACACCGTGAGGGCGGTCGCGATCGACAAAGCCGGTAACCGCGATCCCTCGCCCGCAACCAGGACCTTCGACCTCGACCGCACGCCGCCGATCGCAAGCATCGAAGGACCGGAAGGGACGGTAGAAGTCGACCGGGTCGAGTTCGAATTCTTCGCCGACGAGGAGGCGACCTTCGAGTGCGAGCTCGATGGAAAAGCGGTGGCCGAGTGTGAAAGCCCACGCTCTTTCCCCGGCCTCGCCGACGCCGAGCACAGGTTCGAGGTCGTTTCCACCGACCTCGCGGGCAACATCGGCGCGGCGGTAGAGAGGGTTTTCCGGGTCGAGGCGCGCCCGCCGGAGACGACGATCAAAGCTGGCCCCGCCCCGCGCGTGGCCTCGGCCGCCGCCGGGTTCGCGTTCCGCGGCGACGAGGATCTGAGCGGCTTCGAATGCGCCCTCGATGGCGAAGCTTTCGAGGAATGCGAGGAGGAGCTCGAACTGAGCGGCCTCGCAGAGGGGCCGCACAGATTGCTCGTCCGCGCCGTCGACCTCGCTGGCAAGCGGGACCCGACGCCGGTGCAGCGCGAGTGGGTCGTGGACACCCTGGCACCGGAGACGACGATCGACTTCGGCCCTTCCGGGTTGACCCGGTTCGGGGGTCCGTTCGAGTTCAGCGCCGATGAGGAAGTCGATCGCTTCGAGTGCGCGGTTGACGGGTCCGAAGAATTCTTCACCTGCTTTCCCGGTTACTCGAACCCAGCGCTGCCAGACGGTGAGCACACGTTGCTCGTCCGCGCCGTCGACCTTGCTGGGAACGTCGACCCGACCCCGTCGGAGGCCACCTTCGATCTCGATACCACCCCGCCCGCAGTCCAGATCACCAGCGCTCTCCCGCCCTTAACCCAGAGTGAAGTCTCGATCGAGTTCGAAGTCGACGATCCGGAGGCGACGACGCGCTGTCGGGTGGATGGCCACCTCGACGTGGCCTGCGTCTCCCCCTTTGAATTCAGGGGAATCGAAGACGGGCCGCACAGGATCACGGTCACGGCCACCGACCCGGCGGGCAACCAGCACGCCGTCACGACTGAAGAGTTCACCGTCGACGAGCAGCCGCCGGAGACGTGGGTCGACACCGATTTCGTATACGGGCCGGGGCCGGTGTTCCTGTTCTTCTCCGGCAGCGCCGACGCCACCGAGTACCGCTGCTCGCTCGACGAAGAGCCGTTCTCCGAATGCGTCTCCCCGCTGGAGCTGGAAGACCTCCCCGACGGCGAGCACCGGCTACGGGTGTACGCGATCGACGGCGTCGGCAACGTCGATCCGACGCCCGACGAGGGGGTCTTCATGGTCGACACCGTGCCGCCGGAGACGACGATCCTCGCCGGTCCGGAAGGGCCAGTCCACGAGCTCACGCCCTCTTTCAGCTTCGAGTCCTCGGAGGACCTGGGCAAATTTGAGTGCTCGATGGACGGCTCCGGGTTCCGCAGCTGCGACGGGATCGAGCACGATCGCAGCCTCGGCGCCCACCTGTTCGAAGTCCGCGCCTTCGATCTGGCCGGCAACGTTGATCCCACGCCGGCCTCCTTCCCGTTCACGTTCGTCAACCAGGCACCGGCAGCGTCGCTCGAGCTCGACCGGACCGCAGGGCCCGGTCCGCTTGAGGTCGCGGCGGGGATCGAGGCCACGGACGGAGACGACGACCCGTTGAGCTACAAAGTCCAGTTCGGTGACGGGACCAGCTCCAGTGGGTTCCTGCCGCACGCCGCCCTCTCCCACACCTACGAGGATCCGGGGGTCTACGTCGTCAGGCTCGAGGTTAGCGACGGTTTCGAGAAGGTCGTGAGGACCGAGACGGTCACCGTCGGTCCCCCTGAACCGCTTTCAGCCAGGGCGGGAGACGACCGCACCGCCGTCGCTGGTGACCCGATCCGGCTCGACGGCAGCAACTCGCGCCCGCTGCGCGGCATCCACGGCTATGCCTGGTCCTTCGGCGACGGCGGTACCGGATCCGGAGAGACCGCCGATCACGTCTACGAGCAGCCGGGCACCTATGAGGCCCAGCTGACCATCACCCGGAATGGGGAGGAGGCCACCGATGCCGCCACGATCACGGTCGTGCCGCCGGCGCCGGGGACGGCGAAAGTGACGGTCCTCGGTGACGGCTCCCCGCTGTCGGGAGCGGAAGTCGTCGTCAGACAGGCTGGCGGCAGCGATGTCAAGGTGCTCACCGACGGCACCGGCGTCGCCCGCCTGCACGGCCTGGCGGACGGCACTTACACGACCGCCGCTTATAAGCCGGGCTACCTGCCCAAACACGGGGAGCTGACCGTCGCTAATGGGACCGGCGCCGGTCAGGTGGAGCTGCACGCGGGAGAGCTCGTGACCGCGACGGTGGAGTCGCATCCGATGACGCTGGAGGAAATCGAAGCGGCGGGGATCGACCCGAACGATCCCGACAACCAGCACGTCTACGAGTTCGAGGTCCACCTCGACATCGATCCGCCGTCATGGGCAGGACAACCGAGCAGCTACGACATCGAAGCCAGGATCAACCGGAGGGGTTTCGCCACCACGCCCAAAGGCTGCATCCGGGTCACGGTGACCACTTGTCGCTCCTCCGTCGGTGGCAGCAGGGTCTACACCCACGTCGAATGGGTTGAGGGAGTTCCTCTCCTCTCCTCCCTGGTGATCCCCTTCCGAGCGACGTTCTTGAAGGAGTTTTACGACGTCAGCTTGATCGTCAACAACCTCGCGCCGGCCGGCTTCGACCTGCGCAACGGCAGCGCCTCGATCGAGGTGCCGGGTGGGATGAGCCTGGCGCCCACCGCCAAACCTCAGAGCCTCGACGTCTCGGTTCCCGATATCCCCGGTGGCGGTAGTGCCACCGTTCATTGGATATTGCGGGGCGACAAAGAGGGCGAGTATCACGTCGCCGCCCACTACGGGGCAACGCTTGAGCCGTTCGGGCGCAGCATCAAGCTCGACGCCCGCACCGCCGAGCCGATCAAGGTCTGGGGCGGCTCGGCGCTGAAGCTGGAGGTGGACGTCGACGACGCGTCTCTCGACGGCTATCCGTTCAAGGTCTTCGTCAAGCTGAGGAACGTCGCCGACGTCCCCGTCTACAACCCGGCGGTCGAGTTGCTGAAAAAAGGCCGCGTCGGCTACATCGAGCAGCCTCGGCAGCAGCGCGTGTACGGGATCCGCGAACTCGTTCCCGGGGCCGTCCACACCGCCGGCCCGTTCGTGCTCGTTCCCGAACCGTCCGGGAAAGTGGACCTGACGGAATCGTTCATCCGCAAGACGGCGGGCGACGTCGATCTCGGAGGGACGATCGTCACTCACCCGCGCTCGCCGAAGTTCGACGAGACGCCGCAGGTGGAGGTGCGGGGCTACGGAGACAAGCTGGTGCTCGACTGGGAGCCGGTGGCCGGAGCTGGCGGCTATCAGATCTTCCGCACCTTCGACCGCGAAGTGGATTTCCCCGATGACCCGCTGGCGGTCGGCCAGCTCGACCCGACCAAGGCGGTGGTTCGCGGCATCGACCCCGATCAGCCCGCCTTCTACGGGATCAGCTCCTTGCTGAACCCGCAGGAGATGGTTCACCCCCTCACCTTCGGGAGGGGCAAAATGAATCAGGAATGGCCGAAGCTGGCGGTCGACGCCGGCGACCGCTGCGACTCGCGCGACATGGCGGTCAACCTGCGCTTCGAAGCGCTCGACTTCGAACTGGCCAGCTACGAGATGACCTTGAACGACCTGCCGTTCGGAAGCTCGCAGCCGCTCGACGGTTACTCCGGCTCGGCGACCGTGCACGTTCCCTTCGCCACCGGTGAGGAGAACGCCGACTTCGAGGTCACCGTCCGCGACGCCGAGGGGACGGAGCGGACGGTTCACGAAAACCTCGCCTGCGACTACGTCGCGCTCGGCGACTCCTTCGCGTCCGGCGAGGGCGTGCCCGGCTTCGAACAGGAAAGTCACCAGGACGGGAACCACTGCCACCGCTCGAACCACGCTTACAGCGAGTTGCTGGTCGACGATGACTCGTTGCGAAGCCACGTCGGCGACTGGCTCAGTTTCCACGCGTGCAGTGGTGCGGTCATCGAAAACATGTTCGAGCCGAACGACGGAAACCACGGCAACGAGGGCCCCCAGCTGAACCACCTCGACGCCGGGACGCACCTGGTGACGCTCTCGATCGGCGGCAACGACATGAAGTTCGGCGACACCGTTCGCGACTGCACGCTGGGGGAAGGCCTTCTCGGCCTCGATCCCTACTGCCGCAACAATCACGAGGAAGGCATTCGGGCTGGACGAGAAAGGGTGGAAGAGAAGCTTCCGCAGATCCTGCGCGCGATCCGCTCACGGGCTCCGCGGGCGAGGATCCTCATCGTCGAGTACCCGGAGATCTTCCCGCGCTTTCCGGTCGATCCGGTCGACGGCTTCAACGCCGCCCTCGCCGGCTCGGTCCCCGCCGCGGCCCTGAGCCTGGTCATGAGCTGCAACTCGATGATCGGCGACAACATCTTTCCCTGGGACCTGATCTGGCTGAGCCACGAACAGCGCGAGGCGAACGCGATGTTCAGGCGCACGGTGGAGGGCGCGGGAGTCGGCGCCGAGTACGTCTCGATGGACCGCTTCGTCGGGCATGATTCCTGTCAGGAGTTCGGCGCCTGGCTGCACGCCGGGAACATGGGCCACGGGTTCAAGGACTTCGTCTATAGCTTCCACCCCAACGAACGGGGTCAGCGGGAGATGTACGAGGCGATCAAGGAGCACCTCTCGCAGGAGCGGCCGGAGGATGGCGGGTTCAGGTTCACGATCGGCGCCGGCGACATCGTCCGCAGGATGGCGATGATCGGTGGCCAGCAGGTCGCCAAGGCGGTGTTCTCGCACTGGTGGCCGGGCAGTGATGTCGAACTGCAGCTGCGCTCTCCGGCCGGCCGGGTGATCGGTCGCGACACCGTCGCCGACGACGTTGAGCACTCGCTGACGGGGACGTTCGAGTCCTACACCATCGAGGACCCCGAACCAGGGGAGTGGGAGCTGACCTTCCGCGGGGTGGAGGTCGACCTCGGCGGAGAGCCGGTCGGCTTCCAGGTCGCCGAGATCCCCGAGGCGAACATGGCGCCGACGCCGCTCTTCCGCCAGTCGACCAACGGCGGTCCGACCGGAACGACCGTCTCGTTCGACGCCTCCGAATCAAGCGACAGCGACGGCACGATCGAGGAGTACGAATGGAACTTCGGCGATGGTGCCTTCGGCTCGGGGGTCGAAGTCGATCACGCTTTCGAGCAACCCGGGCGCTACACGGTCAGGTTGCTGGTTCGCGACGACGAGGGCCAGCCGGCGCTGCACGCGCAGGAAGAGATCTGGATCCGCGATCAGCCGCGGGCCGTCGCGGACGACTATGGGGTCGACGCGGGAGGCGAGCTGAGCGTCTCCGCGGCGACCGGCCTGCTGGCAAACGACACGGTCGATCGCAGCGGCGGCGAGCCGAGGATCGAGCTGGTCAGCGGGGTGACCCACGGGACGCTCGAGCTCGATTCCGGCGGTGGCTTCCTGTACCGGCCAG
This sequence comes from Solirubrobacterales bacterium, assembly GCA_035765335.1. Classification (GTDB taxonomy): domain Bacteria; phylum Actinomycetota; class Thermoleophilia; order Solirubrobacterales; family 70-9; genus VAYN01. The sequence goes on from DASTXV010000070.1 coordinate 37,352, forward strand.
ACGCCGGCTTCACCGGCACCGACACGATGGTCTACAAGTTGAGCGACGCCGGCGGCCTCGTCTCGGCACCCGCGAGCGCGCGGATCGACGTGCGTGGCGCTCCCGTCGATCCGAAAACGCCCGGGCCGGGACCCGGGACGCCGCCCCCGGGTGGCGGAGCACCCCCCGCTTCGGGGCCGCCCCCCTCCGCGCCAGCGCCGAAGCCAAAGGTCCTGAAGTGCAAGAAGGGCTTCAAGAAGAAGAAGGTTCGCGGCAAGCTCAAGTGCGTGAAGGCGAAGAAGAAGCAGGGAAAGAAGAAGCGCTGATGGAGATCAGGACCTTTTGACCGCGCGATGGAGCCGGGTACGCACCGATATGAGGGCAAATCGACAAGCAATTACCAGCCGAACTTGTGATCTTGCCCCCTCACCAAGCGGTGATTGCTCGAGTTGACCTAACGCCTCTTATCGGGCGTGCAGCGACGGTCCGTCTAATCGCGCAGGAACTTGCCGTGCTGTCCGGGTTGTCTTGCGCTTGAGTTTGTTGGCGGAAATCGCAATGACCTGTGCTCGAAGGTGCCCAGTCATTAAGGAAGTATTAATAACTTAAGAACTCTGTTTAACTCAGGGCTGAGTGGATATTGTCGCGTTCCCAATTGGAACCTGCGGGGCTTCCGATATGCCATCTACCAGTCGCCGATAAGCCAGGGAGGACAGCTTGAGTACCTTGATCGAGGATCCACTCCTCGCCCTCTCTGCGGAGAGTTCGGCAAGGCTTCCGGCCCTCGCAGAACACGTCGACCAGCTCGCCTGTCCTCCCGCCTCGGCCGTCGTCATTACCCACATCCTCGACACGGCGCTCCCGTTCATCGAGGCCATCTCCAGAGCGGTCGACCTCGTGGCCGTGATCGGGATCCCGTACTCGACGATGCCGACCGCGCGCAGGCAACTCGAAGCGGCGGGCCACCGGGTAGTGATCCCCCCGGACATCGAGAGCCTGCCGGCGCTGGCCCGAGAAGAGATCGAACGCGCTTCCGCCCTGCGAGAGGAGCCTGTGATCGTGCAGGAGATCGGGGGCTACTGTGCCCCGTTCGCCGAGGAACTCTGGGAGGCCGGGCTGATCGCGGGAATCGTCGAGGACACCAAGCAGGGACACTGGAGATACGCCGAACGCGGCAATCTTCCCTGTCCCGTTCTCTCGATTGCCGAGAGCCCACTCAAGGCGCTAGAGGACCAGCAGGTGGGACGATCGATCTCCCACGCGCTGGAGACCATCCTGCGCAGGCAGTTCCACCGGCTGCTGACTGAGACCAAGGTGGGAATCCTCGGCTACGGGGGCATAGGTGAGGCCACCGCGGTGGCGCTTTCCTCGTTGGGGGCGCGGGTGGCCGTCTTTGACCAGTGCGGAATCCGGATGGCTAAAGCGGCACTCGACGGCTTCGGCGAAACCTCCCGCGAGGAGCTGATCCGCAAGAGCGACGTCGTGCTCGGGGTTTCAGGTCATCGCTCGATCGAAGGCAAGGACCTGGAGCTGCTGCGTCCGGGGACCATTCTTGCCAGCGGCAGCTCGAAGCAAGTAGAGATAGACCTCGGGGCTCTGAATCTCATGGCAGTTGAGAAGTCGGAGCCGGGCCTGGTCCAGCACTTCACTCTGTCGGAGGGGAAGCAAGTCTTCCTGCTCAACGAAGGAATGCCGATCAACTTCCTCGAGCAGAGCATCCTCGGGCGGGTGCTTGACTTGGTCTACACCGAGCTGTTCCTCTGCATGCGGGAGATCGCGCTCGGCAACGTCGGTCCAGGTCTTCAGAGTCTCGACATCGACCAACACCGGATGGCCGCCCAAAAATGGCACCGGCTCCACTGGGTCTGACCATGGAAGATCTGGTAGCCGCGCTGCGCGCCGAGGTACAGGCGGACTTCGACGAAGATGGAACGGGTCACGACCTCTCCCATCTCGACCGTGTCTATGGGCTGGCAGAGCACCTGCGGTTGAAGGAGGGCGGGGATCCGCTCGTCCTTGCCGCCGCGAGCTACGTGCACGACTTCCATCGCGTGGTCGAACACAAGGCCGGCTCCTATGACGCCCACGTCGAGCGCGCCACCATCGACGATCTGATCCAGAAAGCGCTGGGAGCAGTGAACTTTCCCGCGACCCTGGTCCCTCAGGTGTGCGACTGCGTCGCCTTCACCGACAGGTACTCGTTCTCCGGTCACGCTCTCGAATCGCCTTCGATCGAGGCGCGGATCCTGCGGGACGCGGACAACCTCGATGCGCTGGGAGCGATCGGCATCGCCCGTGCATTCATGTTCGGAGGTGCCCTGCGAGAGCCGATCTGGATCGCCGACATCGAGCCGTCAGGCATCTACGAGGCAGGGAAGACGACCTCGGTAGTGCACCACTTCCACGAGAAGCTGCTGCGCTTGAAGGACGACATGCTCACGGCCTCTGGCCGCGAGCTGGCCGCGGAGCGCCATGAGTTCATGGTGCTGTTCCTAGACGAACTAAAACGCGAGTGGAAGCTCGCCGACGTCGCCTCCCGCGGCGCCGCCCCTACGGCATGACGACCGCGCAGAAACTCGTCTTCCCCCCGCAGATGAACGACGCGGACGCTGGGTTCTTCTTCCTCGGGCAGCGCCCGAACTGCAACGTGGCGATGGTGATGTTCGCCGTCCTGCCCGAGCGGGTCCCCTACGAGGACATGCTGGAGGAGCTATGGGGGGCGTCTAAGTTCGTTCCGCGCTTCCTCGACCGGCTTCAGCCGGCGCCCCTCGGCCTGGCGCCCCCGATCTGGGTGCCGGCCGACCCGTTCCAGCCACGGGACCAGCTCCGCGACCACCCGCTCCCGCCCGGCGCCACCTGGGACGACGCGCTCGCGGTGGTCGATGCCCTCCAGTCGACGCCCTTCCCCCTCGATCGGCCGCCTTGGGAGATCGTCCAGGTGACCGGCTGCCCGGACGGAAGGGCTCTCTTCGTAATGAAGGTCCACCACTCCCTCTCGGACGGGACCGCCCTCTCACTTCTCTTCGCCAAAGCTTTCGGGCGCGCCTTCCTCGAACAGTCCGGGATAGAGGTGGAAGCCGTATCCGAGCCTCCGCCTGCCGCCTCTCCGACCCGGATCGCGCTGGCGTACAAGGGCAAGGCGCTGAAGGAGTGGATGCGGCACGCGCGGAGCTCCCTCCCGGCCCTGAGCCGTGACCCCGAAGCACGCCGGCGCGAGAGAATCGCCGTGGACGCCTTGGCCCGCCCCCGGCATCGCCAGCCCGCGAGCTCCTTCGGTACGACCCGCAGGCTTTCCGGATTTCGCATTCCTCTCGAGGCTTGGAATAACGAGGCCGCGGCACGAGGGGGCAGCGCAAACGACCTCTACCTGGCGATCGTGGCAAACGCGATGCACTTGCGGTTCCCGCAGTGGGATTACGACTCGATGCCGCTTGAGCTCGTCATGCCGGTGAACATCAGGGAGGACGGAGTCCAGGACGGAGGCAACGTGACGGGGGTGAGCGTGGTCGAGCTCGACGGTCGGGCCCAGCATCTCGACGACCTCGCGGAGGTCCGTCGGCGCACCACGGAGGCGAAGCGGGATGCCCAGGACGCTTCGCCGACCCTCGTCGGCGGGCTCGTGGGCCTGCTCCCGGGCCGACTTCGAGGGGCGCTTCAATATCGTGAATTTGCGGCCCGTGACGCTGTCGCCACCAACGTCCCGGTCCCGATCCCGGGGGAATTGTGCGGCGTTCCCTTCGAGACGATGTTCATGGTGGCCCCCTCGATCGGTACCTCGGTCAGCTTCTCTTTGACCAGCTACCAGGACAGCCTGCAGGTGGCGGCCAACGTCGACCCGGCGGCGGTTCCTGGCGGGCTGGACGCGGAGATAACACAAACCTTAGAGGCAGTTTTCGGCAAGGTGGAAAGCCTGCGTGACGGCACGCTCACCGGACCATCGGCCAGCTTCGCTTCGTGAGCCCGGCAGGCCGCCTCGAGCTGCACTTTGGCTTTTCCCTACCGCAGGACTGACGACAACCAAAAGGAGATAGTTGATGTTTGTTGGGATTGAAGATCTGAAGCGGTCGCTGGTCGCCGCGACCGTGTCGATAGCGGTGCTTGCCACTGTCTTCGTCGCTGCTGGACATATGAGCGCATCCGCCGCACCACGGCCATCCGACGATGCTGTGGCCACCGCTTCAGCTCAGAACTTCGAAGAGAGTCTTCGGATGGAAATCACGAAGAAGGACGGCAGCAACTTGTCTGCCAAGGGAAGCGCGAGCGGCACGGTTGACGGCAAGGTCTCATTCAAGATCCATACCGTCAACGGTTCGAAGGCGACCGCCTCCTTCTACGGCCGTAATTCCAAGGGAACCATCAGCGGGACCGGTGTCGCGAAGTACAGCGTCAGCGGCGCGGTGACCTCCTACACCGGGAAGATCAAGACCCTTACCGGAACCGGTAAGTACGCAAACGCAAGCAGCGCCGGTATCTCCTTGTCGGGCACTGTGAATCGCCGTACCTACGACGTGAAGATGACTCTCAGCGGTAGGTGGAGTGTCTAGAGCCGTACAGCTCCTGCCGGCGCTGGCGCTGGCGCTTCTGCTGGTGGCGCTGTTCCCGCTGGTCGCGGCTGCGGCTCCGCAGGCGACGCTGACCGCAAAGATGCGGCCGGAGAAGCTCGGCGCCGCCGCGGCGGTGTCCGTCGGCTTTCACCTGCGGCCCGGACCCGGAGAAGCCCTTCCCCCGCTTCGCAGTTTTGCCCTGCGCCTGCCGCGGGGGATGGGTTTCGCCGCATCGGAGTTGGGACTCGCGACCTGCTCGTCGTCGCGGTTGCTCTCCTCCGGCGTCCGTGGTTGTCCGCATGAATCGCTGATGGGTTATGGCTCGGCCCAGGTCCGGGTTCCGTTCGGCACTCGAGCCGTCAGCGAGAGAGGACGCGTCTTCATCTTCATGTCGAAGCCTGTCGACGAAACGACGACGACGCTCTTCTACTTCGACGGCAGGAGCCCAGTGATCGCCCCGATCGTCATGCAGAGTCAGGTGGTCACGGCAGAGGGTTCCTCGGACTCAGTCCTCGAGACGTCGGTCGAGGCAATCCCGTCCACCCCGGATGGGCCGGAGGCGAGCTTGGTCGCGTTGCAATTGACGCTCGGGCCCAGAGACCTGCGCTACTACCGGCGGGTGGACGGGCGCCGGGTCCCGTACAGGCCCGAAGGGATCCGCACCCCCGTGCGATGTCCTCAGGGCGGCTTCCGCTTCGAAGCGAGCTTCACCTTCCGCGACGAGAGCAGGGAGCGCGCTCGTACGACCGTGCCCTGCCCTCGAGCTCCCGGTGGGCCGACCCGAAGGCAGAGCCGAGGTTGAGCGGAGGGACCGGGCACGTGAAGGGGTTCTCGTTGGCGCTCGCTGCAGTGTTGTGCCTGCTCGCCTGCTCTTCGCCGGAATCGCTTGGCGCGGCACTGCCGGAAGGGCGTGCCTACGAGCAGGTGAGCCTCGCCGACAAGAACGGCGGCGACGTAGGGGGCCCGCTGTTGGAAGGTGCATTCGGCCACGCTCTCGGCCAAAGCGCGAGCGACGCCAATTCGATTCTCTACGCCTCTTTCTCGAGCTTCGCTGACGCGCAAAGCGCTGAACTGTTCACCTATTACATCTCCACGCGGGGTGATGCGGGCTGGTCCACCCACGCGATCTCCCCGCCGCCGGCCGATCCTCCGCGGCTGCTCGAAAACCCTCCCTTCCGGGCGTTCGCCGCGGATCTCTCGGGCGCTGTGCTCGAATGGGGGAAGCCGACGCTGGCGCCGGAAGCGCCGGCTGATTACGAGAACCTCTACGTAGGCGCACCCGGCGATTACGCTGCGGTCGGCGAGGCGGTGCCGCCGAATCGCCTGCCCGATTCCTTCCGGCTCACCTTCGCGGGGGCGACGGCGGACCTCAGCCGCATCGTCTTCGAAGCTAACGATGCGCTGCTTCCCGAAGCTCCGGCCGAAGCCTCGAGCGTCTATGAATGGTCGGCGGCCTCAGGGCTGCGACTCGTCAGCGTGCTGCCCGAGGGCGAAGCCGCCCCGTCAGCCAGCGCCGCGAGCGCGTTTGGAAGCGATTTCGACAAGGTGATCTCCGCTGACGGTTCGCGGGTCTTCTGGACGGCCGAAGGCCAGCTCTACGTCCGTGAAGGCGGAGTCCGGACCGTCAAGCTCAATACCAGCCGCCGCGCGGTTTCGCTCGGAGACGGCAGCGCAGAACTGCTGGCGATCTCGGCGGATGGCTCGAAGGCGTTCTTCTCGGATTCGACCAGCCTCACCGACGCTCTCGACGACCACGGCGGGCTCTATGAATACGACCTCGAAGGCGAAAGCCTCCGCCTGCTCACCCCGGAACCCGGGGGAGAACCGAGGGTCGAAGGAGTGGTCGCCGCCGCCGCAGATGGCTCCGCGGTGTACTTCGTCGCCCGAAGCGCCCTGGCTGCCGGGGCCCAGGATGGGGAGCCGAATCTCTATCTGGCGCGGGCGGGCACCCTCGAGCTGATCGGGACCCTCGCCAACGGAGATTCGTCGGACTGGACTTCCTGGTCAGAAGAACGCACCTCGCGGCTCAGTGCCGACGGCGAGCAGCTGGCCTTCCTTTCCCGGATCAGCCTGACCGGATACGACAACAGGAACGCGGTCACCGGAGATCCCGTCAGCGAGCTCTTCGTCTATGACGCAGGAGAAGACCGGCTCACCTGCGTCTCCTGCAATCCCACCGGTGCCCGACCGATCGGGCGGGCGACCCTTCCCGGCAACACCTTCTCCACCTATCAGTCGAAGATCTTCTCCGCAGATGGAAGCCGCGTCTTCTTCAACAGCGCCGACGCGCTCGTCCTCCGCGACAGCAACCACCGCCAGGACGTCTACCTGTTCGCGGACGGCGAGCCGCAGCTGATCTCAACCGGCACCAGCGACGACATCTCAGCGCTGGTCGACGTGGGGGGTGGTGGCCGCGACGTGTTCTTCACGACGAGATCCCGCTTGGTCGCTGCTGACCGCGACAACGGCTCTGACCTCTATGACGCTCGGATGGGGGGCGGCTTTCCGGAAGAGCCGGAACCTCTTCCGTGCGAGGGTGAAGCCTGTCGCGGCCCGCTGGGAGCCGCGCATCAGCCTGCGCCATTCCCGGCCACCGCGCTGCCTGGGCCCGAAGCCGAGTCGAGGGTGAAGCGCCACCATCGCAAGCGCTGCCGCCGGCACCACGGCAAGGCGCGCAGCAGATCCGCCGCGGCAGCTCCGAGGCGCTGCCGGAGGGGGAGATGACGGAGATGTCACCAGTGCGAACCGTGAGGCTGCTGGCAGCAGCCGTCCTGGTCGCTCTGTCCCTTCCGGCCGCCGCCGCGCATGCCTCGTTCGGCTTCCAATCGACCGAGTTCTCGATCTACTCGCCGCCGGCGCCGGGAGCCGAACCCGGCGCCGTCGGTCCGCCGCAGGCGCAGGCGGGCTCGCACCCCTACGCGGCGAAGTTCGCCTTCGTCTTCAACCAGACGACCAATTCCGAAGGCAAGCCGGTGCCCGACGCGGCTGTCAAGAACCTCGAAGTCGATCTGCCCGCGGGCCTGGTCGGCGACCCTGGCAGCGTCCCGGCTTGCCTTGCAAGTGAATTCCAGAACAGCCCGCTCTTCGAACAGGGGTGCCCCGCGGGCTCGCAGATCGGGACGATGAAGCTCGACACCACGCTCGCTGAGGTCACCCTGCCGATCTTCAACCTCGAGCCACCGCCGGGAAAGGTGGCGCAGTTCGGCGTCCTGGCGATCGTTGCGCCGATGATGATGGATGCCTCCGTGCGCACCGACGGTGATTACGGGCTGAGGATGACCATGCGCAATCTGTCGCAGCTCCTGCCCGTGGCGGGCGGTGTGATGACCCTCTGGGGAGTTCCGGCCGACCCGGCTCACGACACCCTGCGCGGCACCTGCCTGGGCTTCGAAGGCCAGTCGCTCGGCGAGTGCCCCGTCGGGCTCCCGCGCAGGCCGCTGCTGACCCTGCCGGTCAGCTGCGATCAGTCGCTGGCCGCGACGTTTCGGATGGATTCCTGGCAGAACCCCGGGGAGTTCGTCTCCCAGGTGGTCTCCCCACTCGACAGCGAAGGCCACCCGCTCGACTTGGAAGGGTGCGAGGCACTCGACTTCAGCCCTCGGATCGACGTCCGCTCGGAAACCAAGAGAGCCGATTCTCCTTCCGGGGTGGAGGTTGATCTGCGCCTTCCCCAGAGCGACAATCCCGATGGCTACGCCGAGGCCGCAGTCCGCAGCGTGGTGCTTGACCTGCCGCCGGGTCTCTCGCTCAACCCCGCGGCCGGTGACGGTCTCGGCTCCTGCTCGGCGGGCGAGGTCGGGCTGGGAAGCACCGCCGCTCCCCGCTGCCCCGACTCCTCGCGGATCGGCTCGGTGACCGTTCGCACTCCCCTGATCGCCGAGCCGTTGCGCGGGTCGGTCTACCTCGCGGCGCCCGATCAGAATCCCTTTGGGAGCCTGCTGGCGGCGTACGTGGTCGCAGAAGGCAACGGAACGCGGATCAAGATCCCCAGCCGGATCGACGCCGACGCCGAGACCGGCAGACTCACCGTCCGCATGGATGAGCTGCCGCAGCTGCCCTTCTCGGAGTTCTCGCTGCGGTTCGACGGCGGTCCCCGCGCCCCCTTGGCCCTGCCGGCGGAGTGCGGCGACTTCACCGCATCGGCCCGCCTCGTCTCCTACTCCGCCCCGCTCGGAGCCGAGCCGACGGCCCTCTCCAGCAGCTTCCCCGTGGATCGGGGTTGCGACGGCGGCTTCTCCCCCTCGTTCCTCGGGGGTGCCACCAGCGCTGTGGCCGGCCACCGGACCGACCTGACGCTGCGGCTCGGCCGCGGGGAGGGCGAAGAGGCGATCGACCGCTTCTCGACGATCCTGCCACGCGGTCTGCTCCCGCGGCTCGCGGGTGTTTCCAGCTGCCCCGAGCCGCAGGCGGGGACGGGCGACTGCCCTCCCTCGAGCAGGATCGGCAAGGTCACGGTCACCGCCGGCGCCGGCTCCCATCCCCTTGCTTTATCGGGAAGCGCATTCCGCACCGATTCCTACAAAGGGGCCCCCTTCGGACTCTCGATCGCGATCCCGGCGGCTGCCGGTCCACTCGATCTTGGCGTCGTCGTGGTTCGGGGCAGGATCCTGGTCGATCCCCGCAGCGCCCGCCTGACGATTGCGACCGACTCCCTGCCGCGGACCCTAGAGGGCATCCCCCTGCGCGTACGCAGCTTCGAGCTGAGCACGACCGAGCGGCCGGGGATGTTCAGCGCGCCGACCAGCTGCGGGCGGCAGGAGCTGGGCGCGGAGGCGTACGGCGCGACCGGAACGGTCGCCTCTCTCTCGACGCCCTTCTTCCTCCGTGGCTGTCGTGAGCTCCGGTTCGCGCCGCGAATTTCGGCTGAGACCGACATGCGAGCTAGTCGCCGCGGCGGCGCTTCGCTGAGGATGTCGGTCCGCAGTGGTGCGAGCGGCCAGGCCAACCTGCGGTCGATCAAGCTCGACTTTCCGCGGCAGCTCTCGCCCCGCCTATCGGCGATCCAGGGGGCCTGCCCGGCGGCCACCTTCGCGGCGGGGATCCACCTCTGCCCGCCGACCTCGAAGATCGGAAGGGCCCGGGTCAAGACCCTCGTGTTCGAATGGGCTCTCTCGGGTCCTGTCTACCTCGTCTCCCGCGGCTCGGAAGCGCTCCCCCGCATCGTGCTCGTCCTCGCCGGCCAAGGGATCGAGCTCGAATTCTTCGGATCCATGCATGTGTCGCGGCACGGGGCGAGCTCGGTGACCTTCGCGCGAATGCCGGATGCCCCGATCTCGAGCTTCGTCATCGAGCTTCCCAAGGGACCGCACTCCGCCCTCGGCGCGAGCTTCCTTCGCGGCGCCGGCGGCAGCCTCTGCGGGCGTCGCATCTCGATGGCGACCGAGCTGACCGCCTACAACGGCCGGCGCGCCAACCGCATCGTTCGGGTCGCGGCGAAGGGGTGCAGGAAGGGTAAGCGGTGAGGCGCCTGGCAACGCTGTCCAGGGCGGGCCGGGCGGCGGTTCTGCTGATCTGGGGGGCACTCTTCCTCCTCGCGGTTCCGCTGGCCTCCAAGCAGGTGAACCACCTGACCAGCGGCGGCTTCGAGGTATCGGGAAGTCAGACCGAAAAAGCCGAACGGGTGCTGCGGGAGGAGTTTCCGCAGCAGAGCGGGGAGCAGATCGCCCTTCTCTTGGAGTGGCAGCGCGGCCACCGCGACAAGGCCGCCATTCGCGATGCGCTGAAGCGCTTCAACACCGCGGTGAAGGGCGAGCAGGGCTTGGTGCCGGGGCCGCTCCTGATCGAAAAGGCGCCGGACGGGATGGAAGTGGCGCTGCGGCCGGTGGAGATCCACACCACGGTGCGCGAGGCGATCGACCGCGCGGTCGATCTGCGCGCGGAGCTCGACCTCGGGCAGCCCCAGGAGGGGCCGGTGGCGATGGAGCTGGTCGGTCGCGCTGCGCTGGTCGCCGCCGTTAATGAAAAGTCCGAGCAGGACGCCAAACAAGCCGAGAGGATCGGGGCGCCGGTGGTCCTGTTGATCCTGCTGGCCGTCTTCGGGTCCCTTGCCGCCGCCTTCCTGCCGCTCCTCACCGGGGCGGTCAGCGTCGTCGTCACCGGCGCCTTGATCTATCTGCTCTCGACGCAGTTCGCGATGTCGGTCTTCGTCGTCAACGTCGCCTCGATGATCGGGATCGGGGTGGCGGTCGACTACTCGCTGTTCATGCTCGCCCGGTACCGGGAGGAGATCGCCGCCGGCCGTAGCCAGGAGCGGGCCCGGGTTGTGATGCAGGAAACCTCGGGCCGGGCCATCGTCTTCGCCGGCGGCACCGTGGCGATCTCGCTCCTCAGCATGTTTCTGATCGACAACGTGATCCTGCGCTCGATCGCCGCCGGGGCGATGCTCGTCGTGATCGTCGCCGTGCTCGTCTCCATCACCGCGATGCCGGCGCTGGTGGCGCTGCTGGGCCGGCGCCTCAACGCGCCCTCTCCGTTCTTCGTCCGCATCCGGGCGGGCCTGGTCGGCAGGCGCCGGGAGGATTTCTGGGAGCGATGGATCGCACGGGTGATGGCGCACCCGCTCCGCAACTCGATCGCCGTCTCCGCGGTCCTGCTGCTGATGGCCTCCCCACTCCTCGCCCTGAAGCTGGGGGTCGATACGGTCGGTCAGCTTCCCGCTGGCGACCCGGCGCGCCAGGCGTCGGAAACCGCCAAAGGGCTGGTCAAGGAGAGGGACGACTCGCCAATTCTGGTGACCGCGAGCTCGAGCTCCGCGACGCCCGCCGAAGCCCGGGCGCTGCGACGGGTGCTCAAACGCACCCTCGAAAGCGAAGAGGAGATCGCCTGGGCCGAACCAGCTCTCGCCCGCCCCGGCGCGGTTCTCGTCGAGGCGGTGCAGGAAATCGACCCCGAGGCCGAAGAGGGGCAGGCGATGGTCGAAGGCATTCGCCGCCGAATAGGTGACCTCGCGGTTTCCTGGCCGCAATGGGAGATCTCGGTGGGCGGCACCGCGGCATCGCTCATCGACGGCTCGAACCAGATCTCGGACAACCTCTGGAAGGTGATCGTCGCGGTGCTCATCTTCAGCTTCGCGATCCTCCTGGTGCTGCTGCGCTCGGTCATCTTGCCGCTGAAGGCGATCCTGATGAACCTGCTGACGGTGGGAGCCGCCTCCGGCTTACTGGTGGCGACCTTCCAGTGGGGTTGGCTGCAATGGCTGGGGATCGAGTCCTCCGGCCATCTCGAGACCTACGTGCCGCCCCTGATCTTCGCCGTCGTCTACGGGATCTCGATGGACTACGAGGTCTTCTTGATGACCCGGATCCGCGAGCGCTACGACCGCAGCGGCGACAATTGGTCTGCTGTCGTCGACGGGGTCGCCTCCAGCGCCCACACGATCTCGAGTGCGGCGCTGATCATGGTCGTCGTCTTCTCTATCTTCGTCGGCACCAGCGTCCCGATCATCCAGCAGATCGGCCTCGGCACGGCTCTCGCAATCGCCCTCGACGCGACCCTGGTGCGCCTCATCCTGCTGCCGGCCGCGATGGGCCTGATCGGCGATCTCAACTGGTGGCTACCGGGGCCGCTTGAGCGGATGCTCGGTCGAGCTCGGCCCCTTGTTGAGGCTTCACAGGCCGAGGGGGACGAGCGATCGCAGCTCGAAGTTGGTCGAGGTCAGAGCACTTGACCAGCTAAAGGGGGACCGACTCTTACCGCTGATGTCCTCGAGAGCCGGTCTGAGCGTCTTGAACCTCCAGTTGGCCATGCGGATCTGGCGGTTAGGTCCGGAGTCCAGCTATGGATACCCGGTCTCCATAAGAGGGGGTTATCGGGCGCGGGGGCGTTCTCGTCCTAGCTCGCGCCCGTCCTTTAGCAGCTGGCGATCGAGGCGCGATCTGGCGGTACCGTTGATGGCGATGACCAAGACCGAGCTACACCGTCTTGTTGACGCTCTGCCCGACGAATCGCTGCCGGCTGCCGCGATCCTGCTGCGGCGTGCCCAGGACCCCGTCGTGGCCAAGCTCGACGCCGCTCCCTATGACGACGAGGAGCTGACTGACGAGGTCCTCCGCGCTGTCAAGGAGGTGCGGAGTGAACCGGGGATCTCCTGGTCGGAGGCCGAGGCGGAGCTGAACGCCGGCTGATCGGGGCGAGTGGCGGATCGAGATCCGCCCCGCTGCCTTGAAGTCCCTCCGCAAGCTGGGTCGGAAGGAGCGCCGGCCGGAGCCTCTTGGCCGGGTTGCGCTTGCCGCCGGATTTCCCCTGGGCGGCTTCCGATTTCGGCGGGCTTGCGCCCCTCCTGCCTTTCCTGCTCATCACAACCTCCTGCCCTATGCGCCCCCGATCGTCGCGACCGCTGGGCATAGTTCTATCGGGCGGCGAACGTAGCTCCGGGATCGCTGGAAAGCGAGGCTGAATCGGGCGAAATCCCCGCTAATCCCTGCGCATCGGCGCGATTTCAGGTACTAGTGCCTGAAATAGGAGCGGATTTCAGAGGCGGTTGGAAACGGCTTCAGAAAGCGAAGCTTGCGACGTGCAGGGACTTCTGCCGATATTCGAACCGCCGACCTCCTGGGTGCGATTTAGGCTTCTAGAAACTCGCAATCTGCCTGAATTCCGCATAAGGAGCGGGTTTGCGCCGCTCACGATTCGCCGCTGATCGAGCCCGATATGCGCGGATATGCGGCGATTGTCGGGGTGTTCAGGCAGAAACGCCGATTTCTGCCTGATCGGACCACCGCTGGGTTTAAGCACCCTTTCAAGCCAATTCTCGGTCCACGCCGACTGACTGCCTGCCGGCCCGCGTAGAACGATTGGTATGGGGAGGCGGGTTGCCGCATGTCCGGTGAACCAAGTTGAAGCGCCAGACCATTGGTCAATAGAGTTTCTGCGGTGGGAGGTCAGGAGGAACAAGAGTCCGCCGGTGCTGCGCATGCGCACCCCGCCATGAGAGGGAGGAAGCGTCTCCTTGCTGCCTACGTCATCGTTGCACTGGTGGCGATCATCGCGATCGTCGCCATCATCGTTCTGTCCTCCGGGCCGGACTCTGCCGCTCGCGGCAACCCCCACATCAACCTGGATAGCGGAATCACCAACGGCATCGCCCCCGACAGCCGTGTCGGCATCGAGCCCCCTGCCTTCGAGAAACAGAACCTTCAAGCGGCGGCACAAGCCGCGGGCTGCGAGCTGCGGCTGCGACTGCCGGAGGAGGGTGATGAGCACATTCCTGCCAGCGCTCCGGAACCGAGCTACAAGACCAACCCGCCGACGTCAGGAGACCATGTCGAAGAACAGCAGGCGGATGGCGCCTACCGCGAGACCCCTCCTCCAGTCAGCGTCGTGCACTCCCTTGAGCACGGCCGCCTCACGATCCAGTACCGGCCGGATCTGCCGGAGCGGGCACAACTCGAACTGATCGGCCTGTTCGACACCATGTACGGAGGCACCCTTCTTTTCCCCAATCCAGACATGCCCTACATGGTCGCGGCCACGACTTGGACGAACCTAATGGGCTGCCGCTCCTACCGCCAAGCGGTGACGCTTGCCGCCATCAAAGCCATCGGTAGCTCTACGTGGGGGAAGTTTGGCGGCGAGCAAGTGATCGGGCTTGAGCCAACTGCCCCTACGCCGGGATTGCGCTGAACGCTCTACCCACCGTCACAAATTGGGCAGCTTATTGACTCAACATGGGACTTCCGGAAAGCCCACTCCGCCGATTATCAATTCCCTGCTAGACGAAGATTCATCTGGCCACACCCAGGAATACGAGCGTCCACCAGTCACTGATGCCCCCGCTCCAATTCCCACACCCTTCATGGTCGACTGTATCTTCGGATTGCTCTCGCTCGTCATATGGGAATAATAGCCTCCATACTTCTTCCCCCCACCGGACCCCGAGGCTCCGGCCGACCATCCCCTCAAATCGTCCCAAGACTCAGCATTGCTCTCAAACCACCCGAAGCCCACAAAAGCGCTCGCCTTTAGGAGCTTGAGAATAGATCCAGGACTTTGCCTCGCGAGCCACTTCTCAAGCTCCACTGCCTGCGAATTTTGGCCTGCCGACATACCAACGGACACCATGGTCGCGTATGGCCCCATACCGTCACCCATATCTATTCGACACCAGGCAGCATCGACTGACCCAAACGGAGCCGAAATTGAACCGATAAGGCATCCTCCATGGACATTGGGTCCGGTCGGATCGAGTCCGCTCGGATCTGCTTGGTTGATCGGATCCGCTGCCGCATAACCATACGGTTCTCCAGTTTTCATCACGGCGGGATCTACGCTAAGAAACTGCGCCGTCGCCGGATCGTAGACCCGAGCCCGCAGGTAGATCAGCTGCTTCTGGGTGCTCATACGGAACTGACCGGCAAAGCCCATCTGAGTTCCCGTCCCCGTCTGTTTCCAGACCGCCCCGTTAGGGCCGTATCTATACGTCCCGATCACTTCTCCGCTTGGGTTGGTCAGAATCCGCGTTGACCCCAGCTGGTCGTGGTGGTGATAAGCCGCCACGCCCGCGCTGATCCGTGAGATCGGCAGGCCGCCAGGGCCGTAGATGTAGTAGTTCTGCCCGTGCCTGAGCAAGAGCGGCAGCTCTGCCGTCGAGTCCCAGACCATCGGGTAGGTCGAGGTATTCCGGGTTTCGGTGGTCATCAGGCCGGTCCCGTCATATTTGAAGGTACTCGCGAATCCTCCGCTTTCGGTCGAAACTAGGTTCCCCGCCTGGTCGTAGGCATAGGGGATGGCGGTTCCGCCGGTGGGGGTTTCTTTGACCCGCTCACCGAGTTTGTTGAATTCGAAGGTCGCGTTGCTCGCCGTCGCGATCTGGTCAGCTTTGTCGTAGGTGTAGGTCGCCGGGGAGATTTTCGTGACGTTGTTCGCAGCGTCGTAGCTGAACAGCGTGCCATTGCTTTTCGTCAGGCGGTTGGCGGTGTCGTATTCGTAGTTGCGTTCCGCTTCTTCGGCGAAGCCGGTGTCGACGGAGTTTTTGACCCGCCCGAGGGTGTCGCGCGTGTAGGTCATCGACGCCAGGACTTCGGCACCTTTCTTCATCGAGACCGACGTCATCTCCCCGGCCCTGTTGTAGACGTATTCATCCACGTTGGCGGTCGCAGCGGGGAAGGTGATTGCTTTCGTCTGCGAGTCCCGGTTGTAGGAGAAGACGGTGTCTTTGCCGAGCCAATCGGTGACCTTTTCGAGTCGACCCGCTTTGTCAAAGGCGCGTTTGACGGTTTCGCCGTTGGGATAGACGATTTCGGTTTGCTGATTGCCAAGGTCGTAGGTGTATTTGACGACTTCGCTTTTGCCGTTTTTGACTTCCGTAAGCCGGCCGAGCTGGTCGTAGACCCTGGTCGTCGTTCCCGTGCCGTCAGTCATTTCGACGATGTTGCTGCTTTTGTCGTATTTGTAGGTGACGTCGGCGGTGGATGCTTCCGAATAGTTGACTTCTTTGAGCCGGTCGGCATTATCGTAGGCATAGGAGGTCGTGCGGCCGAGTGCGTCTTCAGTTTTTTTGAGATTGCCTGCGGCGTCGTATTCCCGTTTTGCTTTGCGTTCCAGCGGGTCGATCGTTTCGGTAAGCTGGGCGAGCAAGTCGTATTCGTATTTGGTCGTGTAGCCGTTGCCGTTCGTACGGCTTTTGACTTCCCCCATGGTGCCGTAGGCGGTTTTAGTCGTATCGCCGTTGGCTGCTTTGCTTTCAATTCGCTCGTCATTGGCGTTGTAGGTGTATTTGGTCGTCTGACCCAACGCGTCGATCACCGATTCCAGGTTGCCGTTTTTGTCGTAGGCGAGTTTGGTTTCGCGACCGAGAGGGTCGGTGACTTTGATCGGCCGACCTTGGGCGTCGCGTTCGGTTTTCGTTTCGAATTCTTCGGCTTTGGCGCCTTCTTCATTGCCGCGGGGACTGACTTCGGTTAGCGCCTCGCCAGCTTTGTTATAGGTCAAAGTGCGCTTGTCCCCTGCGGGGTTGATTTCGGCTTTGAGGTTGCCGTAGGAGTCGTATTCGAATTTGGTTTCACGGCCGAGCGGGTCCGTAGCGGATTCGCGGTCGCCGTTAGCGGCGTATTTCAAGGTCGATTTCTGGGTCAGCCCCCCTGGAGCTGGACGTTCGATGGCTTCGACGTTGCCTTTGGCATCTCGTTTGTAGGTGGTCACCTCGCCTTTGGGCGTCGTTTCGGTCAAAACGTCGTGGGTGGAGTTGTAGGTCCATTTCGTTTCGTTGCCTTCGGCGTCTTTTCTTAGGGTGCGGTCACCGGCTGCGTTGTATCCGTAGGTCGTCGAGTGACCTAGTGCGTCGGTCGCTTTTACGAGCGCGTAGGCTTCGTTGTATTCGTAGGTCGTTTTCCGTTCCAGGCCGGTTCCTTTGGCCTTGATCACTTCCAGCGGCTCCCCCGCCGCGTTGAACTTCTGGAAGGTGGTTGACCCGTTCGGTTCGGTGATAGTCGTCGTCTTTTTGCCTTCCGATTCGCCGTAGACGAATTTATGCACCCGACCCATCGGATCGGTCTGTTCTTTGGCCCGATTGCTTGCGTCGTAGACGGTTTTGGTGACGCCGCCGCGCCCATCGGTCATTTCGGTCAGCTGGTGCGAGGCGTCATATTTGAATTTCCAACGCGGCGTTTCTTCTCCGGGCAGCGTCACCGAGGCGAGGTGGCCCGATTCGTAGGCGTATTTGACTTTGCGGCCCATCGGGTCTTCGATGCTCGTGACCTTGCCTTCGGTGTAGGCGAATTTCAGTTCCCGGCCAGCGGCGTCTTTGACTGACAAGATGAGACCCGAGAAGGAAAGAACCGTGACGGCATTGCCGTTGCGGTCTTTGTGTTCGGTCAACCAGCCTTCGGAGTTGAACTTGAGCTTTTCCTGGTTGGGCAGCGTGAAGATGTAGTTCGACCCTTCTTTGACCAGGGTGGCCTGGACCCAGGCGCCGGCGTCGTATACGCCGCCTTCCAGGTAGAAGGTGGCAGTGGCGCCATTTTCCTGCACGACGGTGATCCTGCCGGCTTCTTCGAATTTCAAACGAGAGCTGTAGGGGCCCGACCAGCCGTAGCCCCAAACGCCGGCTGATTCGGCTTTAGCGGCAGCCTGGGAGTTGTAGGTGCGGGTGATGTGCAGAGCAGGCCCGCGGCCACCCAGGACGAGGTCGGTCTGTTCCTCGGTCTGGTTGCCGCTGGCACAGTCGATGGGCTTTGCCCTGTAGCAGCGGCGAATGTCCGGGGTGGCAGCGTTTCCGCTCCCAAACCCCTCCGTGGAGCTGGGCGATCCGAAGCAGGAGGCGATCGCGTGGTTGGCGGTGATCGCGGCCGGCACCAAGAGAGCCAACGCCAAGACCATAGACACGAGAGAGCGAGCTGCGAGCCCTGTCGGCCCGCGAGGAAAGAAGGCCTTTAGGCGTAAACGGACGACGGCCATCTTTCAAACCTCCCTCGAGCACTCCATCTGGGAGTGCCTCTCCCTATGGAGACCCGAAAGTACCTGAGTAAATAAGAAAGTCAAGCTAAACGGGTTTATTTGTGGTAAATCTGGGTAATGCCAGCTCCATTTTCGACCAGGGACCGTCGGATAGGAGCGCGCGGCCGAAGACGATCTGCAGGTGGATAGAGGAGGAGCAAATGTCGAGCCAAGCCACAGGAATGCGCGGAGTAGTCGCAGCGATGACCATTGCCGTGGCGGTGCTGCTGAGCTGGACGGCGGGGGCGCAGGCAGCCAAACCAGTGGTGGAAACCGGCGGGGCCGACGAAATCAATGCCCAGACCGCCAGGCTGTGGGGCACAATCGACCCCAACGGCCTGGAAACGGCCTACCAGTTCGAATACGGCACGACGAGCGAATACGGCTCCAAATTCCCTGCATCGCCGCAGTCGATCGGCACTAGCCACGTCGGAATCATGCGTGGGATTGAAGGCTTAAAAGCTGAAACCACCTATCACTTCCGACTGGTGGCGACCAACGCCGACGGGACCACCGCAGGCGAAGACCTGACCTTCACCACCGCCTCGTGGGAAATCCTCTCCACGCCGAACCCCGCAGGGGCGACCACCAGCAACCTCTACGACGTCAGCTGCGAACCGAGCACGAGCGTCTGCACGTCGGTGGGCAAGAGCACCGTTTCAGGGGCAGACATCCCGATAGCTCAGCGCTGGAATGGCAGTTCTTGGTCCGAACAGGCCGCCGCGAAAAAGTCCGGTGCTACCCATACCCGCCTGCTCGGCGTCGACTGTCCCTCGGAAACCCGCTGCCTGGCGGTTGGCAACCATCAGTCCGCAGGAGGACCGTCGGTCCTCTCGGAGATCTGGAACGAAGGCAAATGGAACGTCCAGACGACGCCGGTTCCTTCTGAATCGACCTCCAGCGAATTGGTGGCGATCGGCTGCAACAACACTGCAGAATGCACGGCGGTGGGCTCGGCCGTGATCGGTGGGGTCAAAAAGGCAATTGCGATGGAGTGGAACAGCCCCACCTGGACCTTGCAGACGGTCCCTATCCCCGAAGGGGCCACCTCGAGCCAGCTCGACGGCGTCGACTGCAACTGGTCGAACTTCTGCGTTGCCGTTGGCCGCTACACCACCAGCGGCGGTTCCGTCAAAAGCCTCGTGATGTTCTGGAACGGCAGCTGGTCGCTGCACTCCGTGACCGATCCCGAAGGAGCCACCCAGAGCACCCTGCGCGACGTTTCCTGCACGCATACGCCGAACCGTTGCACGGCGGTCGGAAGCTGGACCAACGAATCCACAAAACAGCTTCCTCTGGCCTACCGCTTTAACGGGGTGACGACCTGGACGCTGCAAAGCACGCCCAATCCCAGCGGTAGCTCCACGAGCATCTTGCAGGATGTCTCCTGCGCTACCGAAACGTCCTGCACGGCGGTCGGGGGCAGCGGGACCCGAACCCTGGCTGAGAAGTGGAATGGAACTAGCTGGTCGATCCAAGGCACTTCGAATGCCCAATTTCCGACCACCAGCACTTTTTCCGGTGTCTCCTGTCGCAGCACCACCTGCATGGGCGTTGGGTGGACGACGAACACGTTTTGGTGGGTCGACAGCACCTTGGCGGAGATCGGAAAATAGATCGGGAGGGTCTGTCTCTTGGGGCCCTGGCCCCCGCCATTCGCCGACCCTCAATGAGGAGGTCGTGACCCTCGGCAGTTTGGTCTACCGACCGCCTGCTGGGGAGGAGCCCTCAGCTTGCGCGCGGGGATAGCCGGCTCGAAGGGATTGCCCCTTGAGGTGAACGAACAGGCTTATCGAGCTTTGGGTTGTGCCTCTCTCTTCTCGTTTCTCAATGGCGAGATCGAAGCTCCAGGTTGATCAGGCGCAAGGAGAGACACGAAGTCACTCGCTGCCATTTGCCGACGGATCTCGCGGGCGTGGCGGGCGTCGTCGAAGAGGTGGGTGTAGATGTCGAGGGTGATCGTGATCCGGGCGTGGCCGAGGATGCGGCTGACCTGGGCGACATCGAGGCCGAGGTCGACGATCAGGTGGCTGGCGAAGGTGTGGCGCAGGTCGTGGAAGCGCAGCGGCGGCCAGCCGTCTCCATTCAATTGGGCGGAGTCGGCAGCGCGACGCAGTACCCGTTGCGCGACGTTGCGGTGCCCGTGAGGGGTGCCGCGCCCGGTCGCGAAGACCCAGTCGGTTGGCGCTGCGAAGGGTGTTGCCTACTTGTGCGCGGCGAGCAGATGGCCGAGCTGCTCGACGAGTGGCACCTCGCGCACCGAGGCAGGCGTCTTCGGCGCGACCCGTCGAGCGGGTTCTCCCCGGTGGGCACGAGAGAGCTGCGCGCGGACCCGGATCAGGCCGGCCGCGAAGTCGACGTCATCCCAGATCAGCCCGAGGAGCTCGGAGATTCGCAGACCGCTGTAGAGGGCGGTGGCGATCAGCAGGCGCCCGCTCGGTGGGCAGGCGGCAAAGAGACACTCGATCTCGACGCGTCCGAGTACCCGTTGGCGCCGTCGCCGGTGGCGCGGGCGCTCCTCGGGCTCCAGCAGCTCCACCGGATCGATGACGATCCAGCCGCGGCGACGGGCGTAGCGGAGGATGCTGTGCAGGGTGGCGAGAGCATTGGCTCTCGTTTTCGCTGAGCAGCCCTTCTCCCGGAGCGCCTCCAGCAGGGTCGCGATGTCATCGACCGCGATCGAGGCGACCCGCCGCGAGGCCAGGGTCGGTAGGAGGTTTTGCTCGAGCTGGTAGCGGTGGGCCTCCAGCGTGCGCGGGTGGCGCTCCCCGGCGGCGACCTTGGCTCCGAAGCGCTCCAGCCAGCGGCCGGCGACGGTGTCGAGGCGCAGGCGCGGCGAGGCCGGCACCCGGCCCGCCTCCAAGGCCGAGATCAGCTCCGCGCGGGCGCGGCGGGCCTCGCCAAGGTCGCGGCCGGCGGTACGGAAGAGAAGCCGTCCGGAGCGGCGGGCGCAGACCGCGTACTTGCCGTTCGGCTGGCGGTAGATGCCACGCTCGACGCGGGTGCGGCCCTTCGGCCCTTCCGCCATCGGGGACCTCCGAGGTTGACCTGCCGTTGACTTCTCTCCCCAGCCTGACGGCGGCCGCTTCCTGCGTCAAGGGAAATATGCCCTGCTGCAGCGGCTTTGCGATGGAGCTAGGCGGATTCGAACCGCCGACCTCCTGGGTGCGATCCAGGCGCTCTGCCAGCTGAGCTATAGCCCCGGGGGGTTGGGGGATGGGAAGTTGTTCCCATTGCCTCGCAAGCGACAGGATAACCGCATAGTCTTTGAGAGCCTCCCGGAGGGAGAGGCGAGCATGAGCATCCTCGACGACGCAATCCGAGAGCATCTGGAACTGAAGCGCGCCCATGGCGCGGATGAGGCCGAGGTCAAACGGCTCGAGGACGAGGCGTTCGGTCCGCCTGGGCGGCCGGAGGAGCCGGCGGACCCGCTGGCCGAGGCGCCGACCGAGTTCATGGCCACGGAGCTGCCCGCGAGCGCGGAGCCGGAGGGCGGTGAGTCCAGCCGCCGCAGCAACATCGCCGACCTGCAGGAGCCGCCGGAGCCGAAGGCGCCCGAGCAGGACGCGGCGCCGGAGGTTGAGGTCCGGGCCGCCGAGCAGGCGGAGGCGCCCGTGGCCGACGCCGAGCCGCTCGCGCCCGCCGAGGACACGGCGCAGGCTGCGCCGCCGGCCGAGGAGGAGCCGCCGGCGACCGAGCACGAGATCGTCCCCGACTCGCACAACACCGAAGAGCGCCACGCGATTGCCGAACAGCCGACCGAATTCTTCGACGTCGAGGCCGAGATGGGGACCGAGGACTCCCCCGCGACCGAGGCGGTCAGCCCCTCCGACGAGGAGATCGTCGCCGCCGAGCAGAGCGAGCCGAAGCTCGCGCCGGTTGACCCGCCGACCGAGATTCACGCCGTCCGCGCCGCCCCGGAGGAGGACGTCGAGGAGGAAGAGGACGAGGACTTCTGGAGTGAGCAGCGCCTCTCGGACGAGCTCGACCAGGCGCTGGAGGCGCCGATCACCGACGAGCACGAGGCCCCGGCCCCGGCGTCCGAGGCTCCCGCCCCGCTCTTCGACCAGGACGAAGGCGAGGAAGCGGTGGAGCGGGAGGACGACCAGCCCCGCCCCGACTACGACCCCGACACGGGGCACGAGGACGTGCTCGAGGACACCCCGGACTTCCTCGAGGAGTCCCCGGAGGACGACGAGCTCTGGTTCGAGCAACGTCCCCCGAAGGACTTCGACTTCGACGACTAATTGATGGAGGTGGGTAGCGACCGCGCTACTCTCGCTCCATCGCATCGCTGGATGACAGGGTTCTCGTTCGACTCGACGACGAGTTTTTGCGCTCTGTTTCCGAAGTGAACGAGGCGCTCGGCCAGACCAGGGGTGTGAAGCCGGTCAAGTCACCGGGCATGACGGAGACGGAGGAGACGCTGAGGCGGCTTCAGAGGCGCGGGCTGGTGGAAGAGGTGGACGGTAGGTGGCGTCAGACCCCTGCGGGAGCCGCCGAAGACAGTCGAATTGAAAAGCTTTTCGACAACTCGGGTGGCTACGGCGACTACGGCCCCTGAGTCGCGCTGGTGGCTTGAGTGGAGCCAGCCGGGATCGAACCGGCGACCTCGGCGTTGCAAACGCCGCGCTCTGCCAGCTGAGCTATGGCCCCTCACCGGTGATTGTAGGTGGCTTTGGCCGATCTGCACACCTATGATGAGCGCGTGACTGGGAGGCCACGGAGGGCGTTGGTTCTTGCGCTGATGGCGCTGTTGCTTGCGGTGGCGATCGCTGCTGCTGCGGCGGGGGCCAAAGAGGGGGAGCCGACGACGACGCTGGTTTCGCAGGGCGCGGGAGGCAAAGGGGGCGACGCGGCCTCGGTCGAGCCTGTGGTCTCGGGCGACGGGCGCTTCGTCGTCTTCGCCTCGCGGGCGAAGAACCTGAGCCCGGCGGCGAAAAGCGGCAAGCAGCACATCTACGCGCGGGAGATGAAAACCGGGACGGTGACGCTCGTCTCCCGCGCCGACGGGGCCGGGGGCGCCGCCGCGGACGGCGACTCCTTCGAGCCCTCGATCTCCGCCGACGGCCGCTACGTCGCCTTCCGCTCGAGCGCCGAGAACCTCAGCGCCGAGGACACCGACTCCAGCGACGTCTTCGTCCGCGACCTCGCCGCCGGGACCACGACCCTGGTCTCCCGCGCCTCGGGCCCTGCCGGCGCCGCAGGCGAAGGCGAGTCGACCGACCCCTCAATCTCCGCCGACGGCCGGCACGTTGCCTTCGTCTCCTACGCCAACAACCTCGTCGCCGACGACGAGAAGAGCATCCACACCGACGTCTTCGTCCGCGACCTCGACACCGGCGCCACCGAGTTGATCTCCCGCGCCGACGGGGCGGCGGGAGCCGCGTCCGCCGAGTACTCCTTCGAGCCCTCGATCTCCGCCGACGGCCGCTACGTCGCCTTCGCCTCCCGCGGCCAGCTCGTCGCCGATGACGTCGACGACCTCCCCCAGGACGTCTTCGTCCGCGACCGGGCGGCCGGGAAGACGATCCTCGTCTCGCGCAAGAGCGGCGCCACGGGAGAGCCGAGCGGAAGCGAATCCGACGAACCGGCGATCTCCGCCGACGGCCGCCACGTCGCCTTCGTCTCGACCGCGAAGCTGACCGGGCAGCGCTCCTTCGACGTCAACGTCTTCGTCCGCGACCTCGACGCCGAAACCGTCGAGCTGGTCTCGGTCGGCGACGAGGGCCGCGCCGGCGACGGCAAACGCCGCCCCTCGATCTCCGCCGACGGCCGCTACGTCGCCTTCCAGACCCGCGGCAACGGGCTCAGCCCGGTCGACGCCGAGGGCCGGGTCGACGTCTTCGTCCGCGACATGCAGCAGGGGCTGACGGTGACCGTCTCGCGCGCCTCCGGCCGCCTCGGCGCCCCGGCCGACGGCCCCTCCTACAACGGCTCCGTCTCCGCCGACGGCAGCGTCGTCGCCTTCGACTCCCACGCGACCAACTTCAGCGCCGCCGACGCCGACCGCTTCGCCGACGTCTTCCTGCGCCGCCCCGTCTACGCGAAAGAGCCGCGCCTGCCCGAGTGCGCCGGCCGCATCGCGACGATCATCGGCACCAGCGGCCGCGACTCCCTGCGCGGGACCAAACGCAAGGACATCGTCGTCGCCCTCGGCGGCGACGACCGCATCCGCACCTTCAGCGGCGGCGACAGGATCTGCGCCGGCGCCGGCCGCGACCTGGTCGAAACCGGCACCAACGGCTCCGGCGGCGGCTTCGACCTCGTCTTCGCCGGCCCGGGAGCCGACCGCGTCGAGCTCGACCGCGAGCTCGGGACCGCCAACGGCCAGGGCGGCAACGACCTCCTGCTCGGCAGCAAGGGCGGCGACTCGCTGCGCGGCGGCCCCGGCGACGACGTCCTCCGCGGCGGCGACAACCCGCCCTTCAACACCGACTTCCTCTACGGCGGGCCCGGCAACGACAAGCTCTACGGCGGCCCCGGCCCGAACAACCTGACCGGAGGTCCGGGCCGGGACGTCGAAGTCCGGGACACCACCGAGTAGTTAGCCGACCAGCCCGATCAGCAACTGCGAGTGGTCGTTCGGGTCGACCTTGATCGGGACGGTGGCGCCGGGCTGGACCTGGGGGATCACCGTCGGGGAGACGACCTGCACGTGGGTGACCTCGGAGGTCTGGCCGTTGACGTTGACGGTCATCTGGAACTGGATCTCCGGCTGCATGTTCACGGTCTTGCCGGTGGCGACGATCTGCTGGATCGTCGCGGTGCCGTCGACCCCTTCGTTGGCGAGCTTCTCGGCCAGCGCCTGGTCGGACTGGACCTGCTGCAGCATTTCGTTCGCCTGGGCGACGCCGTCCTTCATCATCTTGAAGCTGCCGCCGCGTTCCTTCGTCATTTCCTTGCCGGTCTTGTTGAGGTCGCGCATGTCCTTGAAAAAGCCCATTCCGAGATAGCTCCTTGCTGTAGGCGGGGTCCCGCTCCCCGGGGTTGATGACGCTGACCCTAACGCCCCTTCCGGCCCCTCGGTTAAATTCCAACGCGTGTTCGCCAGCGGCGTCCTGATGATCGTCCTCGGCCTGGCGATGGTCGTCGGCGGCATCGTCATCCCGGTCGACGCCGCCAAACTGGGTTTGATCCTCGGCGGCATCGCCGTCACCCTCGGCGGCCTCCTCAACGCCTACCTCGGCGCCCCCTCCCGCAAGCAGAAGGCGCCGCCCGGAAAAGAGCGGGGGAAGGCGACGATCCTCGACGCGACCGTGCTCCCCGGCTCCGTCGCCGGCTACCAGATGGTCGAGCTGACCCTGGAGCTCCGCCCCGACGGCGGCGTCCCGACCCAGGTCAAGCGCAAGTTCTCCGCCGGCCGCCTCGGCCGCATCGAGCAGGGCCGCCAGATCGAGGTCTTCTACGACCCCGCCGACCCGCAGAAGGTCGAACTCGCCTGACGTGCCTCGTCACTCACCACCGTAAACACTCCCGTTCACTCAACGTCGTTTAGGGTACGGCCCGTGTTCACCGACCTGCACGCGCACTACCCGATGCGGGTGCTGCACGGGGTCGACCCCGGCACCACCTCGAGCCTGATGCGCTCCCGCCGGCAGGGCTCGCTCGGCGACAAGGTCCGGGCCGGGGTCATCGGCTTCGCCAACCGGATCGGCAACTTCCCCAGCTGGGACGGGACCTACCGGATCGACGTCGAGAAGCTGCGCGCGGGCAAGGTGAGCGTGGCGATGTCGGTGATGCTGCGGCCCTTCGAGGAGATGGACCTCGGCGAGCCCTACGCGGCCCCGCCCGGGACCGAGGACTTCGGGCTGCTGATGGAAGACCTGGAAGCGGTCGAGGCGGAGGTGGCGACCCACGGCGCCGAGACGATCCGCGTCGTCCACGACCGCGCCGAGCTGGAGGCGGCTCTCGCCGCCGGCGCCACCGCGCTGGTCCACGCGGTCGAGGGCGGCTGCCACGTCGGCCGCAGCGACGCCGAAATCGAGGCCAACTGCGCCGAGCTGGCGCGGCGCGGGGTCGGCTACGTCACCGTCGCCCACCTCTTCTTCCGCCAGGTCGCGACCAACGCCAACGCGGTCCCGTTCATCCCCGACCGCGTCTACGACTTCGTCTTTCCCCAGCGTGGCACGGACCGCCTCACCCCGCGCGGCGAGACCCTCGTCGCCAACCTGGTGGAGAACCGGATCCTGGTCGACCTCAGCCACATGGACCCGCCGGCGATCGCCGAGACCCTCGCCTTCATGGACACGGTCGACCCCGGCCGCGAGATGCCGGTGCTCTCCACCCACGCCGGCTACCGCTTCGGCAAGCAGCGCTACATGCACGACGCGGAGACCCTGCGGAAGATCGCCGACCGCGGCGGCGTCGTCGGCCTGATCATGGCCCAGCACCAGATGAACGACGGCCTGCTGCCGAAGAAGCAGCACACCGAGACGCTGGAGGAAGCGCTGCCGATCCTCTTCCGCCACATCGACGAGATCGCCCGGGTGACCGGGAGCCACGACCACATCGGCATCGGCAGCGATCTCGACGGCTTCATCAAGCCGACGATCGGCGGGGTCGAGGACATCTCCCACCTCGCCCTGCTGGAGGCGCCGCTGCGCGAGCGCTACGGCGACGAGGTGGCGGAGGGGATCATGGGGAAGAACGCGCTGCGGGTGCTGCGCAAGCTCTGGCCGGAAGCGGCGTGAGCCCAGCGGCTCCCACCCCCGCCGCCGACGGCTTCCACCACCCCGCCTCCGAGGCGGACCTGGTCGAGCTCGTCCGTCTCGCCAACCGCGAGGGCCGCCAGCTGCGGGTGCGCGGCTCCGCCCACTCGGTCTCCCACGCCGTCTACACCGACCCGCCGCGCCCCTATCCCGACCGGGTCACCGTGCAGACGCCGCCCGCCGGCCCGAACCTGAACCTGATGCTCGACCGCTACGACGGCTGGCGGGTCCGCGACGAGGCCCGCCGCCTGGTCGAGGCCGACGCCGGCATCCACCTCGGCGCCGACCCCTTCGACCCGACCGACAGCTCCCCCCTCGAAGACAGCCTGCTCTGGCAGCTGGCCGAGAAGGGGTGGTCGCTGGAAGAGACCGGCGGCATCACCCACCAGACGGTCAGCGGCTTCACCGCCACCGGCTCGGCCGGCGGCTCGCTGGTCCACTCGGCGACCAGGAACCTCTGGGGGTTCCGCGTCGTCGACGGTCGCGGCCAGGTCCACGAAGTCACCCGCGAGGACGCCGACCCCGACCTCTTCTACGCGATGTGCCCCAACCTCGGCC
Organism: Solirubrobacterales bacterium; assembly: GCA_035765335.1. Taxonomy (GTDB): domain Bacteria; phylum Actinomycetota; class Thermoleophilia; order Solirubrobacterales; family 70-9; genus VAYN01. The sequence continues at coordinate 64,575 of DASTXV010000070.1, forward strand.
TGCTCGGGATCGTCTCCAAGGTGATCCTCCAGTGCGACGACGCCTTCAACATCGCCGGAGAGGAGGCGATCACCACCGTCGAGGGCTGCCCCGCCGACCTCTTCGGCGACGGCGGCGACGGCCGCCCCTCGCTGGAGCAGTTCCTGCGCGAGGCCGAGTACTCGCGGCTGGTCTGGTGGCCGCAGCGCGGCGCCGACCGGGTGATCACCTGGCAGGCGCGCCGCATCCCGACCGAGCCGGACTTCAAGCCCAAGCCCTACACCCAGTTCGGCGACGATCCCGAAACGCAGCAATACCTCTTCGGCACCCTGTTCACGATCATCGGCAACCTCGACGACCTCTCGCAGGCGAAGGCCAAGCTCGAGGACGACTTCGACCACCTGAAGAAGGCGCTGGAACTGCTCGGTGAGAAGGACCTCGGCGTCGTCGGCGAGCTGCTGGGCAAGGTGCTGGCGGCGATCGTCGAGGGCGGGGTCGACCTGGCGATCACGGTGCTGGAGCCGGCGGCGCCGCTGATCAAGCGCGAGCTGCCCGACTTCCTGCCGAAGCTGATCGCCACCTTCAACGAGCTCGACGCCGACAAGAAGGGCGCGGAAAAGGGGCAGCCGCAGCGCTTCCGCGACTACGGCTGGCACGGGCTGCCGATGGACAACCAGGCGAGCGACGTGCTGATGCCGACCGAGTTCACCGAGCCCTGGGTGCCGCTGCCGCGCACCGGCGAGGCGATGCGGCTGCTGCGCGACCACTTCGACGCGCCGCGCGACGACACCGAGGCGCTGCGGCGGACCGGCACCTTCGCCTGGGAGCTCTACGCGACGATGCCGGAGCGCCACTGGCTCAACGCCGCCCACAGCGACGGCGCAGACGAGTGGCGCGAGGGCGCCTTCCGCATCGACCCCTACTGGTTCGTCGAGAACGCCGAGGACCCGGTGGAGACGCTGTACGCGGAACTGTGGTCGCTGCTGCGCGACGCGGGCATCCCCTTCCGCCTCCACTGGGGCAAGTTCCAACCGCGCTATCCAAAGGGCGACCGCAGCTGGGTCGACTTCTTCCGCGCCCAGTACCCGCGCTGGGACGACTTCCTGCGCCTGCGCGCCGAACGCGACCCCAACAACATCTTCCTCACCGACTACTGGCGCGAACGCTTCGGCCTCTGGGACGAGCCACCCCCGCAACCGACCGAGATCTAGCGAACGTTTCCACCATTTTGGCCCCTATAAGGGCCCAAAGGGTGGAAACGACGATCTAGGAGGCGAGCAGGGTCTCGGCGCGGTGGGACTCGGGCAGGTTCTGGTCGGCGTGGTAGCTGGAGCGGACCAGGGGGCCGGCGGCGACCGACTCGAAGCCGAGGTCGTAGGCGGCCTTCTCGAGGGCCGCGAACTCGTCGGGGTGCCAGTAGCGGACCACCGGCAGGTGGTTCTCGGTCGGGCGCAGGTACTGGCCGACGGTGAGGACCTGGACGTCGTGCTCGCGGAGGAGGCCGAAGGTCTCGACCATCTCCTCGAAGGACTCGCCGAGGCCGACCATCAGCCCGGACTTGGTGACGACGTCGTCGCCGCCCATCTCCTTCGCCATCTTCAGGACCCGGGCCGAGCGCAGGAACTTGGAGCCGCGGCGGGCGATCGGGTAGAGCCGCGGCACCGTCTCGACGTTGTGGTTGAAGACGTCGGGACGCTCGTGGACGACCTTCGCCAGCGGCATCTCCTGGCCGCGGAAGTCGGGGGTGAGGATCTCGACCTTGCACTCGGGCGCCAGCATCCGGATCGAGCGGATCACGCCGACGAAGGCGCCCGCCCCGTAGTCGGGCAGGTCGTCGCGGTCGACCGAGGTGACGACGGCGTGGCGCAGCCCCATCGCCTTCACCTGGTTGGCGACCCGCAGCGGCTCCAGCGGGTCGTTCCAGGTCGGCTTGCCGGTCTGCACGTTGCAGAAGCCGCAGCGCCGGGTGCAGACGTCGCCCAAGATCATGAAGGTCGCCGTGCCGCGCTCCCAGCACTCGCCCACGTTGGGGCAGTTGGCCTCCTCGCAGACGGTGTGGAGGTTGTCGGACCCGATCTTCTCCTTCAGCCGCCGGTAGTTGGGCCCGCCCGGCGCCGGCACCTTCAGCCACGGCGGCTTGCGGGCGCGGCGGAAGGGGACGGTGCCCTCGGCCTCGGCGGCGGTGCCGCCCGGCTTGGCGCGGGAGCGGGTGACGTGGATGCGCTCGGTGGTGGACACCGACGCCTACGTTAGCTGGCCGCGCTCATCCGCCGACCCTCTTCACCCGCCAGCCGAAGCGGGCGGGGGTGGGGTCGACGTTGCCGAAGCGGTCGATCGCCCGCACCTTGAAGAGGTGCTTGCGGCCGGCGCTGACTTTGCGTTTGAACGGGTTGCGGCAGCCCCGCCATTTGCCCTTGTCGACCTTGCACTGGAAGCGCGACTGCGGCTCGCTCGAGGCGAAGCGGAATTTGGCCAGGCGCTCGAAGGTGACCCGCGCCGGCGCGAAGACGATGCGGGTGTTGGGAGGCGCGCGGTCGCCGGCCACGGGACGGGCCACGATCGTCCCGCCGGCAGGCGCCGGCGGCGGCTGCAGCTCGAAGGCGCCGACGTCGGAGCCGTCGCCGCCTTCGGCGTTGGAGATCGCGGTGAAGTCGACGGGCCGCGGCAGGCCGCGCTGGTCGACGACGGCGCCGAAGGAGTTGCCGCGGTCGATCGCGACGCTGCCGGCCAGCAGCGCGTGCGTCGCCGTCGGCCCGCCGTTGTCCGCCAGCGGCCCCAGCATCGGGTCGACCCCCGTCAGGTCGCTCCCCTGCCCGAACCCGCAGCTGCCGTCCTCGTCGAGGTTGTAGCCGCCGGAGGAGAGCGTGCTGAGCCCGCCGACGTCGCAGCTATTGGCGTCGCCGAGCGGGTCGGCGACGATCGTGTTGCGGGCGAGGATCGAGTCCGAGCCGATGCCGCCGGCATGGAGGTTGGCGCTGCGGGCTTCGTCTGCGGAGATCGCGGAGTTGCCGCTGACCGTGGAGCTGGTGAGGGTGCCGTCGTTCATCTGGACCCCGCCCCCCTGGGACCGGACCTGCGAGGCCGCTCCCGCTGCTTTGACCGTGTTGCCGCTGATCGTGCTCCGCTCGATCGCCACTCCGACCCCCGCCACCAGCCCTCCTCCTTGGGCCACCGCCCTCGTGCCGCCGCCGGTGACTTCGGAGACGTTGCCGCTGATCGTGCTGGCTTCCACCGTCAGCGTTCCCAGTGCGGCCACGCCTCCCCCCAAGGCCCACGTTTCGGAGGAGCCGTTGCTCGCCCGGGCGGCGTTTCCGGAGACAACCGTTTCGCGCAGGGTCAGCGGCCCCTCGCTGTAGATGCCGCCGCCTTCGGCGGTCGCTTTCGTGCCGCCTTCCACTGCCGCTTCGTTGCCCTTGACCACGACTCCGGTCAGGGTGAGGCCACCTTCCGAGTTCCTGATTCCCCCGCCCACCGCGAACCCCCCGCTCAGGGCGGCCCTGCCGTTGCTGACGGTAAGCCCGGTCAGAGACGAGGGGCCGGCGTCCGTGGAGAAGGCGAAGACCGAGAAGTCGGCGGCGCCGGCGGCGCGACGGACCTCCAGCTGGCTGGCTCCGGGGCCGAGGATCGAGACGTTGTCGAAGATCACCTGCAGCGGCGTCTCCAGGTCGATCGTCCCGGTCGCCGAGATCGGGATCGTGTCCTCGCCGGCCCGCCCGTTCGCCGCCACGATCGCCGCCCGCAGGCTGCCGGGGCCGGCGTCGTTCGTGTTCGTCACCGGGAAGGGATCGGCCGCGGCGCCCGCGACCGGCGTCAGCGCGGCAGCGGTCATCAGCCCTGCGAAAAGTCGAAGCATCCGGCGCATGGACGCGGGAGCCTACGCGGCGATCGTGTCGTCGACAACCGGCTCGCGGTCGAACACCCGCGCGTAGGCGGCGACCAGGGTGTCGGCGAAGGCGCCCAGGTCCTGCTCGGCGCCGAGCTCGCGTGCGAGCGAGGTCATCGCGACGCCCTCGATCCCGCACGGCACCACCCACTCGAACGGCTGCAGGTCGTTGTTGACGTTGACCGCCAGGCCATGGGTGGTGACGCCGCGGCTGACGTGGAGGCCGATCGAGCCGATCTTGCGCGTCCCCACCCAGACCCCGGTCAGCCCCTCGATCGGCCCCGCCCGCACCCCGGCCTCGGCCAGCGCCGCGACCATCGTCCGCTCCAGCCCCCGCACGTACTCGTGGACGTCATCGCCGTAGCCGCCGAGGTGGACGATCGGGTAGGCGACCAGCTGCCCGGGGCCGTGGTAGGTGACGAGGCCGCCGCGGTCGGTGTCCAGCACTTCGATCCCCTGCGCTTCGTACCAGGCGGCCCCCATCGGCAGCTCCTCCGGCTGGGAGCGTCGCCCGCGGGTGTAGACGGGCGGGTGCTCGAGCAGCAGCAGGACGTCGCCGATCTCCTCCCGCTGACGCCGCTCCCGCAGCTGCCGCTGCAGCTCCGCGGCCTCCGCGTAGGGGACGGTGCCGAGGCGCGCGACGAGGATCTCACCGCTCATTCACGAATCGTTGCAGGAGTCCGCCTTATCCTTTAACCGCCCCATGGTCCAGTCCAAGCCCCTTCGTCCCGAGTGGCTGCCGGCGGTGGCGCTGAGTTCGGCGCTGGCGCTGGCGATGCTGCTCTGGAACCCGCCCGTCGGCGACCTCGCCGCGCAGGTCTTCCGTGCCGAGTTGTTCGAGCGCGCCGGCCTGGCGATCTGGAACGGCAGCTGGTACGGCGGCCACTACACCCTCACCTACAGCGTTCTCTTCCCGCCGCTGGCGGCGCTGCTGGGGCCGCAGGTGGTGGGGATGCTCGCCGTCGTCGCCTCCTCCTACCTCTTCGACCGCCTCGTCCGCGACCGCTGGGGGGTGGAGGCGCGCTGGGCGACCCTCTGGTTCGCCGCCGGCGTCGTCACCCTGCTCGCCGACGGGCAGCTCACCTTCGCCCTCGGCGTCGCCTTCGGCCTCGCCGCGCTGCGCTGCCTGCAGACCGGCCACCGGTCGCTGGCGCTGCTCGCCGCCGCGGCCTGCCCGCTCGCCAGCCCCGTCGCCGGCGCCTTCCTCGCCGGGGTGCTGATCGCCGGGACGCTGGAACCGGGCCGCCGCCCCAACCGCATCGCGCTGGCGATGGGCGGGATCGCGCTGGCGCTGGTCCTCGTCCCCAACCTCGCCTTCCCCGAAGCCGGCCAGTTCCCCTTCGTCTTCTCCTCCTACGTCGCGATCCCGCTCTGGACCGCCGGGGCGCTGATCCTCACCCAGGGGGTGCGCGAGGAGGAGCGGCAGCTGCGCCGGGTGCTGGTCGCCTACCTGCTCGGCGCGACCGTGATCTGGCTCCTGCCGAACGCGATGGGCGGCAACGCGGTCCGCCTCGGCGCCCTCTTCGGCGGCCCGGTCCTCGCCGCGGTCCTGCTCTCGCGCCGGCCCCGGCCGACCGTCCCGGCCTGGTTCTTCGCGCCGCTGCTAGCGCTGGCGATCGCCGGCAGTCTCTACTGGCAGCTGACCGCCAGCGTCGCCCAGATCGCCCGCTCGGTCGGCGACCCGGCGACCACCGCCGCCTACTTCGAGCCGCCCGCCCGCTGGCTGCGCGCCCACGGCGCCGCCGGGGCGCGGATCGAGGTGCCGCCGACCGCCAACCACTGGGAGTCCGCCTACCTCGCCGACGAATTCGACCTCGCCCGCGGCTGGCTGCGCCAGCTCGACACCACCCGCGAGGACCTTTTCTACGACGAGAAGAAGCTGACGGTGGCGAGCTACGGCCACTGGCTGCGCTCCAACGCGATCTCCTACGTCGCCCTGCCGGACGCCCGGCTCGACTACTCCGCGGTCGCCGAGCGCCGCCTGATCTTGTTCGAGCCCTCCTACCTGACCCTGCGCCACCGCTCCGAGCACTGGCGGATCTACGAGGTCCGCGACCCGAAGCCGCTGGTCGCGCCGCTGGGCACGGCGGCGGCGGAGACGCTGTGGATCGGCCACGAGGGCTTCGCCCTCGACGTCAAGCGCCCGGGGGAGTTCCTCGTCCGCGTCAACTTCACCCCCTACTGGTCGATCGCCCGCGGCCAGGGCTGCATCCTCCACCGCGGCGACTGGACCGTCGCCCGCGCCTCCCGTCCCGGCGTCTTCCGCGTCAACGCCGACTTCTCCGTCGCCCGCGCCTGGAACGCCGTGACGGGCGCCCGCAAGACCTGCTGATTTACCGCTGGACCTAGTAGGTGCGGTGCCGGATGAGCCGGGCCTGGAGCATCACGCCGTCTTCCCGCACCACCATCGCCTCCTCCTCCTCGACCTCGGCGAACCCGGGTTCATCGAACCTTTCAAAGAGCCGATCGACGAGGCGGGCTCGAGCCGCGTCGATGCTCTCGTCCTCGTCCGTCAGGATCGCAGTGATGATCCCGGTATGCACGCCGAAGAAGACTTCGGCGTCAGTGCTCGGGGAGAGCGAGAGAATCGCTCGGCTGCCCTCAAAGTCTCCCAGCGAAGTCTCCCGCCGCAACGGCGGGTTGGGTGGGAGATAGAACTCGCCCTCCACGAACAGGCGACCGGCGATGAGCATCAGCGCGATCTCCTCCGCCGCCAGAAGGACTCTGCGAAAGCCCATCGGGTCGACCACTCCTTTGCTTCCGTACCTCTCTCCGACGACCTCACGGGGAGCGAAGCGAGGCGCCGCTGGCCCGTTCCAGACCCCATCCCCCTCCGGATCGAAGGCGTCGATGACGATCGCATCTTTCCTGAACGTGGCAGCCGTGAGAAAACCTGGCGGCGGGACAGGTCCATTGGGAGTGACGACCCCCACCCCGTGGAGTTGCCGAGCGGCGGTCGCCAAGGTTGCGATGCTGGGTTCTCCGCCTTTGCACTCCAGGGCGAAGATTTCTATCTGCGGTGATCCTCGAAACCTCCGTAAGACAAAGTAGTCAGGCCGACTGAGCCTCTGCGGGAGATGCTGCACGAAGTGGCCTTCCAGTTGTCCTAGGGCTAGGGCGACGTCGGCGTCGACGATGCTGATCGCGATGTCACGTCGGCCTTCTTTGAGGATGTGCTCGACAACGCTCAGCCCCAGGGCGATCCCGAGTTGCTCACTCAGCTGACCCTTCTGCCGGCCGACTGAGAGTCGGGCCTCCGGTCGAAGCCTGAGGCTTCTCCCGGGTGCCGGCTCCGCGAAAGCCCACAGATGCTGGATCCAGCTCCAGCGGGAAACGTGTCCCCAAACCCCCATGCCCGCTCGAGGGAGAGCAACCTTTCCCAGTTGTGCCAACGCCGCGGCAGGCCGCAGCGGCACTTCAGCCGAAGGAGACAGCGCTGCTATGGGGGTCAGGGACTTGGCCCCACTCCCCATCCTGAGGCTTTTCTTGTTGATCCTCGCGCACCGATCCGGGTCGGAGCGCACCACGAGGTTCTGCTGCTGCCAGGGATAGAGAAACAAGAATCACCGATACAGCGTCGCCAGTGCCGCGCTGACCACGTGCTCCTCGTGGGGGATCGCGGCCTGCTCGAGGCGTTTGGAGTACGGCATGTGGACGTCGGCGCCGGTGACGCGCTGGACCGGGGCGTCTAGGTAGTCGAAGGCCTGCTCGGTGATCAGGGTCGAGAGGTTGGCGCCGACGCCGCCGTGGGGCCAGCCCTCCTCGACGATCACCGCCCGGTTGGTCTTGCGGACCGAGGCGAGGATCGTGTCGAGGTCGAGCGGGCGCAGCGTGCGGGGGTCGATCACCTCGGCCTCGATGCCGTGCTCGTCGGCCAGCTGCTGCGCCGCGTTCTCGGCGACTTTCGCCATCTTGAGGACGCCGACGATGGTCACGTCGGAGCCCTCGCGCCGCACCGCGGCTTCGCCGAACCTGAGCGGCTCGCCCTCCCCGTCGGGCACCTCGCCCTTCGTCCCGTAGAGGCTCTCGTGCTCGATGAAGACGACCGGGTTGGGGTCGCGGATCGCCGCCTTCAGCAGCGCCTTCCCGTCGGCCGGGGTGGAGGGGCAGGCGACCAGCAGCCCCGGCACCTGCAGGTAGAGCGCCTCGAAGCTGTGGGAGTGGGTGGGGCCGAGCTGGTGGCCGCCGCCGCCCGGCATCCGGATCACCATCGGCACCCGGGTCTGGCCGTTGAACATGTAGGGGATCGCGGCGGCGTGGTTGACGATCTGGTCCAGCGCCAGCAGGCTGAAGTTGACGGTCATCAGCTCGACGATCGGCCGCAGCCCGTTCATCGCCGCGCCGACGCCGGTGCCGACGATCGTGTTCTCGGAGATCGGCGTGTCGCGGACGCGGCGCTCGCCGAACTCCTCCAGCAGCCCTTCGGTCACCTTGAAGGCGCCCTGGAAGACGCCGACGTCCTCGCCCATCACGAAGACGGCCTCGTCGGCCCGCATCTCCTCGGCCATCGCGTCGCGCAGCGCCTCTCGCATCCGCAGCGTCGCCATCAGTCCTCGCTCGCCTCCCCCTCCTGCGCGTCGCCCTCGTCCGCGGGATTCGGCCGCGGCCCTTCCGGCTGTCCCGCGTAGGCGGCGCCGGCCTCGGCCAGCTCGCGCGCCGCCTCCGGCATGTGCCCCTCGTCCTCGCCCCGGTGCGGCTCGGGGCTGCGCTCGTCGACCGCGTACCAGCCGCCCGGCTCGGTGTGGGCGTAGAGGCTTTCGTACATCGTGTCGAGCGCCGGTTCGGGCGAGTCTTCGGCGAACTTCACCGCCGCTTTGACCGTCTCCTCGGCCGCGTCGCGCGCCTGCTGCACCTCGCGCTCGCCGAGCACGTCGGCCTCGCGACAGCGCCTCGCAAAGCTCTCAATGGGGTCTTTCTCCTGCCACTCCTCGACCTCCTCGCGCTCGCGGTAGACCTCGGGGTCGGCGGCGGAGTGGCCGCGGTAGCGGTAGGTGAAGGCCTCGACCAGGGTCGGCCGCTGCTCCTCGCGCGCCAGCCGAATCCCCTCGGCGACTCCCTCCCGCACCGCGACGATGTCCATGCCGTCGATCCGCGTGCCGGAGATCCCGTAGCCCTCCGCCTTCTTCGAGAGGTCGGTCTGGGCCGAGTGGCGCTCGACCGAGGTCCCCATCCCGTAGAGGTTGTTCTCGACCATGAAGAAGACCGGCAGCTTCCACAGCGCCGCCAGGTTCATCGTCTCGCCGAAGTTGCCGGTGTTGGAGGCGCCGTCGCCGAACATGCAGACGGTGACCGCGTCTTCCCCCTTGTACTGGGAGGCGAGGGCGAGGCCGGCGGCGATCGGCAGGTTGCCGCCGACGATTCCGTAGCCGCCCATGAACCGCTTCTCGGCGTCGAAGATGTGCATCGAGCCGCCGCGCCCGCCGCTGGTCCCGTCGACGCGGCCGAACAGCTCCGCCATCACCCGCTTCGGCTCCGTGCCGCGGGCGATCGCGTGGCCGTGGGTGCGGTAGGTCCCGATCAGGAAGTCTTCGGGGCGCATCACCGAGGCGGTGCCGACGATCGTCGCCTCCTCGCCGATCGCCAGGTGCAGGAAGCCGCCGGCGCGGGCGCGCTGGTACTGGCGCCCCGCCTCCTCCTCGAAGCGACGGATCAGCGCCATCCGCGCGAGCAGCTCGTAACAGGTGGCGGCGTCGGGCAGCTCAGCCATCGGGGGTCACATTAGATGACTACCCGGTGCGGCCCGCCGCCTCCACCGCTTCCTCGAGCCGGTCGTCTCCCCAGAAGACCTCCTCGCCGACCACGACGCTGGGGACGCCTTCGACGCCGAGGTCGCCGGCGCGGTCGGTCGCCTCGCGCAGCGCCCCCTTCACGCCTTCGGTTTCGACCGCTTTCAGGAGCGCCCGCGGGTGCAGCTCGCAGGCGGCGCCGGCGATCATCACGTTGTCGGCGTCGCTGAGGTCGCGGCCGGCGGCGAAGGCCTGGCGGAAGGCGGCGAGGGAGAAGGAGACGGCGCGGCCGGTCTGCTTGGCGAAGGTCGCCGCCCGCATCGCCACGAGGGTGTTGCCGGGCCAGGGCTCGGGCCAGACGATCGGCGGCAGCCCGTAGGCGGCGGCGCGGCGCTCGATCTCGGCCATCCCCTCGGCCCGAGTCGGCGTTTCCGACCAGGAGCCGCGTCCGAAGCGCCGGAAGAGACCGCCGAGGAGGATCGGCTGCCACTCCGGCTGCTCGAGCTCCGCCTCGGTGAAGAGCCCGCTGATCCGCTCGGCGGCGAGGTAGGCGTAGGGCGAGCCGAGGTCGTAGTAGAAGGTGGCGCGCACGCCCACGCGAGGCTAAGCGTGGATGGCCCAGCCGTCGACGGCGCGGGCGGCGTCGAGCACTGCCTCGGAAACCGTCGGGTGCGGGTGGACGATCCGCGACAGCTCCTGGTAGCCACCCTCAAGCGCCATCGCCGCCACCAGCTCGGCGATCATGTCGCAGGCGCGGTTGCCGACGATGTGGGCACCCAGGACCTCGCCGTACTTGGCGTCGACGACGAGCTTCACCAGCCCGTCTTTGTCCTCGTAGACGACCCCGGCGCCCTCACCGGCGATTTTCTGTTTGCCGACCTTGACCTCGTGCCCCGCCTCTTCGGCCTGAGCCTGGGTCAGGCCGACGCTCGCGACCTGCGGTGAGCAGAAGGTGGCGCCGACCATCAGGTCCTGGTTGACCGGGTGGGTCTCGACTCCAGCCGCGGCCTCGACTGCGACCACGCCCTCCTCGGAAGCCTTGTGGGCGAGCGCCTTCTGGTTGACCAGGTCGCCGATCGCGTAGACCTTGGGGTTGGTCGTGCGCTGGTACTCGTCGACCTTGATTTTGCGGCCGCCCTCCTCCAGCTCGATCCCGGCCTCCTGCAGGCCCAGCCCCTCGGTGTCGGGGGCGCGGCCGCCGGCGATGCAGAGGTAGTCGACCTCGGCGGAGTTCTCGCCGTAGCTGAACTTGACCGATGAATCGGAAGCCTCGACGTTCTCCACCGGAGCCCCGGTCGAGATCTCGATCCCCTGTTTCTTGAAGACCCGTTCGACGACCTTGGCGATGTCCTTGTCCTCGGCGGGGAGGATCTGGTCGAGCATCTCGATCAGGATCACCTCGGTCCCGAAGCGCGCGTAGGCGGAGGCGAGCTCGGCGCCGGAGGCACCGGCGCCGACGACCGCGATCTTCTTCGGCAGCTCCGGCAGGGACCAGGCGCCCCAGGTGTCGAGGACGCGGCCGCCGAACTCGACGCCGGGGATCGGGAGGGAGACCGAGCCGGTCGCGAGGGTGACCGCCTTCGCCTCGTAGGTGGTATCGCCGACTACGACGTTGCCGTCCTTGTCGAGGGAGGCGTCGCCGGCGATGAACTCGATCTTGTTCTTCTTCCAGAGGCCTTCGACGCCGCCGGAGAGCGAGAGCGAGACTTCCTCTCGGCGCTTGTGGAGGGCGTCCCAGTCGAGCTCGACCTCCTTGCCGATCACCCCGAGGTTCTCCGAGGCGCGGGCCTCGTGGAAGATCTCGGCCGTGCGCAGCACGGTCTTGGCGGGGATGCAGGCGTAGTTGAGGCAGCGCCCTCCGGCTTTGTCGCGCTCCACCACCGCGGTCTTCTGGCCCAGCTGCGCGGCGCGGATCGCGGCGACGTAGCCGCCGGGGCCGCCGCCGATGACGATCTGGTCGAAGGAGTCCGCCATGCGCGCCGAGCCTATAGAGGTCAGTCCCTCGGCCGCCGCGTCGGCATTTGAATGCGCGCCATCGCCTTGACCATGAAGTAGAAGAAGGCGCCGGCGACTGCCAGCAGGGCGAGGGTGCCGACGACCTGGCCGACGCTGGAGGCGCCGACGAGGAGGCCGAAGAAGGCGCTGAAGAGGACGATCACCAGCATCAGCTGGAAGCCGAGCACCGCCCAGTAGCGAGCGTGCCACATCCCCCAGGCCATCACCCCCATGATCACGGCGGGCGCGACCACCTGCGGCAGCCGCGGCTGCTCGCCGTCGACCTCGACCCCGGCGGCGTAGCCGGCCACGACCGAGAGTGAGATCAGGGCGGCGACGATGGCGCCGACCGTGACCACCGTCGGTCGCTCGCCCTCAGCCAGCGGCTCGAGCGCTTCCCGCGCTTCCTGGTTGCGCTGCTCGGCCCGCGCGTAGCCGCGGGCCATTCGGTCGCTGCCGCGCTGCTTGCGCTTGAGCCGCTCCTCAGCCACCCGGGGCGACGCCCTTCCCGTCGGCGGCGAAGGCCTGCCGCAGCGCCGTCGCGGCGGCTTCGGGATCGGCGGCGTCGCGGATCGCCCGCACCGCGCAGAGCCGCTCGGCCCCGGCCCCCACGACCTCCTCGGCGTTCGAGGTGTCGATGCCGCCGATCGCGAAGAACGGGTGCGGCGCCTGCGCGGCCGCGTGGGAGATCAGGTCGAGTCCGACCGCGGGGCGACCCTCCTTGGTCGGCGTCTCCCAGATCGGGCCGACGCTGATGTAGTCGACCGGGCGATCGGCGCTGGCGGCGATCTGCTCCTCGGAGTGGGTGGAGAGGCCGACGATCGCGTCCGGCCCGAGCAGCTCTCGCGCCTGCTCGGCGCCGACGTCGTCCTGGCCGACGTGGACGCCGTCGGCGTCGCAGATTCGGGCCAGCTCGGGGTCGTCGTTGAGGATGAAGAGGGCGCTGAAGGTGTCGGCGACGCGGCGGAAGGTCTCGGCCGCGCGCTCGATCTCGCCGCGGCCCAGCTCCTTCTCGCGCAGCTGGACGATGTCGGCGCCGCCGGTGAGCGCCGCCCGCAGCAGCGATTCCAGGTCGGTTTCCGGGCGCGCCTCGCAGACGAAGTAGAGGCGGGCGGTCCGCAGGCGCTCGCGGCGCAGCGGGCCGTCGCCCTCGGGCAGGGACAAGCTCATAGCCGGATTATGGCCGGCCTGGGAAGCCGAGCGCATCGGAGGGGTAGCATCGGAGCTTGCACGGGAGCCCGCGAGGGCTGAGAGGGTGGCATCGAGGCCACCGACCGTTTGGACCTGATCCGGGTAATGCCGGCGGAGGCAAAGGCTTTGACTGAGAAGCGCAGTTTCGACTTGGTGGTGGTTGGCGGAGGGGTGATCGGCCTCAGCTGCGCCTGGCGCGCGGCGCAGGGCGGAGCGCGCGTCGCGGTGCTGGAGCGGGGCGAGCCCGGCGGCGGCGCGACCCGGGTCGCGGCCGGGATGCTGGCGCCGGTCGGCGAGCTGACCTTCGGCGAGCCGGAGCTGCTGGAGCTGACGCTGGCGGCGGCGCGGCTGTACCCGGAGTTCGTCGCCGAGCTGGAGGCGGTGACGGGAGAGACCACCGGCTACGAACGGCTCGGGGCGCTGCACGTCGCCCTCGACCGCGACGAGGCGGCGCAGCTGCGTCGGGTCCACGACCTGCAGCGCTCGCTCGAGCTGGCGGCCGAGTGGCTGCCGCCGCGGCGCTGCCGCGAGCTGGAGCCGGGGCTGACGCCTTCGTTCCACGGCGGCGTCTTCGCCGCCGGCGAGGCGGCGGTCGACCCGCGGGCGCTGACCCGGGTGCTGCTGGCGGCCCTCGCCGGCGAGGGCGTGGAGGTGCGGACCGGCACCGAGGTGGTGGAAGGGGTCTTCGCCGGTGAGCGGCTCGTGGGGGTGAAGGCGCGCTCGGCTGAGGGGGAGGAGGAGCTGCACGCCGACACCGTCGTCCTCGCCGCCGGCGCCTGGTCGGGCGCCGCCGACTGGTTGCCGGAGCACGCTCGGCCGCCGGTCCGCCCGGTCAAGGGACAGGTGCTGGAGCTGCGCAGCCGGGGAGGGGAACCGGTCGCGACCCACATCCTCGCCTCCGAGCGCGTGTACCTGGTGCCGCGCCCCGACGGCCGCCTCGTCGTCGGCGCAACCGTCGAAGAAATGGGCTTCGACACCGCCGTCACCGCCGGCGGGGTCCACGAGCTCCTGCGGGAGGCCTACCGCCTGCTCCCCGACGTCGCCGAGATGGAGCTCGTCGGCGCCACCGCCGGCCTTCGTCCCGGCACCCCCGACAACCTCCCCCTCGTCGGCCCCGGCGCGATCGACGGCCTTGTCCTCGCCACCGGTCATTACCGCAACGGCATCCTCCTGGCGCCGCTGGCGGCCCAGGCCGTCGCCGACCTCCTCGTCGCGGAGGTGGCGCGATGAGGATCGAGCTGAACGGCGAGCCGCGCGAGCTCCCGGAGGGGGCGACGCTGGACCTTGCCGTGCGCGAGTCCGGCGCCGGGGAGGGGGGACGCGGGATCGCGGTCGCCCTCGACGGCGAGGTCGTCCCCCACGGGGCGTGGGGGCGGACGCCGCTCCGTGAGGGGCAGGCGGTTGAGGTGCTGGCGGCGATCCAGGGCGGCGCCGACTCCTGGGAGCTGGGCGGCCGCGAGTGGGGCTCGCGGCTGATCGCCGGCACCGGCGGCTTCCGCTCGCTGGAGCAGATGGAAGCGGCGCTTGCAGCCTCAGGGACCGAGATCGTCACCGTCGCCCTGCGCCGGGTCGACCCCGCCGCCGAGGGATCGGTCCTCGACGTGATCGACCGCCTCGGCCTCTTCGTCCTCCCCAACACCGCCGGCTGCTACACCGCCCGCGACGCCGTCCGCACCGCCAAGCTCGCCCGCGAGGCCTTCGGGACCGACTGGATCAAGCTCGAGGTGATCGGCGACGACCGCACCCTCTACCCCGACGCGGTCGAGCTCGTCGACGCCGCCGAACAACTCGTCGCCGACGGCTTCACCGTCCTCCCCTACACCAACGACGACCCGATCCTCGCCCGCCGCCTCGAGGAGGCCGGCTGCGCCGCGGTGATGCCGCTCGGCTCCCCGATCGGCTCCGGCGCCGGCATCCGCAACCCGTACAACATCGCGATCATCACCGAGCGCGCCGAGGTCCCGGTCATCCTCGACGCCGGCATCGGCACCGCCTCCGACGCCGCCCAGGCCTTGGAGCTCGGCTGCGACGCCATCCTCGCCGCCAGCGCCATCTTCGGCGCCGCCGACCCGGTGGCGATGGCGACCGCGCTGCGCCGCGGCGTCGAGGCCGGCCACCTCGCCCACCGCGCCGGCCGCATCCCCCGCCGCACCCACGCCGAGGCCTCGACCGCCTACGAGGGCCTCCCCGACCTCTCCTGAAGCTCCCGGCACGGCACTCAGGCTCCCTCTACCATGGGCAATTCGCCCCTGTAGCTCAGCTGGTTAGAGCGGCGGCCTTTTAAGCCGCGCGGCGCGGGTTCGAGTCCCGCCGGGGGCATTCGCCGGTGTGCTCTACTTTTGGCATGGGAGGTCGAGACGGAGCAAGCGGCAGCGACGGGATGCGGCACGACCAGCACCTGCTGCGCGTTCCCGTCGACAAGGTCAGCGACGACGAACGGCGCCTCGACCGCATCCACAAAGAGGTCGAAGGCGCCTTCCACGCGCTCCGCGACATCGACGAAGGGGTCTCGATCTTCGGCTCTGCCCGGGTTCCGGAGGGCCACCGCTGGTACGAGCTCGCCCGTGAGACGGGGGCCTGCCTCACCCACCACGGCTACACGGTGATCACCGGCGGCGGCCCGGGGCTGATGGAAGCCGCGAACCGCGGTGCGGCCGAGGCCGGCGGCCTCTCGGTCGGGCTCAACATCGAACTCCCGCACGAGCAGCACATCAACCCCTACGTAAACCGCCAGTACGAATTCCACTACTTCTTCGCCCGCAAGCTGATGTTCGTCCGCTTCGCCCGCGCCTTCGTGATGATGCCCGGCGGCTTCGGGACCCTCGACGAGATGTTCGAGTCCCTGACCCTGATCCAGACCCGCCGCATCTACTCTTTCCCGACGATCCTCGTCGACTCCGAGTTCTGGGACCCGCTGCTCGAGTGGATCGATCTGGGCCTCGAGAACAACGGCCTGATCTCCCCCGGCGACAAAGAGCTCCTGGTCGTCGCCGACGAGCCGGAGCAGGTCTGCAAGCACGTGATGCGCGCGAGCGAAAAGCAGCGGGCGCTGGCCTGACCCTCGCCGCCGCCCGAGCGCGTATAGGCTCGTGCTGAATCCAAAATGCCGGGGGGCCCCTGAAAGGGGCTGAGATGGCGCTTCCTAGCTCCACCACCCGCCGAACCTGATCTGGGTAATGCCAGCGAAGGGAGCGATATATGCCTGACCAGAACCGCAGTGCGTTCGCCGCCGACGCCGAGTGCCGGACGCAGATGCACCTCGCCCGCCAGGGCGTCGTCTCGCCCGAGATGGAGCGCGTCGCCGAGCGGGAGCAGCTGCCGCCCGAGACGGTCCGCGAGGAGGTCGCCCGCGGCCGCATGATCATCCCCGCCAACGTCGGCCACGCGACCCTCGACCCGATGGCGATCGGCCTGAAGGCGCGGGTCAAGGTGAACGCCAACATCGGCAGCTCGCCGACCACCTCCTCGGTCGCCGAGGAGGTGGAGAAGCTGACCGTCTCCGAGCGCTGGGGCGCCGACACGGCGATGGACCTCTCGACCGGCAAGCGGATCGACGAGACCAGGGAGGCGATCCTCGCCGCGGCGACGGTGCCGATCGGGACGGTGCCGATCTACCAGGCGCTGGAGCGGGTGAAGCGGATCGAGGACCTCAGCGCCGAGCTGCTGCTGGAGACGATCGAGCACCAGGCGCGCCAGGGAGTCGACTACATGACGATCCACGCCGGGGTGCGGCTGGAGCACCTGCAACTCTGCCGGCGACGGGTGACCGGGATCGTCTCCCGCGGCGGCGGCGTGCTGGCGCGGTGGATGGTCGAGCACCTGCGCGAGAACCCGCTCTACGAGGCCTTCGACGAAATCCTCGAGATCTGCCGCCGTTACGACGTCACGATCTCGCTTGGCGACGGCCTGCGGCCGGGCTCGATCGCCGACGCCTCCGACGCGGCGCAGTTCGCCGAGCTGCGCACGCTCGGCAGGCTGACCGAGCGCGCTTGGGAGCGCGACGTGCAGGTGATGGTCGAGGGGCCGGGGCACATCCCGCTCGACCAGCTCGAGCGCAACGTCGCCAAGCAGCAGCGTCACTGCCACGAAGCGCCCTTCTACACGCTCGGCCCCCTGGTCACCGACATCGCGCCCGGCTACGACCACATCACCAGCGCGATCGGGGCCGCGATCGTCGGCTGGCACGGCACCTCGATGCTCTGCTACGTGACGCCGAAGGAGCACCTCGGCCTGCCCGACGCCGAGGACGTGAAGCAAGGCCTGATCGCCTACCGGATCGCCGCCCACGCAGCCGACCTCGCCCGCGGCGACAGGCGCGCCGCCGCCTGGGACCGCGAACTCTCCGAAGCCCGCTTCGCCTTCGACTGGAACCGCCAGTTCGAGCTCGCCCTCGACCCTGAGACGGCGCGCTCGATGCACGACCAGACCCTCGCCGACGACTATTTCAAGACCGCCGAGTTCTGCTCGATGTGCGGGCCCAAGTACTGCCCGATGCACAACTTCCGCGAGGTCGACTGGGAGCGGCTGGGGAAGGCGGTCGAGACCGCGAGCTAGTGCCGGAAGTGCCGGTGCTTCGTGAAGACCATCGCCACGCCGGCCCCCTCGCAGGCCTCGATCACCTCGGCGTCGCGTTTGGAGCCGCCGGGCTGGATCACGGCGGTGGTGCCGGCCTGGATCGCCAGCTCGGGGCCGTCGGCGAAGGGGAAGAAGGCATCGGAGGCGAGGGCCGAGCCGGCGAGGAGGGAATCGGCCTCGGCGCCGCGGGCCTCGCGGCACTTCTCGACGGCGAGGCGGACGGAGTCGACGCGGCTCATCTGGCCGGCGCCGATGCCGAGGGTGGCGCCGCCCTTGGCGAGCACGATCGCGTTGGAGCGGACGCGGCGGCAGACGGTCCAGGCGAAGAGCATGTCCTGCCACTGCTCCTCGGTCGGCCCGTTGCCGGTGACCGCCTCCATGATCTCCCGCGGCTCGGGATCGCCGTCGCGATCCTGGATCAGCAGCCCGCCCATCACGCGCTTGACGTCGCGTTCTGAGGCGTCGGCCTCTCGGCGCTCCTCCTCGCAGAGGATCCGGATCGCCTCCTTCTGCGTGAGCACGTCCAGCGCCCCGTCCTCGTAGCCCGGCGCGCTCAGCACCTCGACGAAGTTCTTGTGCAGCTCCTCGGCGAGCTCGCGGCCGATCGGCCGGTTGATCGCGATGACCCCGCCGTAGGCCGAGATCGGATCGCAGGCGAGCGCCTTCAGGTAGGCCTCGAGCGCGTCGGCGCCGATTGCCACCCCGCAGGGGTTGTTGTGCTTGACGATCACGCAGGCCGGCTGCTCGAAATCGCCGACCAGGCTCCGCGCCGAGTCGAGGTCGAGGACGTTGTTGAAGGAGAGCGCCCGCCCGTGCAGCTTCGAGCAGCGGGAGAGGATGTGGCTGCGCAGCCCCTGCTCGGCGTAGAGCGCCGCCCGCTGGTGGGGGTTCTCGCCGTAGGAGAGGTCGAGCACCTTCTCGTAAGCGACCGCCAGGTGTTCGGGGAACTCCTCGTACTCCATCGAGAACCAGCGGCTGATCGCGGCGTCGTAGCGGGCGGTCTGGGCGAAAGCCTCGTTGGCGAGCCAGTGGCGGGTGGCGGCCGAGATCTCGCCGCCGCTCTCTTCCAGCTCGGCGCAGACCGCATCGTAGGACTCCGGTTTGACGATCACCGCGACGCTCTCGTGGTTCTTCGCCGCCGCCCGGATCATCGTCGGGCCGCCGATGTCGATGTTCTCGATCGCCACCTCGTGGGCGACGTCGTGCCCGGCGACGGTCTGCTCGAAGGGGTAGAGGTTGACGCAGACGATGTCGATCGGCTCGATCCCCTCGCGCTCCAGCGTCGCCATGTGCTCGGGGTCGCCGCGCCGCGCCAGCAGCGCCGCGTGCAGCCGCGGGTGCAGCGTCTTCACCCGGCCGCCGAGGATCTCTTCCTGGCCGGTGAA
Source organism: Solirubrobacterales bacterium (assembly GCA_035765335.1). Lineage (GTDB taxonomy): Bacteria > Actinomycetota > Thermoleophilia > Solirubrobacterales > 70-9 > VAYN01. Next base: position 83,309 of record DASTXV010000070.1, read on the forward strand.
CTCGGAGACGTCGGTGACCTCGAGCCCCGCCTCGCGCAGCGCCGTCGCGGTGCCGCCGGTCGAGAGGATCTCGACCCCCAGTGTGGCCAGTCCCTTGGCGAAATCCGCCACCCCGGTCTTGTCGGAGACCGAGATCAGCGCCCGGCGCACGCGGACCTGGCCCTCGCCGAGGCGCTCCTGCTGGGTTTCGGTGGCGGGATCAGTCATCGATCGCGACCTTGCGCGGGTCGCTGGAGTCGATCCTAACCCTGCCCTCCGCGATCATGCGGATCGCCTCCGGGTAGAGATCGTGCTCGACGTTGTGGACGGCCGCCTCCAGCACAGCTCGCTCGCGGCCGACCGGGACCGGCACCCGTCGCTGCACGATCACCGGACCGGTGTCGATCCCCTCGTCGACGAAATGAACGGTGACGCCGGTCTCCTGGACCCCCGCCTCGAGGGCCTGTCCGATCGCGTCGAGACCGGGGAAAGCCGGCAGCAGGGCGGGGTGGATGTTGACGATGTGCCCCGCGAAGCGGGCGACGAACGGTTCGGTCAGCAGCTGCATGTAGCCGGCGAGCACGACCAGGCCGGGATGGTGGGCTTCGACCCAGTCGCCCATCGCCGCGTCGCGCGCCATGCGGTCGGCGTAGGCGTCTGCGGGGAACACCGCGGTGTCGATCCCCGCGCTCACCGCACGTTCCAGCGCCCCGGCGGCCGGCTTGTCGGAGCCGACGCCGACAACCTCGACCAACCCCCGCCCGTGCAGCTTGTCGAGGATCGCCTGCAGGTTGGTGCCGCTGCCCGAGGCGAGGACGACGATCCGAAACGCGCTCACGCGCGCATCTTGTCGAAAGCGGTTGCGAAAGTTTCCTTGACTAAAAGCCAAGAGGGTGCTACTCCGGTCTCTTCCAATATCAACACCCGGCGACCGAGATCGCCGGGCAAAGGGAGAGATGAAGATGAAGCACCTCAAGATCCTCGGTCTCGCGATGGTGGCCGCGACCGCGCTGATGGCGTTCATCGGCGCCGGCACGGCAGCGGCGACACCGACGTCGCTCTGCAAACAGCCGACAACATTCGGCGAACTGCCGATCTGCGAACCGAACCACATCTACCCGGCGGGACAGAGGATCCACGCCAACCTGGAGCCGGGGACCGTGCTCAACATCGCGACCCCGGCCGGCGTCGTCCAGTGCACATTCTCGACAATCGACGCCAACACCGAGCAGCAGACAGAAATTCCGCTCGGGGCAATCGTCAACGTGCTGATCTTCGGCAATTGCCACCAGGGACCCGAAGAAGTGGAAGTGATCGCGGTCAAAAACGGCACACTCGACATCGAGGTCATCGATCTGCCGTTCTGGACGCACGACGGAACACTGACCCTGACAAATACCGAAATCACAATGCGCTGGAAAGTCAACGGACGGCACTGCCGGTACGACCCGGGCCACACCGGGATCCTCACAGGCGGGCCGATGGCGACAATCGACTGGTTCGGCACCCTGGTCAAGACAGGCGGGAACGCGCTCTGTCCCGAAGGGAACGCCAACTGGAACGGCGCCTACACAGTCACAACTCCGGAACCGCTCTGGGTTTCGATGTGAGCTGAAGCGCTGAACAAGGTGCGGTCGCCTCGGGCGGCCGCGCCTTCAGATCCCGCTGGCCATCTCCAGGGCGAATTTGCCGTCCGCCTCGTCCGGGTCGCCCAACGGGTAATGACCCGTGAAGCAGGCGTCGCAGTGCTCGCCGGGGTCGCCTTCGATCGCCTCGTAGACGCCGGCCATCGAGAGGTAGGCGAGGCTGTCGGCCTCGAGCTCGTCGGCGACCTCTTCGATCGAGCGGTTGTGGGCGATCATCTCCTCGCGGGTCGACATGTCGACGCCGTAGTGGCAGGGGTTGCGGATCGGCGGCGCCGAGATCCGCAGGTGCACCTCGCTGGCGCCGGCGTCGCGCAGCATGCCGACGATCTGACGGGTGGTGTTGCCGCGGACGATCGAGTCGTCGACGACGACGAGGCGCTGGCCGGCGACGATCTCCGGCAGCGGGTTGAACTTCAGCCGCAGGCCGTGCTTGCGCAGCTCCTGGCCCGGCTGGATGAAGGTCCGCGCCACGTATCGGTTCTTGATCAGGCCGTCGTCGCGGGGAATCCCGGAGGCGCGCGCGAATCCGGCCGCCGCCGGGTTGCCCGAGTCCGGCACCGCGATCACCAGGTCGGCCTCGACCGGCGCCTCGCGCCAGAGGATCTCGCCCATCCGCCCGCGCGACTGCTGCAGGACCTTGCCCTCGAGGCGGCTGTCGGGACGGGAGAAGTAGATGTGCTCGAAGACGCAGGTGGCGCGCCGGTCCGTCTTCACGACCTGCCGCGTCTCCAGCCCGCGCTCGGTCAGCGAGACCATCTCGCCAGGGTGTACCTCGCGCATCAGCTTGGCGCCGATGATGTCGAAGGCGCAGCTCTCGGAGGCGACGACGAAGCGGTCGCCGAGGCGGCCGAGGCTGAGCGGCCGGATCCCGTGCGGGTCGCGGAAGGCGACGATCGCCCGCTTGGTCATCACCACGGTCGAGTAAGCGCCCTGCAATCGCGGCATCACGTCGGCGACGGCGTCCTCGATCATCTTGCCGCCATGGGAGGAGAGCAGCGCGGCCATGATCTCCGAGTCGGAGGTGCCGCGGAACTGCAGCCCCTGCTCCTTCAGCTCGCCCCAGAGCTCGACCGCGTTGGTGAGGTTGCCGTTGTGGGCGAGCGCGACCTCGCGGCCGTCGTCGCGCCAGATCGGCTGCGCGTTCTCCCAGGAGCCGCCGCCGGTGGTCGAGTAACGGACGTGGCCGATCGCCATGTCCCCCTCCAGCGCCCGCAGCTTCTCCTCGTCGAAGACCTGGGAGACGAGGCCGGAGTCCCGCATGGTGGTGATCATCCCGCCCTCGCAGGTGGCGATCCCGGCCGACTCCTGCCCCCGGTGCTGCAGCGCGTAGAGCCCGAAGTAGGCGAGGCGGGACACGTCGTGCCCGGGTGCGTATACGCCGAAGACGCCGCATTCCTCGCGCGGCCCCTGGCGATCGAAGCTGAACCCCTGGTCGGGAGTCAAAGCGCGTTTTCCTCGCTGCCAATAGAAGACGGACGCGCAGGCAACCTTGCCTACCCGCGGAGGGTAGCAGCGCCGGACGCGGCGTCCAGCGAGTGGAACTACCGCAGTTTGCGGGTCATCTCGGCTCGCCGCCCCCCGGCAGCCGCACGAGCAGCCGCTTCCTGATCACCGCTCCAAAGGCGTCGGTGACGCCGACCGCCACCTTCACCCGCAGGCTCCGCCGCGGGGGCATCTGCTCCAGGCGGCGCTTGACCGCCGGCCAGAGCCGCAGCCGGAAGACGCCCGTGCCGCCGGCCGGGATCATCCGCGGGGTTTTCTCGCCGAGGCCGAAGACGCGGTAGCGGGCTTTCATCTGCCAGCCGACCCGGCCCAGGACCTGAACCGCGGATTCGTTGCTGGTGGTGACGCGGACGAGGATCGCGTTCGGCTTCACCTCGCGCCGCGTCCTCACGGTGAGGAGCGGGCACGGCGTCTGCAGGGCGGCGCTGGTCGGGCAGCCGTCCTGGGTCTCGTCGCCGTGGCCGTCGCCGTCGCGGTCGGGCTCGACCCTGGCGACGACCGGGACGCCGACGTGGACGAGCACTTCGAAGTGGCGCGTCTCCCCGGTCGCCCAGTTGCCTTTCACCCGGCCGGCCACGTTCATCTCCCGATGACAGATCAGCGTCTCCGCCGGCCCGCGCAGGCCGATGTGGTCGTATTCGGAAACGGGAATGCGGGTGGCGAACTCGTTGCTGCCGGCGCCCACCGTCTCAATCGCGCTTTCGCCGACCCTGATGTCTTCTTCTTCGCCCACCTGATGCGAGGCGATCAGTTGCTGCTGGAGCGGACCGATCCCGGGCCCGACCAGTACCCGCCAGCGGGTGATGACCGATTTGCCTTCGGGAGGCACGTTCGGCTGCATGAAGGGCTCGCTGCCCTGGTTCGTCAGGGCGATCATCGTGGCCCCGACCTCGGTGTCGTCGCCCACGCAGGGGTTGCCTACTTCGCTGAAGGCCTCGGCCGCGGGGACGGGAAGAAGCGCCGCCGCCACGACGGTTAGGACGATTGGTCGCAGCCTCCTGCTCATGCCGCCTGATTAAACCGGCATGGGCAGGAGAAGTTGCGTCGTCCTAGGAAAGCGCGAGCGCACCCTCTACCGGCTCGCCGATGACCAGGCCGAAACGCTCCAGCAGCTCCGGGACGCTCTCCGGTTTCATTTCCAGGCCGTAGCGCTCGCTGAGGGCGCCCAGCTCCTCGGGGGCCGCCTTGAGGGAGCCGCCCATGTCGACCAGCTCCTCGAAGAAGTGCTCGAAGCCCGCCGGGGCGATGATCTCGAGGATCCGGCAGGGCTCCTCGCCGGCGTTCCAGAAGGTGTGCCACTCGTTGCGCGGCTTGAAGACGAGCTCGCCGGGGCCGGCCTCGACGACGTCGTCGCCGAGCAGCCCACCCATCCGGCCCTCGAGCACGAAGCTGTACTCGTCCTCGCGGGTGTGCCGGTGCAGCGGTGCCGCCAGGGCGCGGGGGGAGAGGGGGTGTTCGACCAGGGAGAAGTCGCCGCCCGCGTCCTCGCCGTCGATCATGAACCGCACCCCGATGCTGCCGAGGAAGCCTGCCTTGCCGTCGCTGGGACCGATCACCGTTGCCATCTTTCTCTCCTCCTAAATTTCACGGAACATCGCTGTCGCATGAAAACGCTAACGCCTGTTGACGCATCTGTCAATATTCACCGTACACCCATGTCCGAGCAAAAGCGAAAGTACGAGAAGAGGCGCCGCGCCGAAGCGGAGGCGCAGACGCGGCTGCGGATCACCGAAAGCGCGGTCGAGCTGCACGGCTCCCTCGGACCCGCCCGCACTTCGATGAGCGCGGTTGCCGAGCACGCCGGCGTCCGCCGCTCCACCCTCTACCGGCATTTCCCCGACGAGCGGGCGCTATTCGGCGCCTGCTCCGCCCACTGGGCCGCGGCGAACCCGCCGCCGGACATCGGCGCCTGGGCCGCGATCGAGAATCCCGCCCAACGCCTCGACACCGCCCTGACCGAGCTCTACGCCTACTACCGCCGGACCGAGGGGATGCTCGACAAGCTCCATCGGGACGCGCCCACCGTCCCGATCATCGACGAGCTGATGGGCAGCTTCCGCTACTTCCTCGGAGAGGCCCGCGAGGTGCTGATGCAGGGAAGGCGCCTGCGCGGCAACGCCGCCAAGCGCACCCGCGCCGCAATCGGCCACGCCCTCGCCTTCGGCACCTGGCAGGACCTCAGTCAGGCGCAGGGCCTCGACGACGACCAAGCGGTCGAAGTGATGTCGCGTCTGGTCGCCGCTGCGGTCTAGCGCGATGTATACTCATACATCGTGAATCGAACCCAGATCTACCTTGATGACACCCAGACCGCGCGACTGGACGAGCGCGCCGCGGCCGAGGGCACTACGCGTTCAATGGTCATCCGTCGCGCCGTTGACGTTTACCTGGCGCAGGAGGAGCGGGACGCGGCCGCTTGGCGACAGCAGTGGATGGATGCGGTTGGAAAGAGCGCGGGCATCGCGCCCTACCTGGAAGAGGGTGGGGAGTACGTGGAGGACTTCCGCCGCGCGGATGCCGAGCGTCTCTCTCGCCTCGAGCGTTGAGCATCGTCCTCGACACCAGCATCCTGGTGGACCACCTGCGGGGGTCCGAGGACGCGTCCGAATATCTCGCCGGTCTGGATGCCCGTCCGTCCTGTTCGGAGATCAGCAGGATCGAGGTCATCCAGGGCCTGCGATCCTCGGAGCGCCGAGGGGCCGACCGGCTGTTCGCCCTGATCGCCTGGGTTCCCGTCAGCGAATCGGTGTCCCGGCGGGCCGGCGAGCTGGGCCGCCGCTGGCGCAGGAGCCATCCCGGCATCGGCGTCGCCGACCTCGCGATCGCCGCGACCGCAGAAGCGCTCGATATCGGGTTGGCCACCCGCAACATCAAGCACTTCCCGATGTTCGAGGACCTTCGCGCCCCTTACTAGGAGATTCGAACCCGCCCTTTCCGGCTATCAGTCGGTCATGGCACCGGAGGTCCACTTCGAGCCGTTTCTGCACCTGATCGACGTCGGGGCGGAGGAGGCGCTGGTCGGCTGGGGCGGGTTCTACTTCCGGCGGGGGGACTCGCCCTACGGGGAGTGGCGGATCGTCGACGACGAGGAGCTGCGCGAGGTGGCGGGGGAGCGGACCGGGACGATCGGGCTCAGCTCCGAGCCATACGGCGAGGCCGTGGTGGAGGTGGAGCGCGGCGGAGAGGTGGTCGCGCGCGTGGAGACCGCGGAGGCGAACTACGCCTGGATTCGCGACCTCGTACCGGGGACCGAGTACACCTACCGCGTCCTGGTCGACGGGCAGGCCTGGGCGGAGGGGGAGCTGTGGGACTGGGACCTGGAGCGGCGCACGCTCGCTCCCGCCGGTCGCCGCTACGAGAACCGCTTCCGCACCTTCCCCGCAACCGACGCCGACGAGCCGATCAGGTTCGCCGTCCTCGGCGACTTCGGCGTCGGCATCCTCACCGGCGACGAGAACGCGCAGCGGCAGATCGGGCTGGCCCGTGCGCTCGAGCGCGCCTGCGACCACGGCGACGTCCTCCTCGTCCTCACCACCGGGGACAACGTCTACCTCGGCAAGGACACGACCGGCTCGGGCAACGAGGACGACGACTGGTACGCGAGCTTCTACGAGCCCTACCGCTACGTGATCAACCGCGTGCCGGTCTTCCCGACCGTGGGCAACCACGACGTCGCCGATACCGAGAGCTCCGACGACCGCGACCAGCTCGACGACAACTTCTACCTGCGGGAGCGGTTCCGGCCGGGGGTCGAGGCGGGTCGCGCCTCGCTCGACCCGGGGCTCTTCTACTGCCTCCGCGTCGGCGCCGAGGCCGAGTTCATCTGCATCGACACCTCGTTGGCCGGGGAGATCGGCCGCGAGCACTTCTTCGACGACCCCGCCCACGCCGAGTGGGTCGAGCGGGCGCTGCACGCGGGTCCCGGCGTCCCCCGCTGGCGGATCCCGTTCTCCCACCACCCGCCCTTCTGCGCCGGCCCCGAGCACGGCAACACGACGGGGATGGTCGAACGGCTGGTGCCGATGTTCGAGCAGGCGGGGGTGCGGCTCGTGCTCAGCGGCCACGAGCACAATTTCCAGCATGCCCAGGTGGACGGGATCGACTACGTCGTCTCCGGCGCCGCCGGCAAGCTGCGCACCGAACCGCCGACCGGATTCGGGGAAGCCGGCACCCGCGCCTGGGCCGCGGCCGGCCACATCCTCCTCGTCGACCTCGACAAGGACCGCGCCCTGGTCCACCCGGTGACCGGCGTCGCCGACGACGGATCGCTGGAAGAGATCGAGCTACGAAGCCCTGACGGCGAGAGCGTTCGGGCACCGATCGAGGTTCGCCGCTAGAACAGCGCGGCGGCTCGACCGTCCCACTCGCTCTCCAGCGCCCAGCGCGCCCCGAGGGTCCAGGCCTGGAGCCGGTTGGCTACGGGGATCGGCTTCGGTCCCTCGGGCGTCGCCGCGTAGAGCTCCGGCGCGTCGCCGAGGCGATCGATCGCGGCGAGGACGCCGCGGCGGAGCGGCTCCGCCTCCGCTCGGCCCGCCGCCCGCAGGCCGCCCCAGCCAAGCCAGGAGTCAAAAGGCCAGATCGCGCCGCGGTGGTAGGCGTCGGGGGCGTAGAGGGGGTGTTCGGAGGAGAGGGTTCGCAGGCCCCACTCGGTGAGGACGTCGGAGCGGGTCAGGCGCTCGGCGGCGCGATCGAGCCGCTCGCCGTCGAACACTCCCGCCCACAGCAACCAGCCGACCTGGGAGCCGGCGCCCGGCACCTTCTTCCCGTCGCGGTCGACGGCCATGGTCTCGGCGTCGAACTCCCGCGCGACCGTGGCGCTCAGCCGCGCCGCCTCCTCCTGCCAGCGCTCCCGGCCTGAGAGGACTGCGAGGGCGCGCAAGGCGACGACCGCCACGGCCTGGCTGTCGGCGTCGGCGAGGGGCGGCGGCGGGACCTCCCCCGCGGCGGTGAGGATGCCGGCGCCGTGGTTGCCCGGGTCGGTCGGGTCCTCGGCGTCGCGCCAGCCCTGCTGGGCCAGCCCGCCGCCGGCGCGGCGCGGGCCATGGCGGACGAGCCCGCCGCCGCGGTCGAGCGCCCGCTCCAGCCATTCGCCAGCCGCTCGCCAGACCGGCGCCAGCTCCTCGGCGAGCGAGCGGTCGCCGAGCGAAGCCAGCAGGACCAGGAACCAGGAGGTCGAGTCGGCCGAGCCGAAGTAGCGGAGCTCGCCCTCGCGCACCGGCCAGCCCGCCGTGACCAGCCACTCGGGCGCCTGGGGCCACCACTCGTGGACGATCTTCCCCGGTTCCTCGTCGGTCGCCGAGTCCTCCACTTTGCCCTGCAGACGCGCCAGCGCCCGCAGGGTCGCGCGACCGACCTCGGGCCGCGCCGGCAACACCTGCAGCGAGGTGATCAGCGAGTCGCGCCCGAAGAGCGCGTGGTAGCGGCCCAGCGCGGAGCTGGCGTACGGCCAGCCGTCCGGCGAGAGAACTAAGTCGAGGTCAGGCACGTAATTGACGCTGCCGAGATTGGACACACCCCGCTGTGTTCAAAGTCGGATGCGGCACGCCATCATCCCTTGACCGCGCCGGCCGTGAGGCCGGCGACAATGCGGCGCTGGAAGATCAGGACCAGGACGACGAGGGGGATCGTCACGATCACCGAGGCGGCGCTGATCGTTCCCAGCGGTAGCTCGAACTGGGTGCTGCCCGTGAAGAAGGCGATCGCCGCCGGCACCGGGCGGCGGTCGGGCGTGCTGGTGAGGGTGATCGCGAAGAGGAACTCGTTCCAGGCGAAGATGAAGACGAGCAGCCCGGCGGTGACGACGCCCGGCGCCCCCAGCGGCACCACGACCTTGCGGAACGCCTGGAAGCGGGTGGCGCCGTCGATCAGCGCCGCCTCCTCCAGCTCTTTCGGGATGTCGCGGAAGAACGAGGCGAGGATGTACACGGTTAACGGCAGGCCGAAGGCGAGGCAGGGCAGGATCAGCCCGAGGTAGGTGTTGTAGAGGCCGATGTCGGTCCAGATTTCGAACACCGGCGCGGCGATCGCGATCGGCGGGAAGGTGGAGATCGAGAGCAGGATCGCGAGGATCAGGAACTTGAACGGGAGGTGCAGCCGGGCCAGCGCGTAGCCGGCGAAGGAGCCGATCAGGAGCGAGAGGATGGTGACGCTGCCGGCGACGATGGCGCTGTTGCGGAGCGCCATCACGAAGGCGTCGTCCTCGAAGATCGAGGTGTAGTTGTCGAGCGTCGGGCTGGGCGGGAGGAGGTTGGCGCTGGAGAGGTCGGACCCGCTCTTCAGCGAGGTGTTGACCAGCCAGTAGAAGGGGAACAGGCAGAAGACGATCGTCGCCGCCACCGCCAGCCATATCAGCCAACGCCTCATCGCCTACTTCTCTTCCTGGGTCAGGGCGCGGATGTTGCCGCCCATGAAGCGGATGTAGAGGAACGAGATCACCATCACGGTGAGGAAGGTGAGCACCGCGAGGGCGGACCCGAGCCCGGTGTTGCGGTTGGTCACCAGTTCGTTCTGGGCGATCAGCGAGAGCGTTTCGGTCCCGTTAGCGCCTTTGGTCAGGACGTAGGGAAGGTCGAAGACGCGGAGCGCGTCGAGGGTGCGGAAGATCAGCGCCACCGTGATCGCCGGCACCAGCAGCGGCAGGGTGATGCGGCGAAAGCGCTGCCAGGTGCTTGCTCCGTCAACCTTCGCCGCGTCGTAGAGGTCCTGGGAGATGCCCTGCAGGCCGGCAAGGATGAGCAGCGCCATGAACGGCGCCGTTTTCCAGACGTCGGCGAGGATCATCACCGCCAGCGCGTAGCCTTCTTCCCCGAGCCAGACGACGTCCCCGCCGGGGAGCCCGAGCGCGCTCAGGGTGGTGTTGACGAAGCCCAGTTCCGATTCGAACATGGTCCGCCAGGTGATCGCGGTGACGACCGTGAGGACCGCCCAGGGCACCAGGACGACGGCCCGCAGCAGCGCCCTGCCGCGGAATGCCCGGTGCATCACGAGCGCCATCGCCAGCCCGATCACGAGCTCGAGGCCGACCGAGATGACGGTGAAGAGGACGGTGGTTTTCATCGCGTCCCAGAACTCCGCCGAGCCGAGGGCGTCGAGGTAGTTGTCGAGCCCGACGAACCGCGACAGGCCCGGCGTGATGACGCTGTATTCGTTCAGCGAAAGCCAGATCGCGTACCCGATCGGGTACGCGGCGACGAGAGCGATCACCGCCAGCGACGGAACCAGCATCGCCGACCCGAGGCGGCGCTCCTCCCGGAAGAGGGAGCGCCGCCGGCGGCGGGGAAGGGGAAGCCTCTCGGCCTTCCCCTCCACTAGAACCTCTGCAGGGCGGACTCGATTTCAGACTGCATTTTCGAAGTTGCCCCGTCGGCCGAGCCGCGGCCCTGGAGAACCTCGAAGACGTTGTTGAAGATGGCTTCGGAGATTTCCGAGTAGACGGGCGAGACCGGCCGCGCCTGCGCCTGTTCTACCGCTTTCAGGAGTTCCTCGGTGAAGGGGATTTCTTTCTGCACTTCGGGGTCCTGGTAAACGGCCGTCGCCACCGCCGGCAGCGTCGCTTTCAGGAACATTTCCTTCTGCACCGGCTCGGTGGTGAGGAATTCGGCGAAGGCGAGCGAGCCCTCCGGGTTGTCGGTGTAGGCGGAGATACCGAGGTTGTAGCCGCCAACCACACCAGCCCCTTCGTTGCCGCCGAAGCCGGGGAATTTGGTCACTTCGAATTCTTCGCCGATGTTCGATTCTTTGCCCAGCGCGTAGGCGTACGGCCAGTTGCGCATGAAGGTGGCTTTGCCGGCCTCGAAGGCCCGCCGCGAGCTCTCCTCTTCGTAGGTGGTGACGGCTTTCGTCACCGCGCCGTCCTGGATCCCTTCGCTCATGAACTCGAGCACTTCGCGAGTCTCGGGAGAGTCGATTTCCACCGTTTCGCCGTCCTCCGAGAGGACTTTGCCGCCGGCGCTGTAGAGGAGCTCGAGGAAGTTGACCGTCAGGCCCTCGTACCGTTCGCCCTGATAGACGAGGCCGTTGTCCGCCTGGGCGTCTTTGTAGACCTGTTCCCAGGTCGTCGGCGGTTTCGGCACTTCATTGGTCCGGTAGAAGAGGAAGCCGGCGTTGGTGTTGAACGGAAGCGCCCACTTCTTGCCTTCGTACTCGGTCGTTTCGACGGTCGAGGGGATGAACTCGCCTTCGTGTTCCTCGACCACCGAGGTCAGGTCGTAGAGCCAGCCCGCGGCGGCGTACTCGGCGGTCCAGATCACGTCCATGCCAAGCAGGTCGCACTCGCTCGATTCCGCCCGCAGGCGCTGGATCTGCTGTTCGCGCTGGATGTCGGCGCTTTCCGGCAGTTCGAGCAGCTCGGCTTCGACTTTCGGGTTTTCTTCGTTGAAGGTCTCCACCGCGGTGGTGAAGGCACCGCTGGTGTCTTTGCCGATGCACCAGGTGACCTTTCCGGACGCGTCTTTGGCTTCGGACGGATCAAGGGCTTTGGCCTCCGCACCGCCGCCACCGTCATCGCCTCCCCCACAAGCCGCGAGTCCGAGGGTCGCCAGGGCTAGTCCCAACGCAATCAGGTAGCGCACGTTCTCTCCTCCTCTGTGCCGGCATTCCTCCTCAATGCCGGGATGGCATCTAGGAACTACCCCGCGCTGATGCCGCCAAACTGTTTCGGGGGTCCAGGGGTGGCCTTACCGCTGTCATCGCTTGGTTTAGGCGGCCTCTCCGCGGGGCACTTCATGAGCGGGACGGAGGAAGCAGACCTCGATGGCGGAGATTGTTCTCGACGGAGTGACCAAGGTTTTCCCTGACGGCTACGAGGCCGTCAAGGAGATGAACCTCGACATCGGCGACGGCGAGTTCATGATCCTCGTCGGTCCGTCGGGGTGCGGCAAGTCGACCGCGCTGCGGATGATCGCCGGCCTCGAGGAGATTTCCGACGGCGAGGTCAAGATCGACGGCGAGAGGGTGAACGAGCGGGCGCCGAAGGATCGCGACATCGCGATGGTCTTCCAGAACTACGCGCTCTACCCGCACATGACCGTGCGCGAGAACATGGGCTTCGCGCTGAAGCTGGCCAAGACGGAGAAGTCGGAGGTCGAACGCAAAGTCGAGGAGGCGGCGGAGATCCTCGACCTCGAGCAGCACCTCGACCGGCGGCCGGCAAACCTCTCCGGCGGCCAGCGCCAGCGGGTCGCGATGGGCCGCGCGATCGTGCGCGACCCGAAGGCCTTCCTCCTCGACGAGCCGCTCTCCAACCTCGACGCGAAGCTGCGGGTGCAGATGCGGACCCAGCTCGCCCAGCTGCAGTCGCGGCTCGGCACGACGACGATCTACGTCACCCACGACCAGACCGAGGCGATGACCCTCGGGAACCGGGTCGCGGTGATGAGGGCGGGCGAGATCCAGCAGGTCGGGACCCCGGCCGAGCTCTACAACCACCCGAAGAACCTCTTCGTCGCCGGCTTCATCGGCTCGCCGGCGATGAACTTCATGCCGGGTGAGCTGAGCGACGGCCGGGTAAAGCTGCCGATCGGGGAGGTCGACGCGGGCGAGGCGGCACAGGGTCGCGCCGACGGGCCCGTGGTAGCGGGGCTGCGCCCGGAGAGCTTCGAGGACGCCGGGCTGGTCGGCGAGGAGGCGAAGCGGAACGGCGGCCTCCTCTTCGAGGCGGAGGTCGACCTGGTCGAGTCGCTCGGCTCTGACCTCTACGCCTACTTCCACATCCAGTCGGAAGGGGTGGAGTCAGACCAGCTCGCCGACCTGGTCGGCGACAGCCTCGACGAGACCGGAGCGGCGAACCTGCGCGAGGGAGAGGAGCAGGTAATCGCCCGCCTCGACGCCTCGAGCGAGATCAGCCGCGGAGAGAAAACCGAACTCTGGGTCGACACCAGCCGGCTCCAGCTCTTCGACCCCGACAGCGGCGCCAGCCTCAACCGAGGCGAGCGCTGAGCGAGCGCCAGGCCTGCTCGGCCTCGCCGAGCCCGACCGAGAGGCTCCTATCGCCGGCGCCGATCGCGATGCGGTCGCCGCCGACGGTGCCGATGAGGACGGCGCCTAGCTCTTCGAGGGTGGCGCGGTCGCCGCTGACGAGGAAGCCGCCGGGGCCCTCGCCGAAGAGGGCTTCCTCCGGCTGGGCGCCGCGCTCGCGCAGGTGTTCGACGTTGGCCTCGCAGCCGATGCCGCCGGCGATCGCCGACTCGGCGATCGCGCAGGCGAGGCCGCCGTCGGAGACGTCGTGGACGGAGGCGAGCTTGCCGGCGCGGACCGCGTCGCGGACGATCTCGCAGGCGGCGGCGACCGAACGCACGTCCGGTCGGGGAAGGCCCAGCTTCAGCTCCCCGCGTTGCTTCGCCAGCTCCGAGCCGGCGAGGCTGGGTTCGAAGGGGCCGATGAGGGCGATCGCGTCGCCCTCGCGGACGAAGGCGCTGCCGGCGACCCGGGCGGGGTCGGGGAGCTCGCCGACCATCGCCACCACCGGCGTCGGGTAGATCGGCCCTTCGGGCCCCTCGTTGTAGAGGGAGACGTTGCCGCCGACGACGGGGACGCCCAGCGCGTTGCAGGCCTCGGCGAGGCCGCTGACCGCCTGGTCGAGCTGCCAGGCGCCGGTCGGCTTCTCGGGATTGCCGAAGTTGAGGCAGTTGGTCAGGCCGAGCGGCTCGGCGCCGACGCAGGCGAGGTTCTGAGCGCACTCGAGCACTGCGTCGATGGTGCCGTTGAAGGGGTCGCAGGCGACGCGGCGGCCGTTGCCGTCGATCGAGACCGCGATCGCGTTGCCGGCCTCGGGCAGCTGCAGCACCGCGGCGTCGGCCTGCTCGGGCCGCCGCACCGTGCGGGAGCCGACGATCGAGTCGTACTGCTCGAAGGCCCAGCGCTTGGAGGCGATGTTGGGCGAGCCGAGCAGGGCCAGCAGCTCCTCCTCCGGGCTCGCCCCCTCCGCCAGCGTCGCCCGGTTGCCGTAGCTCCATCCCTCCGGCTCGGCCGGCTCGAGGTCGTAGAGCGGGCAGCCGTCGACCAGCGCCTCGACCGGTATCTCGCCCACCACCTCGTCGCCCCGCAGGATCCGGATCAGGCCGCTCTCGGTGACGGTGCCGATCTCGGCCGAGCCCGTCTGCCATTTCTCGCAGATCGCCCGCACCTCGGCGACCCGGCCCGGCTCGACCACCGCCAGCATCCGCTCCTGGGACTCGGAGACCATGATCTCGAAGGGCTCCATGTCGGCCTCGCGCAGCGGCACCCGGGAGACGTCGAGGTCGATTCCGACCCCGCCCGCGCTTGCCATCTCCCCGGCCGAGGAGGTCAGTCCCGCGGCGCCGAGGTCCTGCAGCGAGACCAGCAGCCCCTTCTCCAGCAGCTCCAGACAGCACTCCATCACCTTCGACTCCTCGAAGGGGTCGCCGATCTGGACCGTCGGCCGCTTCGCGTCGTCGCCCTCGCCGAGCTCGGCCGAGGCGAGGACCGAGGCGCCGCCGATCCCGTCGCGCCCGGTCGAGGCGCCCATCAGGACGATCGAGTTGCCGACGCCGGCAGCGGCCGCACGGACCATGTCCGCCGTCTTCGCGAAGCCGATGCACATCGCGTTGACGAGGCAGTTGTGCTCGTAGGGCTCCTCGAAGTAGATCTCGCCGCCGACCGTCGCCACCCCGATCGAGTTGCCGTAGTGGCCGATCCCGCGCACCGCGCCGTCGAGCAGGTGGCGCGAGCGGGGCGAGTCGAGCTCGCCGAAG
>DASTXV010000071.1:0-23726 GCA_035765335.1 Solirubrobacterales bacterium
AAGGTGAAATGGTGCGGTAAGAGCGCACCGGCGTCGCGGTGACGCGGCGGCCAGGCAAACCCCGCCCGGTGCAAGGCCAAGCAGGACCGTCGACCCGGCTCGGCGAGGTCCAGGTAGGCCGCAGAGATAGATGGCCGCTCACGACAGGATCCGGCTTACAGGCCCGCTACGGAAAAGGCTCCCGAAAGGGGGCCTTTTCTATGCCGCCAGGGGTGTCTGACTTTGACCCTCATATATGACGGGAAACTCAGAAACCCCCGGTCGAGGGACTCCTGCACCCTTTTCTGTCTTAACGCTTGCTAACATGCCGCCAACTTCTCGCTGAATCTTCGCCTACATAACGCGAAGAGCGGGGGACCCGATCAGTTGGGGCGAGTCGCGGCGACTGCCGCGTAGCGCAGCTCTTTCAGCGCGAGCCCGTCAGCTAACCCCGCAAGCGCCTGGAAAGAGATGCAGACGATCAAACAAACCTCCGTGCGCTGGGCGCTTGTCCTGGCTGCCTTCCTCGCCCTCTTCGCCGGGCTCGCGACCGGTGCCCGCGCGGCCACCGGCGGCGCCTCCAGCTACACCGCCAGCGCCCCGAACGGCGAGGAGCTCGCCTTTGGCGCCTGGCGCTACGGCCACGCCAGCTGGTACGGACCGGGCCTCTGGGGCAATAAGACCGCCTGCGGGCAGACCCTGCGGCCGCAGACGATGGGGGTCGCCCACAAGACCCTCCCCTGCGGCACCGCGGTCAAGTTCGTCTACAAGGGCCGGGCGGTGGTGACCCAGGTGATCGACCGCGGCCCCTACATCCACGGCCGGACCTGGGACTTCACGAAAGCGGTCAGCGACGCCCTCGGCTTCGAAGGCGTGGGCCGGGTCCGCTACGCGCTCGAGCTCTCTTACGCCCGCCGCTGACCCCGGCTTCTCCGGCCGCTCCGAGGGCTACCCTGCCGTGTTCAGGTAGGGGTCCAACGACGAGAGGAGCAGCGTTGATTTCGAGGTTTTCGCAGGGAGCAGTCGCCGCCGGAGCCCAAAAGGGACGTTGGCTGGTCCTCGGTCTGGTCGCCTGCTCGCTCCTGCTCCTCGTCGGCCTCACCGCCAGCAGCGACGCGGCAAGGAAAGCCCGGGCGACCGTGATCCTCGGGCAGACGGCGGAGGAGCCGGACCCCTCCTGCCCGGACCTGCCCTGCCAGGCGATCGGCAGCGTCACCGGCTTCCAGGTCAACAACGGCCAGGCGAGCCTGCCCTTCGTCGCCCCCAACGATGGGAAGATCAAGAGCTGGACGCTGACCCTGGCGCAGCCGACCAACAGCCAGCGCGCCTTCTTCAACGGCTTCTTCGGCACGCCGCCGCAGGCGCGCCTGGCGATCCTGCGCCGGGTCCCCGGCACCAACCCGCCCCAGTACACGCTGCGCCGGCAGGGGCAGGTCCAGATCCTCTCGCCCTACCTCGGGCAGACGGTCCGGTTCAGCGCCAACCTCAAAGTCGAGAAAGGCGAGATCGTCGGCCTCACGGTGCCGACCTGGGCCCCGGCCTTCGCCCAGGACCTCAACACCAACAACGTCTGGCGCGCCAGCCGCGATCCCGAGGCGTGCAAAAACGCCACCGACATCCGCCAGGGCGAGCCCCAGGAACGGGTCGGCACCCGCAGGACCTACGGCTGCAAATACACCACCGCGCGGCTCCTCTACACGGCCACGCTCGTAGAGACGCGGTAGGCGACCCCCTGCCGCTTAGGCGACAGGGGGGAGAGCCCGCGGCCCGCCCTGGTCTTTGGGCAGCGCCGCCGCGCTCGCGATCAGGCTCTGGAACTCGTTCAGCGCCAGGTGCCCGACCGCCTCGAGGATCTCCTCGTCGGTCCAGCCGATCTCACGCGCCTCCTCGTGGAGGTGGAGGGGGGGAGGGCCCTCCGGGTCCAGCGTCTCCTTGAGGAAGGCGAGGAGCGCTGCCTCCTTCTCGTCGGCGGAGGTGAAGCTGCGGGCTTTGGAGACCTCGTCGAGGCCGAGCCCGGCCCGGCGCGCCGACTTCGCGTGCTGGGCGATGCTGTAGTTGTCCTCGCGGTACTCGGCGACAGCCAGCGCGATCCGCTCCCTCGTCGCCTGCGGCAGGACTCCGCCGCGCAGCTCCGAGCGCATCCGCGTATACGCGCGCAGGACAGCCGGCGCCCCGGCGAGCACGCCGACGAACTTCGTCACCGCGCCACCGGCGGCCTGAATGCTCTTGATGAGAGGAGCGCTCTCGTCTGGCGCCGTCAGCTCGTCATGGATCTGGAATCTGCTTACTGCGGTTTTAACCGTCACGGGCTTCTCGCTTCTGGCTCTGCCTTCGGGGCGGCAATTCGCTTTACAGAGCCTTTATCTGGCCTTTACTTTACTTTTAGCCGCTTACTTACTTGACGTAAGTTATACCTGGTTACCCGGTCGCTTTCAAGCCGTTACACGGCCCTTTTCTCTACCCGTAATACGTCGTTACGCACCAGCTCGGTTCATTCGCCTATCGTTGCGGCCTTCCCCAGCCAAGGAGGCAAGCAGGCATGGCAGAGCAACCCCGCAGCGCCGCCGACGTGATCGAGCTCGTCAAGGAGCACGACGTCCGCTTCATCCGCCTCTGGTTCACCGACGTGCTCGGCCAGCTGAAGAGCTTCTCGGTCAACGCCTCCGAGCTGGAGGACGCCTTCGAAGGCGGGATGGGGTTCGACGGCTCCTCGATCACCGGCTTCAACCCGATCGAGGAGTCCGACATGCTGGCGGTGCCCGATCCCTCGACCTTCGCGCTGATCCCCTGGCGCCCGGAGGACGACGCGGTGGCGCGGATGTTCTGCGACATCCAGGTCCCCGGCGGCGGCCCGTATGAGGGCGACCCGCGCTGGATCATGCGGCGGGCGCTGAAACGGGCCGAGGAGATGGGCTTCGACGCCTACAACATCGGCCCCGAGCTGGAGTACTTCTACTTCCGCTCCGCCAAGCCGGAGAGCGGCGTGCCCGAGCCGCTCGACGAGGGCGGCTACTTCGACCTGACCACGCTCGACGCCGGCTCCGACCTGCGGCGGGAGACGGTGCTGGCGCTGGAGAAGATGGGGATCCACGTCGAGTACACCCACCATGAGGTCGGCCCCTCCCAGCACGAGGTCGACATGCGCTACAAGAACGCGCTGGAGATGGCCGACGACTGCATGACCTACCGCATCGTCGTCAAGGAGTACGCGATGAAGTACGGCTACCACGCGACCTTCATGCCGAAGCCGCTGTTCGGCGAGAACGGGTCGGGGATGCACGTCCACCAGTCGCTCAGCCGCGACGGCAAGAACGCCTTCTACGACGCCGAGGACCCCTACTACCTCTCGCCGGTGGCGAAGTCGTTCATCGCCGGCCAGCTCAAGCACGCGCGCGAGATCTCGCCCTTGTTCGCCCAGTGGGTCAACTCCTACAAGCGCCTGGTCCCCGGCTACGAGGCGCCGGTCTACCTGGCCTGGTCACGGCGCAACCGCTCGGCCCTGATCCGGGTGCCGCTCTACCACCCGGGCAAGGAGTCGGCGACGCGGGCCGAGCTGCGCTGCCCCGACCCGGCCGCCAATCCCTACCTCTGCTTCGCGGCGATGCTGCAGGCGGGGCTGGAAGGGGTCGAGAAGGGCTACGAGCTGCCGGAGCCGATGGAGCAGAACCTCTACCACCTCTCCCAGGACGAGCTCGCCCACCAGGGGATCGAGCAACTGCCGGCGACGCTGGGCGAGGCGATCGAGGTCGCCGCCGAGTCGGAGCTGGTCCTGCGCACGCTCGGTGAGCACACGTTTCGGCGGTTTGTTGAGATCAAGCGGCAGGAATGGGACGACTACCGGGTGCAGGTCACTCCTTACGAGATCGAGAACTTCTTGCCGATCCTCTAGCCGGTGGTGGGGGTCCGGGAGGGACGTCCCCCCTGGACACCTCTCGCTATGGCTCGAGGTTGAGTGTCCCGGGGGGACGTCCCTCCCGGACTGCTACAGCGGTTGAGGTGCGGGTTGCTGCGCTGGCTGGTGGCTAGGCGGCGGTGGTCGGCGAGGGGGGTTGCTGCTGGGGCGTCTTGTCCGGGTGGGAGAGGGAGGAGGGCCACCAGAATTTGTCGCCGATGCTGATCGCCAGCGCCGGGACGAGGACGCTGCGGACGAGGAAGGTGTCGAGGAGGACGCCGAAGGCGACGACGAAGCCGATCTCGGTGAGGAAGGTGAGGGGGAGGACGCCGAGGACGGCGAAGGTGCCGGCGAGGACGATGCCGGCGCTGGTGATGACGCCGCCGGTGACGGCGAGCGCGCGCAGCATGCCCTGTTCGGTGCCGTGCTTCTCGGTCTCCTCGCGGGCGCGGGCGACGAGGAAGATGTTGTAGTCGACGCCGAGGGCGACGAGGAAGACGAAGGCGAACAGCGGCAGCGACGGATCCGAGCCGGGGAAGCCGAAGATCACGTCGAAGACGAAGTAGCCGACGCCGAGGGCGGCGAGGAAGCTGAGGATCACGGTTCCGATCAGGACCAGCGGAGCGATCACCGACCGCAGCAGGGCGATCAGGATCAGGAAGACGACGAGGAGGATCAGCGGCGGGATCACGATCGAGTCCCAGGCAGCGGCCTCGCGGACGTCGAATTCGACCGCGGAGGGGCCGCCGACGAGCGTTCCCGGCGCCGCTTCGTCGGCGGCGTCGCGCATCGGCTCGACCAGGTCGAAGGCCTCGGTCGAGTAGGGGTTCGGTTCCAGCGTCGCCTGGATCAGCGTCCCGGGCGGGCCGCTGGCGACCGGGCCGGTGACCGACTCGACGCCTTCCACGCCTTCGACCGCCCCTTTGGCGGCTTCGACGTCGCCGCCCTCGGGGACGATCACGTCGGTGAGGGCGGTGGTGCCCGAGGGGAAGCTCTTGTCCAGCAGTTCCTGGCCTTCGACCGACTCGACCTCGGTTCGGTAGCTGTCTTCGCTGGTCAGTTCGGTCGAGAAGAAGGCGAAGCCGGCGCAGCAGACGAGCAGGACGGCGACCGCTCCCAGGGCGACGCGTTGCGGCCCGGCCGCGACCCGCTTGCCGACCCGCGCCCAGAAGCTGTGGTGTTGGTAGGGATCCTCGGTCTCACCCACCGAGTTCGGCTCATAGCGGGGGATGAAGGGCCAGAAGGCGCGGCGCCCGCAGATCGTCAGCAGCGCCGGCAGCAGGGTCAGCATCGAGAGTCCCGCGCAGGCGATCCCGATCGCCGCGATCGGCCCCAGGCCGGCGGTTCCGTTGACCTTGGCCAGCATCAGGCAGAGCAGGGCGGCGATCACCGTCAGCGCCGAGGCGAAGATCGCCGGGCCGGCCGATTCGAGCGCGGTCCGCATCGCCTCGTGCTTGTCCTCGGTGTGGTGCAGCTCCTCGCGATAGCGGGCGACGAGCAGCAGGGCGTAGTCGGTGCCGGCGCCGAGGACGAGCACCGACATGATCGAGCTCGACTGGCCGTTGATCGTCACCCCGAGCTCGGAGACGCCGTAGCCGATCGAGCGCGAGAGCATCTCGGCGAAGATCACCGCGATCAGCGGGATGAAGAGGAAGATCGGCGAGCGGTAGATGCAGATCAGGAGGAAGATCACGAGGCTGACCGCGGCCAGCAGAAGCGTTCCGTTGAGGCTTTCGAAGACTTCGATCGCGTCGGTGGAGAAGCCGCCGCCGCCGGTGATCTTCACCTCGAGGCCGTCGCGCTCGCCGGAGACGAGGTCGCGCCAGTCCTGGACGGGATCGGTGATCAGCTCCGCCTCGCCTTCGGCGTTGATGTAGGAGGTGACGATCGCCTCTTTGCCGTCTTGCGAGCAGATCGGGCCGACGAAGGGGGCGTAGTCGGCGGCCTGGCCCGGGACCTCGGTGGTCGGACCGCCGCAGCCGTCGCCCTGGGGTTTGTCGCCGGGCGCCGTCGCTTCGGGCTTGCGCTCCTGGCCGCCGGAGGCGGCGGTTTCCCCGTCGGCGATCACGCCGGGGTACCGCTTCTCGGTCATCTTCGCGACGTCTTCTTCGATCGTCCGGAAGTCGGCGGCGGTGAGGCCGCTGTCGCGGCGGAAGACGACCACCGTCGGCGCGATTTCGCCTTTCTGCAGCTCTTCGGTCTTCGCCAGCGCCTTGGTCGACTCGGCGTCGCCGGGCAGGTAGGAGGTGGCCTCGTTGTTTTCGGCCTCTTCGAACTTCTCCGGCAACTTCGCATTTATGGCGGCGAAGATCGCCAGGAACCAGAGGGCGAAGACGACCCACTTGGCGCGCCGGCCGGCGGGGAAGGTGAACATCGAGCCGCGCATCGGGCCGCATCCTTTCAGAGATCCGGGACGCGACTTGTTAATGGGTCACAGAAGCCGCCGCAGCTCCTCCGGCCCGGTGACCGGCATCTGGCAGGCGAAGCTCTCGCAGACGTAGGCGGCGGGGTCGCCTTCGACGGCGGTGCGACCCGCCAGCAGCGGCGGCTGCCCGGTCCCCTCGGGGCCGCCGGCGAGGACGACGTGGGGGCGGTGCAGCTCGCGCACGACCGCGGCCAGCTCGTCGAGGTCGTGGCCGCAGAGGGCGACCTCGCGGGTGGGGGAGAGGTAGAAGTCGAGCGCGCGCAGGAGGTGGGCGAAGGCGTCGGGGTGTTCGACCGCCGGCTTGCCGAAGAGCGCGAAGACGCCCTCGGCGAGCTCTTCGTAGCGGCGCTCGCCGGTCAGCGCCGCCAGCCGCAGCAGGCCGAAGGCGGCGGAGCTGTTGCCGGAGGGAATCGGGTGGTCGCCGACCTCCTTGCGGCGGGCGATCAGCTGCTCGTGGTCGGAGGAGGTCGAGTAGAAGCCGCCGCGCTCGGGATCGCCGAAGCGCTCGACCGTCGTCTCCGCCAGCGCCTGCGCCTCTTCGAACCAGCCGACCTCGAAGGTCGCTTCGTAGAGGGTGAGCAGGGCCTCGATCAGGAAGGCGTGGTCCTCGAGGTAGGCGTTGAGATGCGCGCGTCCGTCCTTGTAGGTGCGCAGGAGGTTGCCGTCGGGGCCGCGCAGGTCCTCGAGGAGAAAGCGGGCGCAGGCGCGGGCGGCGTCGAGGTAGTCCTCGCGGCCGAGGACGGCGCCGGCGTCGGCCAGGGCCGCGATCGCCAGCGCGTTCCAGGAGGTGAGCTGCTTGTCGTCGAGCCCGGGCCAGACCCGCCGCTCCCGCGCCTCGAGCAGCGCCCGCCGGGCCTCGGCCAGGCCGGGCGGCTCCTCCGCGGCGGCGCCACCGGCGAGGTGCAGCACGTTCGAGCCCTCGAAGTTGCCGCGCTCGCTGACCCCGTAGTGCTCGAGGATCGGCTCGCTCGCCTCACCCAGCACCTCGCGGATCTGGTCCGGCGTCCAGACGTAGAACCTGCCCTCCTCGCCCTCGGAGTCGGCGTCGAGGGCCGAGTAGAAGCCGCCCTCGGGGCCGCGCATCTCGCGCAGCATCCAGTCCAGGGTCTCATCGCATACGCGGCGGTAGCGTTCGAGCCTGAGCGTCTGCCAGCCGTGCAGGTAGGCGCGGGCGAGCAGGGCGTTGTCGTAGAGCATCTTCTCGAAGTGGGGGACGAGCCAGACCGGGTCGACCGAGTAGCGGGAGAAGCCGCCGCCGAGCTGGTCGTAGATGCCGCCGGCGAGCATCCCGTCGAGGGTCAGCTCGACCACCTCGGTCTCGCCGCGGGCGAGCAGCAGCTCGAGCGAGGAGGCGGGCGGGAACTTCGGGGCGCCGCCGAAGCCGCCGTTGCGGCGGTCCGCCGCCGCCAGCAGCCGCTGCACCGCCCCCTCCATCTCGTCCGCCCCGGGCAGGTCGTCGCGGGGCTCGATCGCGCCGATCGCGCCGAGGCGCTCGCGCGTCACCGGCGCTTTTTCGCGGATCTCCTCGCGCTGGGTCTCGAAGGCCTGCACCACCGCTTCCATCACCATCCGGAAGCTCGGCATGCCGCGGCTCTCGTCGGGCGGGAAGTAGGTGCCGCCGTAGAAGGGGACGCCGTCGGGGTCGAGGAAGACGGTCATCGGCCAGCCGCCGTGGCCGCTGATCGCCTGCACCGCCTCCATGTAGATGGCGTCGACGTCCGGCCGCTCCTCGCGGTCGACCTTGACGTTGACGAAGTGCTCGTTCATGTAGGCGGCGGTCTCCGGGTCCTCGAAGGACTCCCGCTCCATCACGTGGCACCAGTGGCAGGCCGAGTAGCCGACCGAGAGCAGAATCGGCCGGTCCTCCTCCCGCGCCCGCTCCAGCGCCTCCGGCCCCCACGGGTACCAGTCGACCGGGTTGTCCCGGTGCTGCAGCAGGTAGGGGCTGGTCTCCTGGGCGAGGCGGTTCGCCATCGCTCTGAACCTACCCGGGAGCGGGCAAATCGAGTATTCGCCGCTGGCGATAGCTGAAACTTGGGCCTACTTCGCGGTTTTTGCGAAAGAAGAGGTGTCTTTCCGGGTAGGCCGATACCGTCAATCTCTTGATCAGGAACAACCAGAAGTCGGGGCAGTCGGATCCGGCTGTCGCAGCGGCGCTCGCGAAGCTCCCCCCGGAGGACCGGGCGGTCGTCCAGGGCGCGCTCGAACGGGCGGAGAAGACCGAGGCCGAACTGCGGCATCTGGCCGACCACGACCCGCTGACCGGGCTCCTGAACCGGCGCCGGTTCCGCTCCGAGCTCGACCAGCACGTCTCCTTCACCGCCCGCTACGGCGGCCGCGGCGCGGTGATGGTGATCGACATCGACGGCCTCAAGGAGGTCAACGACCGCTACGGCCACCAGGCCGGCGACACGCTGATCCGGCGCGTCGCCGAGATCCTCGGCGAGCGGGTGCGGGCGACCGACCTCGTCGCCCGCCTCTCCGGCGACGAGTTCGCGGTGCTGATGCCGCAGACCGACACCACCGGCGCGCTGCAGCTGGGCGAGGACCTGCGGTCCCAGGTGGTGGAGGGGCTGCCGCTCAACTCGGAGCTGACCGGGGCGACGATCAGCGTCGGGATCACGATGTTCGGCGGCCAGGACAGCGCCGGGGCCGAAGCGGTGCTGGTCGCCGCCGACCAGGCGATGTACCAGGCCAAGGCGGAGGGCCGGAACCGGATCATGCTCTTCCACGCGCCCGGCGAGAGCGAGGGGATGGCGCGGGCGCAGACGACCAGCGCCAGGATCCGCGATGCCCTCACCCAGAACCGGCTGCGCCTGGCGACGCAGCCGATCCGCAGCCTCGCCTCGGGCGGGATCGAGCGCTACGAGCTGCTGCTGCGGATGACGGGCGACAGCGGCGAGCTGCTGCCCGCCTCGTCCTTCATCGAGGCGGCGGAGCGCTCGGGGATGGTGCAGGAGCTCGACCGCTGGGTCGTGGCGCGGGCGCTGGAGCTGATCGGCGAGCGCGAGCGCGCCGGCGCGCCGGTCTCGCTGCACATGAACATCTCCGGCGCCTCGATCACCGACCTCTCGGTGCTCGAATACATCGAACGGCGGCTGGACGAGGGCGGGGCCGACCCCGGCCGCTGCACCTTCGAGATCACCCAGACCGCCCGGATCGAGGACTACGACACCGCCGCCGGCTTCGCCGACCGGCTGACCGAGTTCGGCTGCGAAGTGGCGATCGACGACTACGGCGCCGGCGCCGGCCCCTTCGCCTACCTGAAGAAAGTCCCCTTCGACGTGATCAAGATCGACGGCGCCTTCATCCGCGAAATGTCCCGCAACGACGCCGACCAGCTCGTGGTCCAGGCGATCGTCCAGATCGCCCGCGGCCTCGGCAAGCAGACGATCGCCGAGTTCGTCGAGGACGAGACGACGAGGACGATGCTGCGCGACTACGGCGTCGACATGGCCCAGGGGTACCACCTGGGCCGCCCGACCGACGCCGCCGAGCTGACCGCCGCCTAGAAGCGGCTACGCCGCTCCGCCTCGCAACTGCGCGCGCCTGATCTTGCCGCTGCTGGTCTTCGGCAGCTCGGCGGCGAACTCGACGATGCGGGGGAACTTGTAGGGAGCGGTCTGCCGTTTGCAGTGCTCCTGCAGCTCGCGGGCCAGGTCGTCGCTTGAGGTGCTGCCGTTGGGCGGGCCATCGCGGAGGACGACGATGGCGCGGACGACGGAGCCGCGCTCGGGGTCGGGTGCGGCGACCGCGGCGGCGTCGGCGACGGCGGGGTGGGAGAGCAGCGCCGCCTCGACCTCGGTGGGGCCGATCCGGTAGCCGGAGGAGAGGATGATGTCGTCGCCGCGGCCCTCGAAGAAGAGGTAGCCGTCCTCGTCGGCGCGGACGAGGTCGCCGGTCGGCCACCACTCCTCCTCGAAGCGCTCGCCGTCGAGGTAGCGGGAGAAGAAGGTGGGGGCGCTGCTCGCGCGCAGCTGCAGTTCGCCCTCGACGATCCGGGTCTCGAAGCCGGGCAGCGGCCTGCCCATCGAGCCCTGCCGCACCGGCTCGCCGACCACGTTCGCCGTCACCTGCCCGGTCTCGGTCTGGCCGTAGCCGTCGGCGGGCTCGAGGCCCATTCCCTCGCGGAAGGCGGCGATCGTCTCCGGGTCGAGTGGCTCGCCGGCCGAGACCATCCGCCGCAGCTTCGGCAGCGGCCGCAGCGCGGTCCGCCGCGCCAGCATCCGGTACTCGGTCGGCGCCTGGCAGAGGACGTTGACCCCCAGCGCCTCGGCGAAGTCGAGCCGCTCGGCGGGGTCGAAGCGGCCGTCGTGGATGACCGCGGCGGCGCCGGTCAGCCAGGGGGCGAGGAAGACGTTGCGGGCCGACTTCGACCAGCCGGTCGCGGTCGTGCACCAGGCGAGGTCGCCCTGGCGCGAGCCGAACCAGTGCTCGGCCTGGGTCCGCTGGCCGAGCAGGTAGCGGTAGGCGTGGACGACCCCGCGCGGCGCGCCGGTGGTGCCGGAGGTGAAGACGATCAGCGCCGGGTCCTCGGGGTCCATCTCCTCGACTGCGGCGGGCGTCTCCTGCGGCAGGTCCTCGTCCATCACCGTGGCGACCTCGGCCATCGTCATCGCCGGCACCCCCTCCGGCAGCTCCGCCAGCAGCCCTTCCTCGCCGACGCAGAGCTTGGGATTAGCCGCGGCGATCCGGTGCTCGAGATCCGCCCGCCGCAGCATCGTGTTGCAGGGCAGCGCCACCGCCCCCATCCGCCAGCAGGCGAGCAGGCTCAGCACCCACTCGATCCGGTTCCCGACCAGCGTCATCACCACGTCCCCCCGCTCGACCCCCCGAGCAGCAAACGCCCCCGAGAGCCCCGCCGATTTCGCGACCAGTTCCCCGAAGTACCAGTCGCGCCGGTTCGCCTCAGCGTCAACGGAAACGATCCCCAGCCGTGAGGCCGGGGATCGCTCCATCAAGTCCTCGATCAAATTCACGGATCGAGGATTATCGCTGCCTCCTGACTACCGCAGTTCGGCCGAGGTCTTTTTCAGCAGCTGGCGGGCGATGATCAGGAGCTGGATCTGCTGGGTCCCCTCGAAGATGTCGAGGATCTTCGAGTCGCGGGCCCACTTCTCCAGCAGCTCGTTCTCGCCGTAGCCGATGCTGCCGCAGAGCTCGACGCAGCCGAGGGTGACGTCGACGCCGGTGCGCCCCGCCTTCGCCTTGGCCATCGAGGCCTGCAGCGAGTTCGGCTTCGAGTTGTCAGCCATCCAGGCGGCCTGGAGGGTGAGCAGCCAGGCGGCCTCGTAGTCGGCCTCCATCTCGAGGAAGCGGGCGGCGGCGGCGTGCTGGTTGTTGGCGGGGACGTCGTAGTCGATCTCGACCCCCGCTTTCTTCAGCTGCTTGCGGGTCTCTTCCAGCGCCGCCCGGGTGACGCCGACGGCCATCGCGGCGACCAGCGGCCGCGTGTTGTCGAACGTTTCCATCACCCCGGCGAAGCCCTTCTCTTTGACCTCCGGGTCGCCGAGCAGCGCCTCTTTCGGCACCCGGCAGTCCTGCAGGGTGAAGTTGGCGGTGTCGGAGGCGCGGATCCCGAGCTTGTGCTCGAGCCGGTCCAGCTTCAGGCCGGGGTTGTCGCGCTCGACGATGAACGACTTGATCGCCGCCCGCCCTTTCGAGCGGTCCAGGGACGCCCAGACGACGATCAGGTCAGCCCGGTCGCCCGAGGTGACGAAGATCTTCTCGCCGTTGAGGACGTACTCGTCGCCGTCGAGCTCGGCGGTGGCGCGGATCGCGGCGGAGTCGGAGCCGGCTTCCGGCTCGGTGATCGCCATCGCGGCCCACTTGCCGCCGTACTTCTTCAGCTGCTCCTCGGTCGCGACCGAGGCGATCGCCGAGTTGCCGAGCCCCTGGCGCGGCATCGAGAGCAGCAGGCCGACGTCGCCCCAGCAGAGCTCGATGATCCCGAGCACGGTGGAGAGGTTGGAGCCGTTGCGGTTCTCGCCGTCGTCGCTTTTCTCACGACGGACGCCGGCGGCGCCGGCGCCGCCGATGTCGGAGCCCTCGTTCATGCCGTCGATCAGCGACGCCAGCATGTCGAGCTCTTTCGGGTAGCTGTGCTCGGCCTCGTCGTATTTGCGCGAGATCGGGCGGAACACCTCGGTGGCGACCTGGTTGGCCTGGCTCGCCAGCGGCTTGAACTTCTTCGGTATCTCGAGGTTGATCGTCATGTTTGTGCCTTTCGCTCTCTAGGCGGCGCCTAGACGAGCAGGGCGCCCTCCATCACGCCCGCAGCTCGCAGGTCTCGGTACCAGCGCTCGACCGGGTGCTCCTTGACGAAGCCGTGGCCGCCGAGCAGCTGGACGCCGTCGGAACCGATCTCCATGCCCTTCTGGGCGCAGAGCTTGCGCGCGATCGCCGCCTCGCGGGCGAAGCTCTCGCCACGGTCGGCGCGGCTCGCCGCCCGGTAGGTCGCCAGCCGCATCGCGTTCGACTCGATGCCGATGTCGGAGACGGCGAAGGCGACGCTCTGCCGGTTGGAGACCGGTTCGCCGAACGCCTGGCGGTCGTTGACGTAGGGGATCACGTAGTCGAGCACCGCCTGCGCGGTCCCGGTCGCGAGGCTGCACCAGGCAATCCGCGAGCGGTTGACGCAGGCGGCGTAGTCCTTGGCTTTGGCGTTGCCCTCGCCGAGCAGCGCGCTCGCCGGCAGCTTGACTTTGTCGATCAGCAGGCGGCCGGTGGCAGCGGGCCGCAGGCCCATCGCCGGCTCGTCTTCGACGGTGAGGCCTTTGGCCCCCGACTCGACGATGAACAGCGCCGGGCCGATGCCCTCGGCGTCGGCGGCGATGACGAAGAGCTCGCACTCCTTGGCGCGGGCGATCAGCGACTTGGTGCCGCTCAAGACCCACTCGTCGCCTTTCTTCTTCGCCTTGGTGGAGAGCTGCAGCGGGTCGAACAGCGGCTGCGGCTCGAGGATCGCCAGGGCGGCGGCCGGGATGTCCTCGCCGGTGAAGGCGGGGAGGTAGGTCGCCTCCTGGTCGGCGCTGCCCCAGAGGCCGATCGCGGTGGCGACGGCGCCGGGCGCCATCGCGGCGTAGGCGATGCCCATGTCGCCGTGGGCGAGCGCCTCGCCGATCAGGACGGTGGTGACGGCCGACTGCTCGGTCATCACGCCGCCGAGCTCCTCGGGGACGCCGAGCATGTTGACGCCGAGCTCGTTCGCCTGGTCGAGGATCTCCTTCGGGGTCTCCCGCTTCTCGTCTGCCTCCAGCGCCGCCTTGCGGATCTGGTCCTCGGCGAAGGAGCGGCCGGCCTCCTGGAACATCTGCTGCTCGTCGTCGGGCGAGAGGTCGAACAGCCCCGTCGACTTGCCTTTCTTCTGGCGGGCGGGTTTGCCCAGCTGCTGGGTCGCCTTGAAGGCGCGGCCGGCGGCGGTCGCCCCCTTGAACCCGTTCTTGGTGCCCTGGAAGAGGGCCTTCTCGACCTGCTTGCGGATGCGGATGCGGTCCAGCAGGTCGGAGCCCGCGAGGCGGTTCAGCGCCCGCAGGCCGTAGCCCATCCCGCGCTCCGCCATCCCCTTGTTCTCGGTGGTGGTCGTCACTTCGTCTTCTTCCTTCCGGTTTTGGCGGTTTTGGAGGTTCTGGAACTGGTCTTCTTCAGCGGTTGCACGCGGCCGTCGAGGTGAGGCGTGCCCTTCTTCGCGTTGCGGACGGCGAAGAGGATGTCTTCGCCGTCCTCGCGGCTGGCGAACTCGACCTTCGCCGGCAGCAGGATCGGCTTGCGGAAGCGCACCTCCGCCTCGAAGCTCTCGGGCAGGCGGCTTTCCAGCTGGGCCAGCGCCCGCGCCTTGGTCCACATCCCGTGCGCGATCGCGCCAGGGAAACCGAGCGGCTTCGCGGTCAGCGAGTGCATGTGGATCGGGTTGCGGTCACCGGAGACGCCGCCGTAGCGGCGGCCGAGGCCGCTGTCGAGCTTCCACTCGGCGCTCGCCGGGGCGTCGGCGGGCAGCGACTCGAAGCCCTTCTCGCTTTTCTTCCCCTTGCCGTCGCCGTTGGAGCGACCGCGGCGCAGCATCGTGCTGACGCTCTCCCAGACGACCTCGCCGTCGACCAGGACCTCGGTCTCCAGCGAGAAGGTCTTTCCCTTCGGGTGCGGCTGCAGCTTCGTCGGCCGCACCCGGATCGTCATCTCCTCGTCGATTCCGATCGGTCGCCTCTGGGTGATCGAGTTCTCGACGTGGACTAGGCCGACCGCCCCGAACGGGAAGGAGCCGTCGCTCATCACCGCCATGTGCAGCGGGAAGGCGAGCATGTGCGGGTAGGTCGGGGGGAGGGTGTCGCGGAGGGCGAAGCCGCAGACCTTGGCGTAGGCGGCGACGTCCTGGGGGTCGGCGGTGACACCGGCCAGCTCGAGGTCGAGCCCGTCGGGGATGTCCCCGCCGCCGCCCGGGACGAAGGGGAGGTGCGAGGCGCCAGGGATCATCGGCAGCGCCGCGCGCGCGTACAGCGGCAGGATGCTGGGGGAGCTGTCGAGGGTCTTCGTCATCAGTTGGTCACGCCCCCAGCAGGCTCTGGCCGCAGACGCGGACGACATTGCCGTTGACGCCGGTCGAGGCGGGGCTGGCGAACCAGGCGATCGTCTCGGCGACGTCGACCGGCAGCCCGCCCTGGGAGAGGCTGGAGAGCCGGCGGCCGGCTTCGCGCGGGCCGATCGGCATCGCCGCGGTCATCTGGGTCTCGATGAAGCCCGGGGCGACGGCGTTGATCGTCGCTTTGCGCTTCGCCAGTTCGGGCGCCATCGCTTCGACCATCCCGATCACGCCGGCCTTGGAGGCGGCGTAGTTGGTCTGGCCGTTGTTGCCGGCGATCCCCGCCATCGAGGAGACGCCGACGATGCGCCCGTTCGGCCGCAGCAGTTTCTTCGCCAGCAGCGCCTCGTTGATCCGCTCCTCGCTGGAGAGGTTGATCTCCATCAGCTGCGCCCAGCGCTCCTCCGGCATCTTCGCGATCGTCCGGTCTTTGGTCACGCCGGCGTTGTGGACGACGACGTCGACCCCGTCGGAGAGCTCCTTGGCGATCTTCTCGGGCGCGTCGTCGGCGGTGATGTCGAGCTCGATCGAGCGGCCGCCGATCGCCTCGGTGACCGCCTTGAGGTCAGCCGCCATCGGCGGGATGTCGAGGCCGACGACTTCGGCCCCGTCGCGGGCGAGGGTGTTGGCGATCGCCGCGCCGATCCCGCGCGAGGCGCCGGTGACCAGCGCCACCTTGCCGGCGAGCGGCTGCTCCCAGTCGAGCTTCGGGCTCGGCGCGACGCCCTTGCCGATCCGGACCACCTGGCCGGAGACGTAGGCCGATTTGGGGGAGAGGAGGAAGCGCAGCGTCGACTCCAGCTGGTCCTCGGCGCCCGGCTCGACGTAGACCAGCTGCGCGGTCGAGCCGCGGCCGCCGATCTCCTTGCCGAGCGAGCGGGTGAAGCCCTCCAGCGCCCGCTGGGCGATATGGGCCTCGACCGAGCCCGCTTCCTCGGGCGGGGTGCCGAGGACGACGACGCGACCGCTGCGCTGCAGGCGGGCGACGGCGGGGTAGAAGAAGCGCTGCAGCTCGACCAGCTGGGTCGAGTCGGCGATCCCGGTGGCGTCGAAGACCAGCGCCTTCGCCTTGCCCTCGGCGCCGGCCCGTTCGGCCTTGATGCTGTCGAGGACGGCGGCGATCGCCTTGCCGAGGCGGCCTTCGGGCGCGCCGTCGTAGAGGACCGGGCCGGAGACGACCGGCTGGCCCTCCTGGTAGCGGTCGAGGGCGACCGGCTGCGGCAGCCCGAGCTGCTTGGCGATCGTGCCGACGAGCGGCGCGTTGACGACTTGCGAGTAACGGTCAGCCATGGTTACTTGGCACCTCCCGGGGCCTCGAGGATCGCGACGACACCCTGGCCGGCGGCGGCGCAGATGCTGATCACGCCGCGGCCTTTGCCGTCTTCTTTGAGCTGTTTGGCGAGGCTGGCGACGATCCGCCCGCCGGTCGCGGCGAACGGGTGGGCGGCCGCCAGCGAGCCGCCGTTGACGTTGAGCTTCTCGAGGTCGATCGAGCCGAGCGGCTGTTTCCTGCCCAGCTTTTCGGCGCAGAAGCCCTTGTCCTCCCAGGCCTTCAGGGTGCAGAGCACCTGCGCGGCGAAGGCCTCGTGGATCTCGTAGTAGTCGAAGTCCTGCAGGGTGAGGCCGGCGCGGTCGAGCATTCGCGGCATCGCGTAGGCCGGCGCCATCAGCAGGCCTTCGCGCTTGTGGACGTGGTCGACGGCGGCGGTCTGCGCCTCGGTGACGTAGGCGAGGATCGGCAGGCCGCGTTCCTTGGCCCATTCCTCGGAGGCGAGGAGGACGGTCGAGGCGCCGTCGGAGAGCGGCGTCGAGTTGGCCGCGGTCATCGTCCCCTCGGGGCCGCCGAAGACCGGCTTCAGCTTCGCCAGCTTCTCCATGCTGGAGTCGGGGCGGAGGTTCTGGTCACGCTCGAGACCGATGTAGGGGGTCATCAGGTCGTCGAAGAAGCCGCGGTCGTAGGCGGCGGCGAGGTTCTTGTGGCTCTTGACCGCAAGCTCGTCCTGCTCTTTGCGGCCGACCTCCCATTCGGTCGCCATGATCGCGCAGTGCTCGCCCATCGAGAGCCCGGTCCGCGGCTCCTCGTTGCGCGGGATCGCCGGCACGATGTGGCCGGGGCGGACCTTCGTCAGGGTCTTCAGTTTGCCCATCGTCGAGCGCTCGCGGTTGGCCTCGAGCAGCGTCTCGCGCAGGCCCTCGTTGAGGGCGATCGGCGCGTCGGAGGTGGTGTCGGCGCCGCAGGCGATGCCGGAGTCGATCTGCCCGAGGGCGATCTTGTTGGCGACGAGGATCGTCGTCTCGAGGCCGGTGCCGCAGGCCTGCTGGACGTCGTAGGCGGGGGTCTCCGGCGCCAGCCGCGTGCTGAGGACGCTCTCCCGGGTGAGGTCGCGGTCGCGCGAGTGCTTGAGGACGGCGCCGCCGGCGACCTCGCCGATCGTCTCGCCCTGGAGGCCGTAGCGGTCGATCAGGCCCTCGAGGGCGGCGGTCAGCATGTCCTGGTTGCTCGCGTGCGAGTAGACGCTGTTGGAGCGCGCGAACGGGATCCGGTTGCCGCCGACGACGGCGACTCTGCGGGTCTGGCTCTTCATTTGGGGGAGGGTCCTCCTTGCGGTGGTTGGGAAGTGGGGAGTGGGGTGGAGCGCTCGCGCAGCCCCGGCTCGACGGTGGAGACGAGGAGCGCGGCGGCTTCCTCGGCGGTGATCGCCTCGGTCCGCAGCCACCAGCGCGCGAGCGCCTCGGCGGCGCCGAGCAGGGCGGTGGAGAGGGCCTCGACTTCGACCTGAGCGGCTTCGCGGTGCCGCATCGGCATCTGCGCCAGCAGCGAGGCGGAGACGAGGTCGACGATCTGGCCGCGGTAGGCGGCGACGCGGTCGAAGACCTCGCCTGCCTGAGGAAGGGTCTCGTCGAAGAGGACCGCCCAGGCGGAGCGGTCGCTGTCGAGGAAGGAGAAGAAGGCGCGGACGCCGGCCCCCAGCGCGTCGCCGGGGTTCGCCGTGCCGCTGACGGCCTTGGCGATCGTCGCGATCAGCGCGTCGCCCGCCCGCTCCATGCAGGCGATGTAGAGCCGCTCCTTGTTGCCGAAGTAGTTGTAGAGCAGCGGCTTGGTGACCCCGACCGCGGCGGCGATCTCGTCCATCGTCACCGCCGCGTAGCCGCGCTCCGCGAACAACGCGTGCGCCGCCTTCAACGTCTGCTCCATGCGATCGTCCCGCGAGAGCCGGGTGCGAACTGATGCATCCATCGGTGTAAACGTTACCGCAATATAAATTTATACCGGCGTAACGTGATCGATCGCACAGGATCAAGCTGCCGGGCAGAAGGTGATAAGTCCTCTGGGGAGTACCCTCCGGGCACGTGTGTCAGGCGGTTTGGGGGTAGCTCCCCCGCACGAAAAAGACCCGCTCCAGCGGGTCTTCGTGATTCTTGAGGATCCATCAGGCGATCACGGGACCGGAAACGTGCGGTGGAAGTCCCTCGATTCGGAGGCGTACAAACTTCTCCATGTTTCGCTGAACGGTTTGGGTTCCGCCGAACTGCGCTAGCCAACTCTCAGCTGCTTCGGTGATTTCTCCAACGAGCTTTTCGATGCTGATCCACCCAACTTGGTCGTCTTCGACGACCGTTGAGAGGTTGTGCAGCTGCCCTCCACCCGGAGCCATGAACGCGATAGGGAAATGGCTGCCATGGGGCATTGCGCGACCCTGGTGCATGAGTGAGCAGCGAAGGCCATAAATGTGCTCGGCTTCCCCAGCTTGTCCGGGAACATTTTCTTCTAGCCACTTTCTGTACTTAGCCCCGGAGGCACGTCCGTTCTCGGAGCCGAGGGCACCGCAGATATCAGGAAGCGCGAGTGCGCCGAAGAGGGCTAGGTAGTACAGGCCCGCAGCGGAGGCGGCACGAATTTGGGCGATGAATTCTCCCACGGCTTCATCGTGCCATCGAGGTCTGACGCCACAGTTGCCGTCGGCCGAAGCTGCTTCGGCGCCGCTTGCTCAGCTCGGTGCTGTCGTAGAGCTTCTCGACGTGCGCGGTGCCCGAGGGCCGGCTTCGAGCAGAGGCGGCAGCGGACGCCTCGTCGGCGGATCAAGCTGCCGGGCACGGTTGAAGATCAGATGGGAGCTACCCATCGGTCGCATGACTTTGGCGGCCTCTCCAGTTGTCCCTGCCCGACAGCAAGTTGTGAGGAGGACGGGGGACTCGAACCCCATCCAAGGAGCTACCTCGGACTCACGCGTATCAAGCGTTCGCGGTGCCTCACCGCTTCATCCTCCGCCTCTATAAGGCCGCAGCGGCGAAAACTCTCCCCTCGTTGACGAGAAAGATGAGAGGGAGTAGCCTCGGCACCCGCGTATCAGGCGCTCCGGGGGTAGCTCCCCCGCACGAGAAAGACCCGCTTCGGCGGGTCTTCGTGATTCCAGAGGGCTGGCGCTACGAAAGCTCGGTGCCGTCGTAGAGCTTCTTGACGTGCACGGTGCCCGGGGGGCTGGCTTCGATGCAGAGCTTGCAGAGGACGCACTCGTCGAGGTTCTGCTCGACGATCTCGACGGTGCCGCCGGCGTCCTTGTAGATGTCGACGGGGCAGACTTCCTCGAGCTTGGCGGCGAGGGCGGCGTCGTTGCGGACGGAGTCGTCTACGGAGACGTCGATGAAGATCTTGTTCATTGATTCTGGGTTCAGCTGCTCGGGCATCAGGCGGTCACCCCCAGCTTCTCCTTGACGACGTCGGGGATCTGGTCGATGCGCTCGACGACGCGGATGCCGGCGGCTTCGAGGCGGGCGATCTTCTCGGTCGCGGTGTCCTCCTTGCCCTCGACGATCGTGCCGGCGTGGCCGAAGCTCATCCCTTTCATCTCCTCGTCGTCCATGAATTTGCCGGCCATGAAGGCGACGATGGGGAGCCGGGAGTCGTTGTCCTTCACCCATTCGGCCAGCTGGGCCTCCATGCGGCCGCCGGGCTCGGTGTAGATGACGATCGCCTCGGTCTGCTCGTCGGCCTCGAAGTAGGGCATCAGCTCGGCGTAGGTGGAGCCGATGATCGCGTCGCCGCCGATCGAGACGGCGGTGGAGACGCCGAGGCCTGCCTGGGTCAGCGAGGAGGAGATCTCGGTCGTCATCCCGCCGGAGCGGCTCATCACGCCGACGCGGCCCGGCTGGTAGGCCTTTGCCGCGTCTTTGGCGGGGCCGCCGATGCCACCCATCTTGCAGACCTCGGGGACGATCAGGCCGAGGCAGTTGGGGCCGATGATGCGAGCGCCCCGCATCTCCGCCAGCTCGACCATCTGGGCGACGTCGCCGCGCGGCACCCGCTCGGTGACGACGACGATCAGCTTGATCCCGTTCTCGATCGCCTCCAGCACCGCGTCCTTGGTGAAGGCGGGGGGGACGGTGACGACCGAGCCGTCGATCGGGCCGCCGTGGTGCTCGACCGCCTGGGCGACGGTGTCGAAGACCGGCACGCCGTGGACCTCGCGGCCCTTGCGGCCGGGGGTGACGCCGCCGACAACCTTGGAGCCGTAGTCGAGGCACTCGCGGGTGAGGTTGACCGCCTCACGGCCGGTGATCCCCTGGACGATGAAGGTCGTGTCCTTGTCGAGCAGGATCGACATCAGGCGGGCGCTCCCTGGATCTTGGCGACGGCGCGCCCGGCGGCCTCCCACATCGAGACCGAGCGGTCGCAGTACTCGACGCCGTAGCGGTCGAGGATCTTGAAGCCCTCCTCCTCCCAGGCGCCGGGGATGCGGAAGATCGCGATCGTCTCGCCCGGGTCCTTGCCGAGTTCGAGGCAGGCCTTGATCACGCCGCGGGCGACGATGTCGACCCGGGTGTTGGAGACGATCGACATCATCACCGCGATCTTCTCGACGCCGTCCTTTTCCAGCACCTCCTTGGCGAGGCCACAGGCCTTGGCGACCGACGGGTTGCCGCCGATCTCCGAGTAGTTGGCCGGCTGGCCGCCCTGGTTGCGGAC
The DNA here is from genome assembly GCA_035765335.1 of Solirubrobacterales bacterium. GTDB lineage: Bacteria > Actinomycetota > Thermoleophilia > Solirubrobacterales > 70-9 > VAYN01. The sequence goes on from DASTXV010000071.1 coordinate 20,837, forward strand.
CGCGTCGGTCAGCGTCAGCGAACCGCCGCCGGCGCCGATCACGAGGCCGAGGTTGCCGGTGAAGCCGTGGTCCTTGCCCTGGATCACGCCGCGGTGGTCAGCGGCGTCGATCGCGGCGACGTTCTTCTCGAAGTCGGAGGGCTCGTAGGTCTCGCGGGTGTCGTCCTCGGCGATCGCGAGCTCCTTGCGCAGCAGCTTCTTCTGCCGGCCGACCGCCTCGTTCTCCATCTCCATGTGGGCGTCGAGGGCGACGAAGCTGCCGTCGGTCAGCTCGGCCAGGGGGTTGATCTCGGCCAGGGTCATGTCGTTCTCGCGGAAGAGGCGGGCGAGGCGGGCGAGGACGGGGGTCGCGCGGTTCAGCTGCGAGCCGGTGACGCCGGTCGCGGCGACAACCTGCTTGGCCTCGAAGTCGGAGACGGGGAGGAGGTTGGAGACGTGGCCTCTGCCGACGTGTTCCGGATGCTTCTCGGCGACCTCCTCGATGTCGATCCCGCCCATGTCGCTGAACAGCATCAGCGGCTTCTTCGCGGTGCCGTCCCAGACGACCCCCGCGTAGTACTCCTGCTTGACCTCGGCTTTGGGATCGACGAGGACGCCACGCGGCATGTGACCGTTGATTTCCAGCTCGAGGATCTCCTCGGCGTGCTGGGCGGCCTCCTCCGGCGTGTCGGCGAACTTGACGCCGCCGGCCTTCATCCGGCCGCCGGTCAGGACCTGGGACTTGATCACGACAGGACCGCCGATTTCCTCGGCGACCTTGCGCGCCTCCTCGGCGCTCGTGCAGAAGCCGTACTTGGTGACGGGAATCCCCGCCAGCTCGACGATCTTCCTGGCCTCGTACTCGTAAAAGCGCATCGCGGCGCGGAACCCTATCCAACCCGATCCCCTGGAAGTACCCCAGCGTCTCCCGGCCGTGCTTTACTGCCGCGGGTGCTCCCCGCCCGACTCGGGTCGAAATCCCCATTCGGCCGCCGTTTCCTGGCCCCGCTGGTGCTGCTCCTGGCGCTTGTGGGGCTGGCCGGATGCGGCACCGTAATCGACAAGGTGAAGCTCCAGGACACCGTCAAGGACAGCCTGGAAGACTCGATTTCTGGAAAGATCAAGAGCGTCGAGTGCCCTTCCGATCAGTCTGTCGACCCCGGCGCGACGTTCACGTGCGAGGTGATTTTTTCCGATGACAGGCGGGAAGTAGCGATCTTGAAGATCCGCAACGAGGAGGCCGACATCACCATGATCGACCTCAAACCGAAGAATTAGAGAGAGGCGAATTAGAGGGAATGAGCGATCTGACGACTGCCCCAGATGAGTTGACGACCCACTCCAAACTTCTCAGCTGGGTTGACGAAATCGCCTCCCTCACCGAGCCGGACTCCGTTTACTGGTGCGACGGCAGCGCCGAGGAGTACGACCGCCTCGCGCAGGTCCTGATCGACGCCGGCACCTTCGAGCGCCTCGACGAGGCCAAGCGCCCCAACTCCTACCTCGCCCTCTCCGACCCCGGCGACGTCGCCCGCGTCGAAGACCGCACCTTCATCTGCTCCGAGCGGGAGGAGGACGCCGGTCCGACCAACAACTGGCGCGACCCGGCCGAGATGCGCGCCACCCTGAACGAACTCTTCAAGGGCTCGATGAAGGGCCGGACGATGTACGTCGTCCCCTTCTCGATGGGCCCGCTCGGCTCCGAGATCTCCGAAATCGGCGTGCAGCTGACCGACTCCGCCTACGTCGCCACCAACATGCGGATCATGACCCGGATGGGCAAGGCCGCCCTCGACGTGCTCGGCTCCGACGGCGACTTCGTCCCCTGCGTCCACTCGGTCGGGATGCCGCTCGCCGAGGGACAGGAAGACGTCTCCTGGCCCTGCAACGAGGCCAACAAGTACATCGTCCACTACCCCGACACGCGGGAAATCTGGTCCTTCGGCTCGGGCTACGGCGGCAACGCCCTGCTCGGCAAGAAGTGCTTCGCGCTGCGGATCGCCTCGGCGATGGCGCGCGACGAGGGCTGGATGGCCGAGCACATGCTGATCCTCAAACTGACCTCGCCCGAGGGCAAGGTCAAGTTCATCACCGGCGCCTTCCCCTCGGCCTGCGGCAAGACCAACTTGGCGATGCTGGTCCCGACCCTGCCGGACTGGAAGGTCGAGACGGTCGGCGACGACATCGCCTGGATGAAGTTCGGCGATGACGGCCGCCTCTACGCGGTCAACCCCGAGGCCGGGTTCTTCGGCGTGGCTCCCAACACCAGCCACAAGACCAACCCGAACGCGATGGACACGATCGAGCGGAACACGATCTTCACCAACTGCGCCAAGACCGACGACGGCGACATCTGGTGGGAGGGGATGACCGGCGAGCCGCCGGCGCACGCGATCGACTGGCACGGCAACGACTGGACCCCCGAGTCCGAGGCGCCGGCCGCGCACCCGAACGCGCGCTTCACCACCCCCGCCTCGCAGTGCCCCTCGATCGCGCCGGAGTGGGAGGACCCCGCCGGCGTCCCGATCGACGCCTTCCTCTTCGGCGGCCGCCGCGCCACCGTGGTGCCGCTTGTCCAGGAAGCCTTCGACTGGGAGCACGCGGTCTTCATGGGCGCGACGATGTCCTCGGAGACGACCGCCGCCGCCGCCGGCGCCGTCGGCCAGCTCCGCTTCGACCCGATGGCGATGCTGCCCTTCTGCGGCTACAACATGGCCGACTACTTCGCCCACTGGCTGAAGATCGGCCAGCGCGAGGGGGCGCAGCTGCCGCGCGTCTTCTACGTCAACTGGTTCCGCAAAGACGCCGACGGCAAGTTCCTCTGGCCCGGCTTCGGCGAGAACAGCCGCGTCCTCGAGTGGGTCTTCCGCCGCTGCGAGGGCGAAGCGGAGGCGATCGAGACGCCGGTCGG
>DASTXV010000072.1:0-12747 GCA_035765335.1 Solirubrobacterales bacterium
AAGACGTCGTCCTCGATCTTCTCCAAGTCGATCTCCAAAGACGGCGGCCGCAGCACCTACCGCGGCCTGCTCGAGGTCGCCAAGGGCGCCACCGGCACCCGCTCCAAGGTCGTCTGCGACGCGCTGCTGCTCGACGACAAGTCACAGTCGGACACGTACCCGACGATCCGGATCGGCGAGTCCGACGCCGACATGGGCCACGAGGCGACGGTCTCCAAGGTCGGCGACGACATGCTGTTCTACCTCCAGAGCCGCGGGCTCGACGAGGAGGAGGCCTCGAAGATGCTCGTCAACGGGTTCATCGAGCCGGTGACCAAGGAGCTGCCGATGGAGTACGCGGTCGAGTTGAATCGCCTCATCGAGCTGCAGATGGAGGGCTCCATTGGCTGAGGTAGCGACGCAACCGGCCTGGCTCGACGAGAGGCGCCGGCGCGGCGCCTCTCTCGCGCAGGAGCTGCCCCTCCCCGACCACAAGACGAAGGGCTGGGAATTCACCGACCTCTCCGGGCTCGACCTCGACGCCTACGAGGACGGCGACGCGACGCCGGTGATCTCCGGCGCCGAGGGCGCTGTGGTGATCCCGCTGAGCGAGGCGCTCTCCAGTCACGGCGACCTGCTGCACGAGCGGCTGGGCTCGCTGGTCCCGGTCGAGGACCCGTTCGTCGCTCGCAACGAGGCGGGCTGGCGCGACGGCGTCCTCGTCTACGTGCCCAAGGGCGCGCGGCTGAGCGAGCCGGTCCAGATCGAGCTGCCGGTCGACGCCGGCGGCGCCGCGATCGAGTGGCGGACGCTGATCGTGCTCGAGGAGGGCGCCGAAGCGGAGGTCTGGGAGCACTGGTCCTCGCCCGCCGACGACGTCGACGCGGTCCTGAACTCGGTGGTCGAGCTGGCCGTCGGCCAGGCCGCGACCCTGCGCTACGTCAACACCCAGGACATCTCCGAGCAGGCCTGGATCTTCGCCACCCAGCGCGCCCAGGTCGAGCGCGACGGCCGCCTCGACTGGGCCGCCCTCGGCTTCGGCTCTAGCCGCGGCAAGGTGCGGATGGAGACCAAGCTCGCCGGGCCGGGCTCCGAGGCGCGGGTCACCGGCGGCTACGCCGGCGGTGCCGGGCAGCATCTTGACTTCGACACGCTGCAGGAGCACGCGGCTCCCAACACCAACTCCGACCTCGCCTTCCGCGGCGTCCTCGCCGCCGGCGCCACCGCCGTCTGGCGGGGGATGATCAAGGTCGACCCGGGCGCCCAGCAGACCGACGCCTTCCAGGAGAGCCGCAACCTGCTGCTCTCGCCGGAGGCCCACGCCGACGCGATCCCCGGCCTCGAGATCCTCGCCGACGACGTCCGCTGCACCCACGCCGCCGCGATCGCCCAGGTTGACAAGGAGCAGCTCTTCTACCTCACCTCCCGCGGCCTCGGCGACGAGGCCGCGAAGGCGCTGATCATCGAAGGCTTCCTCGAGTCCCTGGTCGAACGCCTGGCCGAGGGCCCGGTCCGCGACAGCATCTCCGAGGCGCTGGAGACGCGCCTGGCGGAGATCCTCTAGGGACTCGCCGCTAGCGGACGACCTGCTCGCAGGAGCGGCCGGGCGGGTCGCGCGGTTCGCGCTGGTAGCGGTCCCGGCCCGGGCCGCAGCTGATGAAGTCCCGGTGGCGGTTGAAGTCCGAGATGTCGTCGTTGCCGGGGCCGCCGTAGAAACGGTCGGAGACGTCCGGTGGGGTGCCGCTGAACCGTTCCCAGACGCTGTATTCGATGTTGTCGCCGCCGCGGCCGCCATACACCGTGTCGTGGCCGCGGCCGACCGAGACTTCGTCGAAGGCTCCCCCCGCGCGGACCAGATCGTCCCCGGAGCCGTCCTTGAGCCGCCACTCCATGCCGGGGCCGCCGAAGATCTTGTCGTCGCCCCCTTCGCCGAACAGCCTGATCACGCGGCGCAGCTGGTAGTCCCCCATGTTCGTCAGGCCCCTGGTGTCGATCAAATCGGGTCCGCCGCCACCCCGCAGCTTGAGCACGGCGGGGGGCTTGCGCGCGCTGACTATCTCGTAATCGGTGCGCCCGCCGGCCGAGCCGTTGAGGTCGATGCCGACCCGGCCGTCCCTCAGGGTCCGCGCAACCGCTTCGTCCCGGCCATCCCCGCCGCGGTACTCGAGCCTGCCGCGGACGGTGATCTCGATCTCCGACCGCCGCCGCTCGCGCGTCGCGCCGGGGGCGAAGCGGCCCTCGCTCTCGTCGATCGAAGCCTCTTCCCCTTCGGCCCGAACGAAGATGCGGTCGGTGTTCCAGACGGTCGCCCGGCCGCCGGTGCAGCGCGGTCCGTTGTAGTGGACCTTGATCTCGGCACCCTCGCGACGCACGATCACGTAACCGATGCCGTGGACCACCAATCGGTTTCCCTGCGGACCCGGCGGCCCCGCCCGCGCGTATTCGCAACGGTCTTCCACGAAGCCGGCCACGCCGCCGGCGCCACCGACCGCCAAGAGGGCCGCCAGCGCCACGCCCAGCGCCAGCGCGGCGTGCCCCGCCTTCGCCCTCATCCCCTCTCGCCGTCCCGTTCGGCCCGTCGCTGAACCAGCATCGACCTGACGATAGCCACCGCCACGATCAGAACCGGGACCGCGTAGAGGACCCAGATGGCGTAGTGGCCGACGTGGGCGAGGGGGAGCACTCTTTCTCGTCTACCCGTTCGCGGCCGAAAGCAGGTAGAGCCCGAAGCAGGTGAAGGCGACCATCACCGCCAGCATCCAGTACTGCGAGGCGGTCGCCTTGCGGTAGTCGGACCAGTAGACGAGGGCGCGGTCGTGGGCGAGGACCAGGCCGATCACGTGGCCGGCGATCAGCGCGGCGACCTGGACGTACCAGATGTCGTTGGTGCTGAGGACCTTGTAGTCGACCTTCCAGCCGGCGGTGCCGAAGAGATCGGTGGTGCCGGTGCCGAGCGGGTCGGAGAGCAGGAAGCCGAACTGGGCCTGCTCCTGGAAGACGAAGAAGCTGAAGTAGTGGGCGACCAGGTAGGCGAGGGCGATCGGGATCAGGGTGTGGGCGAAGCCGGCGCGCAGCTTCGCCAACGGGGGCGCGCCCGGAACGGTCCGCATCCCGCGGACGCCGAGCCAGTAGACGAGGGAAACCGCGCCGAAGCAGGCCAGCATGAAGGCGGTCTCGGTGAGGCGGAGCGCCCCCACCTGTCCCATCCCCCGGTCGATCAGCCATTCGGCGACGCTCTCGATCGGGTCCTTGACCGCCCCCTCGGCGGCGCCGTCGTAGCTGGTTGCGGCGATCGAGGCGAGCACCACGGCGGCCGATCCCGGGATCGTCGCCCAGGTGGTCGCAGCCGCGAACGGGCGCCGGCGCTCGAGCCGGCCGTCTCGCGTGCCGAAGACGCCGAGCCGGCCGAACATCCCGAAGTAGACCGAGAAGACCTCGCCCCGCTCGCACCACTCCTCGACTCCGAACACCGCCATCATCGTCAGCGCGTAGCCGCTGTAGACGAGGGCAGCGACGGCGATGGTGTGGGGCTCGAAGCCGATCCCTCCCGCTCCGTAGATCACCTCCAGCCAGACGACGGCGAGCAGGCCGATCGCCGCCGGCCAGCGACCGAGCTTCTCCGGGTAGGCGAGGTGGGCGGGCCGCTGGCCGGCGATCGCCTGGAAGCCGGCACCCGCCGCGCGGCCGATCGCCCGCCAGGGGTTGAAAGGCCGGAAGAGGTCGCCGAGGATCGCCGAGAAGACGGGGAAGCCGAGCCAGCAGGTGACGAAGAGGAAGGTCGGCGCGAAGTTGCGCTCCGGGGCGACGGTTCCCTCCAGCCCCGCGTAGATCGCGAACCCGAGCAGGGAGATCCCGATCAGTCCGCAGACGACCTGCGCCGGCAGGCCGAGCAGGGCGCGGGAGAGGCCCGCTCCGAGCGGCCGCTCGCGCAGCTGCTCGAAGCGGGGGGTGCGCCAACCTGCCGCCAGCGCGAAGAAGGAGACGATCAGGACGATCGACGCCCCCCAGGCGAAGAGCCAGGCGGGGACCGGCAGATCCTCTCTGGCGGACAGCGCGTGCGCCAGCGGCAGGAGGTTCACGGGTTTACCCGCAGCTCGACGATCTGGACGCCAAGCTCCTCCAGCTCGACCTCGTAGATCCCTTCCAGTTCAGCTGGGAAGTCGAATTCGACCGTCCCGCCGGCGGGCACGTCCCGGGAGATGTCGTAGCCGTGGATGTGGATCTCTTCCGCTTTGTCGGAGCTGATCCGGAAGCGGATCTCGTCGCCGGCGCTGTATTCGAACTCCTGGAGGCCGCCGACCGGTTCGCCGTTGCGGACGACGACCGTGGGGACGTCGCCGCCTGGCGACTGCGAACCGCCTTCCGCCGCAGCCGCGCCTTCGAGCTCGGCGCAGGCGATCTTGTCGCTGTGCGCGTGCTGGGGCTGGTCCTCGGGGTGACCGTGGGAGTCGTCGACATGGAGGACGACCGCGCCCGCTTCGCCGATCGGGACTTCGCGCTTGCTCGAAGCGGTGGCCTCGCCATTGCCCTTGGCGTCGGAGGTGAAGCGCAGGTGGATCTCGTTCGGCGGCTCCTCCGATCCGCCCTTCTCGAACTGGAAGTGCGGCCCGCCGGGATCGGCCTGATTGCAGCCGCCGGTGTGGAGGTGGGCGATGTACTGGGTCTTCGGCTCCAGCCCGCTGACGCTGAGGGAGACGACGGTACCGCCGTCCGTGCGTTCGAGCTCGGCCTCGCCCGTGATCTGGAAATCACCGGCCGGTTCTTCAGCCAGGGTGACGAATTTGCCGGTTACCGCCGCGCCTTCGTCACCGCTGCTCCCGGTGGTGCTCTCGTCGCCTCCGCCGCAAGCCGCCAGCGCGGCCGCCGCGACCAGCGCGAGCACCGCCACCGTCAGTTTCTTCGCATCTCTCATGCTTCAAGTCCTCTCGTCTCGTCTTTTCCGGCATAAAAGACGCCCGCAGGCGCAACCCGGGATGGCGATGCGCGCGAGCGGCTCTAAGCCGTGGCCGGCGGGGCGCGGCCGGAGAGCGAGAGGGCGAGGAGCAGGCCTCCCGCCGGAGCGAACGAGGGCGAGCGCCGCGGGGTGGCGGGCCGGGCCGAGACGCCGAGCCGGGGGCGAAGCCGGGCGGCGATCCGCTCCGAGAGGCGGACGATCGCCTCGCAGCCGGGGTAGCGGCCGAACAGCAGCGCCAGCAGCAGCGCCAGCAAGGGCAGCCCCGGGAGCAGGAAGACACCGAGCTCGGTCAGGACAGCCGCGGTCATGCAGCCAGGATAACGTCCGCTTTCCGTGCGTCCTGGGCGCGACAACATCCCCTCCCCCGACCTGCCGGCCAACCTCGCCTGGGTCGGGACCGAACCGGAGTCGATGCCGGCGCTGACCGCCGGCGGGCCGGCGCTTGTCCACTTCGTCGAATACGCCCAGCTGAACAGCGTCCGCACCCTCCCTTACCTGGCGGAGTGGGACCGGCGATATCGCGAGGCGGGGCTGAGCGTGATCGGGGTGCAGGCGCCGCGCTTCCCCTTCGCCGCCGAGCCGGAGCAGGTGGCGGCGGGCCTGGCCGAGCTGGGGGTCGAGTTCCCGGTCGCGATCGACGCCGAGCACGAGCTCTGGGCCGCCTACGGTTGCGAGGGCTGGCCCAGCCTCTTCCTCTGGAGCCTCGGCGGCTCACTCTCCTGGGTCCACTTCGGCGAGGGCGAATATCGGGCGACCGAGGAAGCGATCCAGGCCGAGCTGCGCGAGATCGACGCCCTGCGGGAGCTGCCCGAGCCGATGGCGCCGCTGCGGGCCACCGACGGGCCCGGCGCCCGGGTGATCCCGCCCACCCCCGAGGTCTTCCCCGGCGGGTCCTGGGAGCGGCCTTGGGTGGCGGGCGAGGACGGCGAGGACCTGGCGCTCGACTACCAGGCCGGCGGCGCCTTCGTCACCGTCGAGGGCGAGGGCGAGATCCAGGTCGAGATCGACGGCGAGTGGAGCACGGTTCCGGCCGGCCCGGCGCCCGGCCTCCGGACCCTGGCCGAGCATCCGTCCCACGAAGCCCACAGCCTCATAATCCGCCCCAGCCCGGGTATCAGGATCTGGTCCCTGAGCTTCGCTCCTGGGGTCCCCTAAAAGCGCGGCTTCGCCGCACCAGTCATGAGGAGGAAGCGATGATCACCAAGACCGACTTCATCGGCGTCCCGTCCACCGACGCGGAGCGCTCACGCAAGTTCTACGTCGAGACCCTCGGCCTGCGGCCCGACGAGAAGAGCGAATACGAGTTCTGGGTCGGCGAGACCTGCTTCGGGATCTGGGAGCCGGCCAAGTTCGGGATGGAGTTCGCGCCGCAGAAAAACGCCCACCCGGCCCTGCACGTCGACGACGTCAAGGCCGCCCGCCAGGAGCTGGAAGCCAAAGGCGTCGAGTTCTTCGGCGACATCCTCGACACCGGCGTCTGCCACATGGCTTTCTTCACCGACCCCGACGGCAACGACCTGATGCTGCACAACCGCTACGCGCCCGTATGAGTGAGCCCTTGGCGAGTTTGGTCCCCTATAGCGGCCCAAACTCGCCAACCGCCGATTAAGCCCGCGCGGCGACCTCTTCGCGGATCTCCTTCGGGAGCATGAAGCGGACATCCTCGTGGACGGTGCGCAGCTCGGAGACATCGTCGGCGCCGCGCTCGCGGAAGAAGGAGACGAGGCGCTCGACGAGCTCCTCGGGGGCGGAGGCGCCGGAGGTGATGCCGACCGTCTCCACGCCCTCCAGCCACTCCTCCTGCACCTGGGAGTGGTTATCGATCAGGTGCGAGGCGGCGCCGTGTTCGCGCGCGACCTCGACCAGGCGGTTGGAGTTGGAGGAGTTGGTCGAGCCGATCACCAGGACCAGGTCGCACTCGCGGGCGAGCTGCTTGACGGCGATCTGGCGGTTGGTGGTCGCGTAACAGATGTCATCTGACTTGGAGCTGACGATGCCGGGGAACTTGGCCCGCAGCGCGGCGATCACCTCGGCGGTCTCGTCGACCGAGAGCGTCGTCTGGGTGATGAAGGCGACTTTGTCCGGGTCCGGGACCTCGAGCGTCTCGACTTCGTCGGCGGTTTCGATCAGGACGATGCTGTCGGGCGCCTCGCCGGTCGTCCCTTCGACCTCCTCGTGGCCCTCGTGGCCGATCATGATGATCGTGTAGCCCTGAGCGGCGAAGCGGCGGGCGGAGACGTGGACCTTGGTCACCAGCGGGCAGGTCGCGTCGATCGTCCGCAGCTGCCGGGCGGCGGCGTTCTCGTGGACGCTGGGGGCGACGCCGTGGGCGGAGAAGACGACCATCGCGCCCTCCGGCACCTCGGTCTCCTCCTCGACGAAGATCGCCCCGCGCTTGGCCAATTCCTCGACCACGTGCTTGTTGTGGACGATCTCCTTGCGCACGTAGACGGGAGCGCCATGGAGCTCGAGCGCGCGCTCGACCGTCTGCACGGCGCGGTCGACGCCGGCGCAGTAGCCGCGCGGCGCGGCGAGCAGCACCCGCTTCGGGGCGGTGGCGGTGGCAGCCATGCCTTCAGGGTACCGAGGGGCGTGTCTGAGTTTTCCCCTCACGGGCGACGGAGAAAGTCAGACACGGTCGGCGGCTTGCGGGGAATCCGGCCTCAGAGCCCCGAAATTGCGGCATAAGTAGCCTTGCTGGATGGCAACTTCCGGACGCCACCTCGACCGCCTCACCGCCGTCGACGCCTCGTTCCTCACCAACGAGAGCTCGAGCAGCCACATGCACATCGGGGCGATCCTCATCTTCGAGGGGCCGCCGCCGAAGTACGTCGACCTGGTCGAGCACGTGCGGCGGCGGCTGCCGCTGGTGCCGCGCTTCCGCCAGAAGCTGGTGGTGCCGCCGCTGGAGGCCGGCCGGCCGCTCTGGGCCGACGACGTCAACTTCAACCTCACCTACCACATCCGCCACACCGCGCTGCCCGATCCGGGCGGCGAGGCGCAGCTGAAACGGCTCGCGGGGCGGATCTTCTCCCAGCAGCTGGACCGCTCGAAGCCGCTCTGGGAGATGTGGCTGGCGCAGAACCTGGAGCGCGACCGCTTCGCGATCCTGACCAAGACCCACCACGCGATGGTCGACGGCATCTCCGGCGTCGACATCGGCACCGTCCTCTTCGACCTCGAGCGCGACGCCAAGCCGCTCGAGATCGAGGACGACTGGGTGCCGCAGCCGGAGCCGGGGACGACCGAGCTGGTCGCCCGCGGGATCGCCGACGCCGTCGCCGCCCCGGTCAAGATCGCCGAGCGGGCGGTCGACGTGGTCCGCAACCCGGAGACGACGGCGCGCAAAGTGGTCGAGGGGCTGGAGGGACTGGGTGAGATCGTCAGCGCCTTCGCCGACCCGGCCCCGGACGTGCCGCTGAACGAAGAGATCGGCCCGCACCGCCGCTACGTCTGGGCCCGGTCGGAGCTGGCCACCTTCAAACGGATCAAGGACACCTTCGGCGGCACCGTCAACGACGTCGTCCTCACCGTCGTCACCGGCGCCCTGCGCAGGTGGCTGCACAGCCGCGGAGTCCGCACCGAGGGCCTGGAGCTGCGGGCGCTGGTGCCGGTCTCGATCCGCGCCGAGGACGAGCGCGGCAACCTCGGCAACCAGATCGCGCTGATGCGGGGGCCGCTGCCGGTCTACATCGGGGACCCGGTGCGGAAGCTGCGCGCGATCAGCGACGCGATGGCGGGCCTGAAGCGCTCGAAACAGGCGCTGGGGGCGGAAGTGATCTCCCGCTTCAACGACTTCGCGCCGCCGACCCTGCTCGCCCAGGCCTCGCGGATGAATTTCTCGACCCGCCTCTTCAACCTGATCGTCACCAACGTCCCCGGCCCGCAGATGCCGCTCTACGTCCTCGGCAAGGAACTGGAGGAGGTCTTCCCGGTCGCCTTCCTGCCGCAGAACCACTGCCTCGCGGTGGCGATCATGAGCTACAACGGCAAGGTCGGGTTCGGCCTGCTCGCCGACTACGACTGCATGGAGGACATCGAAGTCGTCAGCAGCGGGCTGAACGAATCGCTGGCAGAGCTCGAGGCGGCGGCGGGCAAGGCCGCCAAAGCGGCGTAGCTCTCATTTCCAGCGGGTAAGCGAGGACAGCGATGCCCATCCTCCTCGTCATCCTCTTCATCGTCGTCCCGATCCTGGAGCTCTACGTGATCATCCAGGTCGGGCAGCTGATCGGCGTGGTGCCGACGCTGATCCTGCTGCTGGCCGACGCGCTGCTGGGATCGTGGCTGCTGAAGCACGAGGGGCGCGGCGCCTGGCGGCGGTTCAACGAAGCGCTGGCGGCGCGGCGCTTCCCCGGGCGGGAGGTCGCCGACGGGGTGCTGATCATCATCGGCGGCACGCTGCTGCTGACGCCGGGCTTCATCACCGACGTCTTCGGCCTCTTCCTGCTGCTGCCGCCGACCCGGGCGATCGCGCGGCGGGTGCTGAAACGGCTGGCGATCGGGCGCTTCACGGTGGTCGGCGTCGGCGGCGGGCCCAGCCCGTTCGGCGGTCAGCCGCCCACCGGCGCCGGCGGCCCACCCCCCAGTCGCGACTACGACTTCGACGCCACCGCCGAAGAGGTGCCGCCGCAGGGCGACCAGGATCCGAGGCTGCCACGCAGCGATCGGGGTTGAGTTGGGAGGCGAGGAGCGGCAAACGCGGCGCCTCCTCGCTCGCAAGCCGACCCCCGGGGACCGGGCCGCCTACCACGCCCACTTCACGCATCCCGAGGTTGAGAAGTGGCTGCGCCCCCCTCCCCTGCCCCCCTTCAGCACCAACGTCCTCGACGAGCTGATCGAGGGCGACTGCGCCCACTGGTCCGACCACGGCTTCGGCCCCTGGGTCCTGGTCGAGAAGGAGACCGGCGCCTTCGCCGGCCGCGGCGGCCTCTCTTGGACCACGGTCGAAGACACGGTCCGCGTCGAGCTCCCCTGGAGCGTCGAGCCCCACCTGCAGCGCAAGGGGATCGCCACGGAGGCGGCGAGGGCCGCCGTCGAGTGGGCGCGGGAGCTGCGCTTCGAGGAGGTCGTCGCGCTGGTCCTCCCCGCCAACCTCGCCTCGCGGCGGGTCGCCGAGAAGGCGGGCTTTGAGCAGGAGGGCGAGGTCACTCATGCCGGGCTGCCGCACCTCCTGCTTCGGCTGCGGCCGTGAAGCCGAACCCTCAGGGAGCTAAAGGACGCCGGATAACTGGTCGATGTGTCCAATAGCTATGACCACCTCTTCCCTGGAGCCTCACCCGAACGCCGTCTCCGCCGAAGATGCCCTCGCCTCCCTCCTCGCCGCCGTGCAGGAGCTCTCGCTGGCCCGGTGCGTGGAAGACGTGCAGCGAATCGTGCGGGTGGCGGCGCGGGAGCTGACGGGGGCGGACGGCGCGACCTTCGTCCTGCGCGACGGCGACCGCTGCTTCTACGCCGACGAGTACGCGATCGCGCCGCTGTGGAAGGGCCAGAAATTTCCCTTGGAGGCGTGCATCAGCGGCTGGGCGATGCTCAACCGCCAGTCGGTGGCGATCGAGGACATCTACGCCGACGACCGGATTCCGCACGACGCCTACCGGCCGACCTTCGTCAAGAGCCTGGTCATGGTGCCGATCCGCCGCGTCGATCCGCTGGGCGCGATCGGCCTCTACTGGGCCTCGCAGCACCAGGCGAGCGAGCAGGAGATCGGGCTGGCCCAGGCGCTCGCCGACAGCACCGCGGTGGCGATGGAGCACGTGCGGGTGCTGGGCGAGCTGAAGGAGACCGCGGCGCTGGCGGAAACCGATCCGCTGACCGGGTTGCCCAACCGCCGCGCCTGGGACGAGGTGCTGGCCAGCGCCCTCGGCTCCGGCCTCCGCAAGCTGTGCGTGGCCGTGATCGACATCGACCGCTTCAAGGAGTGCAACGACTCCGAAGGCCACCAGGCGGGCGACCAGCTGCTGCGGGAGGCCGCCGCGGCCTGGCGCCAGACGCTGCGCTCCGGCGACATCATCGCCCGCTGCGGCGGCGACGAGTTCGCGGTGCTGATGCCCGAGTGCGACACGGAGAAGGCCAGCGGCATCTGCGAGCGGCTCTGCGCCGCCCTCCCCGAGGGGCGCACGGTCTCGATCGGCCTCGCCCACTGGGACGGACGGGAGGGCGCCGACCGCCTGCTCGCGCGCGCCGACCAGGCGCTTTACGAGGCGAAGCAGGCCGGGCGCGGCTGCGTATCGGTCGCCGCTGCGCCCGCAGGCGACTAACTGGCCGACGTCCCGGCAGGCCGGGCCTTCAAACTGGCCAGCCAGCCAGTTAGTATCCAGGGCCGTGACGGACCAGACCGAGATCGCGGCCGGAGGCGGCGACGTCAAAGACGCGCTCGTCCTTGAGCGCGAGCACTGGGAGAACGGACCGCCGCTGGAGCTGTTCAAGCGACTGCGGAGCGAGTGTCCCGTCCACTGGACCTCGAAAGTGACCGAGCTGCCGCAGGCCAAGGGCTTCTGGTCGGTGACGCGGGCCGACGACGTCCACAAGGTCAGCCGCGACTGGGAGACCTACTCCTCCGAACTCGGGGGAGTGGTGGTGATCGACGAGGTCTTCCCGATCGAGCTGGCGCGGGCGATGTTCATCGGCATGGACCCGCCCAAGCACGACCGGCTCAAGGCGCTCTTCCAGGCCGGGTTCACGCCGAAGCGGATCGCCGCCCACGAGGAGGCGATCCGCCAGATCGTCGTCGGCACGCTCGACCGGCTCGAGGGTCGCGAGACCTGCGACCTGGTCACCGACGTCGCCCAGCCGGCCGTCTCGCGGGTGATCGGCAGCTTCATGGGCATCCCCGAGGAGGACGACGCGGTCTGGGCCGAGCTGATGAACATGGCGCTGGCCGCCAACGACCCCGACTACAGCCCCTCGGTCGACGACGTCGAAGCTACGATCCAGGAGGCGATCCAGCAGATCTTCGCCCGCTGCAGCGCGCTGATCGCCGAGCGTCGCGAGAACCCGACCGATGACCTGACCAGCGTCCTCGTCGACGCCGAGGTCGAAGGGCAGCGGCTCGAGGAGCACGAGATCGTGATGGGCTTCTTCCTCCTCGTCGCCGCCGGCAACGACAGCACCAAGGCGACCTACTCCAGCGCGATGCGGGCCCTGATGGAGCACCCCGACCAGCGGCAGCTGTTGGTCGACGATCCCGCCCTGATCCCGGGCGCCGTCGAGGAGGCGCTGCGGATGTTCCCCGCCTTCGCCCACTTCCGCCGCACCGCCACCAAAGACGCCGAGCTCGGCGGCCAGCAGATCAAAGCGGGCGAGAAGGTGGTGATGTGGTACGCGTCATCGAACCGGGACGAGAGTCGCTATGAGGACCCCGACCGCTTCGACGTCCTCCGCAACCCCGACCACCAGGCCTTCGGCGCCGGCGGCCGCCACTTCTGCCTCGGCGCCGCCCTCGCCCGTCTCGAGCTGAAGATCCTCCTCGAGGAGACCCTGGCGCGCTACCCGAACATGGAGATGGCGGGCGACCCCATCTTCGTCGAGTCGGGCTTCCTCAACCAGCTGAAAACGCTGCCGGTGCGGCTCGTCCCGTAGCGCTGCCGGGCCGGGCCTAAAAGCCGAGGGCGAACTTCGCCTCCTCGGACATCATTTCCGGCGTCCATGCGGGGTCGAAGACCATCTTCGGGTGGACGGCGGTGACGCCGGGGAGGTCGCCGACGAACTCGCGCATCTGCTCGGAGACCTGGGGGCCGATCGGGCAGGCGGGGGTCGTCAGGGTGAAGGTGACGTAGACCTCGGTGCCCTCGATGTTGACGTCGTAGACGAGGCCG
>DASTXV010000073.1:0-8983 GCA_035765335.1 Solirubrobacterales bacterium
GGCGACGATCGCCGCCACCAGCCCGGCGACCTGATAGGCGTTCGGGTCGCCGTAGAGCTCGAGCAGGTAAGGCTGAAGAGCGTAAAACGCGTAGATCCCGACGCCGCCGGTGAAAAGAGCCTCGACCATCAGCCACTTCACCGCCGGCCGCCGCCAGCCGTACTCGATCGAGTTGGCGGCGATCCTCCGCATCTCGGCCAGCGGCTGCCCGCCGCGCTCCGGTGTGAAGCCGACGTCGTGCATCACCCTGAAGGCGATCGCGAACATGACGATGAGGACCGCGCCGCGGAGCACGAAGGGCATGCCGAGGCTGGTCTGTGCGGCGATGAAGCCGCCGGCTATCGACCCGGTCAGCATCCCCACCCCGGTGACGATCTGGCCGCGGCCGAAGACGGCCTCGAGCTCCCCGGTGTAGCCGGTCGCTGCGAGCGCGTCGACCAGCCATGCCTCGACCGCGCCGGAGAAGAAGGTGAAGCCGAGGCCGAGCAGCATCGAGACGATCGCCCACTGCCAGAACGGCGCCTCGACCTGCCAGAGGAGCACGTAGAGGAAGGTCGAGGCGGTCAGGGTGAGCGTCCCGAGCAGGTAGGAGGCGCGGCGCCCGACCGTGTCGGCGACGATCCCCGTCGGCACCTCGAAGGCGACCATGCCGGCGGTGAAGAAGGCGTTGGCGGCGAACGCCTCCAGGTTCGAGAGCCCGGCGTCGAGGAGGAAGATCGTGTTGATCCCCCAGATCAGCGAGGCCGCCAGCGTGTTCCCCAGCATCAGCGTCAGGTAGGTCCTCTGGATCTGGCGCGGCGTCGGCATCGGCGGCTCGACCGTCGAGTCTGGCAGGAGCCCTAATTAGGGCTGCGCTTGAGATGAGGCTCTCGGAAAAAATGCTACGTCGGATCGGTCAACGCATCGCCGCCCCGCGAATGGTCGTCGCAGTGCGCTCGCAGGCGGGCGTGACGAAGCAGCGGCGTCAAGCTCAGCTGGTCCCCCGTCACTCAGGTTGGTCAACCTCCTTTTGGAGGTTGACCGTGATTATCGGAACGATGACCACCACGTCGACATCGCAGAGGATGGCGGCGAGGATCTGGACGGCGATCACGGTGGCTGTTGTTTGGGTGCTCATAACTCCCTTTCGGTTTGAACGAAAGGCCGGCTGGTGGACACGCGGTCAGCGGGTGCGGAGCCGAGGCGAAGGCGAGGGGAGGGCGCAGATCCGAAGCGGACGCGACGTGTGTCAGGCTGGATTGCCTTAAACAAAGGCAAGAGTTATGAGAAAAACACCACCGAAAACGCCGAGGCCGCAGCAGCGACGACAAGCGCAACGACGACAGCGGCCACCACGGCCAGCAGCATCATCTTCTTATTCATTTTTTATTCCTCTCACGTTCCTGTCTTCCGCAGCGTTAGATAGATATGAGCGCTGTGGAGATGAGCGAGATTGCGACCCAGTGGACCGTCTACGAGAGCCCGATTGGGCCGCTGACGCTTATTGCAGGACCGAGGGGGCTTACGAATCTCGAGTTCCCGGGCCGCTTTCACATTCCTGAGGGTGCGCAACAGAGCCCGATGCCCGCGGTGACCGAGCAACTCGACGCTTATTTCGCCGGCGAGCTTCGGGAGTTCGATCTGCCCCTCGACCCCGACGGCACCCCGCTGCAGAAAGCGGTCTGGCGGGCGCTGCTGGAGATCCCCTACGGGGAGACCGCCAGCTACGGCGAGCAGGCGGCGCGGATCGACCCGAACCTCTTCGACGCCGACGTCGAGCCGTGGCAGCGCGCCCGCGTCGTCGGCGCCGCCAACGGCCGCAACCCGATCGCGATCGTCGTCCCCTGCCACCGAGTGATCGGAGCCGACGGCTCCCTCACCGGCTACGCCGGCGGCCTCGACCGCAAGCGCACCCTCCTAGACCTAGAGCGCCGCACCGCCGGGGCCGGTCAGCAGATCGCGCTGATCTGACGCAGAGAATTTTCTATCTCGACACTCCTACGTCTTGTTCTGTGACAGCCCGAGCCGCAGGCTCGCCGGGTGCCACGAATCAGCAGCTTTTACGGGATCACGATCTGGATGTACTACGACGAGAGCCATCATCTGGGCCGTCCGCATTTCCATGCTCGTTATGGCGAGGCTGAGGCGTCAATCGCCATCGACAGCCTGGCGATCATCGCCGGAGGTCTGCCGTCAAGAGCTAAGCGCCTCGTGGTCGAGTGGGCAGCCGCCCATCAAGCCGAATTGCGCGACAACTGGATACGAGCCCGCAGTCATCAGCGGCTAGAGCCTATTGAGCCTCTTTCATAGTGGTATTACTATTATCCGCATGCGCAGTACTCCTCTCTTAATCGAGGCGACGCCGACTGAGGGCTACACGGTCCACGTCCGCTTCGAGGATGAGTTGGCCGCCGATGTGGATCTCTCCTACCTCCTCGACTACGGAGGAGTCTTCGAGCCTCTCCGGGACCCCGAGTACTTCCGAGAGCTCCGCGCCGATGGTGAGGCCGGAACGATCGTCTGGCCGAACCAGGCTGATATCGCCCCGGAGACGTTGTACGCGCACGCGCAGCGGCTTTCTTCTTAGTTCCCAGGAAGCGCGGGCTGTTTCGAGCAAAGCGGCTCGCGGGCGATCCAGTTGGCGCTGCTTGGCTCGGGCCGGGCGGCGTCGCACTCCTCGTAATGCCGCCCGGGGTGGGTTGCCGACGAGCTGGAGGCGGACGCTCCCACGAACAGCGGGGCGGGGTCGATGGGGGTGTTGAAGCGGCGGACCTCGAAGTGGAGGTGGGGGCCGGTCGAGCGGCCGGTGGAGCCGACGTAGCCGATCCGGGTCCCGCCCTCGACCTGCTCGCCGACCCAGCTGGTGATCGAGGAGAGGTGGGCGTACCAGGTGGTGTAGCCCAGTCGGTGCTGGATTACGACCAGGTTGCCGTAGCCGCCGGTGTTGTAGCCGGCGAAGATCGTGGTGCCGACGCCGGCGGCGCTGACGAGGGTGCCTTCGGGGACGGGGAAGTCGATGCCCTGGTGCCGGTAACCGGTCCGGGGAGCGCCGAAGCCGTCGCCCGTCGGCCCGGCGACCGGGCGCAGGAACCGCACCGCCCCGCTCGGCGGCGCGCTCGGCGTGTCGCCCCCGGCGCCGCTTCGCAGGGAGGCGATCGTCTCCCGGCCGGCGAGCCCGTCGGCGGCGATGCCGGCGGCGCCCTGGGCGCGCAGCACCGCGGCCCTCGTCAGCGGCCCGAAGACCCCGTCGGCCCGGCCCGGCCCGTGGCCGGCGCGCTGGAGCAGGAACTGCAGCGCCGCCACGTCCCAGCCCCGGTTCCCGGCTCGCATCACCCGGCTCCCCAGCCCCGGCCGCCCGCGCCAGCCGAGCGCCCGGCGCGTTTGCGGTCCGGCGATGCCGTCGACGGGCAGGCCGCGCCGCCGCTGGAAGGCGATCACGCCCCGGCGGGTGAGCGGACCCCGGATCCCGTCGACGTAGCCGCGGTAGAGGTGCAGCGCCTGCAGCGCCACCTGCAGGGCGGCGACCTTGGCGGGGGGTGCCTCGGCGCGCGCCGGCGTGGCTGCCACGACGGCTATCAGCACCGCGACCCCGATTATCCGGAGCGGACGCATCTCCTTATTAGTCGGTAAGGAGATGCGTCGCTGCAACCCCCCGCAACGATCCCTGCAAGCTCGGCTAGTTCAGGACTGCGGCTCTCCCCTCCGCTCGAGCTCCTCGGCGTCGACGACCGCCCAGCCGACGCGCTCCACCAGCTGGCCGGAGAAGTGATCCGACTCGAAGTCGCTGGGGTTGAGCCGCTCCCGGTACACGACCTCGCCCTCGTCTTTGCGGGAACTGGCCACTACGAGTATCTGCGCCATGGTTTCTCCTCTCGCTCTGTTCGATTCAAGCCGAGGATCCCGGGGGCGCCTTAATCGCAGGTGAAAGACGGGTAAATCCTGGGGACCAGCGGCCGGGGTCAGGCGGGTGGGCCGCCGAAGCCGATCTCGTTGCCGTCGGCGTCGCGGTAGATCGCCTTGCGGACGCCGTTGGAGTAGGTCTCGCGCTCGGCGGGCTCGATCCCCCGCGAGCCGATCTCGGCGACCAGGGTGTCGAGGTCGTCGACGAAAACCGTGTGCAGCGCCCCGCCGGGGTTCTCAGCCTCCTCGTTGATGAAGAGGAAGCGATGCTCAGCCAGTTCCCAGACCGCCTCGGTCGCGTGGGGGACGAAGGCGGGTTCGGAGCCCAGCAGCTTTTCGCACCAGGCCTTCGCCGCCTCGTAGTCGCTGACCCGCATCCCGGCGAAGAGGTCGATTTCCATCGGCCTACTGTAGAAGTAGGCGATGCTGATCGACGGCCTTCCGCTCGAGGCACCGGCGCCGCCGCTGAGCGATCTGCTGCGGATCGGGCTCGAGGCTCACCCGGAGGAGACGGCGATGGTCTCGGCCGTGCGCTCGATCAGCTGGCGAGAGCTGGAGGAGGAGGCCGAGCGGCTGGCCGGCGGCTACCGCGAGCTGGGGCTGGAGGCGGGCGACCGGATCGCCTCGTTGATGCCGAACCGGATCGCCCTGATCGTCCACTACCTGGCCTGCTTCAAGGCGGGCCTGGTCGTGACCCCGCTCAACTACCGCTACACCCACCGCGAGATCGACCACGCGCTCGAGGTCAGCGGGGCGAAGGCGCTGCTGGCGCATGTCGAGCGGGTCGAGGACGTGGGGGAGAGCCGCCTCGCCGGCGAGCTGTCGCTCGGTGTCGTCGCCTACGCCGACCCCGAGGGGCCCGGCACCGAGGGCGACGTCGAGTGGCCGCACAGCTTCGACCGCCTGCTGGAGAGCGAGCCGCTGCCGGCGCAACCGCAGCCGGATCCCGCCGACCCGGCGGCGATCTTCTTCACCTCCGGCAGCACCGGCCCCGCGAAGGGCGTCACCCACACCCGCTCCTCGCTGCGCTGGATGATCGCCAGCGCCGCCGCCGCCTTCGAGCTCGACGCCGAGGACACCTTCCTGCCCGGCTCCTCGATGTCCCACATCGGCTCCTTCCTCTGGGCGCTCAGCATGCTCTCGGTCGGCGGCCGGGTGGTGGTGGCGCGGACCTTCGACAGCCACGAGCTGCTGCCGCTGCTGCGCGAGCAGAAGCCGACGGTGCTGGCGATGATCCCGGCGGCGCTCTTGGCCCTGGTCCGCGACCACGACCTGCAGCCGCGCGACTTCGACTCCCTGCGCGTCTGCCGCTCCGGCTCCGACAAGGTCTCGACCGAGCTGCTGCACGAGTTCGCCGCCGTCGCCGGCTTCCCGATCGTCGAGGGCTACGGGATGACCGAGGTCGGCCTGGCGACGCTCAACCCGCCCTCCGGGGTGGTCAAACAGGGCTCGATCGGGCGGCCGATCAGCGGCTTCAGCATCGCCCTGCGCGGCGAGGAGGGCGAGCCGGTCGAGGCCGAGGCGGTGGGCCGGATCTTCATCCGCACCCCGGCGGCGATGGCCGGCTACTGGCGGGCGCCGGAGGCGACCGAGGAGGTGCTGCGGGAGGGGTGGATCGACTCCGGCGACCTCGCCCGCGCCGACGAGGAGGGCTACCTCTGGTTCTTCGGCCGCAAGAAGCAGGTGATCGTCCACGACGGCTCCAACATCAGCCCCTACGAGGTCGAGGGCGCCCTCAACGAGCACCCGGCCGTCGCCCTCGCCGGCGCCGTCGGCGTCCACGACGAAGTCCACGGCGAGAACGTCCGCGCCTACGTAACCCTGCGCGACGGCGCCGAGCGCCCCACCGCCGCCGAGCTGATCGTCTTCTGCCGCGAGCGGATCGGCTACAAGGCCCCCGAGGAGGTCGTCTTCCTCGAGGAGATGCCGCTCAACCCGACCGGCAAGATCGACCGCGTCGGCCTCAAGAAGATGGCCGAGGACCACCTCCACCCGCACGGGTTGAGCTAGCTGACGGCCGGCGAAGGTGGCGTTCTAGGCTGCGGGCGACCGATCGTGGTCCGGCGCTCTTTGACGGCAGCCTCTTCCTCCCAGAACTCATCGGCCACGTCCTTTCGCAACTGTCGCATTCGCATGCAGAATCGTTCATATGGCCCACGAGCACGCTCACACTCATCACCGCGATCACGGCCACAGCCACGGGTTGGTCCACGACTCGATCAAGCGCTCGCGCGCCGGCCTGCGGGCGGTGGGGCTCGCGCTCGCGATCCTCGCCGCGACCGCCCTGGCCCAGGCGGCGATCTTCGTCGCCACCGGCAGCATCGCCCTGCTCGCCGACCTGATCCACAACTTCGGCGACGCCGCGACCGCGATCCCGCTGGGGATCGCTTTCCTGATGCGCTCCGAGCGGGCCGAGCGAATCGCCGGCTACTTCGTCGTCCTGGCGATCTTCGCTTCGGCCTGCGTCGCCGCCTACGAGGCGGTCGTCCGCCTGATCGACCCGCGGGACGTCGAGCACCTCGGGGCGCTGGCGGCCGCCGGCCTGATCGGCTACGCCGGCAACTGGCTGGCGGCGATCGTCCGCGCCAACGCCGGCCGCAGGCTGAGCAGCCCGGCCCTCGTCGCCGATGGCAACCACGCCAAAGCCGACGCCTACGTCAGCCTCGCCGTGGTCGCCAGCGCCGCCATGGTCGCGCTCGGCCTGCGGCTCGCCGACCCGCTGATCGGCCTCGGGATCAGCGCTCTGATCATGCGGATCACCTGGCAGTCCTGGCGCACCGTGCGCGACGACCACGTGCACTGACCCTGCGCGCCCATCATCCCGCCCGAATGACGAGGACACAGAAATCCCGCCGTTTAATTGTTCAGCTTTTCTGATCTAACTAAGTCGCAGGACAATCCCTCCCCATTGCCGAACATCCGTCCCCTGAAACCATGTACATGCGCAGAAACAGGGGTTTTCCTAATAGTGATGATTGAATGGTCCATCTGATTTTGCTTTTCTCCTTCGGCCCCCCGCGTTTCGGCGCGTATTCGCTATCTAGGAGCTCACTTGAGCACTTCAAGTTTTTTTCGTGGTTGGAGTCGAAATCCCCATGCCCTCGGTTCACTGATAGTCCTGCTGCTGGCGCTGGCGGTTCCCGCGCTCGCCATCGGGGCGCTTAGGGACTCCAAAGACTCCAATCCGGATACGAGCTCCGGGCAGACTTGCTTGGGTCTCGAAGTCACCATCCTTGGCACGTCCGGCAGCGACCGCCTGCGCGGTACGCCCGGCAACAATGTGATCGCTGGCTTCGGCGGCAACGACCGGATCATCGGCGGCGGCGGCATCGACGTCATCTGCGGTGGCTCCGGCAAAGACTTCATCACCACCGGAAAAGGCCCCGACAAGATCGAGGGCAACACCGGGGACGACAAGATCGTCTCGCGACGCGGTCCCGACCTCATTTACGGGATGCAGGGGGACGACCTGCTGAACGGCGGGCCCAGTCGCGATCGCTGCCTCGGCAAACCGGGCAACGACCTCGAACGCAACTGCGAGATGGATGCGCCGCCACTCGGCGACAGCCCCGAGAAATGCAAAGGCGAGAACAAAGGCAAAGGCAAATGTCGCCCCAACAGCGCCCCCGGAGCGGTAGGTGACACCGCCGGCACCGACGAGGACACGGCGAAAGCGATCGACGTGCTCGCCAACGACAGCGATCCCGACGGCGACACCCTCACCGTCGCCTCCGTCGACACGACCGGGACGCTCGGCGCGGTCGCGATCACCGGCGGTGGCAGCGGGGTCAGCTTCGATCCCAGCGGCAAATTCGACGCGCTGCAGGTGGGTCAGACCGCCAACGACTCCTTCGCCTACACGATCAGCGACGGCAACGGGCACACCTCCGCCGCGACCGTCGCCGTCACCGTCACCGGCGTCGACGATCCGCCGAAAGCCGTCAACGACTCGCTGGGGCTGAAAGAAAACGACCCCGCCACGGCCGTGGACGTGCTTGCCAACGACACCGACGTCGACGGCGGGCCGAAGACGGCGCAGTCGAAGACGGATGGCGCCCACGGCACGGTCACGATCAGCGGCGAAGGAAAAGGGGTCGAATATCTGGCCGACACCGACTACTGCGGCTCCGACACCTTCACCTACACCCTGAACGGCGGCTCGACCGCGACCGTCTCGGTTGAAATCGAATGCATCGACGACGCGCCGGTGGCCGTCGACGACGCGCCGACGGTCCTGGAGGACGATCCGGGCGCGGCGATCGACGTGCTGGCCAACGACACCGACACCGACGGCGGTCCCAAAGAAGTGAAATCGGTGACCCAGCCCGCCAACGGCACGGTCACGATCACCGGCGGCGGCAGCGGGGTCAGCTACGAGCCCGATGCCGACTACTGCAACGACCCGCCTGGCACCACGCCCGACACCTTCACCTACACCCTCAACACCGGCTCGGCCCCGAGCGGCTCCACCGCGACCGTCTCGGTAAAAGTCACCTGCGCTGACGACGCGCCGGTTGCCGTCAACGACACCAAAACCGTCGCCGAGGACGCCAGCGCCACCGCAATCGACGTCCTCGCCAACGACACCGACGTCGACGCCGGCCCGAAGAAAGTCGAATCGGTCACCCAGCCGACCAACGGCACCGTCGTCATCACCGGCGGCGGCAGCGGGGTCAGCTACGAGCCCGATGCCGACTACTGCAACGACCCGCCGGGAACGACGCCCGACAGCTTCGAATACACCCTCAATGGCGGCTCCAAAGGCACCGTCTCGGTCAAAGTCACCTGCGCTGACGACGCGCCGGTTGCCGTCAACGACACCAAAACCGTCGCCGAGGACGCCAGCGCCACCGCAATCGACGTCCTCGCCAACGACACCGACATCGACGCCGGCCCGAAGAAAGTCGAATCGGTGACCCAGCCGACCAACGGCACGGTCGTCATCACCGGCGGCGGCACCGGCCTCACCTACGAGCCGGACGCCGACTACTGCAACGAACCGCCTGGCACCACTCCGGACACCTTCGAATACACCCTCAACGGCGGCTCCACCGCGACGGTCTCGGTAAAAGTCACCTGCGCTGACGACGCGCCGGTCGCGGTC
>DASTXV010000074.1:0-29962 GCA_035765335.1 Solirubrobacterales bacterium
CCCGCGCGAGCTCAACTGGGTGATCGGCGTGGTGCTGCTGATCCTGACGATGACGATGGCCTTCACCGGCTACCTGCTGCCGTTCGACCAGCGCTCCTTCTGGGCCTCGATCGTCGGCATCAACATCAACGGCACCGGCCCCGTGGTCGGCCCGTACCTGAGCGACTTCCTGCGCGCCGGGCCTGAGCTCGGAGCCACCACCCTTGCGCGCTTCTACGCGATCCACATGCTGTTGGTGCCCGGGGCGATCATCGCCCTGATCGGCGCCCACATGTACCTGGTGGTCAAGCTCGGGACCACGGCGCCGCCGTGGGTCAAAGCGGAACGGCCGAAGGTCGCCGCCCCGCTCGCCCAGCTCGACGCCGGCGCCAACGGCAACGGCCGCGTCAACGGGAGCGACGGCCAGGGGGGTCACTCGTGAAGCCCCAGGACAAGCAGAAGTACCTCGAGGAATACGAGCTGCTGAAGAAGAAGGGGAAGCCGTTCTTCCCCTATGCGGTGATGAAGGACTCGGTGATGGCGGTGATCGTCGTCGCCGTGATCATCGCGATGTCGATCATCCTCGGCGCCGAGCAGGGCCCGAAGGCGGACCCGACCTCGACCACCTACGTGCCGCGCCCCGAGTGGTACTTCTTCTTCCTCTTCGAGCTCCTGCGCGTGATCAAACCGCCGGAGCTGGTCCCGATCGCGACGATCGGGATCCCGACCATCTGCATGGTCCTGCTGCTGTTGCTGCCGTTCTACGACCGCGGTCCGGAGCGGCGCCCGGAGCGGCGCCCGATCGCGACCACGGCCGGCATCCTGACGATCATCGCGATGGGCTACCTGACCTACCTCGGCGCGATCGGCGGCTCCCCGACCGAGGTCGAGATGAACGTCTCCGCCAAATACGAAGCCGGCAAAGAGATCACCGCCGCCGCCGGCTGCCTCGCCTGCCACAAGCTCGGCGAGAACGGCAACCACGGCCCGGGCCCGGACCTGACCCACATCGCCTCGCGGATCCCACGGGCTGCGATCATCCGCTCGGTGGAAATCGGCCCCGGCATCATGCCCTCCTTTCGCGACCTGGGACCGAAGAAAACCGAACAGCTGGCGGACTTCCTCTCGTCCCTCGATTAGATCGGCGGTCGGGACGGGGCCAGCGCCCTGACTCCCATGGACACGATCAACGACAACCGCCACTCGCCGGACTTCGCCGGCCAGGTCAATCGCATGTTCGACCGGGTGGCCGGCCGCTACGACGCGCTCAACTCGCTGATGACCGCGGGGCTGCACCACCGCTGGCGCGAGCGGGCGGCGGCGCGGACCGAACTGGGACCGGGCGACTCGGCCCTGGACGTCTGCTGCGGCACCGGTGACCTGGCGCTCGAACTGGCCAAGCTCGTCACCCCCGCCGGCCGCGTCGTCGGCTGCGATTTCTCCGAGCCGATGCTCGACCTGGCGCGGGAGAAGACGGCGGCGCGCGGGATGGAGGGGGTCCGCTTCGAGTGGGCCGACGCGCTGGAGCTGCCCTATGACGGCGAGCGCTTCGACGCCGTCACCGTCGGCTTCGGCGTCCGCAACCTCGCCGACCTCGACCGCGGCCTGCGGGAGATGGCGCGGGTGCTGAAACCCGGCGGCCGCGCCGTGATCCTCGAGATCACCCAGCCGACCCGGCCGCCGCTCTCGCTCTTCTACTCGCTCTGGTTCGACCGCATCGTGCCGCTGCTCGGCGCCCTCTCCAGCGACCCTGAGGCCTACTCGTACCTGCCGGAGTCGGTGCGCAGCTTCCCCAGCCCCCGCGGCCTGGCCGAGAAGATGGACGACGCCGGCTTCAAACGGATCCGCTACACGGTCCTGGCCGGCGGGATCATCGCGATCCACAGCGGCGTCCGCGGGTGACGGCGCCCGCCGTCCGATGACCCGCCCCTCCTCGGTGCCGCCGCCGGTGACGGCGGTTCTCGACGCCTCCAGCCGCTGGCTGCCGGCGCGCCTGGGCGAGGTCGAGGGGCTGCTGCGGGAGGCGACCTCCGGTCACGGCGAGACGCTGGGGAAGGACGCGACCGCGACCCTCGAGGCCGGCGGCAAGCGGCTGCGGCCGATGCTGGTCCTGCTCTGCGCGGGTCCGGAGGGGAGCGCCGCCGCGATCCGCGCCGCCGCCGCGATCGAGCTCGTCCACATGGCGACCCTCGTCCACGACGACGTCCTCGACGAGGCGCCGCTGCGCCGCGGGCTGCCGACCGTCGCCGCCACCTCCGGCCGCGAGCGCGCCGTCGCCACCGGCGACCTGCTCTTCTCGCGCGCCTTCGCGCTGCTGGCCGAGAACGGCGACGAGCGCTCGGTGGCGCTGCTGGCCGAAGCCTCGGTGGCGCTCGCCCGCGGCGAGCTCGCCCAGCGCCGCGACGCCTTCGACCTCGGGATCGACGAGGAGCGCTACCTGACCCGCTGCCGGCTGAAGACCGCGCGCCTGTTCGAGTGCGCCTGCCTCTTGGGGCACGACGACGAGGGGCTGCGCGAGTTCGGCGGCGGCATCGGGCTCGCCTTCCAGCTGCTCGACGACGTCCTCGACGTCAGCGGCCCGCCCGAGCGAACCGGCAAGGCGCGCGGCACCGACCTCCTCGACGGCACCGTCACCCTGCCGCTGATCGAGGCCGCCGAGAGCGACCCGAGCATCCGCGAGGTCGACCTCCGCGCGCTGGACGCCAAAAGCGCCGAGGCCCTCTGCGACCGCATCGCCGCCACCGGCGCCCTGGAGCGGGTGAGGGCGCGGGCGCTGGCGATGGTCGCCGGGGCGAAGGCGGCGCTGGCGCGGACCGACCTCGGCTCCGAGCAGCGCCAACTCCTGGCCCTGGTCGCCGACGGCGTCGTCCAGCGCTACAGCTAGCCCTCCTGCTCGGTGGGCCGCACCAGCAGCTCGTTGATGGCGACGTGGCGGGGGCGGGTCACCACGTAGGCGATCGCGTCGGCGATGTCCTCGGCCTGGAGGATGTCCATGTCCTCGAAGCGCTTCTCGATCCGCTCGCGCACCTCGGGCCGGTTGTGGCTCTGCAGCTCGGTGGCGACGGCGCCGGGCTCGATCAGGGAGACGCGGACGCCGCGGCGCGCCATCTCCTGGCGCAGCGACTCGCTGAAGGCGCCGACCCCGAACTTGGTCGCGTTGTAGACGCCGCTGCCCTTGCGGGCCATCCGGCCGGCGACCGAGGAGATGTTGACCAGGTCGGCCACCCGGCGCGGATCGCGCCCGGCCGCCTCGAGCAGGTGGGGTAGCGCCGCCCGCGCCGTGTACATCAGGCCGAGCAGGTTGACCTCGACCATCCGCTCCCATTCCTCCACCGGAGCGTCGGCGATCGGGCCGAGCAGCATCACCCCGGCGTTGTTGACGAGGACGTCGAGCCGGCCGAGCTCGGAGGCCGCGTGGGCCACTGCCGCCTCCGCCTGCTCGCGGTCGCCGACGTCGGCCTCGATCGGCAGCGCGGTGCCGCCGGCGTCGGCGATCTCGCCCCCGAGGCTCTCGATCCGCTCGGCTCGGCGGGCGAGGAGGGCGACGGCGGCCCCGCGGGCGGCCAGCTCCCGCGCCGCAGCCGCCCCGATGCCGCTGGAGGCGCCCGTCACCAGGGCGACGGTGTCCTGCAGGCTGTCGCTAGGCGAAGTCGTCGGCGGTGATCAGGTCGTTGTCGAGGGCGATGATGAAGGCGGCGGCCATCGCGCTCATGTTCGCGTGCTCGAGTGAGCGCAGCTCGCCGGCCAGTTCGTGCGCGCCGTGGTCGAGCTGTTCGTCGAAAGCGTCGATCTCGCCCCCGCCGTGGATGCTGTTGGAAGTCCACTCGCACTCCGGGCAGCGTCGCCAGATGCGCCACTGCGAGCGATCGTCCTGCTGCTCCCAGTAAGTGGGCTGGACCAGCGACGACTCGCAAGCGGGGCAGATGTGCAGCGAGCGCTCGCTGCGCTCGGTGGCCTTGTCGGTGGGCTGCTCTTTCATGGCACCACTATCGACGGTCGAGAGCTGATGGTGATCCGTAATCCGCCTCATCACCCACATGAAAACCCCACAAGGGGAGATTGAAAACGCGCGGAAGGCTGATCCGGGCGCCGACCCACCCCGTTACCATTGACTGAATGCCAGGAAACATCGGACTTCCAGAGATCGCGATCGTCCTCATCATCGCCCTGCTGGTCTTCGGACCGAAACGCCTGCCGGAGCTCGGCCGCAGCCTCGGCCGCGGGATCCGCGAGTTCAAAGGCTCGATCGGCGGCGCCCATGACGACGACGATGACGACGACAAACCCCGGCTCGAGTCGGAGTCGGCCAAGGTTCACGGCGATCCCGCCGATGCGGAGATAGTCCGGAACAAATCCGGCTGAGGCGACGGGTGGCCCGCCGCGTCAGGGCGGTCTCGCACGAGGATCGCCTCACCCTGGTCGAGCATCTCGACGAGCTGCGCAATCGGCTGATCGTCTGCATCGTCGTCTTCGGCGTCGCTCTCGCCCTCTGCTTCTGGCAGAACAACCTGCTGCTCGACATCGCCGCCGGGCCCCTGCCCGACGACCGCGACCAGCTGACCACCTTCGGCGTCACCGAGGCGTTCACGACGACCCTCACCGTCTCCGCCTACGCGGCGATCGCCCTCTCGCTGCCGATCGTCCTCTGGCAGCTCTACGCCTACGTCCTGCCGGCCTTCAGCGACGCCGAGCGACGGGTCGTGCTGCCGATCCTCCTGCTCTTCCCGCTGCTCTTCATCGCCGGCCTCGTCTTCGCCTACTTCGTGGTGATGCCGGCCGCGGTCAACTTCCTGCTCGACTTCAACGACGACCAGTTCAACATCCAATTGCGCGCGCGCGAGTACTACAGCTTCTTCGCGATGACGGAGATCGCCTGCGGCCTGATGTTCCAGCTGCCGCTGGCGATCATCGCCGTCACCCGCCTCGGGATCGTCCGCGTCGAGCAGCTGAGCGAGAACCGCCGCTACGCCTACCTGGCGATCGCGATCCTCGCCGCCGCCCTGCCCGGCGTCGACCCGATCACGATGCTGATCGAGATGGTTCCGCTGCTCGTTCTATTCGAGCTGAGTATCCTGCTCGCACGGGTCCTCGGGCGCCCGCCGGCCGAAGTCGGTCTGGCAGAGCCCTCAACGCAGGAGTAGGGAGAGATGGCGTCAGGCGACAATGAGCACCGAATGCTGTTCGACCTTCGTGGCAAACGAAGGAACGTCGTCAAAGTCGTTTACGCGACCCTGGCGGTGCTGATGGGGCTGAGCCTCTTCCTCGTCATCGGCGGCTTCAACATCGCCGAACTCTTCAGCAGCAACGGCACCTCCGGCAACGCCGCCGAGCCTTACGAAGAACAGGCGGAGCGGATTGAAGCGAGACTGAAGAAAGATCCGGAAAATCCCGACCTGCTCCTCTCGCTGACCCGCGCCTACGTCAACGCCGCCAATGCGCAGGTCACGGTCGAAGGCGCCAACCGGTCGATCGAAGCGGAGGGCTTCGAGGAGTACGAAAAAGCCGACCAGGCCTGGTCGGACTACCTGAAAGCCACCGACCAGCCGAATCCCAACCTGGCCTTGCTGATGTCCTCGGCGCTGATCCAGATGGCGGAATTCTCGCAATCGTTCGGGCAGGCGGAAGTGAGGATCAAAGCCGCCGCCGAAGCGCAGGAAATCGTCGCCAAAGCGCGGCCCTCGCTGAACTCCTTCGCCACCCTCGCCTTCTACACCTACTTCACCGGCGACACCGCCGCGGCCGAAGAGGCGCGGGCGAAAGCGAAGAAATTCGCCACCAGCAAAACCCAGGAAGACGAAGTCGACAAACAGCTCGACGAATACAAGAAAAACGCCTCGCGCTACCTGAGGGAAAGGGAGCAGGCCGAAAAAGCGGCGTCGGCCGAAGGCGGACAAGCCTCGCCGGAAAGCCTCGAAAACCCGCTGGGCGGATTCGGCGGCGGCGGGCTGACCGAATAGCGCCCGCGCTGCGGCGTCGAGAAGATGGGCCGTGTAGGGCTCGAACCTACGACCTTGAGATTAAGAGTCTCCTGCTCTACCAACTGAGCTAACGGCCCGGGACGGGCAAGTATAGGAAGGTCGGCTGCTTGGCAGCCGGGTCGCCGGGCCTACTTGGAGTGGCAGTATTTTTCGACCCAGCCGTCGATCACGGTGCCGTCTTCGAAGCTGAAGCGGCCGCGGGTCTCGATGACGTTGTCGCTGCAGCGGGCGGAGACGTAGCTGCGCTTGCGGCCGCCGGCTCGGTAGCGGCGGCCGATCTCGACCTCGACGTGGGTGAGGGCGCCGTAGCCTTCGGCGAGGGGCGGCAGGTCGAGCCGCGCCCGGTAGCGGAAGTCGCCGCGGCGCTTTTCGATCGGGACGAGGATCGCGTAGGTCTCGGTGTTGGGAATGGTGAAGCGGGCGTGGAGAACGGCGGTCGGCAGCTCGCCAAGGCGCGGCCCGTTGAAGATCGTCAACGGCGAGCTCGTCCGCGCCGACTTGCCGCCGGCGATGACGATCACCTGGATCTCGCCCTCGCCGACGAGCGACCCCCGGCAGATGCTCCGGGCTTCCTCGGGGCTCGCTTCATCGATCGTTCCCGGGTCGCAGGTCGGCAGCCCGGCCACGCTGAGGCGGCCGTCGCGGTCGAAGTCGATCAGCGCCTGCTGCAGCCGCGGGAAGGCGCGGCCGGGTTTGGCGGCGATGTCGACCTTCCCCTCGAACTCGATCGGGACGAACTGCTTGCGCGGCAGCGTCTGCGGCCGGAAGCCGCCGTCGGCGCGGAGGACGACGTCGTCGACTTCGACCAGGGCGGCGGTGGCGGTGGCGACGGCGCTTGCCGCGACGATCAGGACGAGCAGCCCGACTCTTCTCAGCGCGGGAAGTGACATGGCGAGGTCAGCGTTGCCGGGAAGGTGTCGCCGTTGGCGAAGTTCAGGCTTCCCTCGACCTGCAGGCGACCGCCCGCGCAGTAGGCCTCGATGTAGCCGACCTCCCTGCCGCCGCGTTTGCGGGTCGCGCCGAGGGTGGCTTCGGCGAGGATCGGGACCCCGTAGCCGCCGGCGATCTCCGGCATCTCGACTTTGGTCCGGAAGCCGTAGCGCCCGCCCGAGATCCGTTCGATCACGATCGGGACCAGCAGGGCCTTCGGCGCGGGGACGGTCTCGTAGCCGTGGGCGATCACGGTCGGCTTGCCACCGGTCGGAGGAGCGTTGAAGAAGGAGAGGGGGAAGGTGAGGCGGAACGGGTCTCGGCCGGGCATCGTCACCAGCGCTTTGCCGGTGCCTTTGCCGACG
Organism: Solirubrobacterales bacterium; assembly: GCA_035765335.1. Classification (GTDB taxonomy): domain Bacteria; phylum Actinomycetota; class Thermoleophilia; order Solirubrobacterales; family 70-9; genus VAYN01. The sequence continues at coordinate 7,253 of DASTXV010000074.1, forward strand.
AGCGCGCCGGCGCAGCGCCGGCGCGCCTGCGAGGGGGTGGCGCCTTCGAGCTTCGCCAGGGGACAGACGGGAAAGGCCCTGCTGTTGACGCGACCGTGCTTGTCGATCAGGAACTGGAGCTCTTTCAGCGCCGGGGGCGTCGAGCCGTCCTTGGTGTTGACGCGGGTGACGCTGCGGAGCGTGATCGGCGCGCCGCCGCTCTTCGGCAGCTCGCGCGGCTGGACCGTCGCCGTCGTGCTGACGACGAGCGGCCCGATTTCACCGGTGAGGGCGGAAGCGCTGGCGCAGGCCGCGGCCGCCAGGACGGCGGCCAGGACGGCGACTTTGCGGATTGGCGCTCTCAATTACTTCCCCGTGCATCGTTTGAACACCGAACCTTGGAGAAAGGTGCCGTCTTTGAACTCGAATTCGCCCTTCGCCTGCAGGCGCCCGTCGGGGCAGCCGGCGTTGGCGAAGCTCAGCCGCTTCCCCTTGTAGTTCCATTCGCGCCCGACCTTCAGCCGCGCGTAGAGGGGGATGCCGGAGCCGCCGGCGATTTTCGGGATCTTCGCCACGGTCTTGAAGCCGTAGCGACCCTTGTTGATCCGCTCGATCTCGATCGGGACGACGAAGGTGCTCGGGGCCGGCACGGTCAGGTGGGCGTGCGCCAGCACCACCGGGTTGCCGTGTTTGGGCCGGGCGTTGAAGAGGGTGATCGGCGAGGAGGCCGGGATCGGCGGCTGTTCGGGGAAGATCACGACGGCCTTTCCGAGCCCTTTGCCGACGATCGCCCCCGGGCAGAGCTTGCGCGCCTGGGGGACGGTCGTGGCCGCCAGCTTTCCGGGCGTGCAGACCGGCAGGCCCCGGGTCTCGACTTCGCCGTGCTTGTCGAACCAGATCGTCACCGTCTCCAGGATCGGCGGCGGCGAGCCGTCCTCGGTCGCGATGTTGCCGAAGCCGTGCAGCTTGATCGGCGCGTAGCCCTTTTTCGGCAGCGTCGTCGGCGTGAAGCCGCCGTCGGTGGTGATCACCAAGTTCCCCGCCCGCAGCACGATCGCCGCCGCCGAGGCAGCGGCAACGAGCACCACCACCAGCGCCAGCACGTGCGCTCTTAACAAAGTCTTCCGCACCCGATCCTCCCTACCAGTTGGCTGTACCGCCAAACTACCAGCCGTGGGAAGGAGGATAGGCAGGGAACGCAAGGGGTCCCCGAAGCGGGGTACCGGCAGGGAGCAGCCGTTTTTGCTGCGCTACCCGCGCGCGGTGCTGGCGATCGCCGCGGTCCTGCTCGCCACCCTGGCGGTGATCGGGACCGGCACCGACGATCGGCTCGACCCGACCACCCTCGACGTCCCCGGCACCGAATCCTCGCGCGGCAACGAGATCCTCCGCGAGCACTTCGGCGACACCGCCCCCTTCGTGATCCTGCTCCGCGGCCCGGCGGCGGCGATCGACCGCCAGGGTCCGCGGCTGATCGAAGCGCTGCGGCAGGACCCGCGGGTGACGACGCTCTCACCCTGGGACCGGGGCTCGGTCCAGCGCCTGCGGCCGACCCCGGGCAAGGCGCTGATCATCGCCGACTTCCACGTCGACACCCGCACCGCGGTGAACGAGACCGTGCCTCACCTGAACGAGACGATCGAGGAGGAGATCAGCCCCCCGGTCGACGCCACCCAGACCGGCTACGCGACCCTCTCGCGGGCGATCCAGGAGGACAACCTGGAGGCGAGCAAACGCGGCGAGCTGATCGCGCTGCCGTTCCTGCTGGTCATCCTCCTGCTCGTCTTCCGCTCGCCGATCGCGGCGCTGATCCCGCTCGTCTTCGGCGCCGTCACCGTCTTCGCCTCGCGCGGGATCCTCTACTTCTTCACCGGCTGGTTCGAGATCGACGCCTTCGCGGTGACGGTCTGCTCGATGATGGGCCTCGCCCTCGGGGTCGACTACGCGCTGCTGATGGTCTCCCGCTTCCGCGAGGAGCTCGCCGGGGGAGCGAAGCCGATCGACGCGGCGCGGCTGACCCGCCGCCACTCGGGCCGGACGGTCGCCTTCGCCGGCAGCACCCTGCTGCTCTCGATGATCGTCTCGCTGTTCATCCTGCCCGGCTCGCTGCTGGCCTCGCTGGCGGGGACGGTCTGCATGGTCGTGACCCTCAGCGTCCTCGTCGCCGTCGTCTGCGTGCCGGCGATCCTCACCCTGCTGGGGCCGAACGTCGACCGCTGGCGGCTCGGTGCCAGCGCCCCTGCCGGCGGGCGCTCGCGGCTGATGGTGATGGTCGGCGCGGCGCTGCGGAAACCGGCGCTGGCGACGGCGCTGATCGGGCTGCTGCTGCTGGTCCTGGCGGCGCCGGCGGTCGGGCTGAAGACGGGGCCGCCGAGCCCCGAACAGCTGCCCAAGGACGCCCCCGCCCGCGAAGACGCGGAACTGATCGACCGCTCCTTCGGACCCGGGTACGAAGCGCCCTTCCAGGTGATCGCCGTCTCCCAAGAGGGGCCGATCACCGACGCCAAGGACCTCGCCGCCCTGGACAACTTCCAGCGCAAGCTGGCGAAGACCCCGGGGGTGCGGACGGTGATCGGGCCGGGGCAGGCGACGAAACGAATCGAGCCGCTGCGGGAGCTGGGCAACGCGGTGCTCTCCTCCGAAGGCAACATCGGCCCGGTCAAGCAGCTGGGCCGGCTCGGGCGCAGCCTCGACGTCGCCGCCGGCGGGGTCGGGCAGCTGCGGGAAGGGATCGCCGAAGCCGGCGACGGCGCCGGGCTGCTGGCGCTGGGCGCCGACCGGGCCGGGGAGGGGGCGCAGCTGATCGCCAACGGCCTCGGCCGGGCGATGCGCGGCAGCGGCCAGGCGATCAACGCGCTCGACCGCTTCGCCGAGGGGTCCGAAAAACTGACCGAGGGACTGGAAGACGCGTCCTTCGGCGCGCTCGGGATCAAGCTCGGGGTGCGCGACGGGATCCTCGCCAACCTGCGCCAAAATCCGCTGCCCCGTTCGAAGGTCCTGCGCAAAGACCTGAACGAGGACGCCAACTCGAAACTGCCGGAACTGATCGCCCCGGCGCGGGTCGCCGACGAGCAGCTGAAAGAGGCGCTGGCGCGGCTGCAGGCGATGACGGTCGGCAAATCGGACCCCGAGTACGCGGCGGCGCTGGCGGCGGTGCAGCGGGCGCTGGCGGCGACGAGCGGCACCGACCCCGCCACCGGCGCTCCCTACGACCCGGTCCCGGAGACGCCGGAGGTCGAGCCCTACGCCGGGCTGCCGGCCGAGCTCGTCGCCCTCGACGAACGCCTGCTGGACGACTGGGAACAGGCGAAGCAGATCAACTTCTGGCTGATCACGATCGAGAACCAGCTGGAGGAACTGGTCGAAGGCTCCGAACAGCTGACCGAAGGGCTGCAGAAACTGCGCGGCGGCAGCGCCAGGCTCACCGCCGGCGCCGAACGCCTCGCCCGCGAAGCCGAGCGCCTCGGCGACGGGGTCGCCCGCTTGAGCGGCGGCACCCTGGCGCTGGTCGACGGGCTCGACGCGCTCGGCGATGGGGCCGAAGCGCTGCAGGCGGGGCTGCTGGACGGGGTGGAAGAAAGCGCGCCGCTGGAAATCGGGCTGGAAGAAGCGAGCGTGCAGGTGATCGACGGCCGCCGGCGGATCCGACGCCAGGCCGGCCGCGTCGCCGAGTCGACGCCGGGTCTCTTCAACAGCGGCTACTTCGTCCTCTCCGCTCTCGACGGAACGCCGCCGGAGACGAGGCAGGCGATCAGCGAAACGATCGACCTCGAGCGCGGCGGCCAGGCGGCGACGATCCTGGTCATCTCCGACTACGCCTTCAACACGCCGGGCTCGGTCCGCCTCAACCAGAAGCTGAACGACAAGGCCGCCGAGCTGGCCGAGGAGGCGGACCTGGTGACCGGGGTCGCCGGCGGCGCCGCCCAGCTCAACGACTACAGCCGCGTCACCCGCGACCGCATCCCCTGGGTGGTGATCGCGATCACGATCGCCACCTTCCTGGTCCTGATGGTGGTGCTGCGGGCGCTGCTGCTGGCGGCGATCGCGGTGATCCTCAACCTGCTCACGGTGGCGGTCGCCTTCGGGGTGCTGACGCTGCTCTTCCACGTCCCCGACAGCTGGCCGCTGGGCGGCCACGAGTACGTCGACGCGGTCGGGGCGACGATGATCTTCGGGCTCGTCTTCGGGCTCTCGATCGACTACGCGGTCTTCCTCCTGATCCGCATGCGCGAGCACTACGACGCCCACGGCGACAACGCCGCCGCGGTCGAGTTCGGCCTCTCCCGCACCGCCGGCGTCATCACCGGCGCGGCGGCGATCATGATGGCCGTCTTCATCGCCTTCGCCGGCGCCCCGATCGCCACCGTCAGCCAGCTCGGCATCGGCCTCACCGTCGCCGTCATCCTCGACGCCACCGTCGTCCGCATCGTCCTCCTTCCGGCCCTGATGCTCCTGCTCGGCGACAAGGTCTGGTGGCTCCCCAAGCCGCTCGAGCGGGCTTTGCCGAAGCTGAGCGTTTAGTCAGCCTCCGGGCAGTCCTTCCTGTTTTGTAATATTCCCTATGGCTTTGGAGACCGACAGGCTTAACGATGCCCTCCGTGGGAAAGCTAGGGCCTAACCTGCGGAACGCCCGGCGGGATCTGGGGATGAGCCAGGAGCAGGTGGCTTACCTGAGCGGGGTGCACGCGACGGAGGTGAGTCGGATCGAGGGAGGCAAACGCGACCCTCGGGTCTCGACCGTGGAACGGCTGGCGAAGGCCGTGAAGTTGAAGCCGGGGGAATTGCTCGAATAGCCCCGGCCGCGGGCCAATAAAAAAGGGAACCGCGTCGCCGCGATTCCCCCTTTCTTGGCCGATTCGAAAAGGCTAGCTCTTTCGCGGCGGGTCTGCAATGCAGTTGCGCCCTTCGAGGCGTCGTCGCAGACCGTTGACTTCCAGTTAAGTCCCTGCTCGCAGGGAACTTGGCGGGGACCCCCTTGGATACGATCTTCCAGCCGTTCTGCCGGGTCGGAGGGACCGGAGAACCTGAAAGCAAGCGACGATCTGTGGCTGCCAAACCCTTAGGCGAGGAGAGAGGCCCGGCAGCAGGCCGGGGAACTACCCCAGCCCGAATTGCGGCGATCGCGGTCCTGGCGGTGGCGGTGATCGTGCTGGCGATCGTCTTCTTCAGCGGCAACGGCGGCCACAAGTACACGCTCGTGTTCCAGAACGCGGGCCAGCTGGTGCCCGACAACCAGGTGCTGATCGGCGGCTCGCCGGCCGGCACGGTGACCAGCCTCGGCCTCACCGACGACAACCTCGCCGAGGTCAGCGTCGAAGTCGACCAGCAGCTGCACGAGGGGACGACGGCGACGATCCGGGCCACCTCGCTCTCCGGCGTCGCCAACCACTACGTCGCGATCAGCCCCGGGCCGAACAGCAACCCGGAGCTCGACGACGGGGCCGAGCTGGGGCTCGCCTCGACGACGACGCCGATCGACATCGACCAGTTCTTCAACACCTTCCCGCCGCGGGTGCAGAAAGCGCTCAGCAACTTCATCAAGGGCAACGCGGCGATCTACTCCGGCCAGGGCGAGAACGGCAACGACGCCTACAAGTACTTCGGCTCGGCGCTGAACCGGGCGGGCGCCTTCGCGCGGGAACTGAACGCTGACCAGCGGCAGCTCTCACGCTTCATCGTCAGCTCGGCGGCGCTGAACACCGCCGTCGCCGAGCGCGGCGAGGACCTCTCGAGCGCGATCGGCAACGCCAACACCGCCTTCAACGCGATCGCCTCGGAAACCGAAGCCTTCGACGCGACCCTGCGGCGGCTGCCGCCGGTGATGCGGCAGTCGAACACGACCTTCGTCAACCTGCGGGCGGCGCTGGACGACCTCGAACCGCTGGTCGACACGGCGAAGCCGGCGACCAAGGACCTGGCGCCGTTCCTGCGCGAACTGCGGCCGGTGTTCCAGAAACTGGTGCCGTTCACGCGCAACCTGAAACTGATCGTCAGCCGTCCCGGCCCGGGCAACGACGCCGCCGACCTGCTGGCGACGATGCCGCAGGTCCAGAGCCTGACCTCGCGCACCTTCCCCCACTCAGAACAGGCGATCTCGGACTTCCAGCCGAACCTGAACTTCATCCGCGCCTACACGCCCGACTTCTTCAACGCGTTCGGCAAGCTCGGTGCCGTCGCCGGCTACTACGACGGCAACGGCCACTACGTACGGGCGGCGACGGCCGGGCAGAACCTCTTCCGCTACAACTCCGAAAGCTCCGAGCTGGAGCCGATCAGCAAAGGCGAACAGTTCCAGCCGTTCGGCTCCACCGACCCCAAGACCCGCTGCCCCGGCGGTGCCACCCAGCCCGCCGCTGACGGCTCCAACCCGTGGGTTGGCGGCGGCAGCGTCGACTCCTCCGAATGCGACCCCGGCGACGTGCCCCCCGGACCATGAGCAAGCGACTCCTGGCGATAGGCGCGGTGGTGGCGGCGGTGATCGTGGTCGTGCTGCTGCTCGCCGGCGACGACTCCGAAGACGGCTACAAAGTGCGGGCGATCTTCGACAACGGCTCCTACCTGGTCAAGGGCGAGCAGATCCGGGTCGCCGGCGCCAACGTCGGCACGATCCAGTCGGTCGACGTGACGCTGCCGGGCGACGTCGTCGCCTGGGACGAGAACGGCGACCCGGTCGAAGCGCCGGGCAAGGCGATCATCGTCATGGACATCACCGACCCCGGCTTCCAGGACTTCCGCGAAGACGCGACCTGCCAGATCCGGCCGCAGTCGCTGATCGGCGAGAAGTTCGTCGACTGCCGGCCGACGCTGCCGCGGGCGCCGGGGACCGAGCCGCCGCCGGCGCTGCAGGAGGTCCCGGACGGGAAGCGCGGCGCGGGCCAGTACCTGCTGCCGCTCGGCAACAGCGGCGCCAGCGTCGACCCGGACCTGATCAACAACATTTACACGCTGCCCTACGCGCAGCGCTTCCGGCTGATCCTGAACGAACTCGGCGCCGGTTTCGCGGGCCGCGGCGAAGACGTCGAGGAGCTGGTCAAACGGGCCAACCCGGTCCTGCGCGACGTCGACCGCCTGCTCGGGATCCTCTCCGCCCAGCGCGAGCAGCTGACGCAGCTGACCGCCGACTCCGACGAAATCCTCGAGCCGCTCTCACGCGAGCGCCGGGCGGTCGTCGGCTTCCTCTCCAACTCCGGCGCGGCGGCCGAAGCCAGCTCCGAACGCGGCGCTGACCTGGAAGAGTCGCTGCGCAAATTCCCCACCTTCTTGCGCGAGTTCAAGTTGACGATGCGGGACCTGAAAACCTTCTCCGACGCCGGCACGCCGCTGTTCGAAGACTTCGGCGAAGCGGCGCCGGCGCTGACCGACGCGACCCGCACCCTGACCCCGTTCTCGGAGGCGCTAACGGTCTCGCTGAAGAGCCTCGGCGACGCCGGCGAAGCCTCCGGCCCCTACTTCCGCAAAGCCGACCCGGTGGTGCGCAAGGCGCGCGACCTGGCGCAGTCCGGCGTGGTGCCGACGAACGAACTGGCGAAGCTGCTGGTGGACATCAAGCAGACCGATGGCTGGGAGGGGCTCACCGCGCTGGTCTACAACTCGAACGCGGCCCTCAACGGGTTTGATCAGTACGGGCACTTCGGCCGCACGAGAGTGTCGCTGTCGCAATGCGTCGAATTCATCGCCGGTCCGGGTGGCTCCTCCGGCTGTGCCGCGAGGTTCAACGGTCCTAACGTTGCGGAAGCTGAAACGAGCACCGCAGCGATACGGCGTCTCATCGAAGAGCGGACGGCTGAGCTGAACGGGGGCGTCGCCGGCGGTACCTCGGCCGGATCTGGCCCCGCCATCGGCGTCGGCCAGGGCGACAGCACCTCCCCTGAACCCGAAGGTGAAGCCGGCGTCGCCCAGTCCTCGCAAACCGAAGGGACCGAACCCCTTCTCGACTACCTCCTGGGCCCATGAGGAACCGCAGCGGCATCAGCGGCGTCGCCAGCAGCCCGGTCCTGGTCGGGGCGGTGACCGTGCTCGTGGTGATCGTCGCCGTCTTCCTCGCCTACAACGCCAACAACGGCCTCCCCTTCGTCTCCACCTACGACCTGAAGGCGCGGGTGCCGAACGCCGACGCTCTGGTCAAAGGCAACGAGGTGCGGATCGGCGGAGTCCGCGTCGGCACCGTCCGCTCGGTCGTCCCGGTCCAGCTCGAGGACGGGGAGGTCGCGGCCGAACTCTCGCTGCGCCTCGACAAGAGCGCCGAACCGCTGCCGGTCGACTCGACGATCACGATCCGTCCTAAATCGGCGCTGGGCCTGAAGTTCCTCCAGGTCACCCCGGGTGACTCGTCGGAGGGGTTCAAGGCCGGCGACACGATCCCCGTCGCCTCGGCAAAGCCGGAACCGGTCGACATCGACGAGTTCTTCGACATGTTCGACGAGGAGACCCGCGACGCGATCCGCCAGAACAACGCCGGCTTCGGCAACGCCCTCGCCGGCCGCGGGCCGCAGCTGAACGAAGCGCTGGGAGCGCTGCGCCGCCTCGTCGTCAACGGCCAGCCGATCCTGCGCAAGATCGTCGAACCCAGCACCAACTTCGCCGGCTTCTGGGAATCGCTGGAGGACCTCGCGGCGACGGTCGCCCCGGTCGCCGAGACGCAGGCGCAGATGTTCGTCGCCCTCGACCGCACCTTCGCCGCCTTCGCCCGCGTCTCCCGCCCCTACATCCAGGAAACGATCGAAAAAAGCCCGCCGACGCTGGACGAGGTCAACGCCGACCTGCCGGTGCTGCGGCCGTTCTTGCGCAGCAGCGGCCGCTTCTTCACGGCGCTGCGGCCGGGAGTCAAAGCCCTGGCCGAGACCTCGCCGGTGATCGCCGAATCGCTCCACGCCGGGATCCCGGTCCTCAACGCCTCGCCGGTCCTCAACAACCAGCTGCAGCCGACCGCCGAAGCCCTGGTCGAATTCCAGGAAGCCCCCGGCGTCTTTAACGGCCTCGACCTGCTGATCGACACCAATCAGGCGCTGAGGCCGTCGCTCCGCTACATCGTGCCGAGCCAGACCATCTGCAACTACTGGTCACTCACCTTCAAATTCCTCGCCAACGCAAATAACCAGGGCAACAGCAACGGCAACTGGCTCCAGTTCCTCTCCTTCCCGGCGCCGGAAGGTCCCAACAGCGAGAGCACCTTCGCCAGCGCTCCGGCCAATGAATCGGGCCCGAAAAACCAGGCAAACCATCTCCACTACAACCCCTATCCGAAGACCGCAGCGCCGGGACAGGGGAACGTCTGCGAAGCCGGCAACGAGAAGTACGTCAAGGGGGAGACGGTGATCGGCAACTCCCCCGAACTTTGGGGCACCGACACGATTGGGCGGGAGCAGAAATGAGCCGGCTGCCGGAGCGCGACAGGCGGGCAGCGGCTTCGAAGGGAAGTCGCTTCGGGTGGCGGCCGAGCAACGTCACGATCGCGATCGTCTTCATCCTCATCTTCACGGTCGGGCCCTACCTGGCCTTCACCAAACACGTGCCGTTCACCGGCTACGGGTACGAACTGAACGCGACCTTCTCCAACTCGGCCAACATCGCGCTCAACTCGCCGATCCGGATCGCCGGCGTCGACGTCGGCAAAGTGATCGAGACCAAGCGGGACGGCGACAACACCGAGGTCACCTTCACGGTCGAAGACGCCGGCCGGCCGATCCACGATGACGCCTTCGCCGCGATCCGGCCGCGGATCTTCCTCGAGGGGAACTTCTTCATCGACCTCGACCCCGGCAGCCCCAGCGCGCCGGAGCTGGACAGCGGCGGCACGATCCCGGTCAGCCGCACCTCGACCGCGGTCCAGATCGACGAAGTGCTGAGTGCGCTGCAGTCGCCGGTCCGCGCCGACCTCGCCCGCCTGCTCGAGAGCTACGGCCTGGCGCTGACGCACGAGCCGACGGCGGCGGAAGACGCGACCCAGCTGCCGGAGGTGAAAGGCAAGACGGGCGCCGAAGCCCTCAACGGCGCCCTCCGCTACGGCGGCGACGCCGGCCGCTACAGCGCCCAGGTGACCAACGCCCTGCTGGGAACCCAGCAGGGCGACCTCGCCCGCCTCGTCTCCGGCGCCGGCCGTGCCTTCGGCGCCTTCGCCAGCCGCCGCGAGGACCTGCAGGGCCTGATCACCAACTTCAACGTCTTCACCGGCGCCCTCGCCAACCAGTCGGTCAACCTCTCGACCACGATCCGGCTGCTGGCGCCGACCCTGCGGATCACCAAGGCCTCGCTGGTCAGCCTCAACCGGACGCTGCCGCCGCTGCGCACCTACGCGATCGAGTTTCGCCCCGCGGTGGCGCAGCTGCCGGGCCTGATCGACGCCTCGAAACCGTTCCTCGCCCAGGTGCGGCCGTTGCTGTCGGGCAAAGAGGCCGGCGGCGCGGTGAAGCTGCTGCGCGAATCGACCCCGGGCCTGGCCGCCGCGGCGCTGGTGAGCAAGCAGAACACCCTGCCGCAGATCAACCGGCTCAGCCTCTGCACCACGAAGGTGATGGTGCCGACCGGAAACCAGGTGGTCAACGACCGCTTCAGCACCGGCCAGCCTAACTACCGCGAGTTCCTCTATACCCTCGTCAACTTCGCCGGGATGGCGCAGAACTTCGACGGCAACGGGCCGTACGCGCGCGCCCAGGCGGGCGGCGGACCCACCCTCGTCGGTGAACCGAACCCCTTCGCCAACCCGGCGACCCTCAGCGACAAAATCAACTACGCGCACACGATCGAAGATCCGCTCGGCACCCAGCCCCAGCTCGGTGGCCAACCGCCGTTCAGGCCGAACGTGCGCTGCTACACCAACCCCGTCCCCGACGTGAACGGCCCCCTCGGCCAGGTCGGCCCCGCCTCCCCGTCCGCAGCGGGGGTAAACCCATGAGCGAGCGCGAACCCAACGTCAGCCGCTGGACCCACTTTCGCGCCTGGCTGAGCCGGCAGGTGCGCGGCCGCCGCAAGGACACGATCGCGATCTTCGTCCTGGCGATCGCCGGGATCGCGATGACGCTCGGGATCTTCACCCAGCAGAAAGCCTCGCTGCCGGCCTGGCTGCCGGTGGTCGGCGAAGAATTCGAGCAGATCACGGCCGAGTTCTCGACCGCGCAGGCGGTCACCGCGGGCCAGGGCCAGTCGGTCAACATCGCCGGGATCGAAATCGGCAAGGTCAGCTCGGTCGAGCTCGAAGACGGCCACGCCGTGGTCGGGATGGACATCGAGCCCGAATACATGGAGCTGATCCACCCCAACGCCGAGTTCCTGCTGCGGCCGAAAACGAACCTCAACGACATGACCGTCGAGATCGACCCCGGCAGCGGCAAGGACAGCATCGAAGACGGCGCCCACTTCAGCCTCGACCAGACCGAACCGAACACCAACCTCGAGGGATTCCTCTCCACCCTCGACGCCGACACCCGCCAGTACCTGCAGCTGCTCCTTGCCGGCGGCGCCCAGGGCATCGGCGGCCGCGGCAAACAGCTCTCCAACGCCTTCCGCCGCTTCCAGCCCTTCGTCCACTACACGGCGAAGCTCAACAAAGCCGTCGCCGCCCGCCGGATCGAGCTGGCCCGGGTGATCCACAACTTCGGTCTGCTGACGACCGAGCTCGGCCGCAACGACGCCGTGATCAAGCGCTTCGTCACCTCCTCCAAAGACGCCCTCGGCAACTTCGCCAACCAGCAGGAGTCGGTGCAGGCGGCGTTCGAGGAATTCCCCTCGGCCCTGCGGGCGGCCCGGGCCGGCCTCGCCAGCTCCAACCGCTTCTCGGAAGCGGCCTACCCGACCCTGATCAAGCTGATCCCGCAGGCGCAGGCGCTGACCCCCGCCTTCCGGGCGACCGAACGCCTCTTCGACGAAACGACCGAGCCGATCCGCGACCAGATCCGGCCCTTCACCCGCGAAGTCCGCCCCGTCCTCACCCACAGCGCCGAAGCGGCAGAACCGTTCGAAAAGACGGTGCGGAACTTCGGCAATGCGCTGGGCGGATTCAACTCATTCCTCAACGGGCTCTCCTACAACCCCAAAGGCTCGAAGGAAAGCGCCCTCTTCTACCTGCCCTGGCTCAACCACAACTTCTCTTCGGCCTTCACCCTGCAGGATGCGGGGGGGCCGATCCTGCGCGGCCTCGTCCTCATCTCCTGCACCGGCGCGGACCTTGGCTATCAGCTCGCCGAAGGAGAATCGACGAAAGACAAGGCATATCTCCAGACCCTTCTGGAAATCATCCAGCTTCCTCGAGCCAAGGAAATCCCCGTCTCCTTTGAGACCGAAAGCGGCAAATGTGAAGAAAAGAGGGCGGGCGAATGAGCAAGCGCGCGCCCAGCACCACCCAGCTTCTCGTCATCACCGGCTTCGCGCTGTCCTGCTTCGGGATCCTGCTCTTCCTCTGGGTCACCTTCGGCGGGCCGACCCCGTTCCGGGCGAAGACCTATGAGGTGAAGATCCCCTTCAATGAGGCGACCCAGCTGGCCGAACAGTCGGACGTCCGCATCTCCGGCGTCAACGTCGGCAAAGTGCAGAAGATCGAGCTGGCGCCGAACGGGAGGCAGGCGCTGGCGACGACCGCGATCGACGCCCAGTACGCGCCGTTGCCGGAGTCGACGCGGGCGATCCTCCGCACCAAAACCCTGCTCGGCGAGACCTACATCGAACTCACCCCCGGCGACGGCGAGGGGCCGGAGCTCGCCGACGGCGGCACCCTGCCGGAGGCGAACATCGCCGAATCGGTCCAGCTCGATGAGATCTTCCGCACCTTCGACGCCCAGACCCGCACCGCTTTCCAGCAATGGATGCAGGAAGCGGCGGTGGCGATCAACGGCCAGGGCCAGAACCTCTCTTACGCGCTCGGCGGCCTCGAACCGACCTTCACCGAATTCGACAAGCTGTTCCGCGTCCTCGACAGCCAGCGGCTCGCGGTCGGGCAGCTGTTCAGCAACGGCGCCACCACCTTCCGCGCCCTGCGCGGCAGCCAGGGGGAGCTGGGCGACCTGATCGAGAGCTCCAATGCCGTCTTCCAGACGACGGCGCGGCGCAATCGCGATATCGAAGCGCTGTTCCGCGCCTTCCCCACCTTCCTCGACGAGTCCCGCCTCACCCTCGCCCGTCTCAAGGGCTTCTCGGAAAACGCGACGCCGCTGATGCGGCAGCTGGTGCCGGCGGCGGAAGAGCTCTCGCCGACCCTGATCTCGCTCTCGAAGCTCGCCCCCGAATCGAAAGCCTTCTTCGAAGGCCTCGGCCCGGTGATCGAACGCGCCCCCGAGGGCTTCGCCGCGGTGCGGAAAGTCTTCCGCGACGAATTCCCGCCGCTGCTGCGGGCGCTCGACCCCTTCCTCCGCAACCTCAATCCGATCTTGGTTGGGTTGAAGCTCTACCGCAGCGAGGTAACCGCGTTCTTCGGGAACTTGGCCGCAACTCTCAGCGGAAGATTGGTAGGCGAAGAAGGTCGTGAACCCCCTCACTACCTCCGCGTAGTGGGTCCGCTGAATCCGGAAACCATCGCTGCCTACCCACGCCGCCTGACCATCAACCGCAACAGCGCCTACAGCCCGCCGAAATGGGCGGAAGGCCTCGTCTCAGGGCTTCCGAGCTTCGACACCCGCCATTGCACCAGCGGCATTGTCGCCACCTTGAATCCCAATACCCCGAACAACGCCGCATTCAAAGAACGAGCGACCGAGACCAGAGACTTCGAAGACGAAACGAAAATCAAAAGAACGCAAGAGGAAAACGCAAAACTCCTCTTCGAACGAATCCAGCGCTACGCCTTCGCTACTCAGCCCAGCACCTCGAGCATCGGCTCTCCAGCCTGCACCCAGCAGGCCCCCTTCAAACCGATCTACGGCGACGGCCCCTCCACGCAGTACCAGCACACCTTCGAACAGCCGCGCCCGTAGCCCGGGGCTCAGCTGTACTTGACGACGAGCTCCAGGTCTTCGTCGGCGACCTCGAACAGGTCAAGTTCCTGACCTAGGTCGTATCCCCTTGAAGCGGACCGCGAAGATCGGCATCCGGCCCAGCCTACCCGGCCGGCGCTGATGACTAAAGAATCTCGATCCTTGGTCCAGTCGACTGGGATTGCCGCTGCGCGGGGTACGATCTTCCGCATGAAGCAAGGCGAACGAGTCGGGAACTGGAGCCCAGACGGGAGAGCGGAGCGGGCCGCGCTGCGTCGCGACTTCCGAGAGTTGACGCCGGCACAGCGGGCGGAACAGGTCATGGAGCTCTCTAAGTTCATGTCGCATGTGGCCGAGGCGGGACGCCGCCGGCGCGTTGCCTGAGCTCGACATCCAGTCGATCCTTCGGGAGCTCGTCGAGGGGAGGGTGGAGTTCCTCCTGATCGGAGGAGTGGCCGTGGGATACCACGGCCATATTCGAGCCACCAAGGACGTGGATGTCGTTCCCGATCCCGATCCCGAGAACCTGGAGCGTCTGGCTCAGGTGCTTCGAAGGCTCGAGGCCCAAGTCGAAGGGGCCGACGATTTCGCGGCTGGAGAGCTTCCGAATCCCCTTGATCCCTCGGCACTCGAGTCAGGGGGAAACTGGGTCCTGTCTACTCGCTTCGGCAGGTTGGACGTAATGCAGTGGATCGGAGATGCAAGCCTCTGGCCCCAGCTTGCGCCGAAAGCGGTTGAAGACCAAATCGCTGGTCTCCCCGTCAAATTCATCAGCTTCGAGGATTTGGTGAGGCTCAAGGAACTGGCTGGAAGACCAGAGGACTTGGCTGACCTTCAGCGGCTGCGAGAAGTTCGCGACGACTGAGGGGTCATCGGCTCGCCAGCCGTCAGGCCGGGCCGGTTTCCCAGTTCGAGAAGTTGCCGGTGTCCGGATCGAGCGCCTCGCGCACCTTCTGCAGCGCTGCCTGCTCGGACTCCGCGTCGGCGTGGACGGTGTAGATCGGGACGCCGGTTCGGACCGGGCCGATCTGCAGCGAGGGTTCCTGGTCCTCGATGGTGATTCCGGCTCGGTCGAGTCGTTCGATCTCGAGCTTGTTGAGAATCCCCTTGAAGCGAACGGCGAAGATCGGCATTCAGTGCAGCCTACCCGGGTGGCGCTGATAACTAAAGAATCTCGATCCTTGGTCCAGTCGATTCTGGGCGGGGAGAGCTCCAATGCGTGAGCATTCCTCTAAGTCGCAGGTTTGACACGGAGAATTTGCTGAAGCGGCACACTCGCGTCTTGTTCCGTATCGGCTTCCTCGGAAGGCTCGGTCGGTGCCTTCTCCGAAGAGAAAACGCGGTCGAACCCTGCCTGTTGATGTGCCCGAATGGGAGCCGCTGCTCAACTTCGCTCCCGATCACATCGGCGACTTCATGTGGATGGAAACGGTCCAGCTGACCGACGGGACCCGGCTGCAGGTGTACAAGCACTACTGGACCAGGCGCTACCTCCACCTCTCCGAGGACGGGCGGACCTTCGTCTTCGTTCCCAAAACCAGATACGAAGAGGTCAACCCTCCTTGGCTGCTGATGCGCGTGCTGGGCACGGAGCTGGACTGGGGCCTGCGCTATTCTGTCAGACAGAATGCTTGGCCTGAGGAAGCCGAAATCACTTTTGCCCGGTCCGCCACGAAGCACCGGATCTCTCGGGAGCGCTCGCTCGTGGTCATCGAGCGCTGCGGGATGCAGTTCGTCGAACGCCATTGGCGCTCCGCAGGGTTCGAGGCGGATCGACGGGTCACGTTCTTCGGCAACGATCTCGAGGGGGTCGCACTCGAGGTGGTTGCGGTGGAACTGGAGGAGGAAGAGTTCATGGTGATCCACGCCATGGATCTCCGCGACCGGCACCGGATCTTTTACGAGGAGGCACGCCCATGGGAAAAGTGAAAAAGCCAGGTAAGAAGGCCGAGGAGGAGATTCTCGGGGTGACCCGGTCGGGCATGGTGCTCACCGAGGAGATCGCCGAACAGATGGCGGAGGAATTCGAGAGGGACGGACTCGACCCATCCAAGGTAGAGCGCCGATACGTCGGCCGCCCCTCGCTGGGGGCGGCAGGTCAATCGCCGCGCGTCAGCTTCCGCGTCTCACCCGAGCTCCACAAGGCGGCGTGGAAACGGGCTGACAAAGAAGGGCGTTCGCTCAGCGACCTCGCGCGCGAGGCGTTCACGAAGTACATGGATTCCTAGCCGGCGGTACGGTTCATCTATGGAGAGGGACGCGGCGCTCGAGGCTGTGTTCATGCCGGTGCAGCCGGCGAGCACGTTCGAGGAGACGGTCGAGCGGTTGGGGAGCGCGATCCGGCTCGGGCTGCTGGCGCCGGGGGACAAGCTGCCGCCGGAGCGGGAGCTGGCGAAGCGGCTGCGGATCTCCCGCTCGACCCTGCGGCAGGCGCTGACGGCGCTGGTCCAGAGCGGCCACCTGGTCTCGACCCGGGGGCGCAGCGGCGGCACCTTCGTCGCCGAGCAGCCGCCGCTGACCGAGCCGCGCGACGGCGAGCCGCTGGACCAGGGCGCGTGGGCGGTGCTCGACTACCGCGTGGCGGTCGAGACGGGAGCGGTGCTGCTGGCGGCGGAGCGGGGAGACGAGGCGCAGTTCGACCGGCTCGAGGAGCTGGTCGCGAAGATGGGCGAGGGGCTGGAGAACTTCGAGGAGTACCGCCGCGCCGACGTCCGCTTCCACATCGCCATCGCCGAGACGGCGCACTCGCCGCGGCTGGTCAGCGCGATGACCGACGTCCAGTCCCAGATGAGCGACCTGATCGCGCTGATCGCCCACCCACCCGAGATCCTCTCCAGCTCGAACGACCAGCATGGCCGCCTGGTCAAGGCGCTGCGCAAGGGCGACGGCGCGCGGGCGGCGAAGCAGATGCGCGAGCACACCGAGGGCACCGAGCACATCCTCGCCGGGTTGCTGCCGGCGCAGCCGGCCGGTCAGCCCGGCTCCGCTACCTGACTATCCAGTCATACGGAGGGGAATGGCTATTTGAGGGGGGGCAGGAATGTCATCCCGCCAAACGAAAACGCCATCGCGTGCTTTGGCGATAACGCTGGCGAAGTTGGGGGTGATGAGTCGAACGCCAGAAACTCCATTGGGAACAAGCCCCACGATCTCACGCACGGGATCTGGTGTTTCCAATGAGGGATCGCTGAGAGAAGCGATGAAGACCCCATTAGCCAGCGCTCTTTGTCGAGTCGTACACACAACGCTCATCGCGGAACTTGCCTGCCGCTGAACGAGGCATATCTGCTTCTTGCCCGGAACTGCCCAAACATCAAGGCCCCCTACTGATAGGCGTCGACTCGATGCCCAGCTCACTCCGGGTGGCGCTGAACGAAGGTGCCCGGCTACATACAGAGGCAGACCTGTGGGGGGCTGTCGAAAGACTTGGAAGCCGCTATTGCTTTGACGCTCCCGATGAACCTCGGGGGAACGCCCCTCCTCGCTGCCCCACAGAACAAGAAGAAGAAGAAAGCAGACGGCGGCGACAATGGCCGAGACCCAGCCTAGCCGCCGCCTACTGCTGTTACTTAAACCCAGCAACTATTCGCTACTAGTAGGTATAGCAGCAGGTATAGCCACCTCGGAATTGCCCTCCGTAGCTTTGGTTGTTGTTCCGAATAATTCCTATGTAGGAGCCTCCGTCTCTTGGAACAGTAATGTAACCAGAGGTTCCTTTGCCGAAGCATGCCCAGCTACGGTAGTACTCACCGTACCAGCCGTGATAGTTCACGCATCCAGCGCGTTCAAAGGTCTGGATGGAGACGGTCTGGATGCGCCCCCAATGTGCTTGGCCTGCGCTGCAGCGATCACCAGACTGACCGAACGGTTGTAGCCAGACAGGCGTGCAAAAGTTATGGCTTCCCGGCTGAGCTTCGCCATGCGCCCTCTCAACCGAAACAAGACCGAGAGTCAGAACTGCGGCGACGCTGAAAACCATCCAAAGCCGACGCAGGCTGCTTCCAGTCGAGTCGTCTACTTGACTGCAACTCATGCAACCTCCCTTTCACGCGGAGAATATTGACGAGTGGAGTCTCTAGGCGTACCTAGAGGTTTGCCTCAGCAATGTGGGGGGTGGGAGGCTGGAGGATCTAGCATGTTGCTAGGTCTTGGGGGAAAAGGTGTGGCTGGTGAGTTCGTCTAGACGGAGCGCGACTTCTAGCTCTGCGGAGATGGTGTCGGGGTAGTGGCCGAGCCGGTCCTCTATGACTCTGAGGCGGTTGCTGACGGTGGAGCGGTCGACTCTGAGCTCGGCCGCGGCGGAGGAGATATTGCGGCAGGCTTTGAAGTAGGCGCGGAGGGTGTGCTTGGCGGTTAGGCCGCCGTCTCGATCTTGCTCCAGCGGCTCCAAGTAAGCCTGGCGCAGGGAGGAGGAGAGGAGATCGTCGTGGAGGGCGGTGGCGAGGAGGGCCACCTTGGGATAGTGGACCACGGCGGTCGGGCCTTGCTGGGCGGCGGGCAGAGCCGCGGTGGCTTGGCGGTGGGTGAGGCGCCAGCCGCTGAGACCCTCCGCGGGTTCGCCGCAGGCGACAGCGGTGTCCGGTGGCCATTCCAAGTCGAGCATGGTGGTGAGATCGGCTCGAGCCAGCTGCTGACTGCCGCCGAGCCACGCCCACGCTGTCTCCTCATCGACCTGGATGAGCAGGAGGCGAGAGTTCAGCTTGCTGCGGAGGCCTTCAAGGACAACGGTGGGCCCGGGGCCGGCAACGGCAACGCCGAGGTGGAAGCACTCAAGGTTGTAGTTGAGCTGGCCAGCGTCGACCCTTTCTCCTGCCAGCAGGCGCTGGATCGCCGTCAGCCGACGGTACTCGAGACCATAGATGCCCTGCGGCTCCTTCCGGCTGTCGATGACCTGAGCGGCGCTGCGAAGGATCTGGGGGAGATCCCCATACGACAAATCACCTGCCTCCACTGCGCGGTGACGATAACAGGACACCTGGTGTGTTTCACGAGGGTGTTTCCAAAAGTAATGGTGAAATAAGTGTTATAGATAAAACGAACCCTGGTATTTATGTGCGAACCCGCTCGCCCTGCGGGTCGAAGAGAGGCTCCTTCGCCACTTCGCCCTCGACCCACTGGCCGAAGATCTCGACCGCGGTGCCGGGGTCGGAGTGGTCCGGCGGCAGGTAGGCGTAGGCGAGCGAGCGTTCGACGATGTAGCCGTAGCCATCTTCGTAGGGGGTCTCGTCCGGGGTGATGTCGGCGCCCCAGACCCGGTAGCCCTTCTGGAGCCGGAGACTGTCGATCGCCCGGTAGCCGCCGGCGAGCATGCCGTGCGGCTGACCTGCCTCCCACAACGTGCGCCACAGTCCCAGCCCCGTACTCGGTCGGGCAGTAGATCTCCCATCCAAGCTCGCCGACGTAGGTCACCCGCAGCATCCGCACCGGCACGTGGCCGACCGTCGTCTCGCGCAGGGCAATGTACGGGAAGGCTTCGTTGCGAGGTCCTGCGGGGTCAGCGGCTGCAGCGCCTCGCGCGCCCCCGGTCTCCAGACGCCGAAGCAGGCCCACTGCGAGGTGACGTCGTGGATGTGCACCTCGTCGTACCTGGGCAGGTGGCGGTGCATCCACTCGCGGTCGTGGTTGCCGAAAGCGGTGCCGCTGGAGAACGTCGTCGGCAGGCGCTCCTCGCAGGCGTGCAGGGTCCGCAGCGCCGCCGCCACTTCGGCCAGCGCCTCGGGCTCGCGCAGCTCCTCGGGCCGCATCGGCTTGCCGGCGACGAACTCAGTGACCAGGCAGGGCGGGTCGCCGAGCATCGCCACCACCACCGGGCCGATCCAGGCGCGGGCCGCCAGTTCCCCCGCCGCCCGCTCGCCGTCGCGGTCGATCCCCAGCAGCTCGGCGTCCTCGCCGGGCAGCCGCACCACCACGTCCTCGCCGGCGATGCGGACCCGGTTGTTGCGTTGGTGATCCCGCCCTCGAGCGGGACGGGGTCGCCTTCGAGCTCGCCGAGGCGGGCGGAGACCGCTCCGAGGGTGTCTGCGAGCGAGGCCACGGGTAGAAGATTCTCCACCGGCCCGTTGACAGGGGTCAAGGTCAGGATTTAGGCTCGCTCGAGAGCCATAGGTTGGGTTCATAAACCTTTTATCCGTAGGGTTACGAGGGAAAGGGAACTCGCAATGGAGAGCAACGTGTCTCGTCCGTCCGATGACGAACAGCGACTGGCGGAACTCGGGTACAGCCAGAAACTCGACCGAGCTTGGAGCTCCTTCTCCAACTTCGCGATCTCGTTCACGATCATCTCGGTCCTCGCCGGCTGCTTCACCACCTACTTCATCGCCTGGAACAACGGCGGGCCGATCGCGATCTCCTGGGGCTGGCCGATCATCGTCGGGCTGATCCTGCTGGTCGCCTTCTCGATGTCCGAACTGGTCTCCAAGTACCCGACCGCGGGCGGCATCTACTGGTGGTCCTCGACCCTCGGCAACCGAGTCTGGGGCTGGTTCACCGGCTGGTTCAACCTGATCGGCCTGGTCGGGATCATCGCCTCGGTCGTCTACGCCTCGGCGCAGTTCGCCTACGCGCTGTTCAGCCTCTACGAACTGGACCTCGGCTTCATCAACTTCGGCGACGAAGCTCACGTGCTGGCGGAGACCTTCGCGGTCTTCGCCTTCTTCCTCACGATCCACACCGTGATCAACATCTTCCAGTCGCACCTGCTCGCCGTGATCAACAACATCTCGGTGGGCTGGCACGTGCTCGGCGTGCTGATCATCCTCGGCATCCTCATCTTCGTCCCCGACAACCACCAGAGCGTCGACTTCGTCTTCACCGAGACGAACAACAACTCCGGCTTCACCGGCGACTCGACGGCCACTCCCTTCTTCTGGCTCTATGTGCTGCCGCTCGGGTTCCTGCTGACGATGTACACGCAGACCGGGTACGACGCCTCCGCCCACGTCTCCGAGGAGACGCGGGGAGCCGCGATCGGCGCCGCCAAGGGCGTCTGGCGCTCGGTCTTCTGGTCCGGCGTGGTCGGCTGGATCGTGCTGCTGGCGATCACCTTCGCCGCCACCAACACCGGCTTCGTCAACGACCCCGAAAACGGCTTCGGCCTCGGCTCCTCGCTGGCGATCTTCGACAGCGCGCTCGGCTCGGCCGGCGCCAAAGCGGTGATCCTGATCGCCGTGATCGGACAGCTCTTCTGCGGCATGTCCTGCGTCACCGCAGCCTCGCGGATGTGCTTCGCCTTCTCCCGCGACCGGGCGATGCCGGGCTGGCAGCTCTGGTCTCGGGTCAACAGGAAACACGTCCCGGTCTGGGCCGTGATCTCGATGTCCCTGGCGGCGCTGATCATCACCCTGCCGGCGCTGGTCGGGGACGAAAACAACTTCACCTACGCCTTCGCGGCGGTGGTCTCGATCACCGTGATCGGTCTCTACATCGCCTATGTGATCCCGGTCTTCCTGCGCTGGCGGATGGGCGACTCCTTCGAACCGGGCCCGTGGAACCTGGGCCGCAAGTACAAATGGATCAACCCCGCCGCGATCGTCTGGGTGATCATCTGCGTGATCGTCTTCAGCCTTCCGCAGACCCCCGCCGGCGTCCCCTGGAACAGCGAATTCGACTGGAAGTACGTCAATTACGCGCCGCTGACGGTGCTCGCGGTGCTGGCGATCACCGGGATCTGGTGGCTGGTCGACGCGCGCAAGCGGTTCGTCGGGCCGGTGCGCGAAGTCGAGGACGCGGAGTCGCCGTTCGGGGCCGGCAACGAGCCGGCGACCGGCCAGGCGCCGGCCGGCTCATGACGACGGCGGCGTAACGTTTCCCGGATGACCGTCGAGGAGCTGAGGCAGGCGGTCGCGGACGGCACGGTCGACACCGTGCTGCTCGCGATCGCCGACATGGAGGGGCGGCTGCAGGGCAAGCGGCTGACCGCGAGCCACTTCCTCGGCCCCGTGCTCGAGCACGGGGCCGAGGGCTGCAACTACCTGCTCGCGGTCGACGTCGACATGGAAACGGTCGGCGGCTACGCGATGTCCTCCTGGGACACCGGCTACGGCGACTTCGAGATGGTCCCCGACCTGGAGACGCTGCGGCCGGTGCCGTGGCTGCCGGGGACGGCGATGGTGATGGCCGACGTGCAGTGGCACGACGGGCGCGAAGTCGCCGCCTCGCCGCGGCAGATCCTGCGCCGACAGCTGGCGCGGCTGGCGGAGCGGGGGATGACGGCCACGGCGGCGACCGAGCTTGAGTTCATCGTCTTCCGCAACACCTACGAGGAGGCCTGGAAGAAGGGCTTCCACGACCTCGAGCCGGCCAACCTCTACAACATCGACTACTCGCTGCTGGGGACCTCGCGGGTGGAGCCGCTGATCCGCCGCATCCGCAACGAGATGGCCGGCGCCGGGATGGAGGTGGAGAACTCGAAGGGCGAGTGCAACCTCGGCCAGCACGAGATCAACTTCCGCTACGACGACGCGCTGACGACCGCCGACCAGCACGTCATCTACAAGAACGGGGCGAAGGAGATCGCCGCGGAGGAGGGCTACGCGCTCACCTTCATCGCCAAGTTCGACGAGCGCGAGGGCAACTCGTGCCACATCCACTGCTCGCTGGTCGACGAAGCGGAGGAGAACGTCTTCGCCACCGACCGCAAGCTGCTCGACCACTTCATCGCCGGCCAGCTCGCCTGCATGCGGGAGCTGACGCTCTTCTTCGCGCCCCAGGTCAACTCCTACAAGCGCTTCGCCGCGGGCTCGTTCGCACCCACCGCGGTCGCCTGGGGCGAGGACAACCGCACCTGCTCGCTGCGGGTGATCGGCCACGGCGCGGGCCTGCGCGTCGAGAACCG
>DASTXV010000075.1:0-8505 GCA_035765335.1 Solirubrobacterales bacterium
TCGATATGACCGATGGTGCCGACGTTCACGTGCGGCTTATCGCGCTCGAACTTCTCCTTTGACATCGCTCTCCGTTCTACCTTTCGAAGTCGGGTTCTGTCTGGGTCTGGTGTTTAAGTTTGGCCACGGTTGCCGGGCAGCCGGTACTGCGCTGCCTGCAGGCGAACCTCGGAAATATAGCCAGAACGGGCGTGCGCCTGCACCGCCCGGTCGGCTGAGTGCGGCCGCGGCTCATGACGCGGCCCCGACCGGCTCCCCGGCCCGGTGCTCGACGATCTCCTCGGCGATGTTCGCCGGAACCTCCTCGTAGCGCTCGAACTGCATCGTGTAGGTGGCCCGTCCCTGCGTCGAGGACCGCAGGTCCGTTGCATAGCCGAACATCTCTCCGAGCGGCACGAATGCCTGGACCGCCAGCGCGTTCCCGCGCTGATCCTGGCCCTGGACCTTGCCGCGCCGCCGTGAAAGGTCGCCGATCACGTCGCCGAGGAACTCCTCCGGAGTGACGACCTCAACCGCCATCACGGGCTCGAGCAGGACCGGATTGGCCCTGCGGGCGCCGTCCTGGATGGCCATCGAGCCGGCGATCTTGAAGGCCATTTCCGAGGAGTCGACATCGTGGTAGGAGCCGTCGACGAGTTCGACCTTGACGTCGACCATCGGGTACCCGGCCTTGACGCCGTTCTCGAGCGCCTCCCTGATGCCGGCCTCGACCGGCGGGATGAACTCGTTGGGAATGACTCCGCCCTTGATCTTGTTGACGAACTCGAAGCCCTCCCCCGGGGAAGGCTCGATGTTGATGACCACGTGCCCGAACTGGCCGCGGCCGCCGGTCTGCCGCACGAACCGCGCCTCGACGTTCTTGACGTCCTTGCGGATGGTCTCCCGGTAGGCGACCTGGGGCTTGCCGACGTTGGCCTCGACGTTGAACTCGCGCAGCATCCGGTCGACGATCACCTCGAGGTGGAGCTCGCCCATCCCGTGGATCAGGGTCTGGCCGGTTTCCTCGTCGGTTTCGATCCGGAAGGTCGGGTCCTCCTCGCCGAGGCGGGCGAGGGCATTGCCCATCTTCTCCTGGTCGGCCTTGGTTTTCGGCTCGATCGCGACCGCGATCACGGTCTCGGGGAATTCGATGCTCTCCAGCGCGATCGGAGCGTCGGGGGCGGCGAGGGTGTCGCCGGTGCCCGTTTCCTTGAGGCCGACGCCGGCGCAGATGTCGCCCGCGTAGCACTCGTCGATCTCCTCGCGGCTGTTGGCGTGCATCATCAGCAGGCGCCCGATCCGCTCGGTCTTGCCGGTTTTCACGTTCAGCACCCGGCCGCCTTTCTCGAGCTTGCCCGAGTAGACGCGGAAGTAGGTGAGCTTGCCGACGTAGGGGTCGGACATGACCTTGAAGGCGAGGGCCGAGAAGGGAGCGCTGTCACTCGCCTCGCGGGTGTCCTCGACGTCCTCGGCCTGACCCTTGCCGGCGGGGACGACACCGGTGACCGGCGGCACCTCGAGCGGCGAGGGCAGCAGTTCGACGATCGAGTCCAGCAGCGGCTGCACGCCCTTGTTCTTGAACGAGGTGCCGCAGAGGACCGGCGTCACCTTGGTCGAGAGGGTGGCCTGGTGCAGCGAGGCGATCAGCTTCTCCTGCGGGATCTCTTCCTCGCCGAGGAAGGCCTCCATCAGCTCTTCGTCGTAATCGGCGCAGGCTTCGATCAGCTGGGTGCGGTATTCCTCGGCCTGGTCGGCGAGGTCCTCGGGGATGTCGATTTCCTCGTAGGCGGCGCCCAGCTCGTCGGTCCAGATCAGGCCCTTCATCTTGATCAGGTCGACGACGCCTTTGAAGTTCTCCTCGGCCCCGATCGGCAGCTGGATCGGCAGCGGGTTGGCGCCGAGGCGGTCGGTCATCGTCTGCACCGAGTTGAAGAAGTCGGCGCCGGTGCGGTCCATCTTGTTGATGTAGGCGAAGCGCGGGACGCCGTACTTGTCCGCCTGGCGCCAGACCGTCTCCGACTGCGGCTCGACGCCGGCGACGGCGTCGAAGACGGCGATCGCGCCGTCGAGCACGCGGAGGCTGCGCTCGACCTCGACGGTGAAGTCGACGTGGCCGGGCGTGTCGATGATGTTGATCCGGTGGCCCTTCCAATCACAGGCGGTCGCGGCGGAGGTGATCGTGATCCCGCGCTCCTGCTCCTGTTCCATCCAGTCCATGACCGCGGCGCCCTCGTGGACCTCGCCCATTTTGTGGGTACGGCCGGTGTAGTAGAGGATGCGCTCCGTCGTCGTCGTCTTGCCGGCGTCGATGTGCGCCATGATCCCGATGTTCCGGGTTTTCTCTAGTGGAAAGCTGCGTGCCATGGTTTCTAAGTCCCGTAGTGGTGATAAGCCGCAAAAAAAGGCCCCAGGGGGCCCGGCGAAGCGTCCTGCGAAAAAACAGCGAAAACTGCCTGAGCGACGGGCGATGATAGCAGCGCTTCATCGCTGGTCCCGGCAGGCCGACCGAGTCGCCAACCGCGGCCTCGAGCGAGCCTACCCGCCGCTGCTGCTGGCGTGGCGCCACGCGGCCCGGATCGGGCGCCGGAGCTGGGCCTGGCTGTGGCCGCGACTGCGGCCGCTGCTGGCGCTCTTCTTCCGGGCGCTCGCCACGGCGGAGCGCTGGGTGCGACGGACCTGCGCGCTGCTGGTCCGGGTGGCGACCGCGCTCAGCGGGCGGGTCACCCCCAGCCGGGCGGCGGCCGTGGTGGTGATCGCCGCCGGCGCCTGCCTCGTCGCCTCCCAGTTCATCGACTACCGGGCGGTGGAGATCGGCCAGCCGGGATACGCCGGCCTGCCGGACGTCGCCGAGGCGCCCACGGTGGAACCGCGCACGGCAGGGGCCGCCCACGCCTACCTGCTGGTGCCGGTCGGGGTCCTGGCCGTCGCCCTCGGGCTGCTGGCGCTGCGCCGGGACGCGCGGCGGCTGGGGCTCCTGGTCACCGCCCTCGGCCTCGTCTCGCTGGCCGTGATCCTGCTCGTCGACCTCCCCAGCGGCCTCGACGAGGGCAGCCAGACTTCGCGCTTCGCGGGGGCCTCGGCGGTGCTCCAGGACGGCTTCTACGCCGAGCTCGCGGCAGCCGGAGGGATGGTTTTGGCCGGACTCCTCTACTATGCGCGGCCGTGCCGAATACGAATCAGCTTGTCAGGAAGGGCCGCAAGCGGCCGAAGAAGAAGACCACGACGCCGGGCCTCAAGTCGGGCCAGGGTCGCAAGAAGCGCGTAGCCGCCCCGCAGCGGCGCGGCGTCTGCACCCGTGTCGCCACGGTGACGCCGAAGAAGCCGAACTCGGCCCTGCGCAAGATCGCCCGTGTGCGCCTGACCAACGGGATGGAGGTCACGACCTACATCCCGGGCGAGGGTCACAACCTGCAGGAGCACTCCGTGGTCCTGATCAGGGGTGGTCGCGTCAAGGACTTGCCGGGCGTCCGTTACAAGGTCGTCCGCGGCACGCTGGACGCGGCCGGGGTCTCCGACCGCAAGCAGGCCCGCTCCCGCTACGGCGTCAAAGCTTCGTAATGCCGCGCCGCTCAGCAGCACAGATTCGGCCGGTCGAGCCGGACGCCAGGCACCGCAACCGCCTCGTCCAGCAGGTGATCAACAAGGTCATGACCGACGGCAAGAAGAGCCTTGCCGAGCGGATCGTCTACGACAGCCTCGCGATCGTCGGCGAGCGCACCGGGGAGGATCCGGTGGAGACGCTGGAGGCGGCGATCAAACAGCTGACCCCGGTCCTGGAGGTTCGCTCCCGCCGGGTCGGCGGCGCCACCTACCAGGTCCCGGTCGAGGTCCCCGCCCGCCGCGCCCGCACCCTCGCGGTCCGCTGGCTGGTCCAGTTCGCCCGCCAGCGTCGCGAGTACTCGATGGCCGAGCGCCTCGCCGCCGAGATCCTCGACGCCAACCAGCAGCAGGGCAGCGCCTGGAAGCGGAAAGACGACATCTACCGCATGGCCCAGGCCAACAAAGCCTTCGCGCATTACCGCTGGTAGATCTGCCTAAGCCCCTCCTGGCCGTCGACATCGACGGCGTCATCAGCCTCTTCGGGTTCGAGGAGCGACCGGAGCTTTCGCGGATACAGCTGGTCGACGGGGTCCCCCACTGCATCTCGCTGCCGGTCGGCGACCGGCTGCTGCGGCTCGCGGAGAACTTCGAGCTGGTCTGGGCCAGCGGCTGGGAGGACAAAGCGAACTTCTACCTGCCGCAGCTGCTGGGGCTGCCCGAGCTGCCCCACATCTCCTTCGACGTCGCCGCCCGCAGCGGCGGCGCGCACTGGAAGCTGACCGGGATGGAGGCCTACTGCGGCGAGCGGGCGATCGCCTGGATCGACGACAACTTCGACGCCAGCTGTTACGAGTGGGCGGAGCGGCGGCCGGCGCCGACCCTGCTGGTGCCGACCGAGCCCCACCTCGGCCTCGAGGAGGGGCACGTCGACGCCCTGAACGCCTGGGCGAGAGCTCTACACTGATTCGGGTGACGGGGTTCTGGCCGATCTTCTTCCTTGCCGTGGTGCTCAAGGTGCCGGTTTTCGCCGCGCTCTGGCTCGTCTGGTGGGCGGCCAAGCAGCACGACGAACCGGAGGCGGCGACCGACGATGACGGCGGCTTCAAGCGGCGCCCGCGGCCGCGGGCGCCGCGCGGACCGCGGCGCGGCGGCCCCCACGGCGGCGGTGCTGCCCTCCCGGTCCCGCCCTGTCCGCCCGGCGGGCGCACCCGGGTCGTCAAGCCGGCTGCTCAACCCGCTTTCGCTCGCGCCGGATCTCGCGCAGGTAAGGGTGGAAGTCGACCTCAACGGTATGACGCTTAGAGGCAACGAAGCGCTTCGCCTGCTTCCGTTCCTCGCGCGCGATCTCCCGCTTCATCTCCCCCGCCGCCGGTAGCTGCGCGCGCCCGGCGAGCAGGTCGGCGACCCATTCGCACTGGGCCTCGGCGAGCGGCATGATCGGCCCCAGCGGCTGGATGAAGCCGATGAAGTAGAGGCCCGGGCGCTCGACCGAGACGACCCGCCGGTAGAGCGGCAGCCGGTTCTCGTGCGCCGCGAAGACCTTCGGGTCGAAGAACGGGAAGGTGATCTTGTAGCCGGTGCAGTAGACCACGAGGTCGATCTCCTCCTCGCTGCCGTCGGCGAAGCGGACCCTGCGACCGCCGGTGTAGCGGTCGATGTTGGGCTTGACGGTGATGTCGCCGTGGCCGAGCCGGGGCAGCAGCTCCGAGGAGACCGTCGGGTGCGCCTCGAACAGCTTGTGGTCGGGCTTGGGCAGGCCGTAGGTGGTCATGTCGCCGGCGGCGATCTCGAGGCCCCGCATCGCGAAGAAGCGCTGCACCGCCAGCGGCAGGCGGGAGAAGATCGGGTTCGAGACCTCGTCGATCGGCTTGCCGTTCATGTACTTGGGCAGGACGTAGGCGCCGCGGCGGACCGAGAG
This sequence comes from Solirubrobacterales bacterium, assembly GCA_035765335.1. Taxonomy (GTDB): domain Bacteria; phylum Actinomycetota; class Thermoleophilia; order Solirubrobacterales; family 70-9; genus VAYN01. The sequence goes on from DASTXV010000075.1 coordinate 5,438, forward strand.
GAAGGTCTTCTCGGCGATCCGCGAGGACTCGACGGCGATGTCGACGGCGGAGTTGCCGAGCCCGAGGACGAGGACGCGCTTGCCGCGGAGCACGTCCGGCTCGCGGTAGTGGTGGGCGTGGATCTGCTCCCCCTCGAAGTCCTCGGAGCCGGGGAAGGCGGGCTCGGGCCAGCGCGGGTCCCAGTGGTGGCCGTTGGCGACGAGGACCGCGCGGTAGCGCTCGGTGTGCTCGTCGCCGCCGGGACCCTTCGTGGTCACCGCCCAGGCCCCGTCCGCCGGCTCCACCTTGACCACCTCGGTGCGGAAGCTGATCTTCTCGCGCAGCCCGAAGTGGTCGACGTATTCGTCGAAGTAGGCCGCCATCTGGAAGTGGTCCGGGTAGTCGGGGTAGTGATCGGGCATCGGCAGGGTCTTGAAAGCCATCACCCGCCGCGAGGTGTTGATGTGCAGCGATCTATAAGCGGAGGACATCCCGTTGTCGTTCTCGTAGCGCCAGTTGCCGCCGACGCGGGAACCCTTCTCGAAGCAGTCGAACGGAATCCCCCGCGCGTCCAGCACCTGGGCGGCGACGATGCCGGAGCTGCCGGCGCCGATGACGCAGACCTTTTCAGCGGAGGGCACGGCAGCAATCTACAAGAACTGGCTATCCGGCCAGTCGAGGGGGGTGAGGAGGTTCACCCCTGGGGTCCGTAGTTGCGGAGGCGATTCGAACGGAAGCTGGAGCCATCGGGATTGACAACAAACGAAAGGAGCCCCCGATGACCAGCAAGACCCACTCATTCCGTCCCTCGCCCGCCCTCGTGATCAGCTGCCTGGCGCTGTTCCTGGCCCTGACCGGCAGCGCTTTCGCGGTCGGCGTCGCCAAGAACAGCGTCCGCTCGGCCCAGATCGTCGACGGCGCCGTCCGCAACGTGGACCTGCGCGACAACGCGGTCAACGCGCCGAAGATCGCGCCGGACTCGGTCGGCAACGAGGAGATCGCCGAAAACGCGGTCGCATCGCCGGAGGTGGCGCAGGACGCGCTGACGAACCAGGACCTGGGCGCGGCCTCGGTCACCTCTTCCGAGGTCGCCGACCAGGCGCTGACCGCCAGCGACCTCGGTCCCGACTCGGTCGCCGCGAGCGAGCTCGGCACCGTCGTCGTCCGCACCAACGCGACCACCCTCGCCAAAGACGCCAGCGGCGGTGTCACCGTCAACTGCGCCGCCGGCGAGCAGGTTCTGGGCGGCGGTGGCCAGCCCGGTCACTTCGGCACCGAGATGACCAGCAGCCGCCCCTCCGGCAACGGCTGGCAGTACCAGGCCGTCAACAGGACCGGCGGGCAGGACACGATCACCGCCTTCGCCCTCTGCCTCGCTGCCTAAAAGCGAGATCAAAACGCACCGAAGGCCGGGAAAGGTGGCCCGGCCTTCGGTGCTCAAGGAGAAATGAAGTACCTCAAGATGAGAAGCTCTTTCTTGTCTTGGGGTACTGACTATCTACCCATCTTTTTGAGTAGTACACATCCGTGCTAAGCCGCAACCTTGGGTGCCGGCAACTACCCAAAGAGCTGATGCTTATGTGGATTCATCGTCATCGGAAGCAAGAAGTCGATCAAGGTCTTCTTTGATACATCCGACCGAATCAGCTCTCTCGTCATTGGTAGTAAAGGCCGCCGCTGCCGCCAATAGACCGATGATGAAAGCAGCGCCCACAACTCCCCAGTAAAGGGCCTTATCCGTCTCCGCATCCATCTGAACCGCTGCTACGGCACCGCCGACCGCGCCACCAATCAGAAGACTTGACACAGCACCCCACAGGCGCGCCCAAGGCATCTTCCGGAAACGCCCCAGACGCTCTGAGATGGGGTCAAGCTCGCGTCGCCGAAGGCCCCTGAACTCAGCTATGTCATGGGCAGGGGGCTCGACTACAGGCGGAGGGACGGGGCCAGATGGCGAACCGGCTACATAATGACGTTGATCCGCCGGCTGGGATCCTCCCCCAGACTTCCGCGCTGGCTCTGGCGAATCATTGGAATCAGTCATTCGTGTTCTCGCCACTGTCAAGGACCCGCAAATCGATGAACGTCGTGTTGCCGCAGTTCCGACAAATGACAGGAATGCTGGGTGAGATCGACTTCCCGCTCTCGTGAACAAGAGATCCTGGGGGGCCAACGGCATGACTCGTTGACCCACAGTACGGGCATGGCTGCTCCTCCCCCCACTTCTCTCGCAACCATTCGATGGCTGCGGCGACTTCCTCGTTTTCTCTCGGGGTGAGGTCTTCGGAAAGGTCTGCTTCAGTATCTCGCCACTGCTTGAGCTTCTCGAAGAGAGGCTCGAATCTTGGATCCATAGATGGCATTGGTAGAGAACCTATCTATGTGCGCGAAACCGTGAGAACCCGCGATATACGCGGGTTCTCACGGTTTCGCTGAACTACAGCCGATGAGAGTCGTCTATTTCGACTCTTCCGAAGTGGACTCGATCTCCTGCGCGAGCTCCTCGAGCTCCTCCGCGAAGGAGGTCCCGAAGCCCTCGACCGGAGATTCGACCCCGTCGACGCCGAGCTCGGCGGCCAGCTCGTCTTCCTCGAGCAGGTCGTCGTCGCCCGGCAGCTCGATCGCTTCCGCCGGCTCGATCGCGACCGTCCGGTAGTGCTTGAGGCCGGTCGCGGCCGGGATCAACTTGCCGATGATCACGTTCTCCTTCAGGCCGACCAGGCGATCCCGCTTGCCCTCGAGGGCCGCGTCGGTGAGCACCTTGGTCGTCTCCTGGAAGGAGGCGGCGGAGAGGAAGGACTCGGTTGCCAGCGAGGCCTTGGTGATCCCGAGGATGACCTCCTCGCCTTTGGCCACGGTCCCGCCGTCTTCCTTGGCTTTCTTGTTGATCCGTTTGAGGCTGCCGCGATCCTCCAGCTGGCCCGGCAGGAGGCTGGTCGAGCCCTTGGACTCGATCCGCACCTTCTTCAGCATCTGGCGGGCGATCAGCTCGATGTGCTTGTCGTTGATGTCGACGCCCTGGGCGCGGTAGACCTTCTGCACCTCGTCGACGAGGTAGAGCTCGGTCGCGGTGCGCCCGCGGATCGCC
>DASTXV010000076.1:0-16729 GCA_035765335.1 Solirubrobacterales bacterium
GCCCCCTTGATCTCGAACTCACCCAGGTCGTCGAGCTCGAAGTAGCCGCGCGCGAGCTCGGCGGTGCTCTTCGTCAGGTAGGCCTTGCCGGGCTCGGCCAGCGCCTCCATCCGCTGCGCCAAACCGACCGTGTGGCCGATCGCGGTGTAGGCGGACTCGCCGCCGCCGTCGATCGCGCCGGCGACCACCTCGCCGGAGTTGATCCCGATCCGGGTGGAGAAGTTGAGCCCCTTGGCCCGGCGCAGCTCGGCCGCGTACTCGGCGACGTCGTCGAGCATCTGCAGGGCCGCGTAGCAGGCGCGCCGCGCGTGGTCCTCATGGGCGACCGGGGCGCCGAAGATCGCCATGATCCCGTCGCCGGTGAACTTGTCCACCGTGCCCTCGAAGCGGGTCACGGTCTCGGCCAGCGTCGAGAAGAACCGCTGCATGATCTTGCGCCACTCCTCCGGGTCCTCCTGCTCGGCCAGGTCCATCGAGCCGCTGACGTCGGCGAACAGGACCGTTACCTGCTTGCGCTCGGCGTCGTCCTTGATGGCTTCGTTCACGACAGCACAAAGGTTACGCCTGCGGCGCTGGCGTGGGGGAGGGTGCCGGTGTCCCTCTTCGGAATTGACCTCCCCTCCGCTTCGCTGCGGGGAGAATCTGCTGCGCGGGCTGCGCCCGCGCAAACACCAGATTGCATTTCGCCGAACATTCCTGCGAGGGACACCGGCACCCTCTTTCGACAGCTCTCAGTTGATCTGGCAGCTGTGGTCATTGCGTAGGCTCAATCAGTGCGATCGGTCCTTGTAACCGGAGCGTCCACCGGCATCGGCCGGGCTGCGGCGCTGCGGCTCGACTCCGCTGGCTGGCAGGTGTTTGCGGGGGTGCGCAAGGAGGCCGACGCGGAGAGCCTGCGGGAGGCCGCCTCGCCGCGGCTCACTCCGGTCTTCCTCGACGTCACCGAGCCCGACCAGATCGCCGCCGCTGCTGCGCAGGTGGAGGAGGAGAGCGATGGTGGGCTCGCCGGCCTCGTCAACAACGCCGGCGTCGCGATCCCGGGGCCGCTGGAGACGATCCCGCTGGAGGACTTCCGCCGCCAGCTCGAGGTCAACCTCGTCGCCTACGTGGCGGTGACGCAGGCGCTGCTGCCGCAGATCCGCCGCGCCGAAGGGCGTGTCGTCTTCGTCAGCTCGATCGGCGGCAAAGTCGCCTTTCCCTTCGCCGGCGCCTACCACGCCGCCAAGTTCGGGACCGAGGCCGTCGGCGACGTCTTCCGCCAGGAGCTGCGCCCCTGGAACCTCAAGGTCTCGATCGTCGAGCCCGGCTCGATCGACACGCCGATCTGGGAGCGGGGGCAGCGCAAGGGGGACGAGCTCGAAGCCAAGTCCCCGCAGACGAAGCTGCTCTACGGCAACGCGCTCGACAAGTTCCGCAAGCTGATCGAGGACACCGCCGAACGCGGCATCCCGCCGGAGAAGGTGGCGAAGGCGATCTCCCACGCCCTGGAGTCGCCGCGGCCGAAGAGCCGCTACCTGGTCGGCCTCGACGCCAAGGTCCAGGCGCGGATCCGCCCGTTCATCCCGACGCCGCTGTTCGACTGGGTCGTCGCCCGCCAGATGAACCTCTAGCCGCGGCAGAGGTTTTGTACCCATGGCGGCACATAAGCTCTGCCGCGGGTCTGTTTCTCCCCTCAAGGCGCCTTAAGCGCTCATATACTGGGAGCGCCGATTGACTGGTCAATCAATGGAGGGTCGCGGTGCGCGTAGCGGCGGTGCAGCTCAACTCGAACGGGGACAAGGCGCGGAACCTCGCCGCCGCCGAGCGCCTGGTGCGGGCGGCCGCGGCCGACGGCGCCGAATTCGTCGCCCTGCCGGAGAAGTGGAACCTGCTGGCCGGCGGCGAGGAGCTGGCGGCGGGCGCGGAGCCGCTCGACGGCCCCAGCCTCACCGCCGCCCGGGAATGGGCGCGCGGCCTCGGCATCCACCTGCTGGCCGGCAGCATCTCCGAGCGGGGGCCGGAGGGGGAGAAGGCCTCCAACACCTCGGTCCTGATCGGGCCCGCGGGGGAGGACCTGGCCGTCTACCGCAAGATCCACATGTTCGACGTCGACGCCGGCGGCGTCTCCTATCGCGAGTCCGAGTTCGAGCGAGCGGGCGAGGAAGTCGTCGTCTCCCAGGTCGGCGACCTCACCGCCGGCCTCACCGTCTGTTACGACCTCCGCTTCCCGGAGCTGTTCCGGATCCTCGCCCTGCGCGGCGCGCGGCTGATCGCGGTTCCCTCCGCCTTCACCCTGGCGACCGGCCGCGACCACTGGGAAGTCCTGCTGCGCGCCCGGGCGATCGAGAACCAGCTCTTCGTCCTCGCCCCCAACCAGTTCGGAGAGGCGCCCCCGCACTACAGCTCCTTCGGCCGCTCGCTGATCGTCGACCCCTGGGGCGTCGTCCTCGCCACCGCGCCCGACGGGGAGTGCTTCGTCGCTGCCGACCTCGACCTCGCCGCGCAGGACCGCGTCCGCGAGTCGCTCCCCTCGCTCGCCAACCGTCGGCCCGGCGCCTACGCCTGGCCGCAGCCGACGGAGGCATCCGCCTGATGGCGCAGGCACCGCCCGCCGACAAGCGCCGCCTCATCCTCGACGCCGCCGTCCGCGTCTTCGCCCGCCAGGGCTTCCACGCGACCCGCGTCTCCGACATCGCCGACGAGGCGGGGGTCGCCTACGGGCTCGTCTACCACTACTTCAGCTCCAAGGACGAGGTCCTGAACGAACTCTTCATCGAGCGCTGGTCGCTGCTGCTGGCGGCGATCGAGGAGGCCGACCGCACCGCCGCCAGCCCGCGCGAGAAGCTCGGCGCGGTGGCGACCTTCATCTTCGACTCCTACCGCCACGACCCGGAGCTGATGAAGGTGATCATCGTCGAGGTGACCCGGGCGGCGAACTCCTTCGGCCAGACTCACCTGGAGGAAATCCGCCGCGCCTACGAGTCGATCGCGAAGATCGTCGCCGAGGGGCAGTCGAGCGGGGACTTCCGCGGCGACGTCGCGCCGCTGTTCGCCTCGATGTCCTTCTACGGGGCGATCGAGCAGCTGCTCTCGGGATGGATCTTCGAGACGATCCCGGCCTCCGACACCGACTTCGACGAAGCCCGTGATTTGCTTGTCACGACGATCTGCGACGGCCTGGAGCCGCGCTGAGATGGTTTACTGCCGACTTCCCATGGGGAAAGGATCGAGCTAAGTGGATAACGAGCTGGTCAAGCGCCTCGTCTGGAGCGGCCTCCTGGCCGCCACCGGTGCGCTCGCAAGCATCGCCGCCGCCCGGGTCGCGTCGCTGGTCTACCGGCGCGTCTACAACGAGGACCCGCCGGACTAGGAGCAGCGATGCAAGAGCCGCAGCAGAACCCGCCCCCGTCGCCCCCGCCCGGGACGCCGCCCCCGCCGCACCAGCGGCCGATCGGCGACCTCGTGGTCGAGGTCACCGAAAACGCCTCGACCCTGGTCCGCGAGGAGATCGAGCTGGCGAAGGCCGAGGTCTCCGAGAAAGTCGGGAAGATCCTCCGCGGCTCCGCCGTCGGGATCGCCGCCGGCGTCTTCGCCTTCCTCGCCCTGATCCTGATCATGCACGGGGTCGCCTGGCTGCTGGCCGAAGAGCTCTTCGACGGCAAGGCCTGGCCCGGCTACTTCGTCGAGGCCGCCCTCTTCCTGCTGGTCGCCGCCCTCGCCGGCTTCCTCGCCTCGAAGGCGCTCAAGCAGGGAGCGCCGCCGGTGCCGGAGCAGGCGATCGAGGAGGCGAAGCTGACCAAGGAGATGCTCGAAAAGGAGGTCTCGTGACCACTGCTGGTGCCCCCGGCCGCTCCCCGGCGGAGATCCGCCGCGACATCGAGCTCAAACGCCGCCAGCTCGGCACCTCGGTCGAGGCCCTGCGCGGCCGCGTCAACGAACTGACCGACTGGCGCCGCCAGGCGGAGGAGCACAAAGAGCAGCTGATCATGGGCGCCGCCGCCGTCGGCTTCCTGATCGGGGCCCGGGCGATGCTGCGCCGGCGCCGTCGCAACCGCTAGCTAAGCGACCAGCTCGGTCCGCACGCTGCCGACGCCGAGCAGGCCGGGGCCGACGTGGGCGCCGAGGACGGGGCCGACCTCGGAGATGAAGGCGGGGTCGCCGCCGAAGATCTCGTAGCAGTCTTCGACCAGCGCGTCGGCGGTCTCTTTGTCCTGGATGTACTGGACGACCCAGCCGTCGCGGCCGGATTCGTGGCGCTGCCGCGCGTAGCCGCGCAGGCGCTCGAGCGAGCGGGCGCGGGTGCGGACCCGCTCGACCGGGGTGATCTCCTCCTCGAGGGTGAGGATCGGCTTGATCTTCAGGGCGCCGCCGATCCAGGCGCGGGCGCCGCCGATGCGGCCGCCGCGGCGCAGGTACTCGAGGGTGTCGATCGCGAACCACATCTTCAGGTCGTTGCGGGTCTCCTCGGCCTGCGCGATCACGCCCTGCGCGTCGGCTCCCGCTCTGGCGGCCGTCGAGGCCCCCAGCGCGCAGAGGCCCATGCCGCCGGCGGCGGAGCGGGAGTCCATCAGGTGCAGGCGCTCGCCCCCCTTGCCTTCCTCGATCAGCCGCTCGCGCGCCTGGCCGGCGGCCTCGAAGGTGCCGGAGATGCCGGCGGAGATATGGATCGAGACGACTTCCCGGCCTTCGGCGAGCAGCGGCTCGTAGACGGCGAGGAAGTCGCCGATCGAAGGTTGCGAGGTGGTCGCGCCGGATTCGGAGGCGCGCAGGCGCTCGTAGAACTCGTCGAAGTCGGTGATATCCGCCTCCCGCTCCTGCTCCCCGTCGACGGAGACGTAGAGGCTGACGGTCTTGATGTCCCGCGCCGCCAAAAGGTCGGTGGGGAGGTAGGCGGTCGTGTCGCAGACGACCGCGGTCTCGGCAGGCGAGCTCACAGCGCGATTCTAGACGCGGAGACCAACTGAGTCGCCGGCCCATCCCGCTACACTTTGTGAAGTGACTGAGACGCCCCAAGCAGCCATCACCCTCAGCGACAAGGCCGTCGAGAAGATCGGCGAGCTGCTCGGCTCGCAGCCGGACGGCTCCGAGCAGGCCCTGCGGGTCGCCGTCCGCGGCGGCGGCTGCTCCGGCTTCCAGTACGCGCTCGCCTTCGACAAGGCCAAGGAGGACGACAACGTCTTCGAGGTCGACGGCGTCGCCGTCGTCGTCGACAAGGTCAGCATGCAGTTCGTCTTCGGCTCCGAGGTCGACTACGTCGAAGGCCTCCAGGGCGCCGGCTTCCAGGTCAACAACCCGAACGTGGTTGCGGCCTGCGGCTGCGGTTCCTCTTTCCAGGTGAAAGACGACGCCGCCGAACAAGCAGCGGCCGTCTAGTTATTCGATCTGAAGCGGCGGCGACTGCTGCGGCGCGCTCTGTTGCGCCTGCGGGGCCTGCGCGTTCTCCGGCTGCTCGACGCCGAGGGCCTCGGCCAGCTCGCCGGACTCGAACATCTCCTCGACGATGTCGCAGCCGCCGAGCAGCTCGCCGTTGACGTAGAGCTGCGGGAAGGTCTGCCAGTCGGCGATCTCGGCCGTCACTTCGCGCAGCGGCTGCAGCGCGGGGAGGACGTCGATCGCGCCGTAGTCGACGTCGACCTGGTCGAGCACCTGCACGACCCGCATCGAGAAGCCGCAGCGCGGCATGTCCGGGGTCCCTTTCATGAACAGCAGGACCGGGTTGGCGGCGATCAGCTCTTCTATTTTCGACTTCAGCTCTGGGTCGGCCATGGGGGCATTGTAGGGAGGCGGCCTGGCCGGCTCAGATCTGGGTGACGATCAATCCAGCCAGGCCCATGAAGCCAGTAGCCATGATCACTGCCAGCCCGATAAAGGCTTGGACCATCGAGTGCTGGAGGGAATCAATTCGCCCGGTCAGGCGCGTGTCCATCTCCGTCACTTGCTCGTTCAGCTTGTCGAGGCGGGAATCGGTCCAGGTGGATCGCATCTTCATGACCTCCAGGCTAGAAGAAAAGTTCGCACGTGTGGCGCACGGAAGTGTAACTTTTTGTCGCCAGAAGTGCGACTAGCCTGCGACGCTGGTCTTCACCGACAGCGCGTGGATCGTGCCGTCGTCGAAGCGCTCTTTCACGGCCGCCTTGACCAGCCGATGCTGGTCGATCCGCGAGAGGCCCTCGAACTGGGGGGCGCTGACCGTGGCCCGCAGGTGGTCGCCGGTGCCGGTTTCGTCGATCACCTCGACCGCGGCGCCCGGCAGGGCCGCCTCGATCATCCCCTTCAGCTCGGCGAGGTCGGCGGCCACGTCAGCCGGCGAGGCGCTCGCCGACGGTCTCGAGCATCTCCTCGACCCGGACGAACTTGACCCGCGGGCGGCCGTGGGGCTCGCCGCGGCCAACCTCGGCCTGGTCGATCGCCTGCCAGTCCTCGAAGGTGATGAAGCGGATGCCGCGCTCGCGCAGCAGGTCCTCGACCGCCACCGGGTCCGGGTTCTCCGGGCTCAGCAGGGCCTCCGACTCGACGTCCGCGAGCAGGTGCTGGACCGTCTCCAGCGCGTCTTTCTTGTTGGTCCCGATCACGCCCGAGGGGCCGCGCTTGATCCAGCCGGCGGTGTAGTGGCCGACCTTGTGCCCGGCGTCGTGGGAGTCGAGGATGCGGCCGCCTTCGTTGAGGATCAGGCCGCGCTTCTCGTCGAAGGGGACGCCCTCGATCGGGACGCCGGTGTAGCCGACCGAGCGCAGGACCAGCCCGCACTCGAGCTCTTCGCGCTCGCCGGTGTCCTTGGCGCGGAGGCTGCCGCCTTCCTCAACCAGCTCGTTGCGGCCGACCACGATCGACTCGACCTTGCCGTCGCCCTTGATCTCGACCGGGGAGGCGAGGAAGCGCAGCACGATCCGCTGCTTCTTGCCCTCCGGCTGGCGTTCTGAGAACTCTTTCAGCGTTTCGTAGTTGACCCGCGTGGTCTTGTCGACCTCGTCCGATTCCAGGTAGGCCTGGCTGGCCGGGTCGAGCTCGACCTCCTTGGGGTCGACGACGACGTCGGCGTCCTCCATCTCCCCGAGCTCTTTGATCTCGGGGTTGGTGAAGGCGGCCTGGACCGGGCCGCGGCGGCCGAGGACGACGATCTCGCGGATCTGCTTGGCGTCGAGGGCCTCGATCGCGTGGTCGGCGGTGTCGGTCTGGCGCAGCTCGTGGTCGGTCAGGGCCAGCATCCGGGCGACGTCCATCGCCACGTTGCCGTTGCCGATCACGACGGCGCGCTCGCAGGAGAGGTCGAACTCGCGGTCGGCGTAGTCGGGGTGGGCGTTGTACCAGCCGACGAAGGCGGTGGCGGCATGGCTGCCGGGCAGGTCCTCGCCCGGGATCCCGAGCTGGCGGTCGGTCTCGCAGCCGACCGTGAAGACGATCGCGTGGTAGAGCCTCTCCAGGTCCTCGACCTCGATGTCGTGGCCGACCTTGACGTTGCCGAAGAAGCGGAAGCCGTCGCGGGCCGCGGTTTTTTCGTAGACGCGGATCACCGACTTGATCTTCGGGTGGTCGGGGGCGACGCCGCCGCGGACCAGCCCGAAGGGGGTCGGCAGGCGGTCGAAGAGGTCGACTTGGGCGTGGAGGTCGCCGTCCTTGAGGATGTGCTCGGCGGCGTAGAAGCCGGAGGGTCCGGCACCGACGATGGCGACGCGCAGGGGGGTGTCTTCGGTTCCGATCTTGCTCATGGGAGCGCGAAAGAATAGGGGAGTCGGCGCTTCAGCCGAGCGCCGAGGCGCCGGCACCGACGGCGCTGGGGGTGCCGTCGAGGGCGTCGAGGGCCTTACGGACCGACATTGCCACGCAGGTGAAGATCGGGGTCTCCCGCTCGGTGTACTCGCTCGACTCGGTCGGCCGCAGCTCGTTGACGAGGTCGAGGAATTCGCCCGGGTCGTCGCCCTCGAAGCAGACGACGAACTCCTGGTCGTCGATCCCGTAGGAGTAGGTCGTGTTGATCGTGATCTCCGGGTAGCGGCGGCCGACTTCGATGTGGCTTTTCATGATCCGGCCGCGCTCCTCCGGCGCCAGCCCGTACCAGCGGCGCTGCTTGACCATCGGGTAGAGGAAGAGGTACTTGCGCTCGGAGGTGCAGATCTCCGGCCGGGCGTCCTCCTCCGAGTAGGGCGAGCGTTTGGTCATCGAGAGGAACGAGTGGGGGGTGGTGGCCCATTTCGCCAGCCCGCTCTGGCCGAGGACGACGTGGAAGGTGTGGATGTCGTTCAGGTTCGCGCTCTGCGTCAGCAGCACCAGGTCGACGTCGCCCCGGGTGCCTATGGTTGAGTAGGCGCGCAGTGAGCGATCGACGGCGAAGTCCTCGCAGGCGGCGAGGAACTCCTGCTTGTCGGCGGCCCGCAGCTCCGGGTCCCGGCGGCGCCAGGCTGGATCGATCTTGAAGAAGCTGAACTTGGCGAAAGTGCGATCGGCCATCGGGGCCACGATAGCGCTCGTCTTGCTCTTGGCAGTGGTGCCCGCGGCCACGGCCGAGGACACTCCCGCCGCCACCCTGATGCTGCTGCCGCCGGGGACGACGGTCGACGAGCTCGCCGAGGCGGGTTTCTCGCCGGGGCTGATGAGCGCCGGGCTCGGGAGCGTCCCGCCCAACCAGACCTACCTCGACATCGGTCAGGGAAACCGCGTCTTCGACTCCCTCTATGACGAGAAGCTGCCCTGGCGGGAAGGCGGCTGCCGCGACTGGCAGAGGGCCGTTGCCGAAAGGGCCGAAACGGCGCCCGCCGACATCGTTCCCTTCCTCTTGGTTCGCGAGGCTCGGAGTCATGGCGTCGCCACCTTCTGGATAGGAAGGCTGGACTGTGCCTTCGGCGGCGAAAAGCGCTGGCAAGGGGAAGAGGCGGGCATGCTCGTCTTCTCGGAAGGGGCGCTGCTCGGCGATGCCGATTGGACCCGGCGCTTTCTCGAAACGGACCTGCTGATCGCGGTCGCCGAACCGGATGTTGACTCGGATCAGCCGGTTGCGATCGGAATCGCCGGCCCGGGCTTCGACGGCAACCTGACCTCCGACAGCACCCGTATGGACGGATACGTCCTCTCAACCGACGTGGCTCCGACGATTCTGCGGTACTTCGGCATCGGGGTTCCCGCGGAGATGTCGGGTCAGCCGATCCGGGCGGAGGGGCCGGTCGACGTGGCCGGGATCGAATCGCTCGGCGCTCGCATGGAAGTGATCTCTTCGCGGCGCGGGCCGGCGATCGGGTTGCCGGTCGCGGCCTGGTTGCTGCTGAGCCTTGGCGCGGCCCTGGTCGGCAGCGTCGCCATGGCGCGGTCCGCCGTCCGTCTGCTCGCGCTGAGCGTCGTCTACCTGCCGCTGCTGCTCCTGCTCGGCGCCGCTCTGGAGCCGGGGGAGACGGCCGAAGCCCTGCTCGTCGCGATCGGGGCGCCGCTTGCGGGGGCGCTCACCTTGGCCTTGCTCGGCGGCTATCGCGCGCTCGCCTTCGCGGCCGGGGCGACCGTTCTCGCCTACGCGATCGACGTGATCGCCGGGTCGCCGCTCACCTCGCTTTCACTGCTGGGACCGAACCCGGGGCTCGGGGTTCGCTTCTACGGGATCGGCAACGAGCTCGAGGCGCTGCTCGCGGTGCTGGTGGTGGTGGGGACGGGGGCCGGGCTGACGGCGTTCGCTGCCGGGGCATCGCGCCGGGCAGCCCCCTTTGCCTTCATCGCCTCGGGCCTCATCGCCGCCTTCGTCTTCGCCGCCGGGCGCTTCGGCGCCGACGTCGGCGCCGCGATCGTCTTTCCGGTCGGGGCGGCGGTGGCCGCCGTGGCCGTCGCCGGACGCGGGCGACGGCCGATCGCGCTGGCGGTGCTGGCGGCCCCCGTCGCGGTCCTCGCTCTGCTGGCCCTCGTCGACCTCCTCAGCGGCGCCAACGCCCACCTCACCCGCTCGGTCCTCGACGCGGGCGGCCTGGGGGACCTGGCGGACGTGGCGCAGCGGCGGCTTCAGCTCTCCGCCCGCAGCTTCGGCCGCCCGGTCCTCCTCGCCTTCCTGCCACTGGTCCTGGCCTTCGCCCTGCTGGCCTACCTGCGGCGGGACCGGCTGCGGGCCTGGCTGGGAGGGGTGCCGGCGCTGCGGGCCGGCCTGCTCGGCGCCCTTGCCGCAACCGTCGTCGGCACCCTCGCCAACGACTCCGGCGCGCTCGTGCTGGAGATCGGGGCGGCCTACCTGCTGGCCTTCACCGGCTTCGTCTGGGCCGAAAGCGGCGGAAATTCCGGGGACAGCAAGCCCGTAGACGAAAAGTTACACTTTCGTGCGCCACACGTATGACTTTGATCCCTACGCTGGAGGCATGGAGGCAATGCGATCCACCTGGACCGATTCCCGGCTTGACGATCTCAAGACCAGCGTCGATTACCGGCTTGACGGCCTGAACCAGCGGGTCGGCGAGATCCGGGAAGACGTACGGGATCTGCGCGGAGAAATCGGCGCCCTGAAGCGCACCATCATCCAGATCGGCTGGGGGCTGTTCGGCACCGTCTCCATCGGCATGCTGGGACTGATCGGTACCCAGATCTGAGGCCGCACAGCCCGGTTCTGGCCTCGTCGGGGGCCGGGCGATGCCCTACCCTTAAGCGTCCGTGCGCATAGGTCTCGTCTCGCCATATTCCTGGTCCTACCAGGGGGGCGTGAACCGGCATGTGGAGGCTCTCGCCGAGGAGTTCCTGCGGCGAGGCCACGACGTCCGCGTCCTCGCACCCTTCGACCCGCCCGGGAGGCTCAGCCGCGCCCTGCACCGGTCGCCCGCCGAACTGCGCGAGGTGCCCGAGTACCTGACTCCGCTCGGCCGCACGATGGGATTCGGCGCCAACGGCTCCGTCTCCAACCTGGCGCCCTTCCCGATGGGCGGTGTGGTGGCGCCGCGCCGGCTCGCGCGGGCGGGGGAATTCGACGTCATCCACGTCCACGAACCGCTGGTGCCGCTGGTCGGCTGGAACGCCACCCTCGGTGCCCGCGACCCGGTGGTGGGGACTTTCCACGCCTACTCGACGAAGCCGGTGCCCAATCACATCGGCAACGCCCTCGGCGCCCGCCGGATGTTCAACCGCCTCTCGGCCCGGATCGCGGTCTCCGGGGCCGCGGCATGGACCGGCCGCCGCTGGTTCGGTGGCGAGTACACGATCATTCCCAACGGCGTCGACGTGGACGCGGCGCCGAAAGGGCCCAAGTCCCTGGGGGGTGAGCTAAAGATCCTCTTCGTCGGTCGACCGGAGGAGCGCAAGGGGCTGCCGATCCTGCTCACCGCTTTCAACGCGCTGGTCGAGCACGTGCCCTGCCGTCTGACCGTGATCGGCGCCGAGCGCGAGGACGTCCTTCGCTACATCGCCGACCCCGACCTGCTGCGCTTCATCGACCTCCGCGGCCGGGTCTCCCGCGAGGATCTCTGGGCGGAGTTGCACCAGGCCGACGTCCTCTGCGCGCCTTCGCTCTCCGGCGAGAGCTTCGGCATGGTTCTGACCGAGGCCTTCGCCGCGGGCACGCCCGTCATCGCCTCGGCGATCGCCGGCTACAGCGACGTCGTCAGCGACGGCGTCGACGGCCTCCTGGTCCCGCCCGGCGACCCCCAGCGGCTGGCCGAGGAGCTGCAGCGGGCTCACTACGAGCCGGAGCGCCTGCGGGCGATGGGAGAGGCCGCCCGTCGCAGCGCCCAGCGCTATGCCTGGCCGCGGGTGGCCGATCAGGTGACCAACGTCTACGAGCGCGCGATCGAGGCGCCGAAGCCGGTGAGCAGCGGCGAAAAGGCCGCCCACTGGATGGGTCTGCGGCCGGCTGACGGGGGGCCGCATCGTCCCGCCGAGCGCCTTCCTTCGCTTGACCCGCCCCTGGCGCAGGCGGGCAAGAGGGGGCGGGCCCTCGCCCGGCGCCTCGGCCTGGCGATCGCCGGCATCTTGGGAGTGGGTCTGACCCTGCTCGCCGCTCAGAAGATCGGCGTCGACAAGGTCGTCGAAAGCATCGTCCGCTCGAATCTGACCTGGGTCCTGATCGCCTGCGCCCTGATGGCGAGCTCGCTCTTCTTCCGCGCCGCGTCCTGGTACTGGATCGCGCGGGCCGCCCTGCCGAACCGGCCGGTGCGTCGGCGCGACGTCACCTCGGCGACGATGATCGGCGTGCTGATGTCGGCGACCTTGCCGGCGCGCCTCGGAGAGCCGGCCCGCGCCCTGACCCTGGCGCGCCGCACCGGCCGCATGCGGGAAACCTTCCCGGTGCTGCTGGGCACGCTCGTCTCGCAGACGATGCTCAACCTCGTCGCGCTCCTCCTGCTCGGGGTGATCATCGTCTCGACCACGCCGCTCTTCCACTCCGGCACGAAGCAGATCTTCGCCTTCAGCCTGATTCCCCTGCTCCTGTTGGTGGTGGTCCTCGTCGCGCCGCTGTTGATGCGGCGCAACGGCAACGGCCGCCTGGCGCGCCTCGGGGCGTTCGTTCACCGCGCCCTGGTCCAGGTCAGGACCGGGCTCACGGTCTTCCGTGACCCTCGCTACGGGCCCGCCGCGGCAGGCGCCCAGCTGGCCGCCTGGGCGATCCAGCTGTCCGCCTGCTGGGCGCTGTTCTATGCGTTGGGCCTTGACGGGAGGGCGGGGATCGGCGCCGCCGCCGCGGTCCTCTTCGCCGTCAACGTCACCGCGGTGGTGCCGGCGACGCCGTCCAACATCGGCGTTTTCCAGCTGGCGGTGATCAGCGTCCTGCACAGCGGCTTCGGCATCGGCACCGCCGACGCCCTCGCCTACGGTGTGATCCTGCAGGCGGTCGAGATCGCCACCGCCGTCGCCCTCGGACTCCCGGCGCTCGTCCGTGAGGGGCTGACCTGGAGCGATCTGCGGGTGCAGGCGCTTTCAACCGCGCCGGTGCGCTTGGAGTCAAAACCCGCCGCGCGCGATCGAGCCCGCGAAAGCGCTCGGATCTAGTAATACCAAGTCCGCGCCGATCAATAAAAAAATCCAGCGTTTTCTACTAGGGTCCTGCTTGAGGGTGTGCCGCCACCATTCCCAGGCCGGCACTCCTGGCTACGAGGAGGCGCGTGGCCGGCGCTACTTCCATCCATGGCAGCCGGCCCCCTTCTCGCGCCCAATTCTCATAGCCGGATCAACAAGGTTCCTTGACGGGTCCCCAGTAATGTGCATAGAGTCGAGCAATCGGCCAGAAATTCACGGGAACTGGGGGAATGGGAGCCGTGAGATATGACTCGGCAGTTTTGGAGAGAGTCGCGCAGCGCTTCCGGCGCGATATGTGGGATTCAGTGGTTCCGGAAGCGATCTCCGAATCGGGGGTTGAAGTAGAGAGGTTCGGCCCGGTGCAGGCGACCGCCTTCGGCGACCTGCCCGAGGTTCATCTGCTGCAGCAGATTCAGGGAGCAGCGGAGCCGGGCTCGATCGACGGCGGTCACCTGGCCGCGGCGATCGAATGGATGCGGGCGCGGGAAGTCGACTACCGGATTCCGGTGGCGGCTGGCCGGCCCGGCGCTGAGGCGGCTGAGAGCTGGCTCGGCGCCCGTGGGTATGAGCGGGGTGCTGGCTGGATCAAACTGGTCCGCGACGGCTCGCCCCCCGATTTCGACGTCGATCCCAGCATCGTCGTCTGGCGGTTGGGTCAGGACGAAGGCGAAGGCGAAGGTCTGAGCACGATCGCCGCCGAAGCGCTCGACATACCGCTGGTGGCGGGAACCCTGTTCTTCTCGCTGCCGCAGCAAATCGGGTGGCACTGCTACACGGCGGCGCTGGGGCTTGAAGAGGTCCCCGTCGCCTCCGCGTCGATGCTGATCGTCGATGGCGTCGCTCAGCTCGGGACCGGGCAGACGCTCGCACATGCGCGAGGGCGCGGTTGCAACGCCGCGCTGCTGCGCCAGCGCCTGGTTGATGCTCACCGGGCGGGGTGCCACACCGTGTTCGTCGAGATCGGCGAATGCGACCTCGGATCATGGTCGGCGGTCTGCCGCAACCTGAAGCGGGCGGGGTTCGAGGAGGCCTACGAAGGCCGCAACTGGCAGCGCCCGGCGCTGCACCCGGCTGAGATGCCGGAACGGTTCAGCGGCTGAGCTCGGGGGTGGGGGGCGCTTCGGCGCCCTCGCCCTCGCCCTCGTCGCCGGAGTCCGGCTCGGACTCCGGCGGCAGCTCGCCGCCGCGGGCGGTGCCGGCGATCAGCTCGTCCGGCGCCTTCTGCTCGGGGATGAAGCCGGACTTCATCCCGAAGTAGACCGCCTGCGGGTGGTGGGCGACGATCGCGACCGTCGACTGCTCCGGCATCACCGCATAGCCCCCCGACAGGGTCATCCCGATCGCTTCCAGGTCGAGCAGGCGCCAGACCTTCTCGTGCTCGGACTGGTCGGGGCAGGCGGGGTAGCCCCAGGAGTAGCGCCGGCCCTGGTCGAGGTCGATGTCGAGCTGGCGGCGGACCTCGGAGTGCAGCCACTCGGCCAGGCCCTCGGCCGACTGGACGCCGAGGCCGTGCACGTAGAGCTGCTCGGCGAACTCGCCCTCGCGCTCGAGCCGTTCGATCAGCTCGGTCACCTCCGGCCCGACCGTGACCCCCTGCAGGGCGACGACGTCGCGCTCGCCGGAGTCGAGCGGGCGGTAGAAGTCGGCGAGGCAGATCCGGTCGTGCCGCGGCTGGCGCGGGAAGACGAGCCGCTCCAGCTCCCGCTTGGGATCCTCGGGGTCGAAGACGACCAGCTCGTTGCCGTCGGCGTTGCAGGGGAAGTAGCCGAGCCGGGCCTTGGGGTGGAGGTAGTCCTGCTCGCGCCACATCCGCTCCAGCCGGGCCGCGAAGCCCTCCTCCTCGGCGGTGCCCTCGACCAGCTCGCGCCAGGCCTCGCCCTTGACCCCGCGCCCGCCCCAGTGCAGCTTGAAGAGGACGTGGCGGTCGAGGTAGGGGAAGACGTCTTCGAGGTCGACGGGCACCTCCTGCACGCCCCAGAACGGCGGCGCGGGGATCGGCGCGTCGGTGCTGGCGGCGGAGCGGACGCTGGCGTCGGAGGTCGGCGGCGCGTCGTCGACCACGACCGGCTTCTCGCGCAGCTGCTTGGCCTCGGCCTTGATCCGCTCCAGCAGCGCCGCCTTCGCCTCGCTGTCGACGAGCGCGTCCATCGTGTCCAGCCCCTGGAAGGCGTCCTTGCAGTAGAAGACACCGGCCTCGTAGACCTCGTCGGACTCTTTGCCCTTGGGGTAGAGGGTGCGGCGGCCGAAGTCGCGGTTGATCGCGGCGCCGCCGATCAGCACCGGGAACTCGAGCCCGCGCTGGTGCAGCTCGGCGACGCAGGTAGGCATCTGCTTCGAGGTCGAGACCAGCAGGGCGGAGAGGCCGATCGCGTCGGCCTCGTTCTCGACCGCGGCCTCGATGATCGTGTCGACCGGGACCTGCTTGCCGAGGTCGATCACCGTGTAGCCGTTGTTGGTGAGGATCGTGTTGACGAGGGACTTGCCGATGTCGTGGACGTCGCCGAAGACGGTCGCGATCACGACCTTGCCCTTGGTGTGGCCGTCGATCCGGTCCAGGTAGTTCTCCAGCTGCGCCACAGCCCGCTTCATCACTTCGGCCGACTGGAGGACGAAGGGCAGGATCAGTTCGCCGGCGCCGAATTTGTCTCCGACCTCCTTCATCGCCGGCAGCAGCACCTCGTTGAGGGTGGGGACGGCGCCGATCTTCTCGACCGAGCGATCGATCCAGTCCTCGACCCCGTCCTTCTTGCGGCGCAGGATGTGCCAGTGGAGGGCCTCCTCGGGCTCCATGCCCGCGGTCGGGTCGGCCGCCTCGGCCTCCGTCTCCTCGCCCTTCGACTCGAAGTGGGAGATGAAGCGCTCGAGCGCGTCGTCGCGGCGGTTGAAGACGAGGTCGTCGGTCAGCTGCCGCTCCTCCTCGGGGATCTCGCCGTAGGGGGTGATGTGGTTCGGGTTGACCATCGCCAGGTCGAGGCCGGCCTCGACGCAGTGGTGGAGGAAGACCGAGTTGAGGACGGCGCGCGGCCGCGGCGAGACGCCGAAGGAGACGTTGGAGACGCCGAGCGAGGTCTTGACGCCGGGCAGCTCCGCCTTGATCCGGCGGATCCCCTCGATCGTCTCCACCGCGGAGGGCTTCCACTCCTCGTCGCCGGTGGTGAGGGTGAAGGTGAGGGCGTCGAAGATCAGCGCCTCAGGGTCGAGACCGTGCTCGTCGCAGGCGATGTCGCGGATCCGTTCCGCGATCTCGACCTTGCGGTCGGCCGTCTTCGCCATCCCGACCTCGTCGATCGTCAGCGCGATCAGCGCCGCGCCGTGCGCTTTGGCCAGCGGAATCACGACGTCGGCCTTGTCGCGGCCGGCCTCGAGGTTGATCGAGTTGACGATCGCCCGGCCGGGGATCTGCTCCAGGGCCGCCTTGATCACGTCGGGCTCGGTCGAGTCGACCTGGATCGGGGCCGGCTGGGTGAGGGAGATCCGCTTGACGACCGCGGTCATCTGCTCGGCCTCGTCCTGGCGCTCGGTCAGGGCGACGCAGGTGTCGAGCACGTGGGCGCCGCCTTCGACCTGGTCTTCGGCGACCTGGACGAGGCCGTCGTAGTCGTCGGCGAGCAGCAATTCCTTCGCCTTTTTCGAGCCCTGCGAGTTGACCCGCTCGCCGACCAGCGTCGGCCGCGGCTCCTGCACCAGCGGGGTGGAGGTCATCATCGAGGAGATCTCGATCGGCCCGGGGGCGGGGCGCTCGCCGGGGGTGCGGTCGCCGACGCGCTCGCGGATCGCGGCGATGTGCTCG
>DASTXV010000077.1:0-9818 GCA_035765335.1 Solirubrobacterales bacterium
CCTCGGCGATTTCCAGCTCCGGCAGGCCGTCCTGGATCATCGGTTCGTGGACGTACAGGTGGAACAGCCGCACCTCAGCGTCTGCGATGCGGCGCAGCGCCTGCACGTAGACGCGGACCAGTTGCAGGAAGGCGACGAGCGGGAAGCCGGCGGCGAGGACGCGAGCGCAGTGCCGCATCGCCGCCACGTCCTCCTGGCTGAGCTCGCGCTGCCCCTTCGGGGTGCCGAGGATGACGAGGATCCGCTCGACCAGCTCCGGCTCCATCCCCGTCTCCGCCGCCGCCTCCTCCACGGTGAAGGTCTGCTGCGAGCCGGAGAAAAGCTCCTCGGTGAAGCCGAAGGCGAGCCGGCCCTCGCGCCCCGCCTCCTTCAGGTCCTCCAGCGAGTAGCCGCGCTCCCGCATCCGCGCCACCACCCGCGCCTGCGCCGCCGCCGCCGCGGTCCAGCGCCCCTTCCGCACCGGGACGATCTTCTCCTCGGCCCACCGTTTCAGCGTCCTGGCCGGCACCCCCGACCTGCGAGCGGCCTCGTTCAGCGAAATCCGTTCGTCGGCCACGAGGCCGAGGCTAGCCCCTTTTGCAGCGCCTCACAGGCTTGGCGCTGCCCGTGACCCTGATGCTCGGCCCGATGCCGATCCTGGCTTTCCTCTTCGCAGCCTTGGGTCTGGGCTTGGGCGTCCGGCAGCGTGGTGGGGACGGCGGAGGTGGAGCCGGCGCCCCCAGAGGCGGCGGTGAGAGAGGCGTCGGCGAGACCACCCCTAGCAGGGCCGAGTGGAGCTGGTGGACCTGATGCACGATCCAGTACCCGGAGCAATCGATCTCGGGGACGCACACTTTGCGCGCGTAGACCGCCTCGACTGCCGATAGGCACAGCAGCGGACCGGCCGACCCGCGCGCCAAGGACAGGGCCGCGAGATCGAAGGGCGCGACGCCGGGACCTTGGAGTTCGGGTCCCACCCAGGCAAGCTGAACGTCTTCCCCGATCGAATTCAAACGGCGACCGGAGGCCGAGCAATCGGCCGACGACGAGCCGGGACCGATCGTCGCGAATGGAATCCAGCCGCACGCCCACGGCGGCGAATCGGGGGAGATCGTGGTTTCGGGTTCTTTTGGTGGCTGTGGCCCGTCGGGATCTTTCGGCGGAACCACGCAATCGTTGGACCTCACCGCCACCCCGGCGATGCTGGCGCTCGTCCAATCCGGGTTCACCTCAGCGCGAGTGATTTCCCCGCTGGAGGCTCCGCTGGCAACGGCAGGCGCGAGCAAGCCCAACCCCGCCAGAGCCATCGCCACCCATCCGGCCTTCAAGCTCCCTCTGCCCATGCATACGAAGGTAACCGCAGTCGCCCCCACAGACAAGCGGGGCGGCCCGGAGGCCGCCCCGCTGGCTCTTGTCCTGGGGATGCGTCGGAGTCCTACAGGGGTTAGGTGGGAATCTCCGACTCCTCGTGCAGTTGGAGGACCGACTGGCCGTCCTCGCCGGTGCGGATGCGGATCGCCTCCTCCACCGGCAGCACGAAGATCTTTCCGTCGCCGACCTCACCCGTACGGGCGTGCCTGAGGATCGTCTCGACGACGAGGTCTTTGTCTTTGTCCTCGACCACGACCTCCAGCTTCAGTTTCGGCCGGACGTTGACGGTGAGGGTCGAACCGCGGTAGCGCTCGACGATGCCCTTCTGGCGGCCCGAGCCCTTGGCCTCGATGATCGACAGGGACGGGAATCCCTTGTCGAGCAACTCGGCCCGGATCGGCTCGAACGCCTCGTGGCGGATGTACGCCTCGATCTTCTTCATGCGCTCACGCCTCCTCCGGTGGTGGGCTCGCTTGCGGTCATCTGGGCAGGAGCCGGAGCCGCCACAGGGGTACTCCCGTGGGACACCGTGCTCGGCAGGCCCGTCGAGTACTCCGGCTGCGGGATGAACTGCTCCGGGTACCCGTACATGCCGTGCGAGCTGATGTCGAGGCCCGCGTCCTCCTCCTCGGCCGGAACCCTGAGGCCGATCGTCGACTTGATGATCGCGAACGTGGTGATCGAGATCGCGAAGACGACGAGGAAGGTGAAGAGGACGGCGAGACCCTGGACGCCCAGCTGGCCGAAGGTCGCGCTGAACGAGGCGTCGTCGAACAGGGCGTACCAGACTCCGGGCGCCGCGCCTTCGACGATCAACCGCGGCGAGGCGAAGAGGCCGACCGCGATCGTTCCCCAGATCCCGGCCAGACCGTGCGCCGAGAGAGCGCCGACCGGGTCGTCGAGGAACTTGTCGATGGCGAGGACGCCGTAGACGACGATCAACCCGGCGACGAAGCCGATGATCGGCGCCGCCCAGAACTCGACGAAGCCCGACGGGGCGGTGATGCCGACGAGGCCGGCGATCGCGCCGTTGCCGGCCATGCCGACGTCGAGGGTCCTGCTCTTCATATAGACGGCGAGGCTGGCGCCGATCACGCCGGCGGCCGCGGCCAGCTGCGTGTTCAGCATCACCTCACCGAAGAACGAGGCGCTCGTTTCGAACGTCGAACCGCCGTTGAAGCCGAACCAGCCGATCCAGAGGATGATCACGCCGAGGCCGACCAGCGGCATCGAGTGACCGGGGATCGCCCGCGGCTTGCCCTCGGCGTCGTACTTGCCGATCCGCGGGCCGAGCAGCAGCAGCGCCGCCAGCGCGCCGACCGCGCCGGTGAGGTGGACGACGGAGGAACCGGCGAAGTCCATCACCGGCTTGCCACCGATGTCGGAGAGGAGGCCGCCGCCCCAGACCGCGTGGGCGATCAGCGGGTAGATGACCGCGCCGAACACCGCCGCGTAGATCACGTAGGCGCCGAACTTGATCCGCTCCAGCGTGGTCCCCCAGACGATCGCCAGGGAGACGGCCGCGAAGGCCAACCCGTAGAGCATCAGCATCGCGTCGGGCCCGGCGACCTGGAACGCTTCTTCGCCGCTGCCGACCGTCTGGCCGAAGTGGAAGAAGAAACCGCTGTCGCCGAAGAAGTCGTTGCCGCCTCCTTCAGCCACGCCGTAGCCGATCGCCCACCAGGCGATCGTCACGATCGCGAGGTTGACCAAGATCTTGGCCACGCCGGTGCCGACGTTCTTCTGCCGGGAGAACCCGATCTCCAGGAACATGAAGCCGGCCTGCATCAAGAAGACGAGCACGCAGGCCACGGCCACCCAGACCATGTCCAGCTCGCTCGTCTTTTCAGCAAGGACACCCGCGGTTTCCTCGAGCGTCGCCGCCGAGGCGACGCCCGGCAGGACAAGTGAGGCAACCGCGGCCCCCAGGCCGGCGATCAAGAGCCTCTTTTTCATTCCATTCCTCCTAGCCCGCCGGGATTCACGGCCCCGCCGGTCGCGTTTGGACAACTGCGATCCCAAGCTATGGACGGACTTGAGAGGGGTCTTTGGACGGGTGGAGCAAATTCGACGGCCTCCGTTTCTCCCGGATGTCGGCGCCGTGCCTGGAGAGCCGGTTAGGGTCGGCGCAGATGCCGGCCCGTCTGAGACCGACCGCGCCGATCGCCGCCGCCGCGATCCTCGTCGGCGACCCCGGCCGGGCGCTGATGCTGGCCCAGGAGCTGCTGGAGCAGCCGAAGATGAGCAACCACGCGCGGGGGCTGTGGGGATACACGGGCACGACCGCGGATGGCGAGGAGCTGACGATCCAGTCGACCGGGATGGGAGGGCCGAGCGCCTCCGTCGTCCTCGCCGACCTCGCCGAGCTGGGCCTGCGGCGGGCGGTGCGGGTCGGCACCTGCGCCTCGCTCGGGGACCTGGCGCTGGGGGAGCTGCTGCTCGTCACCGAGGCCCGCACCCCGGCCGGCGTCGCCGCCGCGCCCGACGAGGGGCTGACCGCGGCGCTGGAGCGCGCGCTTGGAGGGGCCCGCCGCGGGGTCGTCGTCAGCCTCGACGACCTGCACCGGCCGGAGCGCGACCGGCCCTCGCTGCTCGCCGAGGGAGCCGACATGCAGACGGCGGCGCTGCTGGCCGCCGGCAGGGAGCACGAAGTGGCGCTAGCCGCGGTCCTGATCGCCGCCGAGCGCAGCGACGCCGGGCAGCTCCGCGACGAGGAGCTGGAAGAGGCGGCGAAGCGGGCCGGAAACGCCGCCTCGGCCGTACTCTCAACCTAAGGTTTAGGCTTAGAGTTAGCTTTTTTCGGGGTTTTTTTGGCGCTTTCCCGGCGCAGCGCGCCGAGTTCGCGACTGAGGTCGTCGATCGCCTCCTCGACGTCCTCGAGACGCTGCGAGAAGGACCGCAGCCGCCGTTCCAGCCGTTCGACGTCGGTCGCCGAGGGCAGGTTGAGCGCGCTCATCGCCGCCTGCTGCGCCTCCAGCGCCTTCTCTCGCGCTCCCAGAGCGGCGGTGACCGCGTCGTGGAGGGTGGGGTTGTCGATCAGGGCCTGCGCCAGCTCGCCGAGCGCCTGCTCTGCCCGCGCCCGCAGCCCGTCCTGCTCGTAGTCCTCGAAGCTCAAAGTCACAGCAGCTTAACGAGCACATCCGGCTCGGCTGAAAATCTGCCGTTACAACGATGTTTCAAACGTTGATTAAGCCCTTGTTGGGAGCCCCTGCTTCCGTTGCGGACGCACGTACTAGTGGGTAGCTTGCGGAGACTGCCCAGGGAGGGGTATCCGAGCGCGGGCAGGGACGCTTACGGATGAAGACCAAGTTCGCACTGATCCTCGCCTTCGCCAGCTTCTTGCTGGCGAGCGTTTTGGGCGCCGCTTTCGCCGGCGCGGAACCGCTCTCCGAAAACTCGGCGGTCGAGCCCTCGGCGACCACGACGACCGCGATTCCCTCGCTGCAGGCGCCCGCCTGCGCCAACGGTCTCGATGACGACGGTGACGGCCTCGCCGACGACGAAGACCCCGACTGCGAATCGCCCGAAGACACCGACGAGTCCCCAGCGCCCCCCGCCCCCTCCCAGCCGAGCGAAGCCGAAGCCAGCCCGGTCCCCGCTCCCGCTCCCGCCCCGAGCCCCGGCAAGGAGCAGGGCGTCAAGCAGGGCAGCGAAATCGACGGCGGCGAAGGCGGTGGTGACAAGGTCGCCCGCAACGACGGCCTCGGCGACGCCAGCGGCGGCACCGGCAGCGGCGGCGGGGTCACGGCCCCCGGCGCCAACGGCGGCGGCGACCAGCCGCTGCCGAAAGGCTCCGACGGCGGCGCCCAGTACGACGACGGCGGCGCCCCCACCAGCTTCAACCCGACGACGACGATCGCGCCCTTCGGCCCGGCTCCGATCGGGGTCCCCAACTTCGTCATCGACTCCTTCGAAATCCCGCCCTTCCTGCTGCCGATCTACCAGGCCTGCGGCACCGAATACGGGATTCCCTGGGAGGTGCTCGCCTCGATCAACAAAATCGAGACCGGGTTCGGCACCAACCTCAACGTCTCCAGCGCCGGCGCCGTCGGCTGGATGCAGTTCCTGCCCTCGAGCTGGGAGGCCTTCGGGGTCGACGCCAACGGCGACGGCCGCAAAGACCCCTACAACCCGGTCGACGCGATCTGCGCAGCGGCGAACTACCTGAAGATCGCCGGCGCCCACGACGACCTCTACCAGGCGATCTTCGCCTACAACCACGCCGACTGGTACGTGCAGGAGGTGCTGCTCTACGCCCGCGCCTACGGTCGCCTCCCCTCCGACCTCGTCGGCTCGCTGACCGGGCTCACCGAGGGCGCCCACTTCCCGATCGCCGCCGACGCCCGCTACGCCGACGACGTCGCCGCCCGCGCGGCGCTGAAGAAGGGTGAGAGCGTCGACTACGGCAACGCCGCCGAAGTCATCTCCTCCTCCCCCACCCCGCGCGGGATCAACATCTTCAGCGCGGCCGGCGCGCCGGTCGTCGCCGTCAACGATGGCGTCATCCGCAAGCTCGGCAACTCGCCGCGGCTGGGCAACTTCGTCGTCCTCGAAGACACCTACGGCAACCGCTTCACCTACGCCGAACTCGGCCAGCTGGTCCGCGACAAGCGGCTGGTGGTGATGCCGACCGGCAAGGAGAAGCGGGTCCCGGTCGAAAGCGAGAACCTGCGGCCGCGGCTGCGGGCGCACCCGGAGCGGGCCGAGGGCGAGAGCGCCGACGCAATGCAGGCGGCCGTCGCCGCCAGCGCCGACGGCTCGCTCAAGGTCGGCTCCAAGGTGATCGCCGGCACCGTCCTCGCCCGGGTCGGCGAGGGCAGCGACGGGGTCGACTCCCACATCAACTTCTCGATCCGCCCGGCCGGCAAGGGCGCGCCGCGGATCGACCCGAAGCCGATCCTCGACGGCTGGAAGCTGCTCGAGGCGACCGCGATCTACCGCGCCAAGGGCAAGAGCCCGTTCGAGCGGCTCAGCGGCGCCGGCGTGCTGCTGCTCTCCAAGGAGGCGCTGCAGAAGCGGGTCCTCGCCAACAAAGACCTCGAGATCTACGAGTGCGGCCGCGAAGACATCGCCGGCGGCCGCATCGACCGCCGCATCCTGGCGATGCTCGAGTACCTCAGCGTCAGGGGCTTCACGCTGACCGTCACCTCGCTGCAGTGCGGCCACGGCCTCCTCACCACCTCCGGCAACGTCTCCGAGCACACCACCGGCACCGCGGTCGACATCCCCGTGATCAACGGGGTGCCGGTGACCGGGAACCAGGGACCGGGCAGCCCGACCGAGGAGCTGATCCGCGAAATCCTCCGCCTACAGGGGACGATGCACCCCCACCAGGTGATCTCGCTGCTGGACTTCCCGGGCCCGACCAGCTTCCCGATGGCCGACCACTACGACCACGTCCACGTCGGCTACCACCCGCTCGTCGGCGACGCCCAGGCCAAATTCGCCGCCCTGCTGAAACCGGACCAGTGGCAGCGCCTGATCGACCGCCTCGGGGAAATCGAAAACCCGAGCGTGCCGGTCAACCCCTCGGAGTTCTCGATCCCCGACCAGACCAACGGCGGCATCTCCGCCGGCACCGGCGACTGACCGCGCAGCTGTTCGGATTCGTGCAGTTCGAGCTCGCCGGCGCCCTGCCGCTGGCCGACGGTCGCTACCTGGCGCGTGACTCCGCCGAGCAGGAGAGCGTCCTCGTCCTCCAGCAGACCGAGGCGCCGCGCGCGAGCGGGCGCCGTCGCCGGCGCCCGCGCGAGGTCGAGGCGGGAGCGGCCCCGGCGGCGCTGACGCTGACCCGGGTCACGGCGATTCGCGCCTTCGCCCCCTTCGAGGATCCGGGGGCGGCGGCGCGCTGGCTCGACGAGGCGCTCGAGTCCGAGGACACGATCGAGGTCCTCGTCGACGAGGGATTGGCGCTGCTCAACCGCGCCCTGCACGCGCAGGCGGTGGCGAGCGCTAACCCTCACTCTAAAGTTGAGCTTGAGCCTGAGTCGGCGGAGAGGGTCCTGATCGGGTTCGGCAGCGGCGAGGAGGTGGCCGACAGCCGTTTCACCCAGGCACGGGAGGTCGACACCACCCCCCGCTCCTCTCGCCGGCGCCGGCGAGAGGAGGAGCTGCGACCCCAGGAACGAGTCGCCGCCGTCCTCCGTGGCCGCGAGCAGCTCGACGCCTGCGAGACCCTCCTCCTCCGCGCCCGCGCCGACCTCGACGCCGGCCGCAACCGCGAGGCCGCCCTGCAACTGCGAGTAGGCCTCGAGGCCCTCCTGGTCGAGCTGAAGGCCGCCCTCGCCGACCCGGATCACGAGAAAGACATGGCCACCCTCTCCACCCGCCGCGCCGAGGCCGGCGAAGCCGCCAACGCCGCCTTACAAGGAGACCTGAGCGACCAGCAGCACACCCAGGTCCAAGAGCTCCTGCAGCTCAGCGAGCGAGTCCTCCGCCGCCGCCGCATCCTCCGCGGCTGAGCAACACCGGCGATCGATGGGGCGAGGGGAGGACCCGGAGGAACCTCCCCAATCGTGACGGAGGGTCCTCCCCTCGCCCCTTCCCGCCCCGCTCTACTCGAAGTCCTCCGCCTCCGCCACCTCGCGCAGTTCGATCTCCCCCGGTTCCTCGTGCGGGTTGGGACAGCGCTTCATCCACTCGACCGCTTCGTCGAAGGAGTCGACCTGGAGCAGCCAAAAGCCGGCGATCAGCTCCTTGCTCTCGGTGAAGGGGCCGTCGGTCACGGTCCGCTCGCCGTCGCCGCCGAAGCTGACCCGGGCGCCTTTCGAGGACGCCCGCAGGCCCTCGCCGGTGATCATCAACCCGGCCTCGGTCAGTTCTTCGTTGAACTTGCCCATCGCGGTGAGCAGCTCCTGGCTCGGCATCTTGCCGGCCTCGGAGTCCGCGCTTGCCTTGACGATCGCCATCACTCTCATCTTGGGGTCCTTTCGTTCGCTTCCGCGTCAGCCGAATGCTTTCGCTTTTACCCATACGACGGATGGCCGGCGCCGAAATCGACACGGATCGCAAATTTTCTTCTCAGCCGCCTAGAAAGC
Source organism: Solirubrobacterales bacterium (assembly GCA_035765335.1). Classification (GTDB taxonomy): domain Bacteria; phylum Actinomycetota; class Thermoleophilia; order Solirubrobacterales; family 70-9; genus VAYN01. The sequence continues at coordinate 8,388 of DASTXV010000077.1, forward strand.
CAGCTGGCGGGCGACGACCGCGTCCAGCAGCGACTCGGCCAGGTGGTGCGCCTCCTCCAGCGCGATCCCCTCGATCGAGGGGACGCCGATCACCGTCAGGCCGGCCGCCCTGGCCGCCGCGACTCCGGTCGGCGAATCCTCCAGCGCCACCACCGAAGGCCCCGGCTCGACGTCCAGCCGCCGGCAAGCCTCTAAATAAGGATCGGGGGCGGGCTTCGGCGCCGCCACCTCGTGGGCGCTGAGGATGACGTCGAAGTGGGCCTCGAAGCCGACGATCTCGATCGAACGCCGGACGAACCGCAGCGGCGAGTTGGAGACGAGGCCGATCGGGGTGCCGCGCTCGCGCAGGCGCTCGAGCAGCTCGCGCGCCCCGATCATCGCCTCCACCCCGTGCTCGAGCTCGGCGACGACGAGCGCGTTCAGCTCCTCGATCAGCTCCTCCGCCCGCCCCGGCTCCCCCAGCCGCCGCTCGAGGATGCCGCCGGCGATCTCGGCCGAAGTGCCGACCAGCTCGCGCTTGTCGGCCGGGGTGAACTCCAGCCCGCGGCGCTCGAAGAGGTCTTCCTCGGCCCGGGTCCAGACCGACTCGGTGTCGAGCAGGAGGCCGTCGTTGTCGAAGACGACCGCGTCGGGGAGGCCCGGCGCGGTCATCCGAGCGCCGCCACCAGCGCCGCCAGCTCCGCGTCGACCTCGCCCTCGAGCTTCAGCTCGGCGTCGTCGTCGTAGGGGGTCTCCCCTTTGGTGACGATCGCCAGCCTGCCGCCGTGTTCGAGGGTCAGCTGCGGCAGCCCCGCCACCGGGTGGACCGCCAGCGAGGAGCCGACGCAGAGCATCAGGTCGGCGCCTTCGGCCAGCGCGACCGCCCGCTCGATCGCCGCCGCCGGCAGCATCTCGCCGAAGAGGACGACATCGGGTTTGACCGCCCCGCCGCAGGCCGAGCAGACGGCGACGCCGCGCTCGTCGAAGAGCCCGTCGACCTCCTCCAGCCCGAAGGCGGTCGCGCAGTCCAGGCAGGAGGAGGTCTCGATCGAGCCGTGCACCTCGATCACGTTCTCCGAGCCGGCGGCGCGGTGGAGGCGGTCGATGTTCTGGGTGATCACGCCCTCGATCAGCCCCCGCCGCTCCAGCTCGGCCAGCGCCTCGTGCGCCCGGTTCGGCTCCTTGTCGCCGAGCGAGGAGAAGCGCGGCCGGTAGTAGGACCAGAAGCGCTCCGGCTCGCGTTCGAAGACGCCGATGTGGGCGACCTCCATCGGGTCGACCTTCGCCCACAGCCCCGTCTCCGGCGTGCGGAAGTCCGGGATCCCCGACGGCACCGAGACCCCGGCGCCGGTGAGGGCGACGGCGCGCCGCGACCGGCCGAGCAGCTCGGCCAGTCGCTCCACGTCCTGGGGGATCGCTACCTGCCGCTCCACTTCGGCGTCCGCTTGCCGA
>DASTXV010000078.1:0-24598 GCA_035765335.1 Solirubrobacterales bacterium
GAAGGACCTCTCGGGCGCTCCCCTCGTCCACGGCGCCGCCGTCGTCCGCGCGGTACTCGACCACGTGCTGGTCCCCCTCGTTGCCGGTGAAGTAAACGTACAGCAGCCGCGAGCTCTGGAAGTCGGGCGGGAAGGCGACCGAGAGCAGCCCCTGCTCCCCCGAGTCGGAGACCTGGTCGGAGATGTCGAGCGCCGGGTCGGAGCGGACCCGGTCGTCGCGCACGATCCGCAGCCGCCCCGGCTGCTCGACCACGTAGAGGTCCGCGCTCCCCGGCGGCTGAGCCACGTAGTCGGGCCGGTCGAACTCACCGAGCTTCTCGAGGGAGACCCCGCTCTTGCCCGCGGGGGCCGCCGTCCTGGCGGTCTCGGACCGACCGGTCCCCCCATCGTCGTCACCGCATCCGGCGATCGAGATGGTCGTGGCCGCCAGCCCGGCGAGGGCGAGGACCGCTACTGCCCGTCGAGCTCCGACTGCTGCTCCTGGCTTCCGGCCTGGCCGATGACGTCGCCCGGCCTGATCGGGACGACCTTGCCGGACTCGTCGACGCGGGTCTGGGGCGCCTCGCTGGAGATCCGGACGACGAACTCGCCCTCGGGAACGCTCCCGTCGGCGGTTACCGCCTTGGCCTTGCCCTGCAGGCCGGCGGCGACGCGATAGTGAACGGTGTAGGTCCCGGCCTGCACCGGCGTCACGTTCCAGACCATCTCCCGGATCTCGCCCGGCCCGAGGGGGCCGAAGCTGTACGTGTTCGTCTGGGCCGACTCGGCGCCGGCGGGGGCGGTCTCCCCGGCGAGCCTTGGGAATCCGTCCTCGAGAATCCAGACCGGCCGGAACGGGATCGCCAGGCCCTCCTGCTCGGAGCGGACCGAGAACGAGCCCCTCGCGTTCGGGAACTGATCCCCGGCCGGGGTGCTCTCGCTCGTCTCGCCCTCCGTCCCGGTGGTCTCGCCGCTCGCGTCGGAGGCGGTGAAGATCGTGATCGCGAGGTCGGGGATCTCCTCGTCGCCGGCGTTGCGGACCGACAGGGTGAGGTTCGTGTTCTGGGCGAGCCTCTGCTCGGTCGGGAAGTCCGCGCTCGTCACCTGGACGGGGAAGTCGCCCTCCGGCTCGTCCTCGTCCTGGCGCTCGCAGCCTCCGCACGAGACGATCGTCCCCGCGAGGAGGGCGGCCGCGAACCCGATGGCGAGACGATCGCGCGCCTTCGGGAGACGGGCTGTCGAGGCGCTCTCCTCCAAAGGCGCGGGCAACATACCACGCACCCTACCCACCTCCTGCGCGGCTTCGTATCAGTACTTCCGGAGCTCCGCGCATCGGCTGAGGCGCGCCCGGCGGGGGTGACGGTTGTCGGTGGCGAACGGCGCGTCCATCACATAACCTTCGGGGACGTTCATTCGGCGGCGATATATCCGGCGGCGATCTCTGTGGCCGCCGAGTATGTTGGCCGGTGATGTGGGCGTGCGGGGCGGTGGGACCTTCGATCTCGGGGTACACGGCTCCGGAGGAGAGCAATGGTCAGATCCGTAGCCGACAGGGCGTTCCTTCCCGCCAAGTCCCTCTTCGAGCAGGTGGGGGACATGATGATCCTCACCGCGAAGACGGTGGTCTCCGCGGTCCGGCCGCCGTACCCGTACGGCGGCGAGTTCATCGGCCAGTTCCTGTTCGCCCTCCAGCTCTGCTGGTTCCCGATGATGATCTCGACGCTCGCGTTCGGATTCGGGGCGCCCGGGCTGCAGGCGGCGAACTTCCTCTCGCTGTTCGGAGCGCTCGACCGGCTCGGCGGCTTCTTCGTGCTCGCCTCGATCCGCGAGTTCGCCCCCTCGGTCACCGCGGTCGTCGTCGCGGGCGTCGCCGGCACGGCGATCACCGCGGACCTCGGCGCGCGCAAGATCCGCGAGGAGCTCGACGCGCTCCAGGTCCTCGGCGTCGACCCGATCAAGAACCTGGTCGTGCCGCGCTTCCTCGCCCTGATGCTGATCACGGGCCTGATGGACATCTATGCGCTGATCTTCGGGATCGTCGGCGGGATCGGGGCGGAGGTGCTCTACAACGAGCCGCTCGGAGGCTTCTTCGCCACCCTGTTCGCCAACGCCTCGGTCACCGACCTCTGGGGATCGGTGCTGAAGTGCACGCTCTTTGGAGCGATCATCGCGATCGTCTGCTCCTACAAGGGGATGACCGCGTCCGGAGGGGCAGAGGGAGTGGGCAGGGCCGTGAACGAGGCGGTCGTGATCGCGTTCATGGGCGTCTTCGCGTTCAACTACGTCTTCACCCAGACGCTGCTCGCCACCCATCCCGAGCTGCAGGTGGTCAAGTGAACGCCGGCTGGATGGCGGTTCCGCGGAGCTGGCTGAACTCGATTGGGGAGATCTTCGGGTTCTGCACCCGGGTCGCCGGGCTGGTCTTCACCGGCCGCGTCTTCCAGTTCTTCGGCGAGGCGCTGAGGCAGACGGGAATCCTGATCCTCGGCTCGACGATCGTGATCTGGGGCCTCGTCTTCATCCTCGGGCTCCAGTGCGGGATCGAGGGTGCGTACGCGAACCGGTCGTACGGGACCCCGGCCTATGCGGGCGTCTTCGCCGCCTGGTGCGACCTGCGCGAGGTCGTCCCCTATGCCTTCGGCTACATGCTCGCCGCCAAGGTCGGGACCGGAATCGTCGCCGAGCTGGGCGCGATGCGGATCACGGATGAGATCGACGCGCTCGAGGTGATGGGCGTGCCGCCGGTGACCTATCTCGCGGCGACCCGGCTGCTCGCCGCCTGGATCGCCTTCCCGTTCATGTACCTGGCCGCGGTCGGGATCGGATTCTTCGCCAGCTGGCTCGCCGTCGTCGAGCAGATCGGCGACGTCTCCTCGGGCGGCTACTTCCTGATCTTCTGGATGTTCCAGAACCCGCCCGATCTCTTATTCAGCCTGATCAAGGGGATGACGATGGCGACCGTGATCGTGCTGGTCGGCTGCTACTACGGCTACACGGCCTCCGGCGGCCCCGTCGGAGTCGGCACCGCCACCGCCAAATCGATGGTCTTCAACATCGTCGCCGTCCACATCATCGGCATGCTGGGGACGGTGGTCTTCTGGGGCGCCAACCCCAGGGCCCCGATCGGGGGCTAGCCGCCTTTGATGAGGATCGTGCCGATCAGGCCGAGCATCGCGGCTAGCAGGGTGTAGTTGCCACGTTGGACAGTGGCATGAAGGGAGGTCATCTCTTGTCTCAAGGCCTTCATTTCAGCGGACAAAAGATCAAAGCGGCGGTTCGTCTCCTCCCTGCCCTCAGTGATCCGACGATTGACCTCGCCGAACCGTTCGTCGAGGCGGGCGAAGCGCTCGGCGGTTGCATCTTCGGGCGGGGCCATCGTCTGCATGAAAGCACCCTAGCGAGAAAAGTGCAACATATTGTCTGAGAAAGTAAATTCTTTGGAACTTCTAGCGGTGCCGGTGGCGGCGGAAGGTCTCCTGCACCCAGCGGAAGCCGCGGCGGTCGCTGAGGCTCTCACGGAAGCGCTCTAGCGCGGGTGGCCTCGGCAGGTCCGGGTCGAGCGGTCCCTCGGGCGGGACCACCACCGGATAGAAGAGGGAGGCGGCGGTGACGTCGGCGACGGAGAGGCCTTCGCCGACGAGGAACTCGCCGTTGCCCTGCTCCAGCTCGGCGTCGAGCTTGTCGAAGGCGGCGACGATCCCCTCGCGGGCGCGCTGGGCGTCCTCGTCGCTGTTGGCGTTCCAGCGCAGGCTGGTGTAGGCGCGGGCGTAGGCGCCGACCACCGGCTTCGCCTTGCCCAGCGGTCCCGGCACCGACTTGGAGGCGATCTCGGCGAACAGCTCCGGCTCCTGGGTCAGCTCGTAGAAGGGGAGCAGGCGGGTGTGCGGGCCGAGGTTCTCGTCGAACCAGTCCTCCAGCTCGATCGCCCGGGCGCGCTCCTCGGCGTCGATCGGGTAAAGCGGCGGGTCGGGGTATTTGGCCTCCAGGGCGGCGATGATCTCGGTCGAGTCGCCGATCGCGCGGCCGTCGAGAGTCAGCACCGGCAGGGTCACCTGGCCGCCGCGGGTGAGGGTGAGGGCGATCGGGATGTGGGTGCCGGGCAGCAGCGAGCGGCGCCGGTGGTCGACCCCCTTGTGCTCGAGCGCCCAGCGCACCTTCTCGCTGTAGTGCGAGATGTCGATCTGCCAGAGCGTCGGCTTGTCGGTCTGCGCCGCCATCGTCTGTGGCAGCATAAGCACGTGGCACTGCTGAGCGACGCCGAGGTCGAGGAGAAGCTGTCCGGGCTCTCCGGCTGGGAGCGCCAGGGCGCCGCGATCGCGAAGAGCTTCAAGCGCGAGGACTTCGTCGGCAGCGTCCGCTTCGTCGAGAGCCTGGTCGAGCCGGCCGAGGCGATGAATCACCACCCCGACGTCGCGATCTCCTGGGACACGGTGACGGTGACGATCTCGACCCACTCGGAAGGCGGCCTGACCGCGGCCGACTTCGAGCTCGCCGCGAAGATCGACGTCCTCGCCTAGCGATGGCGAAGCGGAAGAAGCAGCGGCGACCGCGCGAGAAGGCGCCGACCGTCGACTACGTCGACCCGGAGGGCAACGTCCTCACCCTGCGGCAGACGCTCAGCGCCGGGACGATCGCCAAGGTCGGCGAGCCGCCGGCGGGGGATGCGACCTCGCTCGACGACGCCTGGCGGCGGCGCTCCGAGGTCCTCTTCGAGCGCCTCGCCGTGGGCTGGGAGATCGCCGGGCTGCCGCTCGACGACCAGAAGATGCTGCTCGGCCGCTACCGGATGGCCGACGCCGAGACGCAGCGGTGGGTGCGGCAGACGATCGCCGAGCACCTCGAGCGCCACATCCCCGAGCTCGCCGGCTGAGGCCCGTGGCGGAGCTGCGGATCAACGAGCGCCTCGCCTTGCCGCTGGCCGAGATCGAGCTGCGGACCAGCCGCTCCTCCGGCCCCGGCGGCCAGCACGCCAACGTCACCGCCTCGCGGGTGGAAGCCGTCTTTGACGTCGAGGCCTCGCAGGCGCTCGACGAGGCGCAGCGGGCGCGGCTGCTGGAGCGCCTTGGGCCGACGGTCACCGCCGTCGCCCAGGACGCCCGCAGCCAGTCCCGCAACCGCGAGCTGGCGCTGGAGCGCCTGGCGGCGAAGATCGCCGCCGCCCTGCGGGTGCGGCGCAAGCGCCGCCCGACCAAGCCGACCCGCGCCTCCCGCCGGCGCCGGCTCGAGCAGAAGCGGCGCGCGGGGGAGCGCAAGCGCAGCCGCCGCCGCCCGCCGCTAGACGAATAACGATGACTTTTCGCGCCGCGGGCGGTCTAATGGGTAGAGACCGACGCAAGCGAGCGAGGAGGAGAGATGCTTGGCGACAGCAAGGCGACCAGCGGGTTCGCCGTCAAGGACATGGACGCGGCGAGGGCCTTCTACGAGGGGACCCTCGGCCTGCGGATCGAGGTGCTGGCCGAGGAGTTCGGGGTGACGGCGCTGAAGCTGGCCGGTGGCTACGACGTGCTGATGTACCTCAGCGCGGAGATGACGCCCGCCAGCTACACGATGCTCAACTTCGAGGTCGACGACATCGACGCCACCGTTGATGGCCTGGTCGAGCGCGGGGTCGCGATCGAGCGCTACGACGGCTTCGACCACGACGAGAAGGGCATCGTCCGCGGCGGCCCCGGCCCTCAGATCGCCTGGTTCAAGGACCCGTCGGGGAATGTGCTGGCCGTGATGCGGCAGTAGGTTCGCGCACCTTTCCCTTGCGGTCCACCTGCACCACCGGCAGGTCGCCCGGCCACATCGCCAGGGTCGAGGCGAGTCCGAGGATCATCAGGGCGGCGGAGACGTAGGTCCCGGCCTCGAGGTCGTAGCCGTCGAGGTCGGCGACCTTGGCCAGCAGGATGGCGAGGCCGGCGATCCAGAGCAGCGCCGCGATCAGGAGCCGGGCCCGGAAGTGCCGCTTCAGCGCCACCTGGCGGGCCCGTCCGATCACCAGCGGCAGGGCGACGAGGATCAGGACCGGCCCGACCAGGAACCCCGCGTTGATCTTGATCGCCTCCCGCGAGTTGGAGGCGAGGTCGAAGAAGTCGGAGCGGCCCCACCAGGTGATCGCCGCCCCCAGCAGCCCGACCAGCAGCAGGATCGCGCAGAGCCCGGCGACGTCGCTGGCGAGCCGCACCCGGCGGTTGGGCACGTAGGCGTCGCGCAGGCGCGGGTCCTTCACTTCTTGTGCTTGATGTCGACGCCGCCGAGGACGGTGAGCGCGTCGACGTGGAGGGTCGGCGCGTCGGCGGGCAGCGGCTGCGAGTGGTCGGTCTTGTCATCGAGGCCGCCGAAGATCGGCGTGCTGCGGACGCTGATGTGCCATCCCTGGGGGACGAGGACGTCGACGCCGCCGCAGAAGGTGGTCGCGTTGATCGAGGCGCCCTCGGGGGCGAGGTCGGCGTCGCGCAGGTCGAGGGTGATGCCGCCGAAGATCGCCGTCAGCCAGGCGCCGTGGAAGTTCCGCGAGGTGGAGGACAGCCGCGGGCCGCCGAAGACCGCGGTCGAGCGGATCACGTCGTCGCCGTCGGCGCCGACGATGGTGCGCCCGTGCCAGCGGGCGATGATGAGGAGCCCGAGCAAGACCAGCAGCGTCGGCCAGACGTAGTCCCAGGCGTCCTCCTCCAGGAGGTCGGTGGTGAAGAGCAGCAGCACGATCCCGACCCCGGTGAGGATGGCGCCGCGCACCTTCGACGGCGGCCGCTCGGCCAGGGTGAGGAGACCGGCGGCGAGGATGACGATCGGCCACCATTGGTCGATCGCCTTGTCGGCGTTGAGCGCGCCGGCGGCGTCGAGCAGGAAGAGGACGCCGAGCGCGATGACGATCGAACCGAGCAGGAGCCGTCCGAGGTCGAGGACCCGGTGCTCGTCCCCGGAGTCCTGTTGGTGAAGCCATCTGGTCGGTTGCGTCGAAGTCGGTGCCTCCATGCGGTCAGTTTCCGCGGCGAGCGCCGCCGAGGCATCCGGGTAAAGCCGAAAACTTAGGTGCGCTCCGTCAGCTCCCTGGCCACCGCCTCACCCTGCGCTCCTGGCGACACCAGGACCATTCCTGTAATTCAACTACGGTTCCGGTGTGCCGAACCCGAGCCTCGATCTCTCGTCCTCTGGGTGGATCCGCAACCTCCCCGCCCCAGCGCTTAGGGCCTACATGAGCATCTGGCTCTTGACCAAGGAGGGAACGCCGCCAGTCGGAGACCTGGACGAGAAGGGCTCGGCGTTTTGGGTCTCGCAGGTCGCCCCTCGTGGTCTGGATGAGCCATATGACCCTGCTGAGGAGAAGGATTGGGTGGACGATCTGGCAGATGAGGAGGCTCTTTGGGAGGAGTGGCAGGGCTACGCGAAAAGCCATGAGCGCCCACTGAGGAGCTGCCGCGACGTCATCGAGTTCATGATCGAGCTTGGACTGCTCGAGAGGGGAAGCGGCGATGTGAGGTGGAGAGCCGTGAGCCCACTGCCGCATGTCGAAGACGTCCTGCCTCTAAACGCCGAGCGCAAGGAGATCGAGTCGCAGATTCGATGGCGGCAAAGCTTCCACGAGGTGAACGAAGCAATCACTGCGTGGCTCGCTCAGAGAAGGCCTCCAGGCGCCGCGGAGTCTGAAATCGAGACCTCGATACAGGCGATAGCGGCTGACCTGGGGTATGACCCCGAAGATGTGCGCCACGGGCTGGCGATACTGTTCGACGAGGACATTCGCTGTGACGTCGACCCCGAGACCGCAGCGAGCGAGGCGCCGCTCCGAATCCGCATCGACTGGGAGCTCTTTGTGGAGTGGCGGACGGTTTATCGGGTGGCCCGTCCTGGAGAAGACAGCGGGCACTGATCCGCCGCCCACGACCCCGCGGGGTCGAGCTCGGTCAGCCCGCGGCGATCTGCGCTTTTTCGTCTGCGTAGCTGAGGAGCGCCGCTGAGATCCCGGTGGCGATGGATTGGGTCGCGTTTACGTTCGGGTAGACCGTGGCCTCGGCATAAGCGAGCCCGCTGGTTCCGCCGCACTCCCAGGCATCTGGTCCGTGGATCGTGCCGATCGAGCAGTAGGAAGACGCGTCACCCTGCACCTTGTCGGCACCGAAGACTTCCTTGAGCAGGGCAACTCGCTCGGCCGCCCTCTTGAGCGCGGCGTCGGCGCTCGGATATACCTCCAGATGGGCGTAGACGCCGAGCTCGGATGGGGTGTTCTCGATGACCAGTTCCATCGCGTCGACGCGTCCGGCGGCGGAGGAGTCGCCCGGATCCGCGCTTGCCAGTTCGCTTGCCTCAAGGCCTTCCGGCAAGCTCTTCGAGAAAGGGCCCTGCCGAAGCAGCGCCGCCAGGGCGGTTGGGCTTGGCTCCGGCTCCGGTTCCGGATTTGGGCCGCCGTCGCTGACCAGCCCAGCAAGGCTGAGGGCGGCGCCGACGACGATTCCTGCCAGCGAGATCATCTCGCTGCGAGTCCAGGCTGCCCGCCTCGGGGCCGGTTCCGCCTCGCTTTTCGCTTCGGGCCTTCGTCTTAACCGCAGCCAGAGAACTGCGGCCAGCGCTCCGACTGCGACGGCTGCCCCAACCACTACAAGCCACTCCACAGAGGGAATTCTACGGGGCCGATGGGCACGGCTGGTTTCGAACCAGCGGTTCCGGCCACGTCGCGAACCGAAAGAGCCAGGCTCGCTTCTAAGGGCAACTTACCTCATGGCCAAGCGCCCTTCATACGCTGGCAGCGGCGGCAATAGGGCGCGTTGTACCGCCGTCGTTCTGGGCCGAAACCTTGATCAAGCCGACTTTGCGCTCGGTGAGGTTCAATGCAGGAGGGATGAGCGACACGCTATGGGCGCGGGAGCCACATACGGCCGCAAAGCACCAGGTTCTGCGAGCGTATCTCGACGGGTGGCTGGGGGTGATGGCTAATCAGGCCCTGAAAGTTCAGCGATTGGATGCTGGGCGACCTCGGCTGCTATTGCTCGATGGCTTTGCGGGGCCAGGCCGTTATGCCGGCGGAGAGGAGGGTTCGCCTCTCATCATGCTTGACGCGCTCCTGAGCCACGCGCATTTCGGTGCTTGGGAAGGGGTTGATTTCGAGTTTCTCTTCATCGAGCACGATGAATCCCGTGTAGAGCATCTTCGTAAAGAGATTGAGCAGATTGGGTCCCTTCCGAACAACGTCATCACCCGAACCGAGCATGGAGAGTTCGAGAAGGTCTACGACACCTTGGTAGATCCGCTCATCCAGGCAGGACTTCCCACCTTTGCGTTCATCGACCCTTTTGGCTACTCCAGCGCCTCTATGTCGATCACGGGGCGGCTACTCGATTTCCCTCGATGCGAGGTCCTCTACTTCTTGCCAATGTCGTTCATCCACAGATTTGTAGGTCGACCGGGGCAGGAGAAGGCACTTGGCTCTCTCTTCGGTACCGAGGGATGGCAGGCTGCGATTGATTTAGAGGGGCCGGAGAGGACCGATTTTCTTCTCGATCTCTTTGAACGACAGCTTGCCGCAAATGGCGGAGTTGAATTCGTTCGGTCCTTTCAGCTTCGAACTCTCGATGGCAACGACTATCGACTGGTTTTCAGTCTCGGGCATACGAAGGGTCTTGAGCTGGCGAAGGACGCGATGTGGAAGGTCGACCCGGTCGCAGGGACGTCCTACCGCGCCGAAACCGAGTCTGGGCAGGAGGTTCTTTTCGATTCCACGGCAGTCGATACGGCTCCGCTCCTGAAAGAGCTTCGGAACAAATTTGGCACTAGCCAGTTCACGATCGATCAGGCCGACCGCGTCACCCTCGTTGATACGCCCTTCCGCAAAGCGCATCTGCGGAAGTTGACTTTGCAGCCCGCGGAGAGAGCCGGACACCTTGAGGTGCAAAGAACCGGTCCGAGGGGCTTCAAAAATGCGAAGCTCCGGTTTACCTCGTAGCCTTCGCCGACCGACCGCTTTGCGAACATTTGTTCGCTTCTCCTATGGCTGATAAGACGCGTATCGAGTGGACTGAGGCGACCTGGAACCCGGTGACGGGTTGCACGCAGGTCTCGCCTGGCTGCGCGCATTGCTACGCCAAAACTTTCGCCGAGCGATGGAAAGGGATACCAGGGCACCCTTACGAGCAGGGCTTCGATCTACGTCTTTGGCCCGAGCGGCTAGACCAGCCGCTCCGGTGGAAAAGGCCAAGAGTCATCTTCGTGAACTCCATGAGCGACCTCTTTCACGAGCGGGTCCCATTCGACTTCATCAGGCGTGTTTTCGCGGTTATGGGGGAAGCCGAGCAGCACACCTTCCAGATCCTCACGAAGCGCCATGAGCGCTTGGCGGAGCTGGCTCCCCGTCTCCCGTGGCACCCAAATATCTGGATGGGGGTCTCTATTGAGAACCGGCGGTTCGTAATGAGGGCGGACTATTTGAGGCAAGTCGACGCAGCCGTTCGGTTCATATCGGCAGAGCCGCTACTTGGCCCATTGGAAGGGCTGGACCTCCAAGGAGTCGATTGGTTGATCGCTGGTGGGGAGTCAGGCTCGGGCCACCGACCCGTCCGAGTTGAGTGGCTCCGGAGCCTTCGGGACCAGTGTCAGGCCTCTGGTACTGCCTTCTTCTTCAAGCAGTGGGGCGGACATCGACCTAAGGCCGGTGGCCGCCTTCTCGATGGAAGAACTTGGGATGAGCTTCCTGCTGACGCTTCCCTTCCCGAGAAGAACGTCAAGCTCCATCGGATAGCTCTCAACCCGGAGAAGGCTCCAACGGCTAGCACTGTTTGAGAATGGCTCGGGAGGCTACGGGTCTAGGTCAAGAGACCGCTTAATAGCTTGCTGTCGCCCCAAGCCGAGCTGCCTCTGAGTTCGCTGCAACCGCTCCCCGGCAAGCCTCTGCTCCGTCTGCGCGGCATGGTCCCTCGGCCTCGGCCCGAGTGCGCTGTCTCTGCCCACCACGCCGTTTCTGACACGGTAGCTCTCGATTTCCCGCACCCCTCGATCCCATACCGCCACCTTCGTCGGATCGGCGGGACGCTCGCCAAGCTCTCGGGTGATGTAGTCAGGAGGAGAGAGACGGGCGGCGGTGGCCGCGGCCCGCTCGCGCTCGGCCAGGAGATGCTCGGCAACTGCGACTCGGGCGCGGGCATCGTGGCCGACCTCGGGCAACTGCTCCCGCTCGGTCCTCGCTGCCTCAATCCGCTCCCGCGCCGACCCTTCGTTGGCAGGGTGCCAGCGCCCCGGCTGCGAGCGGATCTCCTCCAGCCGCTCGGCGTCCGCGCTGATCGCTTTCTCAGCGCGGAGATGCCGGGCTTCGTTTTGCTGCTCGGCTCCAACCTCCGAGCGCAGCTCGCGGAGGCGACGGACCAGCTCGTCTGCGGGAAGCCGGCCTAGCTCCTGGCGCAGGGTCTCGTCATGGGCCGAGACCTGGGAGCCGTCGCGCTCGGCGGCTTCGGCGATGTGGTCGAGCCCCTCACGCAGGTAGGGCGAGCGCGGCGCGTACTCCTCGCGGTCGAGCTGGACCTCCGGCGTGGCGTAGAGGAAGGTCTCATCGCGACTGCGGGAGGTGGCGACGTAGAACTCCTGGCGGTCCATCGAGGGGTCGGCCATGACGAAAGCGGTGTCCACCGTCGCCCCCTGGGCCTGGTAGGTCGTCGCGGCGTAGGCGTGTTCGATTGCCGGCCCTCCGTCCCTCTCCCTGATGCGCCCCAAGTAGTCGGAATCGACACACACCCGCCCACGGGTGTCGATTCCGACCAACACCAGCGAACCGGAATCCCGATCAACGTCGGCCACCCGCCAGCGCTCGCGATTGAAGATCCCGGTGCGGCGGTCGTTGATGCGGGTGATCACCTGATCGCCGGCAGCGAAGCGGACGCCGCCGACCTCGATCTCCTCGGCTCCGAGCTGCCCTGCGGCCTTCATCTGCTCCCGGGCGAGCGCGTTTAGCTCGGCGACCTCTGAGTTGCGCTTCGCGACCATCAGTGCGTCCTCGCCGCGCTCGTAGCTTTGCCACCAGTCGCAGACCATCGCCTCGCGGCGCGCGAGCGGATCCTCGGAGACCGTGACCCGCTCGGCGCCCTGGTAGATGGAGATCGCCTCCCGGCCGTGACCTTCGCGGATCAACTTTGCGGAATCGCGCTCAAGCTCATGGCGGTGGCGGATCACTTCGTCCAAGACGATCGGCTCGGTCCTCGCCGCGATCGACGCAAACAGGCCACCGGCCTCGATCTCGCCGAGCTGGGCGGGATCGCCGATCAGCACCAGCTTTGCCTCGGCCTCCTGGGCGTGGGCAATCAGCCGCGCGAGCGCCCGCGAGTCGACCATCCCGGCCTCGTCGACCACCAAGACCGAGCCGCGAGTAAGGGCGGCATCGCCGCGGGCAGCGGCGCGGTCTAGCTCGGCCAAAAGCGAGGCGACCGAGGTGGCCTGCAGACCTTCCGAGCGCAGGACGTTGGCGGCTCTCCAAGTCGGTGCCGCGACCCTCAGCCGGGAAGGCATTTCCCGGACTCCCCAGCCGTGGGCCGCGGCGACCAGAGCGTAGGTCTTCCCGGTCCCCGCCTCGCCGACCACGACGACCACACCCTCGCCGCCACGTAGGAGCCGCTCGACCATCGCCCGCTGATCGGGCTTCATCGAAGGCCGCTGGGCGAGGACGCGGGAGACGAGGATCTCCGGGACGACGGCGCGGTCGTCGCTCGCCGCCATCTCCTCGACCCGGCTGAGGGCGGTGCGCTCCAGCTCCCAGATCGCGCGGGTCGTGAACCGCTCGCCCCTGGGGCTCTCTGCGATGCGGATCACCTCCGGCGTCCCAAGGAAGGCGTCGGCCAGCTCGCAGACCTCATGCCCCGGCGCTCCGGCCGGGAGGCAGTTGGCAACCGCCTGGATCACGTCGCGGCGGTCGAAGTGGGAGGCGTGGGCGGTGAGGACGGCTTCGACCTCGGCGACGGCGATCTGCCCTTCGGGGGCCTGGCGCTCATGGCCGAGGGTGGCGCGGATCGACTCGGGGGTCAGGCCGACCTCCTCGGCCTTCTCCCGCCACAGATCCCGCAGCGACTCGGTGGTCAGCTCGCGATCCTTGGTCTCCCTCGTAGCCAGCGTCGCGATCTGCCTGGCGCGGGCCGAGGCGTCCTCGCCCGCCGCCTCGAGTATCTCCCCGCGGCGGGTGGAGAAGTGGCGCAGCTGCTCGTCGGTGAAGCCCTCGATCTCGGCGATCCCGTTCACCACCTCGCGCCAGCGGACGCCGAGGCGGCGGGTCAGCTCGTCGCGGAAGTGGGCCTCGTAGAGGTAGCCGGCGGCTTTGGCGTGTTCGTAGATCGCGGGGTGGTAGAGCCGGGTCCAGCGGCCCTCGGCGAAGGTGGCGTTGGCGATCAGCGCGTGGGTATGCAGTTGCATGTCGCCGGCGCGGGAGGAGCGGTGGACGTAGCCGGCGGCAAGGAAGCCGCTGCCCTGGAGGAATTCGCGACCTCCAGCGCCACGCCGGGTCCAGCAAGCCTCTCGCTGGAGGTAGCCGAGCGCGGCATCGACGGCAGCGGCGTGGGCGGCTTTGACCTCGGCGGCGACGGGATGGCCGCCGAGCGCCCACAGAACCGAGGCCGACTTCGGCGCCGAGAAGGTGAGGTCGAAGCCGGGGACCGGCCCGCCCTCGACGTGGCGGAGGCCGAGGGGCTCGCCGCTGGCGGGGTTGGTCCCGGTCAGCATCCCGACGAGCTGGCTGGGATCGACCTTGCCCTGGAGGCCGAGATCCTCGGCGGCGTCGCCGAGCCAGTAGCCCTCTGCCTCGCCCTGGCCGGAGTAGTAGTCCTCGGCGCCTTCGGCGACCTTGTCGAGGTAGTAGCGCTCCTGGCCGCGGCCGAGCTTTCCGATGGAGAGCATCAGCGCGGCCCTTCGGGGAGGCGGGGCAGGATGTCCGGCGAGTTCCGAGTCCGCGAAGGCACGCTGGGGACATGCCACGAGCGGCCCAGACGGCCGGGGGAATTTCACTCAGTGATAGTGCGTGAAGGGTGCTGCGGTTGAGGTGGCGATGGCGGTGGAGAGCTGCCTACGGGCTCGTCTCGTCGGACGACAGGAGTAATTGTGTCTAGATCGGTTCACCTGTGAAGCTTCGGGGGTGCCGCAGAGGAGCAGGAGCATTGAGCTTCATTTGGTCGCTAGCCGAGGGGTTAGTCTCGGCTTACCATGAGCGTCGACCCAGCATTGGTGGCATACGAAGCATTTGCCGCCGTCTACAACGACTTCACCCACTCAAACGACTACGAGATGTGGCTCGGCCGAGCGCTCTTGCCCGAGCTTCGGAAGCACGGGCTAAAAGAAGGCGGTAGCGCCCTGGACGTCGGATGCGGAACTGGCCGGGCGTTCCGACCTTTGTTGCGGCGGGGATGGCGGGTCCACGGCTGCGATCTATCACCGGCCATGCTGGAACTGGCAGCCCAGGAAGGAGGGGATGACGTATCCCTTCAAGTTGCCGACATGCGCGAACTTCCCCGCCTCGGCGACTTCGATCTCGTGTTATCGCTCAACGACTCCGTCAACTACCTGCTCGGCGACGATGACCTCGTCCGCGCCCTGGCGGCGATGCGGGCGAACCTTGCCGACGATGGCCTTCTCATCTTCGATGTCAATTCCATCTCGGCCTACATAGGTGGATACGACGAAGTCCGAGAGGTGGAGCATCGAGGATCGCGATGGGTCTGGACCGGCCGCGGCGAGGTCGAGCCCTCGATATTCGAAGCTGAGATCGTGGGAGATCGACTTGAGCCGATCCGGCATCTAGAGCGATACCGCTCCGAACGCGAGGTTCTTGAGGCGATGCGAGCTACGGGCATCGAGCCATTAGCTGCTTTAGGCATGAGCGAGGAGGGCGGGGAGGTAGTGCTTGCCGACCTCCCGGATGAAGGTCTCCACTACAAGCTCGTCTTCATCGGCGCTGCCGATTCGCGCTCGGGCTAGGCGCACCTAGCCGAGTACCGGCGCGGCGGCTCTAGCGGCATTGACGAGCATCGAATGCCGGGCTCGGCCAAGGCTTGAGCACCCCAGCCGAACCCGGTCCAGGGGCTTACGCGCCCTTGTAGATCATCTGTGCGACCTGGACAGGCGCGATCTTCTTCATCGTCATCAGCTCCTCACCCCCTCTCCCAAGTCAGCCCCGGCGCAGCCCGCCAGGGGAGGAGGCGTCGATGCTAAAGACTGCTAGAGCATCTTCTGATTTGTGAGTGTGGTCAGTTTCGTGAGTACGTAGCCGTTCCCGAAGGGTATGAGGCCATATGCTCGGTAACTACTGAGTAGCCGGGTTTAGTCCACGGAGGAAGGGAGCGGTGGTGGTAGCCAGAGCCGTCGGTCGTCATAGAGGTAAGCGCAAACCGAAGGGGATCGAGCAAGCAGTCCAGTACGCGATCTCCCACCCCATCAGGGTCGAAATCCTGATCCTCTTGAACCAAGGGAGCTATACGGCGGGCGAAGTCGCAGAGCTGACCGAGATCCCTCTCAGCAACGTCTCCAACCACATCAAGCGCATGCTGGATGACGGCTCGATTGAAGTCGCCAAAATCGAGGAACGCCGAGGGACCAATCTCTACTGGTATCGGGCAGTCGTCATTCCCTATTACTCCAAGAAAGAGGCCGAAGCCCTCACCCAGACGGAGCGGCAGCACATCGCCGGCGCCATCGTCACGTCTGGGACCGCCGAGGTTATTGCGGCCCTCTTGAAGGGGAATCTGGCCGACCCTCGGACGATCCTCTCCTGGGACTGGTATCAGGTTGACAAGAAGGGTCGCGCAGACCTAGAAGCTGAGAATGCCCGCCACTTGGAACGGGTTCGCGAGATCGAGTGCGAATCGACCAACCGAGTCGCCAAGACCAAAGAGGCAACGATTTCGATCCTCATCAGCCTCTCCGCCTTTGTTCGGGCCAGGAAGGCCCCCCGCCCCCGCTCACGAAGCTGTGAGCGGCGTCTGGGAATGAATTGACTTCAACTACAAGTCGGCCTAGCTTCACCACTCAGAGTCTGCCGACCGTCTTTGGAAGGCACTCCACCACCCATGTCGGGGGCGGGAGCATCGTGGAAGAAATGAGCCCGTCCCCGACACCTAACCACACATGCCGACTTCCTCCCACAGATACGCCCCAAGACCGTCCATCGTCGCCACGGCACGGCACGCCTCCCAACGTTCTGCCGAGATCACGATGGACCCGACGGATGGAGCGACGGCTTCGGTAGGGATGGCCGTCGCTCCACCGTCACCCCCGGGAGCTTTTTGATGGGCCTCTACGGACGCGACCGCGGTCGCATCATCCCCGACCAGAAACAGGCGCTGGACCACCCCCTGCGGCTCCGCGTCCTGGAGCTGTTCGCGCAAAAGCCAGAGCGCTCGCTGGCGGCGGAGTCGCTTGCCGCGGATCTCGCTGACCGCTTTCCCGACGTCAAGATCCGCCAGGTCGCCTACCACGTGGCCGTCCTGAAAGACGCTCGACTACTGCCGACCGGATGAGGCGGAAGCGGAAGCCGGTCGAGATTCGGCGACCACCGCGCAACGAGGAGGAGGCAGCCGCCTTCAAGGGCGCAGGCCAGGCCGTCACCGTGATCCGCGAGCGACAGGGGATGGGCCGCGAGGAGCTGGCGGCGAAGGCTGAAATGACGGTGCCCGAACTGGAACGGATCGAAGCCGGCGAGATGGATGAGGGGTGGGGCGGCCTTCGGGTCATCGCCAAAGCGTTCGGCATGTCGGTGGGCGCCCTGATGATCGAGGGCGAAGAATTCGCGCCGGGCAAAGGCGGCGAGCAATGGCGGCAAAGCACCCGAGAAGGTGAAGCGGGCAGCGCGATCCGGGCGCCGCGAAGTGACGCGGCCGAAGGCGGCTCGGGGGGTTCGAGGTGAAGGAGGCGGCGCCTTCCGACAACGGGGGGCGGGGCAAGGGGCGGCCGAGGGCACCGCTCGACCGAGTGCTGCGCGCCTTGAACCACCCGATCCGCCGGCGGATCCTGCGCGCCCTGGTCGACGGCGAGGCCAGCGCCAGCCGCCTCTCCCGGCAACTGCAGGTCAACCTCGGCGTGGTCTCCTACCACCTCAACCATGTCCTCAGCCGGGAATGCGAGGTGGTCGAGCTGACGAAGACGGTCCCCCGCCGCGGGGCGCTGGAGAAGTTCTACCGGCTGCGGCTCCAGGCGCTGACCGAGGGCGACTCGATCCCGGCCGCCGAGGAGGAGCGCCGCGGCGGCTCGCGGGTGATGTCGCTCGAGGAGTGCTTCATCGTCGCCGTCGGGGCGATGGAAACCGACGCCTTCGAGACCGAGGGCAGCGGCTGGGACTGGTTCCTTGCCGAGGTCGACCCAGAGGGGTGGAAAGAGATTTGCCAGGCGAGGGATGAGTTCAATCAGCGGGCTCGGGCGGCGGTTGACGCCAGCCAGGCCCGCGCCGACGCAGCGGATGCTCGCGATGTGGTGGTGGGAGCCACCGCGTTCCCGGCCGTCCCGCCGCCGGCCTCATGACGACCGCGATCACAAAGGGGGAGCGGGGCGCTCTGTACGAGCGGACCGTGGCCTTCTCTTTAACTAGGCGGGGACCAGGAAGAGGGTTCCATGGCAGCGGCCACACCTAAAGGATTCTGGCGCAGTACGTAGCGAAGTCGCTCGGTGCGCCAGTCGTGCGCCAGCGGGACACCAAATTCACCGGAGACAGCCGGAGACAATCGATATTGATTTGTCTCTGGGATGCGGAATAGGCTCTGGCAAGCGCCCCGTTCTCAGCTTGAGGGCCTTATGGCCGACCACGCTAGGCGAGAGTCTGAGGTGCGTCCACACTCAGCGATGCGCCAGTGATGCGCCAGTCGCACCCCTAAACCACCGGAAACAACCGGACATAATCGGAACAAGTTCCGTATCAGCAAGCCAAATTCCGTTCTGCGTCTTCCGACTCGCAGTCCTCTCCTCCCTGTAGTTCTTCTAAACCCTGTGACTCACGACACCCGCATCCCGACCAGCGCCGCTTGCGCTCTATCTGACTTCGTAGGCGCGTAGTGGCGTCGGGTCGTCGCGATCTCCTTGTGGCGCAGGACCTCGGAGACCACGTCGATCGGGATTGGGTTCTTCTCGTCGTTGAGCGCCATAGTCGCCCAGGCGCGGCGGAAGCAGTGGGGGGTGACGCGGGAGGTCATGCCGTTCACGGCGTCGATGCCGGGGGTGGCTTTCTTTAGGCCGACGCCGGCTCGGATGCCGTGCCAGGTGGCGATCTTGGTCACGGTCGAGGGACTGGTCTTCTTGCCGTTGGCGGTCATCAGGACGTAGGCGGTCTCGGGGTCGCTGAGGGCGTCGCGCATGGCGGGGTGGCGCTCTGCCTCGGAGAGCTGCCAGCGGCGGTAGACGCGGAAGGCGCGGAGCAGGGGAGGGGCCAGGGGGAAGATGTCCACCTTGTCGTTCTTGCCGACGACTTCCCACTCGGCGGCGTCGAGGTCGATGTCGCACCAGCGCGCATCGGCGTAGGTCTTGCGACGCGACGGCGAGTAGAACAGCCAATGCACCAGCAGGACGGCGCGGGGAGGCCCCTCGGTCTCCAGCAGGCGCTTGACCTCCTCCTTGCTCGGGGTGTAGCCGCGCTTGACGATGACCCTCGGCGAGGACTCAAGGACGGTGGGGTCGAGATCGGGCAGTTCGTCGTCAGCCTGGAAGTGGCGGTAGAGGAACCGCAGCGCCGAGAGGTAGCTCTTGCGGTAGGAGGCCGACCATCCCGAACCCTCGCGGCCGTCGGGGTAGTTGCGCGCCTTGCACCAGTCGCAGCGCAGGCGGGCGGGGTCGGGACTTGCGCCACCCTGCTTCTCCAGGTGGCCCATGAAGAGCCGGACCTGCTTCTTGTTGGCCGCGTAGAAGTTGGAGCGGTGGACGCTCGCGAGGTACTGAGCGAAGTGGACGAGGTGATCGCGGTAGCGCGCGAGCGTCGAGCCCCCGACCCCGGCGTGGTTGCACTCGACCGCCTCGTAGATCAACTGCTCGTTGGAGAGATCCATTCGTAGCTCCTCGGACCGATCGAGGAACCGGGCTGGGGCGGCGGCGAGGCCAGGGGATCTCTGCGCGGTCTTCTCCACGCAGTGGGTATGCCTTCTGGTCTCGAAACGGCCGGCATTCGCTCGGTTCCTCGGAGATTTCCGAGCCTGGCGCTTTCTGAGCTACAGAGCCAAATCCGCGACTGGTTTCGAACGACCCCCCGAAATTCCGCTCTGCAAAGCGGCGTTAGATGGGCACGGCTGGTTTCGAACCAGCGACCTCTCGCGTGTGAAGCGAGCGCTCTCCCACTGAGCTACGCGCCCCGGGACGGGGATTGTACGACGGCGGTGAGGTAGGCGCACCCAGTCGAGTATTTGTCCAGTAGTCATCAATTTTTAGTACAGGCGGGTACTGGCGGTGCGACCCCCTCCTGGCGGGGGAGACGACCAACCGTTGAAAGGAGCTTCGAATGCGAACCTGGAGAGGAGGACTTGGGCTGGTCATGGCCGGAGCGCTGGCATTGGGTGCGCTGGCGTTGCCGGCGGGGGCGGCCACCGACGTCCATCCGGCGGGCGGCGGCCAGTTCAGTGGCGGGCCGGAAGGCTGGGAGGTGACCAGCGCCGAGTGCAACGTGCCGGTTCTGTGCACGGCGAGCGGAGGCTACGACGGGGGCGACGGCAGGCCCGCGGGGTCGTTGGCGGCGAACACGAACGTCAGCCTCAACCTGCTCTCGCTGTTCAAATCCACCGTGGTCCTGCAGTCGCCGGACTTCGTCGCCTCCTCCTCGGGACCGGCGAGCGTCCACCTGGAGAGACGCTTCACCCAGGGCTCGCTGGTCGACCTCTCGCCCCAGCTCGACTACCGCGTGCAGCTGATCGACCGGACCAGCGGCAAGCGCTCGACCGTGATCTCGGAAACCCTTGCGGACAGCGCGGGCTGGAGCGGCGAAGACGGCGCGGCGACGCTGAAATCCGGCCGCACCTACGCGCTCGCGATTACCGCTGTCACTTCCTCGAACGTGGCCGGGGCCGGTCTCCTCTCGGGCTCGACCAGCGCCCGCTTCGACAACGTCGCCCTCACCGTCGCCGACGACGGAACGAACGGCGGCGGGAAAGGCGCAGGCGAAGGCGCAGGCGGGCCTACGATCGCCGCCCGGGTCGCGGCGCTCGCGCCGGCGACGCTCGCCGGCCCGGCTCAGATGAAGGGAAAGCGACTCTTCGTCAAGGCCCGCTGTCCCGCCAAGATCGGCCGCGCCTGCCGCGTCTCGGTCCTCGGGCTGCTGAAGAAGCGCAAGCCCGCCACCGCGAACCGGACGGTGAAGGTCGCCAAGGGCAAGACCAAGCGCCTCGTCCTGCGGGTGAAACCGCGGGCGAAGGGCAAGGTCGTGACCCGCAAGCGCCTTCTCTTCAAGGTCCGGGTGCGGGCCGGGAAGGCGCAGGCGACCGCGTTCAAGCGGTTGCGGCTGATTCGGCGCTGACGCCGCGGCCCTTCCGCAGGGCCATGCCGACGAACGGATAGATCAAGGTAGACAGCATCGCCGCCCCGACCAGGCCGGCGGCGGTGCTGCTCTTCATGTGCCCCTGCTCGACGGCGATCGTCGTGATCGCCACCACCAGGGGCAGCTCGGTGGCCGAGTAGAAGGCGAGCGCGGCGCGGTCGCGGGCAGCGAGGACGCCTCGATAGAGGAGCAGCGCCGGCGCCCCGCGCACGACCAGGAAGAGGGCGAAGAAGAGGAAGAGCTTGGCGATCGCTTCCGCCGAGCCGAGCGCGGCCAAGTCGAACTCGATGCCGCTGGTGATGAAGAAGAAGGGGACGAAGAAGCCGAACCCGACCGCGGTCAGCTTCGACTCGAAGACCGCCAGCTCCTGGCCGCGCAGGGCGAGCCGGGTGATCATTCCGGCGACGAAGCCGCCGAGGAGGATGTCGAGCCCGAGCTCTCCGGCCAGCAGGACGAGGCCGAAGACGAGCACCACCGTCACCCGCACCGCCAGCTGGCTGCTCGCCTCGAAGGTCCGCTCCAGCATCGGCCAGCCGCGCCAGGCGTAGCGGACCGAGACCAGGGCCAGGGCCAGGGCGAGGGCGACGAAGCCGAGCAGGATCACCGCCTCGTGCACCGGGTTGGTGGTCGAGAGGACCAGCGTCACCAGCAGGATCGGGCCGAACTCGCCGGCGGCGCCGGCCGCCAGCAGGTAGGTGCCGAAGCGCGTCTTCAGCTCGCCGCCGTCGCGCAGGATCGGGATCAGGGTCCCGATCGCCGTCGTCGCCATCGCCGAGCCGGTGTAGAGGAAGGAGACGACCACCCCGGCGGCCGCGAGGGCCCCGCCGATCCCGTAGGCGATCCCGACCGAGACCACCCAGCCGAGCGCCCCGAGCTTCATCGGCGCTCCCTTGATCCGCTCGAAGTCGATCTCGTAGCCGGCGAAGAAGAAGAGCATCCCGAGGCCGAGGTTGGCGAAGAAGTTGACGAAGTCGCTCGACTCCGCGAGCCCGAAGACCTCCGGCCCGATCACGATTCCCAGCACCAGCTCGAGGACGACGACGGGCGGCGCGAACCGCTTCGGCAGGGCGGCGACGGTGATCGCGGCGAGGGCGGCGACGGCGACGATCGCGAAGAACGAGTCGGTGTCGACCGTGATCACGCGCGTGATCCTATGCCGGGCCGCTAGGATCAGGGGCGGACCGTGCTAGGCGGGGAATCAGCGGTGCCCTGTAACCCGAAATCCGCTTAGCGGGGCCGACTACCGTTCCGAGGAGCTGACCGTCGGGGTCAGTGCGTCGCGGCGGCGTTGACGGCCGGGTCCTGCGCGACGTGGGCACGCGAATCAGGTCAGGTCCGGAAGGAAGCAGCCTTAAGCGGATGCCGCGGGTGCCGCAGGAGAGCCCGACCCGAGCCTAAAGCGACGGACACGCCCGGTGATCTCGCTTCGAAGGCGGGTGCACGGTCCATTACGCAGTTCTCCCCGGCATGCGGGGACAACTGCGTTCAGTCGATCAGCCGCTTGCGCATCTGGTGGATCGCCACCCGCCAGGTGACGAGCGCGAAGGCGACGAGGAAGCCGAAACGCAGCAGGTCCTCCCACTCGAAGCCGAAGGCGCCGCCGCGGACCAGTTCGACCAGCTGGTGCAGGGGGTTGAACTGCGCCGCCACCTGCACGCCCTCGGGCAGGCCGTCGATCGGGAAGAAGGTGCCGGCGACGAGGAAGAGGGGGGTGACGAAGAGCGCGGTGACGTAGTTGAACTGATCGATCTTCGCCACCGTCGCCGCCATCGCGACGCCGAAGCCGGCGAAGCCGAGCGCGGTGACGAAGCAGAAGAGCGGGACGAGGAGCATCCCCGGCTCGGGGTCGAGGCCGAAGGCGATCGTGACCAGCAGCGGCACGCAGCCGTAGGTGCCGGAGCGGATTCCGATCCAGAGCATCTCCGCCGTGACCAGCTCCTCGACGTCGACCGGGGCGGCGAGGATCGCGTCGTAGGTGTTCTGGAAGCGGTGCTTGACGAAGGTGCCGAACATCGCCGGCAGGGCGCTGGAGAAGATCACCGCCGTCGCCACCATGCCGGTGCCGACGAACTCGATGTAGGGGATGCCGTCGACTTCGTCGACCAGGGTGGCGCTGAGCCCGAGCCCGAAGGCGAGCAGGTAGACGAGCGGTTCCAGCACGCTGGAGAAGGTCGTCCCCTTCCAGTAGGTGAGGAAGTTGGAGACCTCGCGGCTCATCACCCCGGCGATCGCCGGACGTTCGAGGCGGCCCAGCTTGCGGGCTGCCTGCGGGGCCGGCGCGGCCTGGGTCGCGGACTCCATCACTCCGCCTCCTCGCCGGTCAGCAGCACGAAGACGTCCTCGAGCGAGGCGGCGCGGACGACGGCGTCCTCGGGGATCACTCCGTCGCCCCGCTCGGAGCCGACGATCGCGATCGCCGGCCCGGCCGGGCGCACCGAGAGGCCCTTGGATTCGGCTTCCGCCCGCGCCTCGGCGAGGCGTTCGGGCGGCCCGTAGACCTCCGCCGTCTGCCGCCCGGCGTGCTCGGTGATCAGCTCGACCGGGTGGCCGCGGCTGATGATCTTGCCCTGGTGCATCACCGCCACCTCGTCGGCGAGGCGCTCGGCCTCCTCGATGTAATGGGTGGACATCAAGATCGTCGTCCCGCGCGCTTTCAGATCGCCGATCAACGTCCACAGCTCGGTCCGGATCTGCGGGTCGAGCCCCACCGTCGGCTCGTCGAGCAGGACCAGCCGCGGCTCGTGGACGAGGCCGCGGGCGAGCAGCAGCCGCCGCCGCATCCCGCCCGAGAGCTCGTCGACGGCGTCGCGGCGGCGCTCGCTGAGGCGGGCGATCGCGAGCGCTTTCTCAACCGCGGCGCCGACGTCGGGGACGCGATAGAGGCGGGCGAAGATCGCCAGGTTGTCCTCGACGGTGACGTCGACGTCGAGGTTGTCGAGCTGGGGGACGACCCCCATCAGGCCGCGGGCGGTCTTCGCTTCGGCGGGCAGCTCGTGGCCGAGCACGCGCAGCTCGCCGGAGTCGGCGATCGCCTGGCCGGTCAGCAGCCGCATCGTCGTCGACTTGCCGGCGCCGTTGGGGCCGAGCAGGCCGAGGCAGATGCCTTCCGGCACCTCCAGGTCGAGCCCGTCGACCGCGGTGATCGGGCCGAAGGTCTTGACTACGTTGCGCAGCTCGATTGCAGCCATCCCCCGATGGTTTCACGACCGTGCCTTTGGGGCTGTGACGTCAGTCGGAGGCGAGCCGCTCGGCCAGCCAGAGGTCGCAGAGCCAGTCGCTCTGCCCGCCGCCCTTGCGGGTGACGACGACGCCCTCGGGGCCGCTGCTGACGCTGACGCGCTTCGATTTCGCCTCGAACGGATGGCAGGGCGCGGCCACCGCCACCTCGCTGGTGCTGCGCACCTCGGTGCTGCCGAGCCGGACCGAGACCTGCCGTCCGTGCCGCATGCCGCTCAGCACCAGGGCGCCGCGGATCTTCGGACCCATCCGCGGGGTGACCGGGTCGCGCATCTCGATGTTCACCTGCGGGCGCTCGGTCACCTCCAGCCCCAGCGGCGCCATCGCCAGGCCGACCTTCTCGTAGCCGCTGTCCACCTCGCCGCCGGGGGCGAGCGCGCGGAAGCTGCCGTAGAGCGCCGCGATCACGATCAGCGGCCCGCCGATCAGCAGCGGCACGAAGCTTTCGAGCAGGTAGACGGGCGGCACCGTGAGGAAGATCAGCAGGGTCACGATCATCCCCAGCCGTATGCTGCGCCGGCCGGCGTCCCACATCTGGCTGCGCGCCTGGATCGCCTCGCGGCCGATCGGCTCGACGGCGAGCGCGGCCCACAGCTCTGGCTCGGTCATCGTCGTCGGGTTCTCGATCGGGCGGCCGCCTTCGGCGGCGGCGCGCTCGGTCCCCTTCGTGCTCGCGCCCGAGACCCGGTCGAGGTCGGCGCGCTGGAAGGCGAACAGCAGCACGAAGAAGACCGCGAGGACGCCGAAGATCAGGCCCAGCGCCAGCTTCGGGTTCGCTTCGCCGCTGCCCATCGTCAGCCCGATCACGGCGACGAGCGCCATCACGACGAGGACGCCGATCAGGCCGAAGCGCGACGAGCGCTTGAACTCCCCCGAGAACACGGCGTCAGCCTATCCCGGGCCGGATGGGTGTGGTTGAGCTTTGTCCCCCCATAGAGGACAAAG
>DASTXV010000079.1:0-10315 GCA_035765335.1 Solirubrobacterales bacterium
TCGAGCCAGGCCGGTTGCACCGCGACCTCAGCCAATGGAGCCCTCCATCTGCAACTCGATCAGCCGGTTCAGCTCGACCGCGTACTCCATCGGCAGCTCCTTGGTCACCGGCTCGATGAACCCGTTGACGATCATCTTCGAGGCCTCCTCCTCGTCGAGCCCGCGGCTCTGCAGGTAGAAGAGCTGCTCGTCGCCGATCTTGGAGACGGTCGCCTCGTGGCCGATGTCGGCGTCGTTCTCGTCGATCCGGATCGTCGGGTAGGTGTCCGAGCGCGAGTCCTCGTCGAGCAGCAGCGCGTCGCAGACGACCTTCGAGCGCGACTCGCTGGCCCCGTCGGCGACTTCGAGCAGACCGCGGTAGGTCGCCCGGCCGCCGTCCTTGGAGATCGACTTGGAGAAGATCGAGGACGAGGTCTTCGGCGCCGCGTGGATGATCTTGCCGCCGGCGTCCTGGTGCTGGCCGTCGCCGGCGAAGGCGATCGAGAGGATCTCGCCGTGGGCTTCGGGCCCGAGCAGGTAGATCGACGGGTACTTCATCGTCAGTTTCGAGCCGAGGTTGCAGTCGACCCACTCCATCGTCGCCTTCTCGTGCGCGACGGCGCGCTTGGTGACGAGGTTGAAGACGTTCTGCGACCAGTTCTGGACGGTCGTGTAGCGGACCCGGGAGCTCGGTTTGGCGACGATCTCGACCACCGCCGAGTGCAGCGAGTCGCTGGAGTAGACCGGCGCCGTGCAGCCCTCGATGTAGTGGACGTCGGCGCCCTCCTCGCAGATGATCAGCGTCCGCTCGAACTGGCCCATGTTCTCGGTGTTGATCCGGAAATAGGCCTGCAGCGGCATCTCGACCTTGACCCCGGCGGGGACGTAGACGAAGGAGCCGCCGGACCAGACGGCGCTGTTGAGGGCGGCGAGTTTGTTGTCGTTGGGCGGGATCACCGTCGCCCAGTACTCGCGCACGAGGTCCTCGTGCTCGCGCAGGGCGGTGTCCATGTCGGTGAAGATCACGCCCTGGGCCTCGAGCTTCTCGTTGACCTGGTGGTAGACGACCTCGGACTCGTACTGGGCGCCGACGCCGGCGAGGAATTTGCGCTCGGCCTCGGGGATGCCGAGGCGGTCGAAGGTGTATTTGATGTCCTCCGGGACCTCGCTCCAGTCGCGGCTGTTCTTCTCCGAGGCGCGGACGAAGTAGTGGATGTCTTCGAAGTCGATCTGGTCGAGGTCGCCGCCCCATTTCGGGGTCGGGCGCTGTTCGAAGTGCTCCAGCGCCTTGAGGCGGAAGTCCCGCATCCACTGCGGCTCTTTCTTGAAGTCGGAGATCGTTTCCACGACCTCGCGGCTCAGCCCCTTCGGGGCTTTGTAGGCGTAGCCGGTCTCGGGATCGTTGAAGCCGAACTTCTCTTTGTAGTCGGCGTTGATGCCGGCCAGCTCGCGTTTCTCGGCGAGCACCTCAGGCGTTGCCATCTAGTTCACCTCCAGGGTGATCGTGTCGTCCTCGATCGCGACCGGGAACGTCTGGACCGGCTGAAAGGCGGGGAGCGTCTTCGGCCTGCCGGTGCTGAGGTCGAAGAGGGAGCCGTGGCGGGGGCACTCGACCGTGCAGGCGGCGGCGTCGAACTCGCCCTCGGCGAGCGGCCCGTTGTCGTGCGAGCAGCGGTCCTCGATCGCGAGGAGGGTGCCGTCGCAGTTGAAGACGCCGATCTTCTGCCCGTCGTGCTCGACCAGGCGCATCTCGCCCGGTTGCAGCTCCGCTGCCGGGCAGACGGGGATCTTGGTTCCTGCGGTGTCGGTCAAGAGGGTGGGGTGCTCCAGTCGCCGCAATCGCGGCCTAGTGCGGATCGAGACTTAATCCTACTTCTACGGTCGGATTTTAGCGGGGTGCCCGGGTGGGCTTCACAAGCGGGCGATGAGTTTGGCCCGCTGGTCTGGTCTTATCTACATGACCTCCACGACGAAAGGATTCTGAGGATGAGCGAGAGGACCAGTTACGCGCCCGGGACGCCCTGCTGGGTCGACCTGGCGACCCCCGATCTGGATGCCGCCGAGGGCTTCTACGGCCCCCTGTTCGGCTGGGAGATCCCGGAGCTGCCGAGCTCGTCGGCAATGGGCGGCTACCGGCGGGCGAAATTGAACGGCAAGGACGTCGCCGGCGCGATGCCGCTGATGGAGGAGGGGCAGCCGCCCGCCTGGAGCACCTACGTCTCCGTCGACGACGCCGAGGCGATCGGCCGCGCGATCCAGGAAAACGGCGGCACGATGATCGCCGAGCCGATGGCGGTGGCGTCGTACGGACGACTCGCCGTCTTCACCGACCCCGAGGGCGCCTTCTTCGGGATCTGGGAACCGGCCGACTTCCACGGCGCCGAGCTGGTCAACGAGCCCGGCGCCTTCTGCTGGAACGAGCTCTACACCGGCGACGCCGCCGCGGCGAAAGACTTCTACGGCCGCGTCTTCGGCTGGGAGTTCGAAGACCGCGAGACCGAGAACGCCGACGGCTACACGATCTGCATGGTCGACGGCGACCGCGTCGCCGGGATGCTGGCGATGGCCGACCGGGTCCCCAGCGAAGTGCCGCCGCACTGGAACGCCTACTTCGCGGTCGAGGACGCCGAGGCGGCGGTCGAGCAGGTCAAGGCGGGCGGCGGCGACGAGGTCATGGGCCCGATGGACGTCGAGGTCGGCCGCCTCGCCGTCGTCAAAGACCCCTGGGGCGCGACGTTCACCGTGATCAAGCTGAACGAGACCGCGTAGCTACAGCTGCCCGAGGTCGGCGACCGCACTTGGGTTGGACAGTCTCACCGAGACCGTAAAAACCCGTGTATAGCGCGGGTTTTTACGGTCTCGGTGATCGATGGATAGTTCGACTCCTGATTCGCGATCCAGCTACGGCTGCCCGAGGTCGGCGACCGCTTCGCTCGGGTCGCCGGTCTCGCCCTCGTCCTCCCATTCGGCGGGCTTGCCGAGGGAGGCGCTCTTGACCACCTTGAGGCCGAGCATCGCGCACTTCATCCGGGTGGCCGAGATGTCGATCCCGAGCAGCTCGAGGACGAACTCTTTCGGCAGCTTCAGCAGCTCCTCGCGGCTCTTGCCGACCAGCTCGTCAGTCAGCAGCGAGGTGGCGGCGGTGGAGATCGCGCAGCCCTTGCCGTCGAAGGCGATCTCGGCGACCCGATCGTCCTCGTCGAGCTTGATCGTCACGTGCTGC
Organism: Solirubrobacterales bacterium; assembly: GCA_035765335.1. GTDB lineage: Bacteria > Actinomycetota > Thermoleophilia > Solirubrobacterales > 70-9 > VAYN01. The sequence goes on from DASTXV010000079.1 coordinate 3,203, forward strand.
TCGTCGCCGCAGAAGGGGTTCGTGTCCTCGAACTCGAGGTCGGCGTCCTCGATCCGGCCGAAGTTGTGCGGCCGCTTGTAGTGCTCGAGGATCTGGTCGCGGTAGAGCTCGTCCATCAGAGACCGAACACCTTACGCGCGTCTTCGAGGCCGACGATGAGGCGGTCGATCTCCTCGGGGGTCGTGTAGACGCCGAAGCTGGCGCGGGCGGTGGCGGTGATCCCGAGGCGGTCCATCAGCACCTGGGCGCAGTGGTGGCCGGCGCGGACGGCGACGCCGTGGCGGTCGAGGATCTCGGAGACGTCGTGGGCGTGGATGCCCTCGATCTCGAAGGAGACCGGGCCGAGGCGGCCCTCGCCGCGGGGCGGGCCGAAGACGCGCAGCCCCGGCACCTCCGCCACCCGCTCCAGGGTGTAGTCGGCGATCTGCTCCTCGTGCTCGCGCACCGCCGCCATCCCGACCGAGTCGAGCCAGCGCAGGGCGGAAGCCATCCCGATCGCCTGGGTGATCGCCGGCGTCCCCGCCTCGAACCGCGCCGGCACGTCGGCGTAAGTGGTGCCCTCCTTGGTGACCTTGCGGATCATCGAGCCGCCGCCGAGGAAGGGCGGCATCTCCCGCAACAGGTCGAGCTTCGTCCACAGCGCCCCGATCCCGGTCGGGCCGTAGAGCTTGTGGCCGGTGATCGCGTAGAAGTCCGCCCCCAGCTCCTCCATCCGGAGCGGCAGCTTCGGCGCCGCCTGGGCGCCGTCGACCAGCACCTTGGCGCCGGCAGCGTGGCTGAGACGGGAGATCTCGGCGACCGGGTTCTCGGTCCCGAGCACGTTGGAGACGTGGGCGACGGCGACGAGCTTCGGGCCGCGTTCCAGCAGCGCGGCGAAGGCCTCCATGTCGAGCCGGCCCTCGTCGACGATCGGCGCCCAGTCGATCTCGGCCCCGACCCGCTCGGCCAGCTGCTGCCAGGGGACGATGTTGGAGTGGTGCTCCATCTCGGTGAGGACGATGCGGTCGCCGGCGGCGACGTTGGCGTCTCCCCAGGCGCGGGCGACGAGGTTGATCGCCTCGGTCGCGTTGCGAACGAAGACGACCTCGCGGCGGTCGCCGGCGCCGATGTGGTCGGCGACCGTGGCCCGCGCCCCCTCGTAGGCTTCGGTCGCCTCGGCCGAGAGGGTGTGGGAGCCGCGGTGGACGTTGGAGTGGTGGCGCCGCTCGTAGCGGTCGACCGCCTGGATCGAGGCCAGTACCCGCTGGGCGCTGGCGCCGCTGTCGAGGTAGGCGACCGGCCGGCCGTTGACCTCGCGCTCCAGCGCCGGGAAGGCGGAGCGCACCTTCTCGATGGAGAACGGCGCCGTTGCGGCGGGGCTCTTGGCGCTCACCGGCTCCATCTCTGCGAGGTCAGGCGGCTGCGCCTGCCTCGACCTCCTCGCGGATCCAGCCGTAGCCTTTCTCCTCCAGCACGCCGACCAGCTCCGGCCCGCCTTCCTTGACGATCCGCCCCTCGAACATGACGTGGACGGAGTCCGGCTTCACCATGTGGAGGATGCGCTGATAGTGGGTGATGATGAGGACGCCCATGTCGGGCCCGGAGAACTTGTTGACCCCCTCGGCGACGGTGCGCAGGGCGTCGATGTCGAGGCCGGAGTCGGTCTCGTCGAGGACCGCGATCTCCGGCCGCAGCAGCGCCAGCTGCAACAGCTCCATCCGCTTCTTCTCGCCGCCGGAGAAGCCGTCGTTGAGGTAGCGGCTGGAGAAGTCTTTGGGGATGTTCGCCAGCTCCATCGCCTCCTGGGCGGTCTTGGCGAAGTCTTTGATCTTGATCTGCTCTTCTCCGCGGGCTTCGCGGTGGGCGTTGATGATCATCCGCAGGTACTTGCTGACCGAGACGCCCGGGATCGCGACCGGGTACTGGAAGGCCATGAAGAGGCCGGCCTGCGAGCGCTCCTCGGGGTCGGCGTCGGTGATGTCCTCGCCCTTGAAGGTGATCGTGCCCTCGGTCACCTCCAGCGCCGGGTGGCCCATGATCACGTTGGCGAGCGTCGACTTGCCGGAGCCGTTCGGCCCCATCAGGGCGTGGACCTTGCCCTTCTCGACGTCGAGGTCGAGGCCTTTGAGGATCTTCTTGTCCTCGACCTCTACGTGCAGGTTGCGGATCTCAAGCTCAGCCAATTTCGCTCCGTTTCTGGGTTTCTGAAGTTCGTTGCGATGCGTTAGCGCTTTTAGGCGGCGCTGCCGATGACGGCGGCGCGCTTGGGCGCGCTCTGGTCCGAGAACTCGACCAGCTCGGCCAGGGTGGTGCCGGCCAGGGCCTTGGTGACGCCGCCCTGCACCCGCATCCACAGCAGCTTCGTCGAGCAGGCGTGGTCGCCGTCTGACTCGTGCGAGCAGAGGACTTTGCCTTCGGGGGAGTCGTGGAAGCACTCCATCGGCGCGATCTGCCCTTCCAGCGCCTCGACCACCGCGTCCATCCTGATCTCCGCCGCCGGCTTCGCCAGGCGGTAGCCGCCGTGGGCGCCGCGGGTGGAGGTGACCAGGCCGGCCTTGCGCAGTTTCGCCACCAGGTGCTCTAGGTAGGAGAGCGGCAGGTTCTCCGCTTCGGCGACGGAGCCCAGCGAGACGGGCTGCGAGCCGGGCTGGCGCCCGAGCTCGACCATCAGCCGCACTCCGTACTCCGCTTTGGTCGAAAACAGCATCGATTTAAATCCTACCGAAGCGGTCGGTTATGGCTCGATCAGACCGCGCCGAATCGCATACCGCACCAGCTCGACCCGGTCGCGCATGCCGAGCTTGCGCATCGCGTTGGCGCGGTGGTTCTCGACCGTCTTCTCGGAGAGGTGGAGCAGCTCGGCGATCTCCTTCGTCGTGTGCGCCTCGGCGACGAGCTTGACGATCTCCTCCTCGCGCGGGGTCAGTTCCTCCTCGCCGCTGGAGCCGCGCTCGAGCACGTCCTTGATCAGCGTCCGCTGCGCCTCCGGGGTGAGGAACGGCTCGCCGCGCTCGACCGCCCGGATCGCCGCCAGCAGATCGGTGTCCGCCTGCGCCTTCAGCACGTAGCCGGAGGCGCCCGCTTTCAGCGCCTCGAACAGGTAGCGCTCGTCGTCGTGCATCGAGAGGATCAGGACCGCCACCTCCGGCGCCTGCTGCTTGATCTCCCGCGTCGCCTGCAGCCCGGTCAGCTTCGGCATCTTCACGTCGAGGATCGCCAGGTCGGGCCGCTCCCGCACCGCCAGGTCGCGCGCTTCGGCCCCGTCGCCGGCCTCGGCCACCACCTCGATGTCCGGCTGGCGCTCCAGCAGCAGCCGGAGCCCGGAGCGGACGATCCCGTGGTCGTCGGCGATCAGGACCTTCATCGCGCCGATTCTCCCGGCAGGTCGAGGCGGACCGTGGTCCCGTGGCCGGGGCGCGACTCGATCGTCAGCTCGGCGCCGACCAAGAGGGCGCGCTCGCGCATGCCGCCGATGCCGAGGCCGCGCTCGGACTGGTCGAAGGCGAAGCCGCGGCCGTCGTCGGCTACTTCGAGGGTGACGTCGCCGGCCTCGGTGCGTCGCAGCCGAACCTCGACCTTCTTGGCGCCGCTGTGGCGGGCGGCGTTGTTGAGCGCCTCCTGGGCGACGCGGTAGACGACGAGCTGGGCGTCGTCGCCGAGGTCGGAGAAGTCGCCATCGACGCTGAGCCGGGCCTCGATCTCACCGCGCCCCAGCCGCTCGACCTGGCCGCCGATCGCCGCCGCCAGCCCGAGATCGTCAAGCGCGGTCGGGCGCAGCTGGCGGGCGAGGGAGAGGAGCTCGTTCATCGCCTGGTTGGCGAGCGCCTTGGTCTCGGCGATTTCGCTTTCAAGCTCCGGCGGGGCGGCCTCGCGCGCCGCCTCCAGCCGCAGCAGCAGCCCGGTCAGCGATTGGTTCACCTCGTCGTGGAGGTCGCGGGCGACGCGCGCCCGCTCCTCCTCCTGCGCGTGCAGCGCCGCCGAGCCGGCCCGCCGCCGCTCGGCCTCCAGCCGCCGCATCATCCGCAGGAAGGCGAGCTCGATCCGCTCCACCTCCTCGGTCTCGCCGACCCCGTCGATCGAGGAAGGGAGGTGGAGTCGGGGGCTGGAGAGGTCGACCTTCTCCATCGCCTCGACCAGGTTCTCGAGCGGGCGCAGGCGCCGTCGCTCCCGGACCAGGGCGAGAACCAGCGCCACGACCACGAGCGAGAGCCCGATCACCGTCAGGGTCATGCGGCAAGCCTAGGGGTCAGCCCCGGGCGGATAGGGGGATTCCACCTATAGGCGAATCGAGCCTTTCGCCGGATACTTGCTGCAACCCCAACTCTCAGGAGCGATCTACTGATGACCACCACCAAGCAATCCACCTGGGGCGCAACCCTGCGGACCACGATCCTGTTCGCCACCCTCGGCGGCCTGCTCGTCGTCATCGGCTTCGCGATCGGCGGGCCGAGCATGGCGCTCACCTTCCTCTTCATCGCCCTGGCGATCAACTTCCTCACCTATTTCTTCAGCGACAAGATGGCGCTGAAGATGAGCGGCGCCAAGCCGATCGAGGAGTCCGAGGCGCCGCGGCTCTACCAGATCGTGCGCGAACTGACGACTCGCGCCGGCCTGCCGATGCCGCGCCTCTACATGATCCCCCAGGATCAGCCCAACGCCTTCGCCACCGGCCGTAACCCGAAGCACTCGGCGGTGGCGGTCACCCAGGGGATCACCAAGCTGCTCTCCGAGGACGAGCTGCGCGGTGTCCTCGCGCACGAGCTCGCGCACATCCAGCACCGCGACATCCTGATCCAGTCGGTCGCGGCGGCGATCGGCTCGGCGATCACCTACCTCGCCTACATGTTCATGTGGTTCGGCGGCGACGACGAGTCCCCGCTCGGCCTCGTGGCCTCGCTGGCGATGGTGCTGCTGGCCCCGATCGCGGCGAGCATCATCCAGCTCTCGATCTCGCGCCAGCGCGAGTACGCGGCCGACGCCGGCGGCGCCGAAATCTGCGGCAACCCGGAGTCGCTGGCGAGCGCGCTGCTGCGGCTGGAGCAGGGCGCGGCGGCGATCCCGATGCAGGGGAACGCCAATGCGGCGACCGAGCCCCTCTACATCGTCAAGCCCTTCTCGGGCAAGGGCATCGCCGGTCTCTTCTCGACCCACCCTCCGATCGAAGAGCGGGTCCGCCGCCTGCGCCAGATGCGCCCGACCCTCGTCTAGCGCAACCGCTTCCTCGGAAGATCAGCGGCCTCGGGTCCCTTCACCCGGGGCCGCTTTTCGTCCTCCGACATTCTCTGGTTCCATACCCGCGTGTCCTTCCCCCAGCGGTCCTACATCGTTTACGTAGACGACTCGGGAAACGAGAACGTCGGTTCTCTCTGGACCGGCTTAGCCATTCCCCTTGATCTGTGGACCGAGTACCTGAAGAGGTGGCTTGGCTTTCGAAGCGTGCTCTACGGGAAGCATGCGATTCCCGCGTCGTTCGAGCTGCATGCTCAGGCATGGCTGGCGATCGAGCCCGAGAGGCACATCGAGGATGAGTCTCAGCGGGACTTGGTGATGGCGAGTGGGCAAATGGTCGAGCTGCTCCAGAGGAATAAAGCCCAGCGGCGAATGCGTTCTCAGATGTTCGAGAAGGGACTGAAGACCATCGGAACCTTCACCGATGCCCGGATCTTCACGGTCTTCAAAGCCGGCCGAAAGGGAAAGATGGAGCTTTACGGCGAGCTACTGTGCTTTCTTGAGGAGTTCCTTGCGCAGGAAGGCGCTCATGCCACGGTGATGGTCGATGGCGGACATGACAGTGGGGGGCACCTTCACAAATGCCACCGAGCTTTAGAGATTCGCTCCCGGCGGGTCGTTGAGGATGCTGGGATGCGCCGTTCGCATGAGAGCCAGTTGCTCCAGATGGCGGACTGGTGCGCTCACGCTGCCTTCCAGAGTGTCCAGGAACGCGTCGACTTGGACGAGCGGTTCAAGCGGCAGTATGAGACAAGCCTGAAGCGGTTGATCGTTCGACCATTCGACCAAGACGAGGGCCGGTGCATCCGAGGACTCGACTACGCCTCGGAGCTAGCTCTGGTCTGAAAAAAGCACAAGCCCCGGTCTCCCAGGGCTTGTCTCAGAATGGACCCCCTTCTCGCCCGATGCAGGCGTGAGGCCCAATGCAAGAGAATAGCGAGAAGGTCTCCGCATCGCGAATTCAACCCCCTCTGCACCCTGGTCTGGGGGACCGGCTTTATGAGGCCGCAAGGGCTCGCTATCATTTTTGAAGTAAAGCTGATCGGATTTAGGGGATTTCTTTCATGGCCATCGACACCGAGCGCGTTCAGACGATCGAGGAGATCGAACCTTTTGAGGCTGCCGAGGAGATCGGCGGCGGCGACGTCGTCCTGATCGATACGCGCGAGCCGCACGAGTACCAGGAGGCCCACCTGGAGGGCGGCAAGCTGGTGCCGCCGGGGCTGCTGGCGGATGAAATCGCCACCGCGGCGCCGGACAAGTCGGCCCGGACGATCCTCTACTGCCGCTCCGGCAACCGCTCGGCGATCGCCGCGGCCCAGCTGCAGCAGCTGGGCTACGAGAACGTCGCCTCGATGAGCGGCGGGATCCTGCAGTGGCAGGAGCAGGGGCTGCCGGTCGTCGCCGCGCACGGGATGACCCCCGAGCAGCGCGAGCGCTACTCGCGCCACACGCTGCTGCCCGAGGTCGGGGTCGACGGCCAGGTGAAGCTGCTGAACGCGAAGGTGCTGCTGCTCGGCGCCGGCGGCCTCGGCGCGCCGACCGCGCTCTACCTCGCCGCCGCCGGGGTCGGCACGATCGGCCTCGTCGACGACGACGTGGTCGACGCCTCCAACCTGCAGCGCCAGGTGATCCACAACACCGAGCGGATCGGGATGCCGAAGACCACCTCGGCTCGCATCTTCATCGAAGGGCTCAACCCCGACGTCGACGTCGTCGAGCACAACGGCCGCCTCGACGCGAGCAACATCCTCGAGGTGATGAAGGACTACGACATCGTCGTCGACGGCGCCGACAACTTCCCGACGCGCTACCTGCTGAACGACGCCTCGGTGCGGCTGCGCAAGCCGGTCGTCTCCGCCTCGATCCTCGGCTTCGACGGGCAGATCTCGACCTTCGTCCCCT
>DASTXV010000080.1:0-7392 GCA_035765335.1 Solirubrobacterales bacterium
CTCGATCCCTTTGCGCAGCGCCGCGCAGAGGTTGGAGACGTCGGACTCGTAGTCCTCGACGCAGATCACCTCGACCATCGTGTACGGGCAGACGCCGTTGGCGCCGAGCCCGAGCGCGAGCATCACGTCGTGGACGTTGCGAACCGCGGCCGAGCGCAGGACGATGCCGCAGCGCCGCCGCAGGTTGACTTCTCCGGTCTCGACTTTGAACTGCTTCAGCGCCTGGTCGATCGCCGAGGTCGCCAGGTGCGGGTCGAGGTAGCGCCGCTCGGCGTCGTAGACGGTGCGGTCGGTGAGGACCAAGAGCTCGCAGCCGTTGCGAACCTTCTTCACCGCCTCCTGTTTGATCCGCTCGATCGCGCCGCGGGTCGTCTCCGACTCCAGCAGGGAGATGTCGACGGCGCCGGCGCGGCCGCCGAACTCCTCCCAGAGGTCCTCGAGCAGGTAGGTGTCGTGCTCCCGGGCGATCTTCCGGTAGGCCTTGTCCGCCAGCGGCGCCAGCCCGTGGTGGCCGCCGAGGACGACCGGGAAGCCGAGTTCGACGGTGCCGGTGTCGGCGCTCGCGTTGTCGGGCGAGGGACGGCGCCCGAGCAGGGTCCGGGTCGAGAAGTGCTCCATCTCGCGTTCGCGGTCGATCGCCGGGTTGGTGACGACGGCGACCGTCTCCTTGAAGTAGTCGGCGAGGTTCTGCCGCTCCGGCGAGAGCACCGCCAGCGGGCCGTCGTAGCCGAGTGAGCCGACCGGCTCGGCCCCGTTGGAGGCCATCTGCTGGACGAGTTTGACGTCGTCGCGCTGCCAGCCGAAGCCGGCGAGGACGCGGTCGGAGACCTTGACCGGCTCCTCGGGGCCGGCGTCGGAGTAGCCGGGGACGTCCTTGCCCTCGAGCGGGCCGCCGGTCTCCAGGGCGCGCTCGTAGCCGGCGACCGCCTCGACGCCGTTGCGCGCCAGCCAGCGGTCGCGGACGATCCGCAGCATCTCGTCGTGCGGGTGCAAGGTCGAGTTGCGGGCGCCGCGGTCGATCAGCACCAGCGCCTTCTCGCCCGGGGCGAGCGGCTTCGGCTCCGAGCACATCTTCGCGACCGAGACGACGCCGGGCTCGGAGCTGAACACGTAGTCGTCTTCAGTCTCGACCTGCCAGAGCGGGCGCAGCCCCATCGCGTCGGCGGAGAAGACGCACTCGTCGGTCTGGCGGGCGATCAGCGCCACCGGTCCCTGCGCGAACGGGCCCATCGTCTGGTGCAGGTACATGTAGAAGGCGTGGAGGTCGTCCGGGAGGCCCTTGATCTCCTCGACGATCGGCGGCACCACCATCTCCATCGCCTCGGCGAGGCTGAAGCCCTCGCGGCTGACCAGGGTGTCGATCGCGCGGTTGAGGTCCTGCGAGTCGGAGGAGTCGGGCTGGATCGGGACCGCCAGCATCTTCGCCTCCTGGCGCAGCTGCTGGATCGTGTTGATCTCGCCGTTGTGGCCGAGGACCGAGAACGGCTGCACCCGCTTGAACGAGGGCCAGGTGTTGGTCGAGTAGCGGTTGTGGCCGAAGCAGCCGATCGTCTCGAAGCGGGGGTCGCGCAGGTCCGGGTAGTACTCGCCGAGGACCTTCGGCGCGCCCATCACCTTGTAGACGCAGGTGGTGGCGGAGAAGGAGGGGACGTGGACCCCGAGCTCTTTCTCGAGGCAGATCATCAGGTCGAAGAGGACCGCGTCGCGGGTCTGCGCGTCGGGGACGAGGCCGGCGAGCTGCCAGAAGATCGGCTCCTCCTCGCGCGCGGTCGGGCCCAGCGCCGGCGAGTTGACGACGCCGACGCGCTCGGCGAGGACGCGGAAGCCGCCTTCGGCGAGCAGCTCGCGGGCGTCGTGCTTGATCTTCTCGACGTCCTGGGAGCGCTCGATGAAGACGTGGGCGACGGCGAAGGCGTCGTCGGTCGCGAGCGAGGGGTCGTGGCCGCCGGCGCGGACCTCCTCGGCCCAGATCTTGCGCGGGATGTCGAGCAGGAGGCCGCAGCCGTCCCCCTCGCCGTCGACGTTGCCGGCGCGGTGGAGCATCTTCTGCAGGGCGGGGATCGCCAGCTCGATCGGTTCGTGGCTCGGCGTCGCGTCCTTGCGGACCGAGGCGTAGATGGCGCAGGCGTCCTTGTCCTCGACGCTGGGGGGCGAGACAAGGGGCCGGTAAGGGCGCTCTGGTGAGTAGCGCTCGACGCGAGCGCCGCGATCGGACTGGGTCTTCACTTTTACCTCCCGGGTTCCACGCCTTCTTCGAGCGGGCGCGCGACGGGTTAACGAGTTACGGGATTATAGGGGGCGGGGTCAAGCCCGCCTAGGGCCTGGTTTCAACCCCAGGACATCGGCTCATAGCCGCCCTCGGGGTCGACCCCGATCAGCATCGCGGTGACCGGCGCGTCGGAGCGGTTGAGGATCTGACGCGTGGCCGGGGGCTCGATCGAGGCGAAGGTGCCGGCCGGCGCCGGATGGTCCTCGCCGTCGAGCCGCAGCACCGCCTCGCCCTCGAGGATCACGTAGAGCTCGACCTGCCCGCTCTCGTGCTCGTCGTGCTCGGGGATCTGCCCGCCGGGCGCGATCTCGACCAGGTTGTAGCCGAAGGCGGCGGTCCCGCACGCCTTGCGGGCCAAGAGCCAGGTGCAGTCGCCCGACCCCTCCATCCGCTCGAACTCGTCGCGGTGCTTGATCGTGAAGTTCGCTGCCATTACGTTGACCCTCCCACGTATGAACGACCAGGGCAAGGACTCAATCGAGGCGCTGCGGGAGACGATCGACCGCTACAACGCCGCCTGGAACGCGCACGACCTCGACGCGATCGTCTCCATGCACGCGCCCGACATGGTCTTCGAGAACCACACCGCGGGCGAGTCGGCCGAAGGCGAGGCGGTGCGCGCGCACATCGGCGCGATCTTCGAGTCCTGGCCCGACATCGCGTTCACGACCCGGCGCCTCTACGTGCGCGAGGGACTCGTGGTCCAGGAATGGACCGCAGCCGCCACCCACACGCAGACGATGCGCCGCGGCGACCTCGTCGCCGAGCCGACCGGCCGCCGCGTCGAGTGGGAGGGCATCGACTCGATCCCCTTCGAGGACGGCCTCGTCAAGCGCAAGGACGTCTACTCCGACAGCGTCTCGATCCTGCGCCAGGTGGGGTTGCTCGATTAGGCGTGTCGCTTTTGTGGCCTATAAGGCAACAAAAGCGACACTCGCCTCAGCGGCTCCAGCTCGGTTCGAAGGCTTCTTTGACCAGCGTCTTCGGTTTGCCGCCCGCGTAGGGGACCGTTTGGACCTTGTGATTGCGCAGGCCGGGGTCGAAGCCGCCGTTGAAGCCGAGGACGAGGGTGCCGTCGGCGGAGAGGTCGGTGCCGACGAAGCCGGTCTCGCCGGTGCCGGCGACCGGGCGCTGGGCGCCGGTCTTGGGGTTGACGACGACGGCGTAGCTGGTGTCCTGGCCGCCGAACTCCGTCAATAGCCGCTGGCCGTCCGCCGACCAGTCGGTCGGGAACAGGCCCCGCAGCAGCGGATCCACCTTCGTGTGGGTGAGGCGCCGGACCTGCCTCCCCTGCGGGTTCATCAGGTAGAGCTCGTTCTTCGGGCCGTATTTGCGCGTCTTCGCGCCCAGCAGCTTGACGAAGACGATCTGCCCGCTCGGACCCCAGAGCGGTTCGCTCGAGCGGTGGTCGCCGGTCAGGCGAACGGGTTCCGGAGCCCGGATGTTGACCACGCCGGGGATCGGGGTCTCGATCCGGAAGACGTCGCTGCGCGGCGGGTACTTTTCGCCCTGTGAGAGCGCGTAGGCGATTTCGGTGCCGTCCGGGGAGAAGCTGAAGCCGTAGAAGTAGCCAGTCGCCACCACAGACTGCTTGCCGCTGGCGACGTCGATCACGACCAGCTTGCGCTTGCCCAGTTCCGGCCCGCGCAGCGCCGCGATCGTTTTCGAGTCGGGCGACCAGGCGAGGTCGGACGCTTCGCGGAAGTTGGTCATCAGAACCTTGCCGGGACCGCCGGTCGCCGGCGCCACTTTCAGTTCCTGGGCGAATTTCGGCCCTTCGAACAGGTAGGCAACCGATTCGCCGTCCGGGGCCACCTTGGGGTTATGCCCCTTCTCGACTTTGCGCGCCCCGCTGCCGTCGTCGTTGGCGACGAAGATCATCGTCTTGAACGGGTCCTTGACGTAGCTCAGCGTCGCGCTCGCGGCGACGGGAAAGGCGAGCAGTACGACGAGGACGAGGACAGACAGGAGCAGCTTCGGCTTGGTCATGCGGGCGATGCTATCCCGGCCCGACGACGGCGGCGACCACCAGGCCGCCGCTGACGCCGATGAACGAGACCACCGCCAGCGCCCGGTACCAGAGGCGCTGGTCCACCTCCGGATCGAAGGCGAGAGGGACGAAGAGGAAGGGGTTGACGAGGGTGCCGAAGACGAGCGCGGCGGCAACCGCGGTCGGCAGGTCCGGCACCGCCAGCCCGACCCCGATCAGGATCAGGCCCATCATCACGTAGTCGAGGTGGACCTGGCGGATCCGCTGCGGGGCGACGACGCCGATCCGCCGCAGCCACTCCGGCCGCTCCCCGCGGACGACCATCGCCCAGCCCAGTAGACCGCCGAGCGCCAGCTCGACCAGCCCGATCCGCACCACCCAGTCCATCGCCCTTACAGCTCCGGGACGTCGGCGCCGAGGGGGCTGAAGGGCAGGCGCTTGACCTCGGCCCAGCCGGCGCAGCGCTCCTCCAGCGCCGCGGCGACGTTGCCGGCGTCCTGCCAGGTGGTCCAGACGAGGACGGTGGGGCCGGCGCCGGAGATCGTCGCGCCGAGCGCCCCCAGCTCGCGGGCCGAGTCGACGATCTCCATCGAGCGCGGGAAGAGCTCGCGGCGGCGGTCCTGGTGGAGGCGGTCGCGGAGGCCGCGAGAGAGCAGGTCGAGGTCGGCGCTGCGCAGGCCCAGAACCAGCATCGCCGCGGCAGAGACGTTGGCGACGGCGTCGGCGAGCGGCACCTCGGCCGGGATCGCCTCCCGGGCGCGCTCGGTCGAGACCTCGTCGGGCGGGATCACGACAATCCCCTCCAGCCCCTCGGGCGGGTCGAAGCGCGCCGCCGTCGGCGCGCCGTCCTCGTAACCGCAAACGACGAAGCCGCCGTAGATCGCCGCGGCGACGTTGTCGGGATGGCCCTCGATCGCGGTCGCCCGCGCCAGCATCTCCTCCTTCGTCAGCGCCAGCTCGTAGAGGTGGTCGGCGGCGAAGAGCCCGGCGACTATCGCCGCCGAGCTGGAGCCGAGCCCTCGCGTCAGCGGGATCTCGCTGCGCAACCGGAAGGCGATCCCGTCCGCCGGCCGCAGGCTCTCGAACGCCCGCACGATCAGGTTGTCGCGCCCACTGGAAACGTCGAGCCCGCCGGGGTCGAAGGAGAACTCGCCCGCCTCCTCCACCTCCAGCTCGAGGTGCATCGCCATCGCCGCCGCCATCGCGTCGTAGCCGGGGCCGAGGTTGGCCGAGGAGGCGGGGACGCGGACCAGTCGCCGGCGGGTGGTCATCACGCTTCATCCTCCCCGATTCCGCGCTCCAGCCTCAGGATCCACTCTGTCAGCAGCGGGTCGACCAGGTCCCACCCCTCCCCCACTCGGTGCAGATGCCCCGATCGCGCGAGTGCGTCACGCGCATGCTGGACCCCACCCTTCGAAAGGTTGAAGCGGCTGAGGGTGCGGTCGGAGAAGAGAGCATCCTGCCCCTGCGCGAGGGCCGCAAGCACCGCCTTCTCCTTCGTCTCAAGCGCGTCCCAGGTCGCCTGGAGAGCCTCGCCATACTCCGAGAAGACGGCGTTCAGGGTCGTCTGCCAGCGCTCGGGGGTAGCAGGCTCCCCACGCGGAGTGCGCTCCCACAGGTAGTGAGCGAACAGCATGGCGCGTTGGGGGTGACCCTTGACGAGGTCGAGAAGGGCGTGGAGCACCGGCGTCACGTCACGTCCTCCGGCTTCAAACCGCTCGCCGATGTATTCGATCAGGTCCGCATCCGCGAGGGGACCCAGGCGCATCACCCGGGCCTGACCGAAGAAGGGCCTCTCGTAGGCGCCGAACAGATGCTCCATGAGGCCCGGGTGCGACCCCGCGAAGATGTAACTGGCTGCATCACCGTGCCTCTGTATGCGGCTGCGAAAGAGGCCGTCGATCTGAGGATTCACCGCGAGCAACGACTGGAACTCGTCGAAGGCGACCAACGTCCGCGTCCCGGTCCGCTCGAACAGCTCAAGGGGTAGATCCAGCAGCCCGACCAAGGCGCGGGAGACATCCGATTCCCGGTCTAGAGAAGGGCGAGCTTCGATCCTCGCCGGACCCGCCCCCACGCTTACTCCAGGCCGCAAGGCCCGAATCGCTGCATCCGCCGCGCGGCGCGGAGCGGATTTCAGACCTCCGTAGGCCTTTTCCAGACGCACCGCAACGTCCTCTTTGGAAAGGACTCCGTAGAAGTCGACCTCGACATAGTTGAACCCGATCTTTTCGGCTTCCTTTCCGACGCGGCGCAGGAGGCTGGTCTTGCCGTAGCGCCGGGGTGCGGAGAGTCGCGTCGCATGGCCACCCTCAGCCAAGGCGACCAGCTTCTCCGCCTCTCCCTCGCGGTCTATGAGGTGATCGGGGTCAAGCGGACGGCTGAAGACAAATGGGTTGATCTCCTCCATAAGTATGGCATTACCGTACCAGCTCGTACGGTTTTACCGTACCGGACCGTACGGTCCTACCATACTCAATCGAACACCGCGCGCTCGACGGCGGCGAGGTCGTTCTCGCAGTTGATCACCGAGGGGGCCTTGGAGAGGGCGGTGTCGGGGTCCTTGAGGCCGTGGCCGGTGAGGACGCAGACGACGGTCTCCGGTTTTGCGGTGCCCTCGACCACAGGCAGGCCGTGGGCCAGGAGGCCCGCGACCGAGGCGGCGCTGGCGGGCTCGCAGAAGACGCCTTCGGTGTCGGCGAGCCAGCGGTAGGCGTTGAGGATCTGCTCGTCGGAGACGGCGGCGACGCGGCCGCGGCTGGCGGTGAAGGCGGCCATCGCCTCCTCCCAGCGGGCCGGGTTGCCGATCCGGATCGCCGAGGCGACGGTCTCCGGGTTCTCGACCGGCTCGCCGCGGACCAGCGGCGCCGCGCCCTCGGCCTGGAAGCCGTAGAGGACCGGGGCGGTATCGACCTCCTGGAAGCCGCGCCAGTAGGCGGTGACGTTGCCGGCGTTGCCGACCGGGATCGCCAGCGCGCCCGGCGCCTCGCCCAGGTCCTCGACCACCTCGAAGGCGGCCGTCTTCTGGCCTTCGATCCGGTGCGGGTTGACCGAGTTGACGAGCTCGATCGGGTGCTTCTGCGAGAGCTCGCGGACGATCCGCAGGGCGTCGTCGAAGTTCCCCTGCAGGGCG
>DASTXV010000081.1:0-11542 GCA_035765335.1 Solirubrobacterales bacterium
TCGTCCTCGAAGTCCACCTTCAGCTCGCCCTCGTCGGTGACGATCAGGCCGAGCAGGTTCTCGAGGTTCTTGGCGTAGAGCTGGGAGGCCGGCGCCGGCATCTCCGAGGGGAGGTTGCGGGTGCCGATCACTTTCACCCCGCCCTCGACCACGATCTGGCCGGGCTGGGTCAGCTCGCAGTTGCCGCCGGTCTCGGCGGCGAGGTCGACGATCACCGAGCCGGGAGCCATGTTGCGGACGCCCTCGGCGGTGATCAGCGTCGGCGCCGGGCGACCGGGGATCGCGGCGGTGGTGATGATGATGTCCTGCTTCGCCGCGTTCTCGGCGAGGGCGTCGCGCACCTGCGCGTTCTCCTCGTCGGTCAGGGGCCGGGCGTAGCCGCCCTCGCCCTCGGCGTCGGGGATGAAGTCCAGTTCCAGCGGGCGACCGCCGAGCGAGGCGATCTGCTCCCAGGCGGCGCGGCGGATGTCGAAGCCGGTGACGATCGCGCCGAGGCGCTTGGCGGTGGCGACCGCCTGCAGGCCGGCGACGCCGGCGCCGAGGACGAGGACCTTGGCCGGCGGCACGGTGCCGGCGGCGGTGGTCATCATCCCGAAGAAGCGGCCGGACTCGCGGGCCCCGATCAGGGTCGCCGCGTAGCCGGCGGCGGCGGCCTGCGAGGAGAGCGCGTCCATCGCCTGGGCGCGGGTCGTCCGTGGAATCGCCTCCATCGCGAAGGCGGTGACGCCAGCGCTGGCCAAAGCTTTGTTCGTCTCCGCCGCGACCCAGGGGTTGAGGTGGGAGATGAAGATCTGGTTGCCGTTCAGCTTCGCGATGTCACCAGCGCTCGGCACGGCGACGTGGAGGACGACGTCGGCGCCCCAGGCGGCCTCGGCGGAGCCGACCTCGGCCCCGGCCTCGCGGTAGGCCTCGTCGGTGTGGCCGACGGCCTCGCCGGCCCCGGACTCGACGACGACGTCGACCTTCTCGTTCTTCTTCAACGATTTGACGACGTCCGGGATCAGCGCGACGCGGCGCTCCCCCTCAGCGGTCTCTTTCGGCACTCCGATCTTCATGGCGCGGCGCGGGAGGATATGCGATCAGGCCAGGAGGGTGTCCCGACCCCCGGGGCGCAGCCCGCTTCTAGGCAGAAACCCCTGCCAGAGAGGCAAGTCGCTCGAGCGTGTGAAGCTGCTGCGAGCGCTCGACGTGGACCGGGGAGCAGATCAGCCGGTCGATGCCGGCGCCGCGGAAGCGCTCGATCCGCTCGGCCACCTCGGCCTCGGTCCCGACCAGCGAGGTCGCCTCGACGATCTCGTCCGGCATCGCCTCGAAGGCGCCGGCGCGGTCGCCGTCCTGGAAGCGCTGCTGGACCTCGTCGGCGACGTCGCCGAAGCCGAAGCGGTGGGCGAGGTCGACGTAGAAGTTCGTCTTGCGGCTGCCCATGCCGCCGAAGTAGAGGACGAGGCCGGCCTTGACCACGTTCTTCGCCGCCTCGAGGTCGCCGTCGATCGCCACCTGCAGCGAGGGGCTGACCTCGAGGTCGGAGCGCTGGCGGCCGCCCTTGGCGAAGCCCGCCTCCAGGTGCTCGCCCCAGGTCGCCTCGAAGGCATCGACGCTGAAGAAGATCGGGATCCAGCCGTCGCAGATCTCCGCCGCCATCTCCACCGATTTGCGCCCGATCGCGCCGACGAAGACGGGGATCTCGTTGCGCAGCGGGTGGAAGTTGAGCTTCAGCGGCTTGCCCTCGCCGCCGGGCAGCGGCAGTTGGTAGTGCTCGCCCTGGTGGTCGACCGGCCCCTCGCGGGCGATGATCTCGCGCACGACTTCGATGTACTCGCGGGTGCGGCCCCAGGGCTTCGCGTACGGCACCCCGTACCAGCCCTCGGAGACCTGCGGGCCGGAGGGGCCGAAGCCGAAGAGGAAGCGGCCGCCGGAGAGCTTGTCGATCGTCGCCCCGGCCATCGCCGCCGCCGCGGGCGGGCGCGCCGGCACCTGCATGATCGCCGCGCCGAGGTTGATCTTCTCGGTCTGCGCCGCCAGCCAGGCGAGCACGCTGACCACGTCGGAGCCGTAGGACTCGGCCGCCCAGACCGACTCGTAGCCGAGCCCCTCGGCGGCGCGGACGACTTCCGCGGCCTCCTCGCCGGCCGGTCCGATCCCCCAGTAACCGAGGTTGAGTCCGAGCTTCAGGCCCATCGTTCCCGCACCCTATTGAATAGGGAGCCTGATGGGTAACGGCCACCCCACGATGGATCAAGGGCTCTCCGCCAAGGAGGCGGCGACGCGGCTGCGCAAGCTGGGACCGCCGCCGGAGAACTCCTCGCGCTCGCTGGCGAGCATCGTCGCCGCCAACGTCTTCACCCTCTTCAACGCGATCATCGCCGGCTTCTTCGTGCTCAACATCGGGCTCGGGCTCTGGGCCGACGCGCTGTTCGGAGTGATCGCGGTCGTCAACTCCGGGATCGGGATCTACCAGGAGAAGAGGGCGAAGGAGACGCTGGACGAGATCGCCGTCCTCGTCGCCCCGCGCGCGCGCGTCGTCCGCGACGGCGCCGTGGTCGAGCTGACCGCGAACGAGGTGGTGCCCGGCGACGTGATCCAGATCGGCCCGGGCGACCAGCTGGTCGCCGACGGCGAGGTGATCGCCTCGCGGGGGATGACGATGGACGAGTCGCTCTTGACCGGCGAGTCCGACGGGATCCAGAAGGACGAGGGGGATCGCGTCCTCTCCGGCTCCTTCTGCGTCTCCGGATCCGGGCACTACGTGGTCGACGCGGTGCGCGAGGAGAGCTACGCCGGCCGCATCGCCGGCGAGGCGAAGACCTTCCGCCACCCGCCCTCGCCGCTGCAGGAGGAGGTCAACCGGGTGATCATCGCCTCGACTTACCTGATGCTGCCGCTGGCGGTGGTGCTGATCCTCAGCCTCAACCTTCGCAACGTCCACCTCGAGGAGGCGGCGCAGACGGCGACGGCGGGGTTGATCACCCTGATCCCCGAGGGCCTGGTGCTGCTGATGAGCGTCACCTTCGCGGTCGCCGCTGTGCGGCTGGCCAGACGGGGGACGCTGGTGCAGCAGATGAGCGCCAGCGAGAGCCTTGCCTCGGTCGACACGATCTGCGTCGACAAGACCGGGACGCTGACCGCGGGCGAGCTGCGCCTGGTCGGGGTCGAGTACGCCGACGGGATCGACCCCAAGTCCGGGGCGGCGGCGCTGGGGCGTTTCGCCGCCAGCGCCGGCGACCGCAACAAGACCCTGGAGACGATCGCCGAGGAGTTCCCCGGCAAGGCCGCGGCGGTGCGCAGCGAGGTGCCGTTCTCCTCGGAGTGGAAGTGGAGCGCGATCTCGCTCGACGGCGGCTCGGGCGCCACCTACGTGCTCGGGGCGCCGGACATCCTCGCCGAGTCCGGGGCGCTGACCCTGCCGCCGCGCCTGGCCGGCAAGCTGGAGGAGGAGACCGCGGCCGGGCGCCGCGTCGTCGCCTTCGGCCAGACGGGCGAGGCGCTGCCCGAGGATCCCGCCGCGGGCGGGCCGCCGCGGCTGACGCCGCTGGCGCTGGTGGTGCTGGAGGAGACGCTGCGTCCGGATGCGGCAGAAACGATCGCGACGATGCGGGCCGAGGAAGTCGACCTGAAGCTGATCTCCGGCGACGCCGCCGCCACCGTCACCGCGGTCGCCTTCGCGGTCGGGGTGCCGCGCGACGCGGGCGTGGTCGAGGGCCCCGACCTTCCCGACGACCCCGAGGCGCTGGCGAAGGTGGCGGAGGAGAACATGATCTTCTGCCGGATCAAGCCGGAGCAGAAGAAAGCGCTGGTCGGGGCGCTGGTCGCCGCCGGCCGCTACGTGGCGATGATCGGCGACGGCGTCAACGACGTGCCGGCGCTGAAGCGGGCGCGGATGGCGGTGGCGATGGGCTCGGGGGCGCAAGTGACCAAAGGCGTCGCCGACGTCGTCCTGCTCAAAGACCAGTTCGAGCGGCTGCCGGAGGCGGTCGGCGAGGGGCGCCGGATCGCCCGCAACATCCACCGCCTCGGCCGCCTCTACCTGACCAAGACCGTCTACGCGGCGGCGCTGATCCTCTTGGTCGCGGTGCCGGGGCTGGCCTTCCCCTTCCTCCCCCGCCACCTGACGATCGCGGCGCTGCTGACGATCGGGATCCCCTCCTTCGTGCTGGCGCTGCTGCCCTCCGACGGCCCGCTCTACCGCGGCCGGCTGCTGCGGGCGCTGGCCGCCTTCGCCGTGCCCGCCGGGCTGGCGACGGCGATCGGCTCGATCCTCTCCTTCTTCCTCGTCGACACCGTCGCCGGCGCCAGCCTCGAGGCCGGCCGCACCGCGGCGACGACGACGCTGATCGTCCTCGGGCTCGCCTTCATCCTCCTGCTCGAGCGCGGCCCCGGCCGCGAGCACATCGCGATCCAGAGCAACATGCTGGCGATGGTCGCGGCGCTGGGCGCCGTCTACGCCGGCATCCTCGCGATCCCGTTCCTGCGCGACTTCTTCGAGATGGCGCTGCTGAGCGCCCCGGAATGGTTCTTGGCGCTGTTCTCGGCCGCGGTCGGGCTGACGATCGCCAGCGTGCTCTGGAAACTGCCCCAGATAGAACGGCTGGAAGTGCCTGAGGAGCGGGTAGAAGCCGAGGGTGAGCGCGCCTAGCTACTCGCCCGAACCGGACTGCGTCGACGAGGCATACGACTCCGCGGGCGAGCCGCGGCCGCTCTACGCGGACCTGCTGGAGGAGCTCGGGCGGCGAGACCTGAAGGAGCTGCGGGAGCAAACCGAGGCACGGGTGGCCAAGAGCGGCCTCACCTTCGGTGAGGGGGAGCCGATCGCCGTCGACCCGGTTCCGCGCCTGATCGACGCGGCGGAGTGGGAGCGGCTGCAGGCTGGGCTGCTGCAGCGGGCGGGCGCCCTCAACGCCTTCATCGCCGACGCCTACGGACCGCAGCGGATCTTCGACGCCGGCATCGTCCCGCGCCGGCTGCTGGAGACCTCGCCCGGCTTCGCCCGCGGGATGGAGGGGCTGCTCGACCCCGGGGTACCGCCGGCCACCGTGGCCGGTCTCGACCTGGTGCGGGACCGCGGCGGCGAGCTGCGGGTGCTGGAGGACAACCTGCGGATGCCCTCGGGCGCCTGCTACGCGCTCGGGGTGCGAGAGGTCGTCGCGCCCCAGTTCGAGGGAGTGGGCTCTCCGCGCGGTCTCGGCGGCTATCTGGAGAAGCTCGGGCAGGCGATCCGCGACGCCGCCCCGGAAGGGCGGGAGGAACCCTGCGCCGTAGTCCTCACCGACGGCCCCGAGAACGGCGCCTGGTACGAGCACGAGCGGATCGGGCGCGAGCTGGGGCTGCCGCTCGTCACCCCCGATCTGCTCGAGACCAGCCGTGGCCGCCTCTTCGCCCGGATCTCACGCGAGCGGCGGCAGGTCGACGTCGTCTACCGCCGCCTCGACGCGGACCGCATTACCGAGCCGGACGGCCGTCCCACCGAGCTCGGGGAGCTGCTGCTGCCGGCGCTGCGGTCGCAGCGCCTGCGCTGCGTCAACGCCTTCGGAAGCGGCCTCGCCGACGACAAGCTGACCTACGTCTACGTCGAGCGGATGATCGACTTCTACCTCGGCGAGGAGCCGCTGCTGCCCTCGGTTCCAAGCTATGACCTCACCGACGAGGAGAGCAGAGCCGAGGCGATGGAGCGGCTCGACGAGCTGGTGGTGAAGCCGCGCGGCGGCTTCGGCGGTCACGGCGTGACGATCATGCCGCGGGCGAGCGAGCCGGAGCGCAAGCGGGCGGTTGCGGTGGCCCGGCGGCGACCCGAGCACTTCATCGCCCAGGAGCCGGTTGGGATCTCCAGCCACCCGACGATCCGCGGCGAGGGGCTGCGCCCGCGGCGGATCGACCTGCGTCCGTTCGTGATCAGTTGGGCGGGCGGGGAGGCGGTGATGACCGGTGGGCTGACGCGCTTTGCGCAGGGCGCCGGTGAGATGGTGGTCAACAGCTCCCAGGGCGGTGGTTGCAAGGACACCTGGGTAGTGGAGAATCCGCAGGCATGAAGCGAGGCGCTCAGAACGGACGGCCCCTGATCGGGGTCACGACCTCGGAGGTGCGGGAGGCGGAGCGGATCCAGCAGACCCCTGAGAGTGAGCCGAAAGTGCGCGAGATGGTCCTCGGCCTGACCTACCTGCGGGCGCTGGAGGCGGCGGGGGCGCTGCCGATGGTGATCCCGCCGCTGCCGGAGGAGGCGATCGGAACGCTGATCGACCGGCTCGACGGGATCTGCCTCTCCGGCGGGCCCGACCTCGATCCCGACACCTACGGCGCCCGGCCGCACCCGGAGCTGGGGCCGACCGAGCCCGACCTCGACCGCTTCGAGCTGGCGATGGCGCGCCGCGCCGACATCCGGGAAATGCCGATCCTCTCGATCTGCCGCGGCACCCAGGCGCTCAACGTCGCCCGCGGCGGGACGCTGCACCAGCACCTACCGGAGGTCTCCCCGGAGTTCTCCCACCGGCAGTCCGCGCCCGGCAACGAGACCAGCCACCCGATCGACATCGAGCCGGGGAGCCGCCTCGCGGCGGCGCTGGGCGACGACGAAGTCGAGGTGCCGGACGTGCTCGACGTCAACTCCTTCCACCATCAGGCGATCGAGAAGCTGGGAGACGGGCTAAAGATCACCGCCCGCGCGCCGGACGGGACGATCGAGGCGGTCGAGGATCCGTCGCGCCCCTTCCTGATCGGCGTCCAGTGGCACGCCGAGACCCTGGTGGAGCGCCCCTACGAGGCGGCGCTCTTCCGGCACTTCGTCGAGGCCTGTCGCCTGACTCCGGTGGCGGCCTAAGTCGTTTCCACCATTTGCGCCCCCATAGGGGCCAAAAGGGTGGAAACGTTCAGCTCGGCGGCAGCACGAACTGGCTGACGATCAGGTTGGCCGCCAGCTTCGGCTCGGTGCCCTCGCGGCGGCGCTCGATCCTCACCTCGATCACGACGGTGCTCTTGCCGACGTGAAGGGGCTCGGCCCGGGCCTCGATCTCGTCGCCCAGGACGCCGGCGGCGAAGACGTTGAGCTTCAGCTCGATCGTGGTGAAGTTGTGGCCGGGCGGGATGCAGCGGAAGGTCGACCAGGCGGCGACGGTGTCGCCGAGCGCGGTCCAGACGCCGCCGTGGACGAAGCCGCCGGGGTGCAGGTGTCGCTTGTCGACGACGATCCGGCCGCGGGCGTGGGAGTCCTCGACCTCCAGCGGCTCGATCCCGAGGTCGCCGGGGAAGCTGCCGGGAAGGAAGTTCCGGACCGTCTCCGCCGTGATCATCGAGCTGGGGTGCGGGGCGTCGTCGCTCATCGCCGCGGCAGCCTATCCCTCCGGGTCGAGGCCGAAGCCCTCGAGGCCGTGGTCGCCGTAGGGCTCGTCGCGCTCGCGCACCGCCTCGCGGAAGCCTGATTCCGAGGCGCGGCGGACGAAGGCGTGGCCCTCCTCGGTGTGGCGGGCGATGCCGTCGAAGAAGGTGCCGAGGATCTGGGTCTGGGTGAGGCCCTGGGCGTGCGCGGTCTGGTTGACCAGCAGCTTCATCATCACCAGCTGGTTGACCGGCATCCGCGCGACCCGCTCCAGCAGCCGCTCGAAGCGCTCGTCGAGCTCGGCGGCCGGCGCCGCCTCGGTCGCCAGCCCCCACTCCGCGGCCTCGGCGCCGGTCAGCGAGTCGCCGGTCAGCAGCAGGCGCTTGGCCCGCATCGGCCCCAGCCGGCTCGCCCACATCGCCGTCGTCGGCGAGCCCCAGACCCGCGCCGGCGGGTAGCCGATCTGGTGTCGGGCAAAGAACACCCGCCCGCGCCTGGCGGCGGCGGACACTTCGCATGGCGGCGTCCTCAGTCGGTCAAATGGCTCTGCCATTCGACCTCCCTGCGTCCTTGCCCTGCTCGGTCCGGCGCTCGCCAGGCGCACACGCGTGTTCATTGCCCGACACCGCGTCCTCGGCGATCACCAGCGGGGTCTTCGAATTCGATTTGACGCGGCCCGCAGCCAGAGGTCGCCTGATCAAGCAGATCAAGGACGCAGGGAGCGTGGCGTGCTTTGCACGCGAGCGACCGAGGACGCAGATATGCGCCGATCAGGCGACCTCTGGCTCGACGCACTCCGCGAGCTCGACCGGCATCCGCGCGGTGATCCCGTTGCCCCGCTCGGGGCGGTTCAGGGTGATGCGAGCGACTCGTCCGTCGACCTCGTATAGGAGCGTCTCGAGATCCATCGCCGTTGGCGAGTTTGGGCGGCTATAGGCGCCCAAACTCGCCAGTCGTGCCTAGTTCATCCGCTCCACGAGCATCGCCTTGCCCTGGCCGCCCGCTACGCACATCGTCTCCAGGCCGACCTGCTTGTCGTCGGTCTCGAGCACGTTCAGCAGGGTGCCCATGATCCGGGCGCCGGTCATCCCGAAGGGATGGCCGAGGGCGATCGCGCCGCCGTGGGTGTTGAGCTTGTCTTCGTCGATCCCGCATTCGGCCATGATCGGGATCACCTGGGCGGCGAAGGCCTCGTTCAGCTCGACCCGGTCGACATCGTTGATCGTCATCCCGGCGCGGTCGAGGACCTTCTTGATCGCGCCGATCGGGGCGACGCCCATCAGCTCCGGCTCGTTGCCGTGGGTGGCGGCGGTGATGATCCGGGCGCGCGGGGTCAGGCCGAGCTCCTTGGCCTTGGTGTCGCTCATCAGCAGCACCGCGGCGGCGCCGTCATTGAGCGGGCAGGAGTTGCCGGCGGTGACGCCGCCGCCGCCGAAGGCCTCCGGCAGTTCGGAGAGCTTCTCCAGGGTCGAGGAGGCGCGGGGGCCGTCGTCCTTGGTGACCTCGGTGCCGTCGGGCAGCTTCACCGGGGTGATCTCGCGGTCGAAGAAGCCGTCTTCCTGCGACTTGACGGCGAGTTCCTGCGAGCGCTGCGCGAACTTGTCCATGTCGGCGCGGCTGACCTCGTACTTCTTGGCGACGTTGACGGCGGTCTCGCCCATCTGGATGTAGGCGTTGGGCTGGCCGTCGTTGCCTTTCAGGTTCTCGTTCTGGTCGGCCTCGCCGGCGGGCTCGGTGCGCTCGTTGTAGCGGCTGACGAACTCGACGCCGACGGCGAGGTAGGCGTCGCCCTCGCCGGCCTTGATCGCGTTGCCGGCGTGACGGATCGCGTCGAGGCTGGAGGAGCAGTAGCGGGAGACGGTGACCCCGTTGACCTCCTGCGGCAGCTTCTCGGAGAGCAGCGAGATGATCCGGGCGAGGTTGAAGGCCTGCAGGCCCTGCGGCATGCCGACGCCGCAGAAGACGTCTTCGATCAGGGCCGGGTCGACCTCGGGGTTGCGCTCGAGCAGCTGGTCGACCACGAAGGCGCCCATCTCATCGGGGCGCAGCTGGGCCAGCGAGCCCTTGAAGGCACGGCCGATCGGCGTGCGGATGGTGTCGACGATGACTGCTTCGGGCATTCCGTTATCTCCTTGAAGGCTAGGAAGGGCTTGCGACTGCGGCAGGAGGGTAGTTGACGGGCGACATGGGCGTTTCGTGCGAATTGTTACGAAGTTTGGTGGAAGCGTCGTGAGGCTGCGTTACATTCGCCTCAATCCACCTCGCGCAAAGCGTGAGATTTGCCGTTAAGCGGCAACGAAAGGAGGGCCCGTTCATGCCTGAGGGTTACTGCGTGAAGGAGCGCAAGAAGGTCGAGATCAAAGACGCCAAGCAGGTGACGATGAAGAACGGTCGTCCGGCGATCCAGGGGGTCTGCCCGGATTGCGGGACGAAAATCTTCAAGATCGGAAAACTCGAATAGGGCTCTCTCCAAGAATCACTTGAACCCGGCAGCGCCGGGGGGCGTATCCCGGGTCGGATGATCCAGTTGCCGACTTCGACCCGGGGCGCGCTCAGCCGCGAGCGACTCCGAGCTTTGGTGCCCTATAGGGACCCGAAGCTCGGAGCGGGCGCTCAGTCTTCGGCGACGCCGCTGAGCTTGGCCCGCTTGCGGTAGGAGATCGAGGGCGGGACGAGCTCGCGGATCTCGGAGAGGAGGCGGGCGGAGAGCTCGCCGGGATCCTCGTCGGGGCGGGGCTGGCCGCCGACGGGGTCGAAGAAGCGGATGCGGATGCGGGGGCGGCGGGGGAAGCCGGTGAGGTCGCTGGTGCCCTCGATCGCGACCAGGGTGACGTGCGCCTCCGGCACCTCCAGCGCGAGGCGGCCGACGCCGCTGCGGGCGCGCAGGACCTTGCCGCGGGAGCGGGTGCCCTCCGGGAAGACGCCGATGCAGGCGCCCGCGCGCAGGGTCTCGATCGCCTTCGCCAGGGCGTCCTTGTCGCCCTTGCCGCGCTGGATCGGGATCTGCCCCATGCCGTCGAGGACCGGGGAGAGGCCGCGCACGTCCCAGAGCTCCGATTTGGCGAGGGCGCGAATCTGGCGCCGCTTCAGCGCCGCGATCCCGACCATCACCGGGTCCCAGTGGCTGTCGTGGTTGCCGAGGATCAGCAGCGGCCCCTGCTCGGGCACCGTCTCCAGGCCCTCGACCTGCATCCGCCCCCACCAGGCGACGGGCCGGTTCACGGTCATCGCCAGGCGGTAGGTCTTGGTTCGCTCGCGCATCGGGACGGGGAGTTCTACTGGATAGCCTCCCACGACGATGACGGAGGCGCAGCAGATCGGCGGGATCGAGGTCGAAGCGCTCGTCCGCGAGTTCAAGAACGGGCCTCGCGCCGTCGACGGGATCGACCTCGAGGTCGCGCAGGGGGAGATCTACGGGTTCCTCGGCCCCAACGGCGCCGGCAAGTCGACGACGGTGCTGATGCTGACCACCCTCCTCCCTCCCACCGCCGGCACGGCGCGGGTCGGCGGCTTCGACGTCGTCGCCGAAGGGCCGCGGGTGCGGGCGACGATCGGCGCCGCCCTGCAGGAGGCGGCGCTCGACCCGCTGCTGAGCGGGCGCGAGCACATGCGCCTGCAAACCGCCCTCCACGGCCTCGGCAAGGCCGAGCGCCAGAGCCGCGGCGACGAGCTGCTGGAGCGGGTCGGCCTCGCCCACGCCGCCGACCGCAAGGTGGGCGGCTACTCGGGCGGGATGAAACGCCGGCTCGACCTGGCGCTGGCGCTCGCCCACCGGCCGCGCATCCTCTTCCTCGACGAGCCGACCACCGGGCTCGACATCCAGAGCCGCACCGCGCTGTGGGAAGAGGTCGCCCGGCTCGCCAACGAGGACGGCGTCACCGTCTTCCTCACCACCCAGTACCTGGAGGAGGCCGACGCGCTCGCCAACCGGGTCGGGATCATCGACCACGGCCACCTCGTCGCCGAGGGGACGCCGGCGGAGCTGAAGGCGCAGATCGGGCGGCCGACGGTGGAAGCGGTGCCGCGCGAGCCGGGCGACCGGGAGCGGATGACCGCGGTGCTGGAGCGCTTCGGACGACGCGCCGGCACCTCCCCGCGCGGCGTCGCGGTCCGCCTCGAGGGCGGCGCCTCGGAGCTGGCCGAGGTGGTGCGCGCCCTCGACGCCGAGGGGATCGCGATCGAGCAGCTGCAGCTCCACGCCCCCTCGCTCGACGACGTCTTCCTCGCCAAGACCGGCCG
>DASTXV010000082.1:0-23235 GCA_035765335.1 Solirubrobacterales bacterium
AGCTGCGACGACATGGACAGCGTCCGCCTCCAGTACCGGCGCATCCAGGAGCTCGAGAGCTACATCGACGAGAAGTCAGGCGGACCGGGCAAAGGCTGGTTCCGGATCGTCCGCGACCCCTTTGAGGCCCGACGCGTGGTCAACGAAGGGAAGCTGGCCGTCGTCCTCGGGATCGAGACCTCGGAGATCTTCGGCTGCGGCGGCTCGGAGCTGTTGCCGCGCTGCAGCCGCGAGCAGATCGTCGCCGGGCTTGACGAAATCGAGCGGATGGGGGTCGCCTCCTTCTTCCCGATCCACAAGTTCGACAACGCGCTCGGCGGCGTGCGCTTCGACAGCGGCGCCTTCGGGGCGGCGATCAACGCCGCCAACTTCAAGCAGACCGGTCACTTCTGGCAGATCGAAACCTGCCAGGGAGAGGGCGAAGACAACCCGCAGGACACCCACGTCGACGTGATCGATGCCGGCCTCTTCGCCTTCATGCCGAAAGGCGTGCTGCCGGTCTATCCGCCGCCGCCGCACTGCAACGCCCTCGGCCTGACGCCGCTGGGCGAATTCACGGTCGAGCAGATGATCGACCGCGGGCTGATGATCGAGGTCGACCACATGAGCCTGAAGACCGCCACGCGGACGCTGGAGCTGGCCGAGGCGCGCGGGTTCTCCGGGGTCCTCTCCTCGCACTCCTGGATGTCCCCCGAGCTGCGCTCCCGCGTCTACGCCCTCGGCGGCTTCATCGAGCCGATCACGACCAGCCCCGAGAGCTTCATCGAGGAATGGCGGCAGCTGCGGGCCGCCGCCGACCCCCGCTACCGCTTCGGGATCGGCTTCGGCGCCGACGCCAACGGCTTCCACGCCCAGCCGCCGGCGCGGGGCGCGGACCAGTCGAACGCCGTCTCCTACCCGTTCAAATCGCTGGACGGGCGCGTCACCTTCGAGCGCCAGGTCTCCGGCCAGCGCGTCTACGACGTCAACCGCGACGGCGTTGCCCACTACGGCCTCTATCCCGACTGGATGGAGCAGCTGCGGCTGCTCGCCGGCGAGCCGATCGCCGAGGACCTGATGAGCGGCGCCGAGGCCTACCTGCAGACCTGGGAGCGGGCGGTCGGGGTGCCGGGGTCGAGCTGCCTGGCGGCGCCGAAGCGGCTCTCCCGCTCCGGCTTCGGACCCCTGCGGCTCGGTGGCAGCCCCCAGCAGACGCTGCTCGCCGTCGGCCAGCCGCGCCGGCGCGCCGGCAGCGCCTTCCTCTGGTGCTCGTCCCAGCAGAAGGCGAGGGGCGCTCGCGAGGCCGGGGTCGCCGCCGCTTTCGACGGCAGTGGCGAGATCGCCTTCATCGCCACCACCGCCGCCGGCAAGAAGAAGCCGAAGGGCGCGAAGAAGCTGGGACGCGGGATCTACGTCGTGCGCAAAGGCCCCGGCGGCGACCGCGTCTGGGGCTACCGCAAGGGGAAGCTGCAGTTCCGGGCGGTTGCCGTCCCGCAGCTGGCGAAGAAGGCCGGGCGCCTGCGGGCGAGCTTCCGGGCGGCGGGACTGCGGTAGCTCAGGCCTCGCTGTACTTGCGCTCGAGGTCCTCGGCCAGATCGGCGAGCTGGGAGAGCGGGACCTTCAGCCCGTTGGCGATCCGGCGCACGTTGCCCCAGGTCGGGTTGATCCGGCCCGACTCGATGTGGGAGATCCAGGTCGGGTGGATGTCGGCGCGGTGGCCCAGCGTCTCCTGGCTCAGGTGACTCTCCGTCCGGAGCTTCCGGATGGCTTTCCCGAGACCGATCTGGGGGTCGTCGCGGCGCGGCATCTAGCGCAGGGAATTGACCCCGGGTCCGCAAGTCCATAGAGGTGAACTCAACCCACCCCGAGAAAGCCGCGACACGCGCTTTGGCGCAGGCCAAAAATCCCCGCTCGGGAGGGAAAAGGCAGCAATTGCAGAGGCGGCTAGGGCTGCGGAGAAAGACGCTGCGAATGCAGCCGGCGCCGCCGAGATGGTGGGCCGAAGTTAAGAGTGGAGCTGAGGGGGCTCGAACCCCTGACCTCATCGCTGCCAGCGATGCGCTCTTCCAGCTGAGCTACAGCCCCGTACATGGGGCCCAGTTTAGCGCCGTCAGGCTGCGCGCTGTTCCGGGCCCTGGTCCTCGTCGACATCGAGGATCAGGTTGTCGGCCGCGGTGTGGCGGACCTTGAAGTCGAGGGTCGAGAGCTCCTCCAGCTCGCGCAGGAGGTCGACCGGCTGGTCCAGGTTCATCGAGAGGGTGGCGCGGCCCTCGGAGAAGCGCTCGACGGAGATGTCGGAGGCACCGAGCTGACCGACCGCGTCCTCGAAGCCGACCAGCTGCGAGAAGTCGCCGAGGGGGCCGATCTCGAGCTTGACCCGGCCGGCGTAGAGACCCTCCTCGTCCGCCGCCTCGGGCTCGAGGCCTTCCGCCTCGGCTTCGGCGTCGGTCAGCGCCTTCACCTTCTTGCTCACCTCGACCGCCTCGCGCAGGGCTTTCATCCGGATCCGGGTGGCCTGCCCGCGGGCCTGCGCCTCCAGCTCCTCGAGCCGGGCGGTGATCGCCTCCAGGGAAGCGATGCTGCGGTCGTGGCACTCGTTCGCCTCGCGCAAGCGCTGGCCGAGAACCCGGATCTCCCGCTCCCGCTCCAGCACCATGCCCGAGAGCGTCGCCGTCTCGCCCTCCAGCTCGGCGACCGCCGTGCGCTGGGCGTCGGCTTTCAGCTCGAGCCCGAGGATGCGAGCGTCGCGATCGGAGATCGCCGCCTCCACTTCCGCGCGCCGATACCCGAGCAGCGCCCACCTGAACCCATTCATGGACCGGCACCGTAGATAGGCGCTCGGACGTATTTATGCGCTGGCGGCCTCGGGGGCTTCCGGAGCGTCCAATTCCAGCTCCAGCCGCGGCGCGTCGCGCCACAGGTCCTCCAGCCCGTAGCGCTCGCGCGCTTCCGGGGTGAAGACGTGGAGGACGCAGTCGAGGTAGTCGAGGATCGTCCAGCCGGCTTCGCCGCCGCCGTCGACCCCGCCGGGCAGCAGGCCGGTCTCCCGCTTCACCCGCAGCCGCACCTCGTCGACGATCGCCCGCGCCTGCCGCTCGCTGCGGGCGGTGCAGATCACCAGGAAGTCGGTGTAGGCGACCAGCTTGCGCATGTCGAGGACGATCGCGTCCTCGGCTTTTTTCGAGTCGGCGATCTCCGCCAGATGCCGCGCCAACTGCTCGGACTGATCCTGGTTCACCGGTAGATCCCCTCCTCTTCGATGAAAGCGGCGACCGAATCGGGCACGAGGTAGCGCAACGGCCGGCCCTGCTTGGCCCGCTCGCGCACGGCGGAGGAGGAGACCCCGAACTGCGGCATCTCCAGCATCGTCGCCCGGCCCTCGCAGCCGAGGCTGCGCATCACCGTCCCCACCTCGGAGTCGGAGACGCCGGAGCGGCGGGCGACCGCGAGGCTCGCCAGCTCGACGACCCGCGCCGGCTCCCGCCAGCTCTCCAGCCCGACCGCAGCATCCGCCCCCATCACGAACACCAGCTCCTTGTCGGCCCGTTCCTCTGCAAGTGCCCCCAAGGTCTCATACGTGTAGGACGGTCCCTCGCGCTCCACCTCCAGAGCGGAGACCGAGAAGCGGGAGTCGTCCGCCGCCGCCAGCCGGGTCATCTCCATCCGCGCCTCCTTCCCCGGGTCGTCGGCGATCCGCTTGTGCGGCGCCTCGCCGGTCGGGACGAGGACGACCTCTTCGAGGCCGAGCTGCCAGAGCGCCTCCTGGGCCAGCGCCAGGTGACCGAGGTGCGGGGGGTTGAAGGCCGACCCCAGCACGCCGATCGCCCCGCCCCCGGAGCTACTCACGCACCTGGCCGTCGCCGCGCGCCACGTACTTGAAGGTGGTCAGCTCGCGCATCCCGATCGGCCCGCGGGCGTGCAGCTTCTGGGTCGAGTTGCCGATCTCGGCGCCCATCCCGTACTCGAAGCCGTCGGTGAAGCGGGTCGAGGCGTTGACGTAGACGGCGGCCGCGTCGACGCCGTCGGTGAAGGCCTCCGCCGCCTCCTCCGAGGAGGTGACGATCGCCTCCGAGTGGCCGGTGCCGTGCCGGTTGACGTGCTCGATCGCGTCCTCGACCGAGTCGACGACGCCGACGGCCAGCTTCAGGCCGAGGTACTCGCTGTCCCAGTCCTCGTCGGTGGCCGGTCCGACCTCGACCTCGCCGGCGGCAGCGCGGACACGCTCGTCCCCGACCAGCTCGACGCCGGCGGCGACCAGGTCGGAAAGGACCGCGGGAGCGAAGCGATCGGCGATCGCGGCGTCGATCAGCAGGGTCTCGGCGGCGTTGCAGACGCCCGGCCGCTGGACCTTGGCGTTGACGGCGATCCGCCGCGCCATCTCCGGGTCGGCGTCGGCGTGGACGTAGACGTGGCAGTTGCCCGCCGCCGCGTACATCACCGGCACCGTCGCCACCGCCTTGATCGCCGCCTTCAGGCCTTCGCCACCGCGCGGGATCAGGAGGTCGACCAGCCCCTCCTGGGTCGCCAGCTCGGCCAGCTCCTCATGGCCGCCGCCGCCGAGTGAGAGCACCGCGTCCTCCGGCAGCCCCGCCTCGGCCAGCGCCTCGCGGACGATCGCCGCCAGCGCCGCGTTGGAGCGCTCGGCGTAGCTGGAGCCGCGGAGCACGATCGCGTTGCCGCTCTTGATCGTCAGCGCCGCGCAGTCGATCGTCACGTTCGGCCGCGCCTCGTAGACGACGGCGACGACGCCCAGCGGCACCCGCACCTTGCGCAGGTCGATGCCGCTGGCAAGCGTTTTCCGTTCCAGCTCCTCGCCGACCGGGTCCTCGAGCGCGATCACGACCCGCACTCCCTCGGCCATCGCCGCCACCCGCTCCGGCGTCAGCCGCAGGCGGTCGCGCAGCGCGTCGGTGAGGCCGGCGGCGCGCTCGTCGGCGAGGTCGCCGGCGTTGGCCTCGAGGATCGCCTCCGAGCGCTCTTCGAGCAGGCGCGCGGTCGCCTCCAGGGCAGCGTTCTTGGCCTCGGTCGAGGCGGTGGCGATGCCGTGCGCGGCGCGCTTGGCCGCAGCGCAGCTCTCGGCGACGGTGGTCTCGGTCACGGCCATCGGCTAAGGGTAGCTGGGGGGCGCCTGCGCGCCGCTTTAGAGCAACACGAAGCGGTCGCGGTGGACGACCTCCTCGGCGGCGTGCGGAAGCAGCTCGCGCACCTGCGCGCTCTGCATCCCGATCACCTGCTGCAGCTCGCGCGAGGAGTACTCGACGATCCCTTTGCCGATCGTCTCGCCGTCGCTGGCGACGTCGATCGCGTCGCCCGGCTCGAAGCTCCCCTCCACCGCTGCGATCCCGACCGGCAGCAGGCTGGAACCGCTCTCCCGCAGGACGCGGGCAGCGCCGGCGTCGACGATCAGGCGCCCCCGCGCCGGCTTCGCGTACTTGAGCCAGAGCTTGAAGCTCGAGGTCTTGCCTTCGCCGGGGGCGAAGCGGGTGCCGCAGGCCTCCCCGGTTGCCGCGGCCAGCAGAGTGCCTCCTTTGGTCCCGTTGCAGATCACCGCCGGGATTCCGGCCTCGCTCGCCATCTCCGCCGCCCCCACCTTGCTCCGCATCCCGCCGGAGCCGAAGACCGAGGTGCGGTCGCCGATCTCGAGCCGGTCGAGCTGGGCGAAGTCGGTCACCTCCCCGATCAGCTCCGCATCCGGCGCGGTGCGCGGATCGCCGGAGAGGAGGCCGTCGACGTTGGTCAGCAGGACCAGCAGCCGGGCGTCGAGCAGCAGCGCCACCTGGGCGGCGAGGAAGTCGTTGTCGCCGAAGGTGATCTCGTCGGTCGCGGTGGTGTCGTTCTCGTTGACGACCGGCACCACCCCCCACTCGATCAGCCGCCGCAGGGTCTGGCGCGCGTTCAGGTAGTTGGTGCGGGCGCCGATGTCGGCCGCCGTCAGCAGCACCTGGGCGGCGCGGGTGCCGTGGCTGGAGAGACGGCTCTCGTAGGCGCGGAAGAGATCGCCCTGGCCGACGGCGGAGGCCGCCTGCAGCTCGTCCATCGCCCGTGGCCGCACCGGCAGCCCCATCAGCCGCATCCCGCGGGCGATCGCACCCGAGGTCACCATCACCACCCGCTCCCCGCCCTGCCCCAGCCGCGCCACCTGCTCGCAGACCAGATCGAGCACGTCCGTACGCAGCTCGCCGTCATCGGCGGCGACGATCGAGGATCCGAGCTTGACGACCAGGGTCATGGCGGGGAAAGTAGCCGAGAATGGAGACGTGAGCACCCGCTTCTCCCATGAGTTCCGCGTCCGCTACGGCGAGTGCGACCCGCAGGGGATCGTCTTCAACGCCAATTACCTCGCCTACTTCGACCACGCGATCACCGAGCTGTGGCGCGAGGCCTTCGGCTCCTACGCGGTGATGGAGGAGCGTGGGATCGACATGGTCGTGGCCGAGGTGAACGCCCAGTTCCGCGGCTCCGCCCGCTTCGATGAGCTGGTCACGATCAGCGCCGCGATCGAGCGCCTCGGCACCACCAGCATGACCACTCGCCTCTGGCTGCACCGCGGCGAGGAGCTCCTGGTCGAGGGCTGGATCCGCCACGTCTTCGTCGACGCGGAGAGCTTTGAGAAGACCGAGATTCCGGACTGGCTGCGGGAGGGGCTCGAGCCCTACTTAGACGTGTAGCTCGAACTCGTGCTCGCCGATGCGGACGTCGTCGCCGGGCTCGAAGCCGGCGCGATCGAGGGCGGCGAGCACCCCCATCTCCTTCAGCCGCTGCTCGAGGTAGGCGAGCGCTTCTTCGTTTTTGGTGTCGTGGCGCTCGAACAGCATCTCGACCCCGCGGCCGAGGACGCGGAAGCCGCCGTCGTCCTCGCGCTCGACCCAGTAGCCGCCCTCGCCGGCGGGGCGGTAGACGCGGTGCTCGGCCTCGAACTCATCGTCGGGCTGCGCCTCGGGAGCGGCAAGCGGCGCCTGCTCGGGCAGCTCGGCGAGGATCCGCCGCCGCAGCTCCTCCAGCCCTTCGCCGGTGGCGGAGGAGACCCCGAGAACGCCGAGCGCGCGGTCGCCGAGGCGCTCCTCCCACTCCCGCACCGCATCGGCTACCTGCTCGAGCGGAAGCAGGTCCCGCTTGCTCAGCACCACCAGCTCCGGCAGGTTCTCCAGCCCGGCGCCGTGCGCAGCCAGCTCCCCTCGCACCGTCTCGTAGTCCGCCCAAGGGCTTCCTTCCATCGGCGCGACGTCGACGAGGTGGACGAGCATCGAGCAGCGCTCGACGTGGGCGAGGAACTCGTGTCCGAGCCCGGCGCCCTCCGCCGCCCCTTCGATCAGGCCGGGGATGTCGGCGACGACCGCCTGGCGATCCTCGCCTTCGATCGTCCCAAGCACCGGCGAGATCGTCGTGAACGGGTAGTCGCCGACCTTCGGCGCCGCCCGCGTCAGCCGGCCGAGCAGCGAGGACTTGCCGGCGTTCGGCAGCCCCACCAAGCCCACGTCGGCGAGCAGCTTCAGCCGCAGCTCGATCCAGTCCGCTTCGCCGGAGTTGCCCTTCTCGGCGAACCGCGGCGCCTGCCGCGTGGAGGTCGTGAAACGCCTGTTCCCGTGGCCGCCGCGGCCGCCGCGGGCGACGACCGCCCGCTGCCCCGGCGCGAGAAGGTCGATCCGGCTGCCGTCGACCGCCGTCGCCTGCGTTCCCGGCGGCACCGGGATCTCCATGTCCTCCCCCCTGGCCCCGTGCCGGTTCGAGCCTTCCCCATGCCGCCCCCGCTGCGCCCGGAAGTGCTTGCTCCCCCTCAGGGCGCCGAGGTCACGCTTGGAGGAGTCGCAGACGAGCACCACGTCGCCCCCGTGCCCCCCGTCACCGCCATCGGGCCCCCCACGCGGCACATGCGCCTCGCGGCGGAATGAGATGGAGCCGTTGCCGCCGCCACCGCCCTCGACCCAGATTTTCGCCTTGTCGTACACCGGGGAGAGGTTACGGCCCGCTGGACTAAGTGAGGATCATCCCCCCGAAGCCGAGAACCATCGTCACCATCATCCCGCCGAAGAGCTGAAGCGTGGTCCGGTGCAACGCCGCGATCTGACCGCCGAGGTCCCCGCGAACCGCCTGAATCTCCCCTCGAACAGATTGGAATTCGCTTTTCATCTCCGCCCAGACGGCTTGGAATTCGCTCTTCATCTCCGCCCTCACGGCCTGGAATTCGCCCTTCATCTCGGCCCGGACGGCCTGGAATTCTCCTTTCATCTCGGCCCGGACGGCTTGGAATTCGCCCTTCATCTCACTGCGAACGGCGCGAAATTCCTCCCGCGTCTCCTTGAACCCCTCGTCGACCCTCTTATTGAGGTTGCCAAGGTGCTCGTCGGTCCAGACATCTCTTGCCATCACGGCCATGATGCCAGGCTACCGGATCAGGTGCAACGTTTTGTGCGCGAAACGTAAGAGTTTCGCGCCAACTCTCGCAAAAAAAGTTGCGCAGGAAGCTAGTCCTGCAGAACGCTGATGGTGCGGCCCTTGCGGGCCGGCTTGAACTCCACGGTTCCAGGGCGCGTGGCGAAGATGGTGTGGTCGCGGCCGATGCCGACGCCGTCGCCGGGCCAGAAGCGGGTGCCGCGCTGGCGGACGATGATCTCGCCGCCGCTGACGCGCTGGCCGGCGAAGACCTTGACCCCGAGCATGTTCGGGTTGGATTCGCGGCCGTTGCGGCTGGAGCCGAGTCCTTTCTTGTGCGCCATGCCTATTTCCCTTTCAGTTTCGTCACTTCGAGCCTGGTCAGCTCGGAGCGATGGCCGGCGCGACGGCGGTAGCCCTTCTTCGCCTTGTATTTGAAGACTTTGACCTTGGGCCCGCGCAGGTGCTCGGCGACTTTGGCCTCGACTTTGACTTTGGCCAGATCCTTGGCCGCGGCGACGACGTCGTCGCCGCGGAAGAGGACCGGCCGCAGGGCGACTTTGTCGCCCTCTTTGGCGTCAAGCCGGTCGACGAGCAGGGACGTGCCCTCCTCGACTTTGTACTGCTTGCCGCCGCTCTCTATGACCGCGTAAGTGCTCATTCGTCCTTGCTGCCTTGTTTGGCGCGCGAACGCCCACGACCGCCCCGGCGGCCCCTGCGTTTGCGCGAAGGAGCGGAGGATTCTAGCTGGGAGCCGTTTTCCTCGCCTCCTCCGGAGCCGTTGGGCGAATCGCCGCCCAGCAGCGAGGCGATCGCCGCCGCGCGCTCGACCTCGTCGATCCGCACCAGCTTGCGCTCCCCCACGTAGGGACCGCCGCCGGTGACGCTGACGATGTAGGAGTCGATCCGGGCGACGGCGTCATCGGCGTTGTACATGTGCGGCTCGTCGATCTTGACCAGCACCTCCTCGCCGACCTTGAACGGCAGCGCCCGCTCCTCGATCTCCGCCCGGCTGCCCGCCTCGACCAGCTCGAAGGTGTCGATCGGCAGCGCCTCGCCGCCCTCGAAGTGGAACCGCTTGCCGGTCTCCTGCTCGAGCTCGGCCAGGCCGCTGTCCTCGTCGGTCAGCTCGTGGGCGACTTTGGGGTTGACGCGGACGAGGAAGGCCTCGGCGTCGGCCTTCTCGGCGGCGATGTCGCGCATCTTCAGCAGCCCCTCCAGGGCCACCGTCTCGGCCGAGAGGACGACGCCCTCGCCGTGACAGGTCGGGCAGGGCGCGGTGAGGATCTCCCGCACGCCGTCGGTGACGTTCTGCCGGGTCATCTCGACCAGGCCCAGCGGCGAGACCTCGACCACGTAGCTCTTCGACTTGTCGGCGTCGAGCGCTTTGCGCATCACCTTCAGGACTTTGTCGCGGTTGCTGGCCCGCGCCATGTCGATGAAGTCGACGACGATGATGCCGCCGATGTCGCGCAGCCGCAGCTGCCGCACCGCCTCCTCGGCGGCCTCGGTGTTGACCTTGGTGATCGTCTCCTCGAGACCGCCTTTGCCGCGGCCGGTGAAGGAGCCGCTGTTGACGTCGATCACGGTCAGCGCCTCGGCGTAGTCGATGATCAGGTAGCCGCCGGAGGGCAGGTCGACCCGCCGGTTCAGGGTCGACTCGATCGCCTCGTTGACCTTCCATTTCTCGAACAGCGGTTTGGTTCCCTCGTAGAGCTCGACCCCGCCGACCAGCTCCGGCGCGGTGCGCTGGAAGAAGCTCGTCACCCGCTCGAACTGCTTCGGCGAGTCGATCACGGCCTTCTCGAACTCGTTGAGGAAGACGTCGCGGAGGACCCGGATCGAGAGATCGGCCTCTTGGAAGACCAGCGCCGGCCCCTTGGTCGACTCCGAGCGCCGCTCCAGCACCTCGTTCAGCTTCTGCAGGTATTTGATCTCCCGTACGAAGTCGGCTTTTTTCGCGCCGTGCGCGGCGGTGCGGACGATCAGCCCGCCCGGGCCCTTGTAGGTGCGGTCGACCATCTTCCGCAGGCGGTCGCGCTCTTTGTCGGCGAGCCGCCGGCTGACCCCGACGCCGCTCCCCTGCGGGGCGTAGACGAGGTAGCGACCGGCGATCGAGAGGTTCATCGAGAGCCGGGCGCCCTTCGTCTTCAGCGGGTCCTTGACGACCTGGACGAGGATCTCCTGCCCCGGCTTGATCAGCTCGTTGATGCGGCGGCCGTGGCCGCGCCCGCGCTTGGGCGCCTGCTCACCGCCCGGAAGGACGATCTCGTCGACGTGGAGGAAACCGTTGCGCTCGAGGCCGATGTCGACGAAGGCGGCCTCCATGCCGGGCAGGACGTTGTCGACCTTGCCCTTGTAGATGTTGCCGACGATCGATCGCCGGCCGCGCCGCTCGATGTAGAGCTCGGCGACGTGGCTTTTGCCGCCCTTCTGCTTTGCCTCGAGGACGGCCACACGGGTCTCGCCGCGCTCGGCGGAGACCAAAATCGTTTTTTTCATTTGTGATTCAGCTCAGTTCGGATAGGTACGCATTGCCGGACCCCTTTCCAGAGATCACCAGGCGAACCTTCCCTTCTGACCGAGATGCGCTTGGACGTTGATGCTCTGAAGAACGCCGACCGCCAAGAAGGTAGCGAGGACGGAGGACCCTCCATAGCTCATCAACGGCAGGGGAATCCCCGTGATCGGCATGATGCCGAGGTTCATCCCCACGTTGACGAACGTCTGGAACAGCAGCGAGACGGCGATGCCGCCCGCGATAAGGGTCCCGTAGGCGTTCTTCGAGAGTGTCGTAATCCGCAGCGCCCGCCAGAAGAGCAGGGCGTAAAGGGATAGGACGAACGCGGCGCCCATGAAGCCGTAGCGCTCACCGATCACCGCGAAGATGAAGTCGGTGTGCCGCTCGGGAACGAAGTCGAGCCGCGTTTGGGTGGCTTGGTCGCCGCGGCCGGACAATCCTCCGGCGCCGGTGGCAACCACTGATTGGTTCTGCTGGTAGCCCGCGCCGCTGGCGTGCTCGTCAGGGTCGAGGAAGGACGTCAGCCTTTCCTCCTGGTACCCCTTGAGGAGCGGGACCCCGGTCGCCGGAGCGACTACGAGGACCAGCGCGACCAGCGCGGTGAGAATGCCGCCGATGACTGCGAAGTGCGTCCAGGGGACGCCTCCGAAGTACATGACGGCGAGGGTGGCGGCCCCGAACACCAGGGAGGTGCCGAGGTCGGGCTGCAGGAAGACGAGCGCAGCCGGTGCCAGGCCGAGGATGAGGTAGCGCACCGTGCGCTGGACCTCGGATCCGCGTCTGGCGCCATCGATCACGAACCCGGCAAGCGCAAGCACAAGCAGGAGCTTGCCGAGCTCCGATGGCTGAAAACTGAAGAAGGGAAGTTCGAAGGCGCGCCGGGAACCGCGGGCGGCGAAGCCGAAGACGAAGACGAGGGCGATGCTGGTGCAGAGGAAGGTGTAGATGCCGACCCGCAGCTCGCGGAAGCGCGAGTAGTCGATCCGCATCAGCAGCACCATCCCGACGATGCCGATGGCCGCGTAGATCGCCTGCCGCTCGAGGAAGTAGTTGGGGTCGCCGGGGATGTCGTTCTGGGTCGCCTCGCCGAGGACGAAGACGCTGAAGGCCATCAGGCCGACGGCGGCGATCATCAGCGGCCAGTCCATGTGCGCGAGCCCGAGCCGCTCGGCGATGCCGACGTGGACCGTGAACGGCTCCGGGCGGGCGTTTCTGGTTCGGGTGGCGTACATCGTCATTCGGTCCCACCGGCGCTCGAGACTTCCTCGGCCTGCTTGTCGTAGATCGCTTCGAGGATGGCGAGCACGACTGGTGCTGCAGATTCGGCTCCGAATCCGCCTTCCTCGACGGTGGCAATGGTCACGATACGCGGGTTCGGGTACGGGGAGAGCGCCGCGAACCAGGATTGGTCACCGTGGCCGACCCGTTCCGCGGTCCCCGTCTTGCCGGCGATCTGGATCGGGAAGCCGCCGAAGACGCCGGCGGCGGTGCCCTCGCTGCCCTGAGCGGCGGCGTGCAGTCCTTCCATGATTGCGGTGCGGAAGCCGGGGTCGATGTGGAACCTGCGGCGGATCTTCGGCTCGAACTCCTGCAGCACGCGTCCGGCCGCGTCCTCGACTTCCATCCCCACGTGCGGCTTGACGATCTTGCCGCCGTTGCCGAGCGCGGCGTAGGCGATCGCCATCTGCAGCGGGCTGGTCTGCAGGTCGCCCTGCCCGGTCGCCAGCTGGATGTTGTCGCCCGAGGACCAGGGACGGTCGGTCAGGTCTTCCTCGTAGAGCTGATTGCGCCACTCCGCGCTCGGGACCAGGCCTTCGGATTCCTCCGGCAGGTCGAGCCCGGCCGGGCGGCCGATCCCCAGCTTTTCCGCCCAATCCTGCAGCTCGTAGGTCTCCCACATCTCGAGGCCGAGCAGATAGAAGTAGACGTCGGAGGAGACCTCGAGTGCCCGCCGCAGTTCGACCGGGCCGTGGGGTTCGCCGCCGGCGTTTTCGAAGGTTTCGGTGCCGACTTCGATCTGGCCGTTGTCCTGGACGACCTCGTCGGTCGTGATGCGGTCGTTTTCCAACGCCGCCAGGGCGGTGATGATCTTGAATATCGAACCGGTCGGGTAGGCGCCTTCGGTGGCGCGGTTGACCAGCGGCGCCAGCTCTTCGTCCCTATACAGTTCGTCGACCTCCGCCTGGGTCGGCGCGATCAAGACCGTGGGGTCGAAGGTCGGGTTCGAGCCCAGCGCCAGGATCTGCCCCGTCTCGATGTTCATCGAGATGAAGCCGCCGTGCCCGTAGTAGCCGAGTTTCGCTTCACCGGCTTCCTGCGCGTCGGCGTCGATCGAGAGCTTCAGGTTGTCCCCCGGCGTCGGCGGCGTCGAGACGAGCTGGCCGCCCGGGGTGGGCTGGCCGAGCGCGTTGACCTGGATCCGGGTGCGCCCGGGATCGCCGCGCAGGTAGCGGTCGTAGGTTTCCTCCACCCCGGCCTGGCCGATCTCGTCGCCCGGCTCGAGTTGCCGGTAGCGCGGCTCTTTCAGCTCGTCTTCGGTGATCTCGCCGACGCTGCCGAGGACGTGGGCGGCGAGGCTGCCGCTGGGGTAGTGGCGGACGAAAACGCGCTGCACGGACACCCCGGGGAACTCGTCCTGGTTCTCTTCCAGGTAGGCGACGAGCTCGAAGCCGATGTCCTGGCGCAGAGTCACCGGCGCTCCGGCGGCGACCTCTTCGGCTTCCTCGATCGTCCGGCGCACCTTGCGCAGGGACATGTGCGTGAGCTCCCCCAGGCGCCTCAGCTCGGCCCGTTCCTCGGCCGGGTCCTCGGGAAGTTTCTGCGTGTTCAGCTGCAGCGCCAGGCTGGTGCGGTTGTCGACCAGGACCTCGCCGTCGCGGTCGAGGATGCTCCCGCGCGGGGCGATCACTTTGAACTCGCGGGTGCGGTTGTTCTTCGCCTCGGCCAGGTACTCGTCGCCGGAGATCACCTGCAGGTTCCAGAGCCGGAAGAAGAGGATCCCGAAGAGGACGACGGCGACGCCGCCGACCACCGCCACCCGCAGCGAGAGGCGGCTGCCCTGGGGACGCGAGTCGTTCCGCAGGTACACGTTCCTATGCTCCCAAGGCGGTGGGTCGCCTGCGGCGTACCGCCCGGTCTTCGACCAGAGCCGGCCGCAGCGCCCGCCGCAGCCCGACGTAGATCGCCCAACCGCCGAAGAAGGCGAAGAGGCACTTCAGCAGGATGTCGCGGACGATCATGGCGCTGACCGGGGCGTCGAACCCCAGCATCACCTCGACCGCGCCGAAACCGAGCTGGGCGAAGAGCGTCAGCCCCATGCACAGCAGCGGCGGCAGCAGCGAGCTGTGGATCTCGAAGCGCTCGCGGAAGAGACCCGCCAGGTAGCCGGTCCCCATCAGCACCAGCGAGCCGCCGCCAAGCGGGACGATCAGCAGGCAGTCGAGGAGCAGGCCGACCGAGAAGCCGCAGACGGCGCCGGTCAGCGAGCCGCCGAGGAGGCCGAGCACGACCACCAGCGCCGGCAGGAAGTCGGGGCTGACGTGGAAGAGCGCCACCTGCGAGAAGAAGGTGATCTGCAGGATCACGCCGCCGATCACGATCGCGACCAGGCGGGCGAGGATGTTCGGCGTCAGGATCACCCGCGCGATCCCCCGGTCAGCACCCAGAGGATGTCGAGTTCGCGCAGGTTGGCGTAGGGGCGGATGTGGACCTGCTGCTGGGCCTCCTGCTCGAACAGCGAGGCCTCGACCACTTTGCCGATCGGCAGGTTCGGCGGGTAGCCGGATTCGACCCCCACCCCACGCCAGCCCGAGGTGACTACCTCCTGTCCTTTGCCGACGAATTTTTCCGAGTCGAGGAAGTCGAGGATCAGGTCCTCAGGATCGCCGACCGCCGGCTTCAGGAGCCCCTGGGTCCCGCTGGGGACGATCTTCGCCGAGACGGCGCTCGAGTTGTCGGCGATCAGGGTGACCCGGGCCGAGCTCCCGGTCACGGCGGAGACCTTCCCCACCAGCCCGTCGCCGCTGACGACCGGGTCGTCGACCTCTACCCCGTCGCCGGAGCCGACGTCGATCATCACGTCGGCGAACCAAACCGTGGGCGAGCGCCCGATCACCCGGCCGGCGACCTCGGTGTAGCCGCCCGGAATCGCCCCGCTTTTGCCGAGCCCCACCAGTTTTCGCAGCTGCTCGTTTTCCGCCAGCGCCGCCTTTGCCTCCACCGCCTCCTCGCGTGCCACCTCGAGTTCGCTCTGCAGGCGCTCGTTGCGCCCCTTCGCGTCGAAGGTCTCGTCGAACCAGTTGACGAGGTCGCGGGCGGGCTTGAGCGCCCGGTCGGCGACCGAGAGAACCGGGCTGAAGATGGTGCTGACGCCGCGCTGCATGCCGTCGGAGCCCTGCCCGTAAGTGACGGTCAGCAGGGCGAAAGAGCCGACGATCAACAGCGCGAGCACCGCCCGGCGGCGGCGTACTTGCTTTCGATACACGTTGGGGACCTAAGTTCTCGGGTTCTTCGCATGGGCAGCGTCCTGGCTAGCGCCGGGGCCGCGCGCCGTTGTTCTTGCCGGCGCGGTGGATCGTCTCGACCTCCTCGAGCGAGATGCCCGAGCCGACCGCCACGCACGTCAACGGCGACTCTGCCAGTTGACAGGGCATCTGGCACTCGTCGCGCAGGCGCTGCTCCAAGCCTTGCAGGAGCGCACCGCCTCCGGCCAAGGTGATGCCGCGATCCATGATGTCACCTGCGAGCTCCGGCGGCGTGCGGTCGAGCGTCTCCTTGACCGCGGCGACGATGTGGCTGACCGGCTCCTCCATCGCCCCCCGCACCTCCTCGGAGCTCAGCTCGATCGTTTTCGGCAGGCCGGAGACGAGGTCGCGGCCGCGGATCTCCGTCCGCACCTCTTCCGGCAGCGGCGAGGCGGAACCGGCCTCGAGCTTGACCTCCTCCGCCGTCTGGGTGCCGATCGCGAGTTTGTAGTTCTGCTTGCAGTGGGCGACGATCGCCTCGTCGAGCTCGTCGCCCCCGACCCGGATCGACTGCGAGACGACGATTCCGCCGAGGCTGATCACGGCGACCTCGGTGGTGCCGCCGCCGACGTCGACGATCATCGAGCCCGTCGGCTCGGCCACCGGCAACCCGGCGCCGATCGCCGCCGCCATCGGCTCCTCGATCAGGTAGGCCTGCCGGGCGCCGGCCGAGAGGCATGCCTCCTCGACCGCGCGCTTCTCGACCCCGGTCACCCCGGAGGGGACGCAGACGACGACCCGCGGGTGGGCGAAGCGGTTGTTGTGGACGGAGGCGATGAAGTGGCGGAGCATCTGCTCGGTGACGTCGAAATCGGCGATGACGCCGTCCTTGAGCGGCCGGATCGCGGTGATCGTGCCGGGGGTGCGGCCGAGCATCCGCTTCGCTTCGACGCCGACCGCGTGGACCTGGCCGGTGAGCGAGTCGATCGCCACCACCGAGGGCTCGGAGAGGACGATGCCGCGGCCGCGGACGTAGACGAGCGTGTTGGCGGTTCCGAGGTCGACGGCCATGTCGCGACCGCGGAGGCCGATCTTGGTGAAGATGCCCATTTCCAGGGGCGATGATGGCAAACGCGTCTTAGCGTTCTGTAAGCCTCGCCTAGCCCCGCTCGAACAACTCAGGCGCCAGCTCCGCCAACAACCCCACCGGCAGCCCGACCACGTTCGACACGCTCCCCTCCACCCGCGCGACCAACGAAGACCCAAGCGTCTGGATCGCATAGCCGCCGGACCTGCCTTCCCACTCCCCGAAAGCGACGTACCGCTCCTTTTCCGCGTCAGAGAGCTCCTTGAAGACCACCGTCGTCTTCTCGATCCCAACCCGCTCCTCGCCATCGGCAACGACCACCAGCCCACTCATCACGGTGTGCGCCCTCCCACTCATCCGATCGAGATACGCCCGAGCCTCGGCCTCATCCGCCGGCTTCCCCAGCACCTCCCCATCCAGAACCACGTCCGTGTCACAAGCAATAACAACCCGGTCCGGTGGGGAGGGAGGCATGCCGAGCACGTTGTTGGCGCGCGCAGGCATGCCTCCCTCCCATAGCGCCCCCGCCTTACGGAGCGCGTTCAAGCGAACAAGTTTTTCGGGGTCCCCGCTGGTCAGCTCCTCGACGCCCGGCACAACGACGTCGAACTCGAGCCCAAGCTTTTCGAGGATCTCCCGCCTCTGGGGAGATCCGGATGCAAGCGTGACCCTCAGGACAGCTCGGGGAACCAGATCCCGATCTCGCGCTCAGCCGACTCGTCCGAGTCAGACCCATGGACCATGTTGAAGGTCACCTCGAGCGCAAAATCGCCGCGGATAGAACCGGGGGCGGCCTCGACCGGGTTGGTCGCGCCGATCAGCTGGCGAGCCGCCTTCACCGCTTCCTCGCCCTCCAGGACCATCGCCACGAGGGTGCCGCCGGTGATGAAGGAGACCAGCTCGCCGAAGAAGGGCTTCTCGGTGTGCTCGGCGTAGTGCTGGTTGGCGATCGACTCGTCGGCCTGCATCGACTTCAGGGCGGCGATCCGCAGTCCCTTGCGCTCGAAGCGGGCGATCACCTCACCGGTGAGAGCTCGTTCGAAGGCGTCAGGCTTGACGAGGATCAGGGTCCGGCTCACGGCGGGGGCTCCTTTGCTCTTGGGTTACAGAGTCCCCTTGCTCCGCCTCCGGCGGCGCTTTCCTACGGCGCGGCGGCGCCTGGCTTCGGGCCTGGCGCTCCTCGGGGTCCCTACGTTTGCGTCGCGGCCGCTCGCCGCCGCCGCCGAGGCTGGACTCGCAGTAGGGGCAGAGCCCCCAGCGAGGATCGACCGGCTTGCCGCAGGTCGGGCAAGGGTCCTTCAGCCGGCGCTGGCAGTTCGGGCAGCGCAAGTAGTTTTTCTCGATCGGGTACTCGCAGTTGGGGCAGGACTGCTCGCGCAGTTGCCGCACCCGCAGCTCGGCGGCTTTGATCTCGAGCTCGCGCTCGTGCGCGTCCTCGAGGAACTCCGGCGGCCGCACGATCGCGTAGACGGCGGTGCCGATGAAGGGGAAGAAGGAGGCAACCGTCGCGCAGGCGACGAGGAAGGGGTCGGAGATGCGGCGGCGCGCGTCGAGGTAGGTGTAGACGATCAGCGCCAGCCAGAGCACGACCAGCATCAGCAGGAAGAGGGTTGCGGCCAGATTGAGGCCGTCGTTGGTGATGCCGAAGATCGCTAGAGGCATAAGTGGGTGTGAGGGCGCCGCCCTGCGGGGGGCGGCAGTCTACTTCGCCGTCGTCGACGTTAACCCTGTTCTCAGAGGAAGAGCCTTCCGAACAGGTAGCCGACGCCGAAGAAGACGAGGATCACGATCGCGACGACGGCGGCGACGAGGCCCATCATCGAGAGCAGTTCGGAACCGGCGGTGCGAGGGCGATCCATGCGGGAATCCTCGCATAGTCAAGTGCTTAGGAGCGCTCGCGCCGGGGCGATTGCATAGTGGGAACCGGCGATCAGCAGCACGCCTTCGGGCTCGCCGGCGGCATGTTCCCGTGCGCGCCGCAGCGCGGCGTCGAATTGCGGCTCCGCGTCGGCGCGGAGGCCGGCCGCTTCGCAGGCCGCGGC
The DNA here is from genome assembly GCA_035765335.1 of Solirubrobacterales bacterium. Taxonomy (GTDB): domain Bacteria; phylum Actinomycetota; class Thermoleophilia; order Solirubrobacterales; family 70-9; genus VAYN01. The sequence goes on from DASTXV010000082.1 coordinate 18,463, forward strand.
CAGCTCGGCCGCGGGGCGCGAGCGGGCGCCGGGGCGACCATGTCCTTCCAGGGCGGCCGCCGGAAGCTCGGTGCAGACGACCTGGTCGAGCGCGGGCGCCAGCGCCTCGACCATCGCGCTCGCGTCCTTGTCGGCGAGGATCGCCAGGCAGGCAATGACGCGCTTGCCTCCCGCGACCGCCGGCAGCGAGTTCGCCAGCGCTCGCGCCCCCGCAGGGTTGTGGGCGGCGTCGATCACAGTCGGCGGCCGCTCGGCGATCATCTCCAGACGCCCGGGGACCGTGACCGCGGCGGCCACCCGCGCGACGAGGTCTGCCTCGAGCGGGCGGTCGAGGAAGGCCTCGGCGGCGGCGCAGGCGAGCGCGAAGTTATGGCGCTGGTACTGGCCCGGCGCCCGCAGGCGCACCGCTGGCCCCGGGTCGGCCGGCGCTCGCACCAGGCGCGCCCCGCGCTCGCGTGCGGACGCCTCCGCCAGCGCCGCGACCTCGTCCGAGACCCCTCCCAGCACCAGCGTCGTCTGCTCTCGCAGCACCGCCAGCTTCTCCTTCGCGATCTCCGCCTCGGTCTCCCCCAGCCACTCGGTGTGGTCGAGGCCGATCGAGGTGAGGACCGTGACCTTCGAGGGGATCGTGTTGGTCGCGTCGAGGCGACCCCCGAGGCCGGCCTCGATCACCGCCGCCTCGACCCGCGCCCTCGCGAGCGCCACGAAGCTCGCCGCGGTCGCCGCCTCGAACTGCGTCACCGCGTCGCCCTCCTCCAGGCTGCGGTCGACTCCCTCGGCGGCGCGGACGACCTGCTCCACCGCCTGTCCCCAGGCAGCTTCGTCCACCTCCTCGCCGCCGATCAGGGTGCGCTGGGACCAGCGTTCGCTGTGGGGCGAGACGCAGGCGCCGGCCCGAAGCCCGTGCGATTCCAGCAGCGCCGCCGTCATCCGCGTCACCGAGGACTTGCCGTTGGTGCCGACGACGTGGATCGAGGCGAAGCGGTGTTGCGGCAGGCCGAGGGCCGTGGTCAGCCTGTGCATCCGCTCGAGCCCGAGCCGCCAGCCGACCGGCTCCAGGGACTCCAGATACGCGTCGGCGTGGGTCAGCTCAGCTCGGATAGTTCGGCACGGTAGCGCTCGAGCTTGCCCCGCTCCTCCTCGACCACCTCGGCCGGCGCCTTGGCGACGAAGCCCTCGTTCCCGAGCTTGCGCTCGCCGCGCTCGACCTCGGCCCGCAGTTCCTCGCGGCGCTTGTCGAGCCGCTCGGCGACGGCGGTGGCATCGAGCTGGTCGGAATCCAGCACCCGCACCGGCCCGATCGCGGCGACCGGCTCGGCGCCGGCCCCGTCGAACTCGAAGCGCGAGAGCCGCGAGACGAACGCCGGCGGCTCGACGCCGTCGATCGCCGCCGCCAGCGTCGCCCCGGCGGGGACGCCGGCGAGGTCGCGCCAGGCCCGCAGCCGCTGGGTCAGGCGGATCCCGCTCTCGACGTCCTCCTCGGCGGCGCGGTCGACGAGCGACTCGTCGGCGACCGGGAAGGCGTGCGCGGCCAGATGCCCCTGCCGCGCCGGGTGGAAGCTCCAGATCTCCTCGGTGACGAAGGGCATCGTCGGGTGCAGCAGCGCCAGCACCCGTTCCAGCGCGTAGAGCAGCGTCGCCGCCACCTCCTCCTCGCCGTCGTAGAGGCGCGGCTTGACGATCTCCAGGTACCAGTCGCAGAGGTCGCGCCAGAAGAACGAGTAGGCCTCCTGCACGGCGTGGGCGAAGTCGTAGGTCTCGAGCTTCTCGGTCACCGAGGCGATCGTGCGCTCCAGGCGCGAAAGGATCCAGCGGTCCTCGACCGAGACCGGGCGCGGCGCCGGGTCGACCTCGGCGGCGTTGAGGAGGATCAGGCGGCTGGCGTTCCAGAGCTTGTTGGCGAGGTCGCGGCCCTGCTGCACCTTCGCATCGGAGAAACGGACGTCCTGGGTCGAGGACATCGCCAGCAGGCCGAAGCGGAGCGCGTCGGCGCCGTGGACGTCGATTTCCTCCAGCGGGTCGATCCCGGTCCCGAGGCTCTTCGACATCCGCCGCCCGTCGCGGGCCTGGATCACCGAGTGGACGTAGACGTCGCGGAAGGGGATCGCGCCCGGGAACTCGAGCCCGGTCATGATCATCCGCGCCACCCAGAGGAAGAGGATCTCCCGCGCCGTGGTGAGGAAGCTGGTCGGGTAGAAGGCGCGCAGCTCCGGGGTGTCGTCGGGCCAGCCGAGGGTGGCAAAGGGCCAGATCGCCGAGCTGAACCAGGTGTCGAGGACGTCCTCCTCCTGGCGCAGCTCGCCGCCGCAGGCGCCGCAGCGCTCCGGCTCGGTCTCGGCGACGATCGTCTCCTCGCAGGCGTCGCAGTACCAGACTGGGATCCGGTGCCCCCACCAGAGCTGGCGGGAGATGCACCAGGGGCGGATCTCGCGCATCCATTCGAGGTAGACGCGCTTCCACTGCGGCGGCGTTATCCGCACCTCGTCGCGTTCGACCACCTCGATCGCCGGCCGCGCCAGCTCGTCCATGCGGCAGAACCACTGCAGCGAGATCAGCGGCTCGATCCGCTCGCCGGAGCGGTGCGAGAAGGGAACCGAGTGGACGTAGGGCTCCTCGGCGCGAAGACTGCCCTCCTCGCGAAGGGCCGCGACCACGGCCGTCTGCGCCTCGGCGGCGGTCATGCCGGCGAACTCACCGGCCTCCTCGGTCATCCGCCCGTCGGGACCGATCACCCCGATCTCCTCGAGCCCGTGCTTGCGGCCGATCTCGAAGTCGTTGGGATCGTGGCCTGGGGTGATCTTCAGCGCTCCGGTGCCGAACTCGACGTCGACGTGGTCGTCGGCGATGATCGGCAGCCGCCGCCCGACCAGCGGCAGGACGCAGTGCTTGCCGACGAGCTCGCGGTAACGCTCGTCGCCCGGGTTCACGGCGACGGCGGTGTCCGCCAACATCGTCTCCGGCCGCACCGTGGCGACGGTCAGCACCTGCTCGGAGCCCTCGACCGGGTAGTCGATCGAGTAGAGGACGTCCTCGACCTCGCGGTTCTCGACCTCGAGGTCGGAGATCGCCGAGTGCGAGCCCGGGTCCCAGTTGACCATGTAGTTGTCGCGGTAGATGTAGCCCTTCTCGAAGAGCTCCTTGAAGACCCGGTAGACGGCCCGCACGTAGCCCTCGTCGAGGGTGAAGCGCTCGCGCTCGTAGTCGCAGGAGGCGCCGAGCCGCTTGTACTGCTCGACGATCCGCGACCCGTACTCGGCTTTCCACTCCCAGACCCGCTCGACGAAGGCCTCGCGGCCGAGGTCGTGGCGGGTCTTCCCTTCTTTCTTCAGCTCTTTCTCGACCACCGCCTGGGTGGCGATGCCGGCGTGGTCGGTGCCGAGGATCCAGAGCGCGTTCCGCCCCCGCATCCGGTTCATCCGCACCAGCGCGTCCTGCATCGACCCGTTGAGCGCGTGCCCCATGTGCAGGGCGCCGGTCACGTTCGGCGGCGGGATCGCGACCGAAAAGTTCTCCTCAGGAGACCCCTCCGCTTGCGGGTGGAAGTACCCGCCCTCGATCCACTCGGCGAAGACCCGCGCCTCGACCTCAGTCGGGTCGTACCGGGTCGTCTCCTCCAGCCTCTTCCGCTTCGCCGCGTCCACGCGGCGAGTCTAGATAAGCGGGGGTCGGTAAGGAGGGTGCCGGTGGGGGTCGTTCGGAGCACCTCCGCCGGGTGCATCGGTTACTGCTTGCGCCTCGAAGGTCTTTGGCCCGGCTCCATGCTGAGTACCTCACGACCCCCACCGGCACCCTCTCCCCGATCGAACTCAGGCAGACGCGAAGGAAATTCCCCAGATCCTGTGGTTCTTTTCAGACGCTATACGTGCAAAAGGAACCACGGAACGGGAGGACGGGCCCTGCGGGCGGAGCTGTGGTTCCTTTTGGACGCCATAGGTGCAAAAGGAACCACGGAAAGCACCAACGGGTTCTAGCGCGTGTCAGAGGGGGCGGGTACCCCCTCTGACAAAGGCTCAAGAAGTCACGCCTGAAGCCGGAAGTCCGACCAGCTGCGCGACGGTCTTTGGCAGCGGGGGTCCCCGCCCCCTCCCCACCTCCGCGGTTTCTTCGCCGAGCTGCTCTTCGGCCGGGCCGATGTCCTGCTGGACGGCCTCGGTGACGAGGGTCGGGCGGCGGCCCTCGGTGATCGTCTCGCGGGTGACGACGCACTTGGTGACGTCGCGGCGCGAGGGCAGCTCGAACTGGACGTCGAGGAGGGTCTCCTCGAGGATCGAGCGCAGGCCGCGGGCGCCGGTCTCGCGCTCGAGAGCTTTGTCGGCGATCGCCTCGAGGCTGTCCTCGGAGAAGACCAGCTCGATGTCGTCGAACTCGAAGAAGCGCTGGAACTGCCGGGTGAGGGCGTGGCGCGGCTCGGTCAGGATCGTGGTCAGGTCGTCGCGGCTGAGCTGGTGGATCGCCGTGATCACCGGCAGGCGGCCGATGAACTCGGGGATCAGGCCGTACTCGATCAGGTCCTCGGGCAGCACCTGCTCGAACCACTCGCCGGCGTCCTTTTTCTCGCGCGAGGAGATTTCGGCGCCGAAGCCGATGCCCCGGTCGCCGACCCGCCGCTCGATCACCTTGTCGAGCTCGGCAAAGGAGCCGCCGCAGACGAAGAGGATGTTGGTGGTGTCGATCGTCAGGAACTCCTGGTGGGGGTGCTTGCGCCCGCCCTGCGGCGGCACCGAGGCGGTGGTCCCCTCGAGGATCTTCAGCAGCGCCTGCTGGACGCCTTCG
>DASTXV010000083.1:0-24738 GCA_035765335.1 Solirubrobacterales bacterium
GCGGCCACCCCTATGCCCGCGTCCGCTTCGTTCCCTGCCGCGGCAAGCCGCGAACCGTCTGGCCCGCGGGCCTGGCGCTGCGAAGCCGCGCCATGGTGACTCTGCGCGTGCTGGTGGGGAGCGCGCCGCCGCTGACGCTCCAGGTCGGCCGCGTCACCTGAGGAGGGCCCCCGTCGAGGCCCGTCTGCCGTTCGTCGTCAGGCGGACGGCTAGATTCCCTGCGATGTCCGATCCCTCGATCGAGCGGTTCCGCCGCGTCATCACCTCCGCCTACGCCTACCTCGAGGAGCGGCGCCAGGAGGTGAACGACCTCAACGTCTTCCCCGTCGCGGACGGCGACACCGGCGACAACATGGCGATGACGATGCGGGCGGTGATGGAGGAGCTCGACCGCCTCGACGGCCAGGAAGTCGACGACATCGGCCGCACCGAGCTGGTCCAGGCGCTGGCGCGGGCGGCGCTGATGGGCGCCCGCGGCAACTCCGGGGTGATCCTGAGCCAGATCGTCCGCGGCGCCGCCGAGGAGCTAGCCAGCCGGCCCGGGGAGCTGATCGACCCGACCCTGGTCGCCGCCGCCTTCGCCCGCGCCGCCGACGCCGCCTACGACTCGGTCCGCGAGCCGGCCGAGGGGACGATGCTGACCGTCTTCCGCGAGATGGCCCACTCGCTCGCCCGCCAGCTCGCCCACCTCGACAAGGAGAAGCAGCGGCTCGGCCGCGAGGCGACCGAAGCCGAGCAGGACGCGGTCCTCGCCGAGGTGCTGGAAAGGGCGATCGAAGACGGCGAGCGCGCCGTCGCCCGCACCCCCGAGCAGCTCGAGGCGTTGCGCGAGTCCGGCGTCGTCGACGCCGGCGGCCACGGCCTCGTCCTCATCCTCGCCGGCGTCGTCGCGGCGCTGCGGGGCGACGGCGAGGAGCCCGAGGTCCAGCACTACGAGCCGCCGCGCCGCAGCCTGCCCCACCACGAGGACAGCCGCTACCGCTACTGCACCAACTTCATCGTCTCCGGCAGCGGCCTCGGCAACCGCGAGTACCTGCCGCGGCTGGAGGGGCTCGGCGACTCGGTCCTCGTCGTCGGCGACGACGTCACCCTCAAGGTCCACGTCCACACCGACGAGCCGGAGGCGGCGGTGGCCGTCTTCGACGGGGTGGGCCAGGTGACCAACCTCGACGTCGCCGACATGCGCGAGCAGATGGCAGAGCGCGACGCCCGCCTCAGCGGCCGCACCGGCGTCGTCGCGGTGGCGGCGGGGGACGGGATGCAGCGCCTCTTCGGCGACCTCGGCGCCCTCGTCGTCCCCGGCGGCGAGACCCTCAACCCCTCCACCTACGAGCTGCTCGCCGGCATCCACAGCGTCGCCGCCGACGAGGTCCTCGTCCTGCCCAGCTCCTCGAACGTGATCATGGCCGCCGAGCGCGCCTGCGAGCTCTCCGACAAGCCGGCGCGGGTGGTGCCGGCGACCTCGCAGCAGGCGAGCCTGCTGGCCCTGGTCGAGCTCGACCCCGAGGCCCCGCTGGCGGAGAACGCGGAGCGCCTGGAAGGGGCGCTGGAGGGGGTGGCGACGGGCGGTATCGCGCCGGCCGCCCGCGACGACGCCCAGGGACGCTTCAAGCAGGGCGACGCGGTCGGCTTCGTCGACGGCGAGATCGTCGCCTGGGGCGGCGCCGGCTCGACCCTCTCGCAGACCCTGCGGCACCTCGCCGAGGGGGCGGAGATCGTCACCGTGATCGCCGGCGACGGCGCCCCGATCGCGCTCGAGGAGATCGACACCCACGTCCCCGACGGGGTCGAGATCGAGACCCACGAGGGGGGACAGCCGAGCTGGTGGTGGCTGCTGGCCGCCCAGTAGTGCGTTCCTTCGCCGGCGATCGCGAGCTCGGTCGCGGCGACCTGCTCGAAGCCCCGGTCCACTGGCCCCGGCCCAGCGTCCTCGAGGTCGGCCTCGGCGCCCTCAAGGGCGTCGGCCCGAAAACCGCCGAGGCCGCCGCCGCGGCCGGCATCCGGACCGTCGGCGACCTCCTCTTCCACATCCCCCGCCGCCACCGCGACCTCCGCATCCGCGAGCTGGGAGACGTCGCACCCGGCGAAACCGCGACCGTCCAGGTCCGGGTTCAGGGCAAACAACCGCGCCCCTTCCGCCGCGGCCGCCTCCGCATGGTCAGCGTCAAAGTCGGCGACGCCTCAGGCCACGTCCGCGCCACCTGGTTCAACCAGCCATGGGTCGCATCGAAGTTGGAACCCGACGCAGAGCTCCTCATAACTGGCAAACGTTCGGAGCGAGGTTTCGCCGTCAGCGAATGGGAGATGACTGCTTCCGCAAGTCAGGACCCGCGGCCGGATGGCCTGGTCCCGATCCACCCCTCCACCGAGAACCTCCGCCGCCAGCAGATCCGCGATTGGGTCGAGCAGGCAATCTCGCTTTCGCCGAACGCGATTGAGGGGCTGCCGTCGGAGCTACGCGCTCGCCGCCGTCTCGCGGCCCTCGGCGACGCCCTCCGCGTCATCCACTTCCCGCAGTCGATGGACGAACTAGAGCCCGCCTACGAGCGCCTCGGCTTCGAAGAGCTCTTCCTCCACCAGGCCCTGCTCGCGACCCGCAAGCGCACCCACCGCACCGCTCGCCCCGCGCCGCGCTTCGGCAAGCCCGGCGACCTCGTCGCTCGCTGGCTCGAGTCGCTCCCCTTCGAGCCGACCGGCGACCAGCTCAAGGCCTTCGACGAGATCGAGGCCGACCTCGACTCCGGCGAGCCGATGCAGCGGCTGCTGATGGGGGAGGTCGGCTCCGGCAAGACCGTGGTCGCCGTCTACTCGATGCTGCGGGCTCTGGAAGCCGGCTACCAGGCGGCGCTGATGGCGCCGACCGAGACGCTCGCCGAGCAGCACGCGATCACCCTCGGCAAGCTGCTCGCCGAAGAGGCGATCCCGTTCTCGCTGCTCACCGGGTCGACCCCCGCGCCGGTTCGCAAGCAGGCCCTGGACCAGCTCGCCAGCGGCGAGCTGGGACTGATCCTCGGTACCCACGCGCTGATCGAGCCGGCCGTCCGCTTCGCCCGCCTCGGCCTCTGCGTGGTCGACGAGCAGCACCGCTTCGGGGTCGGTCAGCGCCGCGCGCTCGACGAGAAGGGGGTGGAGGGGATGGCGCCCCACGTCCTCCACATGACCGCGACGCCGATCCCCCGCACGCTCTCGCTGACCGCCTACGGCGACCTCGACACGACCGCGCTGCACGAGCTGCCGGCCGGGCGGCAGCCGGTGACGACGCACCTGGTCGAGGAGGGGCAGCGGGGCGAAGCCTTCGAGTTCCTGCGCCGGCAGCTGCGCGAGGGCCGCCAGGCCTTCGTCGTCTGCCCGCTGGTGACCGAGTCCGAGAAGCAGCCGGGCAAGGCGGCCGAGGTCGAGGCCGAGCGACTGCGGAAGGGCGAGCTGCGCGAGTTCCGGGTCGGCCTCCTGCACGGGCAGATGCATTCGGCCGAGAAGGCGGAGGCGATGCGCGCCTTCGCCGCCGGCGAGACCGACGTGCTGGTCTCGACGACGGTGATCGAGGTCGGGATCGACGTCCCCAACGCGACGGTGATGATCATCGAGGGGGCCGAGCGCTTCGGCGTCTCCCAGCTGCACCAGCTGCGCGGGCGGGTGGGGCGCGGCGAGCACCCGAGCCAGTGCTTGCTGTTCGCCGAAGAAGCCGGCGAGCTGGCGCGGCGGCGCCTGCAGGCAGTTGTCGAGGTGAGCGACGGCTTCAAGCTCGCCGAGGTCGACCTCGAACTGCGCGGCGAGGGGGAGATCCTCGGCACCCGCCAGTCGGGCCTGCCGCGCTTCGCCGTCGCCAAGCTGCCGGAGGACGGGGCGAAGCTGGTCGAAGCCCGGAACGAGGTGCTGGAGCTGCTGCGCCGCCACGGCTCCCTCTCTGACCCCGCCCTCGGACCGCTGCTCGACGCCGCCCACCGCCGCTTCGGCACCGGCGCGGCCGACCCGATTCCCTTATGAAGGGTTCCCCATGAGGGTCATCGCCGGAGAGCTCAAAGGCCAGCGCCTGGTCGCCCCCAAGGGCTGGAAGGTCCGCCCGACCTCCGACCGCGTCCGCGAGGCGATCTTCTCCGCCCTCGGCGATCGGGTCGTCGAGGCCCGCGTGCTCGACCTCTACTGCGGCACCGGCGCTCTGGCGATCGAGGCACTCTCGCGGGGCGCCGCCGCCGCCGTCCTCGTCGACCGCGACACCCGCCCGGCGCTCGGCAACGTCCAGCGCTTGGGCCTGGGGGAGCGGGCGGAGCTGGTCCGCGCCGACGTCGGCCGCTGGCTGAAAGAGGTTTCGTCTCCCTCCTTTGCGGGGAAATTCGACCTCGTCTTCGTCGACGCCCCTTATAGACTCGCCGACCGCGTGGCCCAGGACCTCAACATCCACCTCCCGCAGCTGCTCGCCGCAGGCGGCCGGGCCGTGGTCGAGAGCGGCGCCCGCCGGCCGCTGCGGATCGAGTCGCTGGAGCCGCTGCGGCAGCGCCGCTACGGCGCCGCCGACGTCACCATCTACGGGGAGGCGGGCGAGTGAGCGAGCAGAGCGGGACGGTCGTCTGCCCGGGCAGCTACGACCCGGTCACCAACGGCCACCTCGACATCATCACCCGCACCTCGAATGTGTTCGAGCGCGTCGTCGTCGGCGTCGTCAACAACCCGGTTCGCAAGCAGAAGACCCTCTTCACCGCCGAGGAGCGCAAGGCGTTCATCGAAGAGGCGACCGCCGACCTCGCCAACGTCGAGGTGCAGATCTTCGCCAACCTCCTGGTCGAGTTCGCCCGCGACAACGACGCCAAGGCGATCGTCAAGGGACTGCGGGCGATCTCCGACTTCGAGTACGAGTTCGAGATGGCGCAGCTGAACCGCAAGCTCGACCCGGGGATCGAGAGCATCTACGTGATCGCCTCTCCCCACTACAGCTTCCTCTCGTCCACCGGGGTGAAGGAGATGGCCACCTTCGGCGGCGACGTCTCCGACCTCGTTCCACCGGCTGTCGCCACCGCGCTGGGCGAACGCCTGGGCGACAGGTAGGCTGTGCAGCACCAGTTCGTCCGCTTGGGCGTCGCCTTGCAAAAAACGGCTCGTTGAACTTCATCCACCCGAAAACCCCCGCATACACGTAGGCTTACGACCTTCATATGGACGTCCTGGTCCTCATAGACAAGCTCGATGACGTAGTTCACAACGCCCGTCCGGTCCCCCTGACGGATCAGGTGCGCGTGGATCGGGAGGAGATCTACGACCTCCTCGATCAGATGCGCGCGACGATCCCCGAGGAGATCAAGCAGGCGCGTTGGATCGTCAAGGAGCGCCAGGAGATGCTGGCCGAGGCCAAACGCGAGGCCGAGCGGATCGTCCGCGAGGCTCGCGAGCAGCAGGCCCGCCTGATCTCCGACGAGGAGGTCACCAAGCAGGCCGAGCGCGCCGCCGACGAGATCGTCGAGGACGCCCGCACCCGCGAGCGTGAAATCCGCCTCGGCGCCGAGGACTACGCCGACGAGATCCTCAACACCCTCGAAGTGAACCTGCAGAAGTTCCTCGCCGCCGTGCAGCGCGGCCGCGACCGCCTCGCCGGTCGCGAGGAGGATCAGCCGCAGCCCGAGCTGGATCAGCAGCCTTAGCGTTGGCTGGGGGCGGGTACTCCCTCCCCAGACACATCTCGCTATGGCTCGATGTTGAGTGTCTGGGGAGGGAGTACCCGCCCCCCTGCAACGGCTAGTCCAGCTTCAGGTCTTTGAGAGCTGACCAGCGCGGGTCGGTGGCTTCCTCGTGCTCGTGGGGGTTGTCGTTGAGGGACTCCCCGCAGACGGGGCAGAGGCCGGCGCAGTCGGAGCGGCAGAGGATGCGGGCGGGGAGGGCGAGGATGGTGGCGTCGTGGGCCCAGCGGCCGATGTCGAGTTCGTCGTCTTCGACGTAGGGGCTGCGCAGTTCCGGGTCATCCGTCCCGGCCTGGTCGACCTCGCGCGCCTCGACCTCGAGATCGAGGGCAGCCGGTTCGAGGCAGCGCATGCAGGGTCCCTCGAGATGAACCGGGAAGTTGAGCCGGAAGGCGAAGCCGTTGCTGGGGCGGGACACCTCGAGCCGCACCGTCGGCGCCCAGGGCTCGGGCTTGTAGGTCTGGCCACCCAGCTCGAAGGGCTCCAAGGCCACTGGCACTTCGAGTCGTTTGCCCTCGCCGTGGGCCAGCGAGAGGCGGGAGAGATCGATGGTCGTCATTGGCGCCTGCGCCATTTCCGCACCTCCGCTGCGTCGGGACTTACGATGGACCGCTCCGACGAGGTTACGAGATGGGCCAATTCCACTGGAAACCAGAGAGCTACCTGGAGCGGATCCGCGCCGCGGTCCCCGCCTATGACGAACTGCAGGAGCAGGCGATCGCGGCGATCCCGTCTCCTCCCGCCCGCGTCCTGGAGCTGGGGATGGGGACGGGGGAGACGACCCGGCGGCTGATCGAGGCCTATCCCGACGCCTGGGTGATCGGCCTCGACGCCAGCGCCGACATGGTCTTCCGGGCGCGGGAGAACTACGACGACGTACAGCTGGCGCGGATGGAGGACCCCCTGCCCGAGGGCCCCTGGGACCTCGTCATCGGCGTCCTCTCGATCCACCACCTACGCTCCGAGCAGAAGAAGAACCTCTTCCGCCAGGTGCGCGAGCAGGCCCGCGCCTTCGTGATCGGCGACGTCGTCAAGGCCGACCCCCAGGTGACCGAGATCGACCCCACCCACGACTTCCCGGAGACCGCCGCCGACCTCGCCGAGTGGACCGGCGGCGAAATCAGCTGGGAAAAAGACGACCTGGCCGTAATCAAAGCTGTCTACTGAGGGGCGGGCACCCCCTCTCCAGGCGCTCAACATCGAGCCATAGCGAGATGCGCCTGGAGAGGGGGTGCCCGCCCCTCCCCAAACCGCTACCATCCCGCGACCTATGGCCGTCCCCAAGAAGCGAACTTCCCGCACCCGCCGCGACAAGCGCCGCGCTCAGCACAAGGCCGCGCAGCCGAACCTGAACAGCTGCCCGCGTTGTCACAGCCCGCGGCTGCCGCATCGCGTCTGCCCGACCTGCGGCACCTACGCCGGTCGCGAGGTCGTCGAGCAGCGCGGGATCAAAGACCAGACGGTCACCACCGCCGACTCCGAGTAGCCGTGGCGCGCGGACGCGCGGTGACGGTCGCCCTCGACGGGTTCGGGGCGGAGCAGGGTTTCGACGTCCTCGCCGCGGGTGCGCGCCTGGCCGCGGCCGACGGGATCGGCGTCCGCGTCTTCGGCCCGCAGCGGGCGCTCGGCCTCGACGGCGCCGAGGGGATCGAGGTGATCGACACCTCCGACCACATCGCCAACGAGGAGGACCCGGTGCCGGCGGTGCGGGCGAAGAAGGAGGCCTCGGTCGTCCGCGCCGCCCGCGACGTCGCCGAGGGCAACTCGGCTGCCCTGGTCAGCTGCGGCTCGACCGGGGCGACGATGGCCGCCGCCACCTTCGGCCTGCGCCGCCTCAGGGGCGTGCAGCGGCCGGCGCTGGCGGTCCAGCTGCCGGTCCCCGGCAAACCGGTCCTCTTCCTCGACGTCGGCGCCAACGTCGAGGTCCGCGCCCAGCACCTGCTCCAGTTCGCCTTCCTCGGCGCCGCCTTCAGCGCCGCCGTCCTCGACGTCGAGGACCCCTCGGTGGGCCTGCTGACCGTGGGGGAGGAGTCGGGCAAGGGTCGCGAGGAGGTGGTCGAGGCGCACCGCCTGCTCAGCCAGGCTTCCGGGATCCGCTTCGCCGGCAACGTCGAGGGCCGCGACCTTCCCGCCGCGAAGACCGACGTCGTCGTCACCGACGGCTTCACCGGCAACGTTTCGCTGAAGCTGCTCGAGGGAACCGCCAAGACCGTCGCCGCCGCGGTCGGCGACGCCGCCCGCTCCAACCCCATGTCCGCGGTCGGCGGCCTGCTGCTGAAACCGGCGCTGAGCGGGCTCCGCCGCGAGCTCCACCCCGACACCACCGGCGGCGCGATCCTGCTCGGCCTGCGCGGCATCGCCGTGGTCGGCCACGGCAGCTCCGGCCCCGAGGGCATCGCCAACGCCGTCCGGCTCGCCGCCCGCTGCGCCGAGGTCGACGCGGTCGGCCGCACCGCCGCCCTGATAAACAACGCAAAGCAATGACTCGCGACGAAGTCCTCACCCTGGTCCGCGAGCACCTCGCCGAGGAGCTCGAAGTCGACATCGGCCGGATCGACGAGGGAACCCGCTTCAAGGAGGATCTCGACGCCGACTCGCTCGACCTCTACGAGCTGGTGATGGAGCTCGAGGACCGCTACGGCGTCACCGTCAGCGAGGAGCAGGCCACCCACATCAAGACGGTGGGCGACGCGGTCGGCTTCGTGCTCGAGCACGCGCCCGCCTGAGCGTGGCCCCGTCGCCGGACTCGCCCGTTGCAGCGCTGGCGGCCCTGGTCGACGAGCTTCCCGAGGAATTGCGCCGCCAGGCGTTGACGCACTCCTCCTGGACCGAGCGCCGGGTCGACTCCTTCGAGCGCCTCGCCTTCCTCGGCGACAGCGTCCTCGGCCTCGCCGTCGCCACCAAGGTCTACGACAGCTTCGAGAAGCTCGCGGCCGGCGGCTTGACCAAGGTCCACAACCAGGCCGTCAGCGGCGTCTCCTGCGCCGAGGTGGGCCTGCAGCTGGGGGTGCCGGCGATGCTGCGCGAGAACGAGCCCGAGGACATGGTCGCGGCGATCCCGGCTTCGATCCTGCTCGAAGGGGGCCGGCCGCTGCCGGAGGCGACCGAGGCGCTGATCGGCGCCTGTTATGTCGCCTTCGGCTTCGAGCGCACCGCCGCGGCGGTGGCGGAAGCCTTCGAGCCGCGGATCGAGCTCGCCTCCGAGACGCGGATCGATTTCAAGTCGGCTTTGCAGGAGCTTTTGGCCCAGCGCGGGGCGCGCGTAACCTACGAGGTGATCGCGTCCACGGGCCCCCCGCACCGGCGAACCTTCGAGGTGGTCGCGATCGTGGACGAGGAGCAGGTCGGGACGGGGAAAGGTCGGAGCAAGAAGGCCGCCGAGCAGATCGCCGCGGAGGAGGCTTTGGCGCATCTTGGGGGTTAATCGGCCCGCCATTGCGTCCGATTCGACCGGGAGCCTTTGGGCGATGCGAGGAGTGCGCGGATGTACCTGAGATCGATTTCCATGAAGGGCTTCAAGTCGTTCCCCGAGCGGACGACCCTGGAGTTCTCGCCCGGCGTAAGCGTGATCGTCGGCCCCAACGGCTCCGGCAAGAGCAACATCACCGACGCCGTCCTCTGGGCGCTGGGCGAGCAGAGCCCGGGGGCGATCCGCGGCGCCTCGATGCAGGACGTGATCTCCGCCGGCGGCAAGGGGATTGGCCAGCGCCGCGCCGCCGAGGTCGAGGTGACGATCGACAACTCCGACGGCCGCGCCGCCACCGAGTTCTCCGAGATCGCGGTCGAGCGGCGGCTCGACCGCTCCGGCGACAGCGGCTACCGCCTCAACGGCGCCCGCTGCCGCCTCGCCGACGTCACCGACGTCCTCTCCGACACCAACCTCGGCCGCGAGATGCACTCGGTGATCAGCCAGGGCCGGGTCGAGACGATCGTCCACTCGAAGCCGAAAGAGCGCCGCCTTCTGATCGAGGAGGCCGCCGGCCTCGGCAAGCACCGCAAACGGCGGCGGCGGGCGGAGCTGAAGCTGCGCTCGGCGCGCGACAACCTCGACCGGGCGCTTGACGTCGAGCGCGAGGCGCGGGCGCGGCTGCGGCCGTTGAAGCGCCAGGCGCAGGCGGCGGAGCTGGGGGCGCGGATCGAGCGCGAGGAACTGGGGCTGCGGGCGCAGCTCGTCTCCGAGGAGCTGCGCTTCGGCGCCGACCGCGCCGCCGCGGCCGAAACGGCGGCGGCGAAGGCGCGGGGCGTCCGCGAGAAGCTCGAGGCGCAGTTGGCCGAGGTCGGCAAGCGCCGGCTCGCCGCCGAGGAGCGGTTCGCCGACCGCGACCGCCAGCGGACCCAGGCCTGGGGCCTCTTGACCAAGCTGCGCAGCGATCAGGAGCGGGTCGCGGTCCGGGTCGCCAACCTCTCCAGCCGCGAGGCGGAGCTGGAGGCGGGGCTGGAGAACCTGCGAACGGAGATGGGGCCGCTGACGCTGGACGTGGGGCCGGGCTCGTCCCCCGGCGACCGGGCGCGGAAGCTGGAAGAGGAGCTGGGGGAGATCGACGCCGGTCTGCGGACTGCGACTGAAGGTCTCGCCGTCGCCCGCTCCTCCGACGCCGCCGAGGCGGCCCGCGAGGCGGCGCTGGGGCACGTCCGCGACGGCTCCGAGCGCGCTTCTCGCCACGCCAAACGCGCCGAGGGGCTGCTCGGCGAGCGCCACCGCGAGCGGATGCGGGCGCGGCTGGTCGCCGGCGAGGAACTGCTCGACGACGTGCGCAGCGCGCTGAAAGCAGCCGAAGCCGCCGGGGCGGCGATCCGGGCGCGGGTCGAGCGGATCGAGCAGAAGGTCGTCGGCGGCAAGGACGACGGCGACGAGATCGCCGAAGAGCTGCGCGCCTGCTCGCAGCAGGAGTTCGAGCTGCAGTCGCAGATGAAGGAGACCTCCGACGAGCTGACCCGGGCCGAGGTCGAGGCCGCGCACCTGGGCGACCGCCGGGCCGAGGCCGAGCGCGAGCTGGCCGCGATCGCCGAGCGGCTGGGGGAGGAGATCCCGCCGGCCGAGGAGGCGCTGAGCGACGAGGAGCGGGCGGATATCGACCGCCGGCTGGAGCGGCTCGACCGCCGCCGCGCCCAGATCGGCCCGGTCAACCCGCTGGCCGAGCAGGAGTACGAGGAGGCGCGCGAGCACGTCGAGGCGCTGCAGGCCCAGCGCGAGGACATCGAGCGCTCGATGCGGGAGCTGGAGTCGCTGATCCGCGACATCGACGCCGAGATCGAGCGCGCCTTCGAGGAGACCTTCGAGGCGACGGCCAAGAACTTCGAGGAGATGGTCGAGCACCTCTTCCCGGGCGGACGCGGCCGGCTGCGCCGGGTCAGCCTGCGGCCGGTGCGCGACGAGGAGCGGCCGGCGGGAGAGCAGGAGGCCCCGACCGACGCCGAGCCGGAGCCCGAGGAGGAGGAAGAAGAGCGCGACGAGCTCGGGGTCGAGATCGAGGTCACCCCGGCCGGCAAGTCGACGCGGAAACTCTCGCTGCTCTCCGGCGGCGAGAAGTCGCTGGTGGCGCTGGCCTTCGTCTTCGCCGTCTTCCTCGCCCGGCCGTGTCCCTTCTACATCCTCGACGAGGTCGAGGCCGCCCTCGACGACGCCAACATCGACCGCTTCCTGCAGCTGATCCGCCGCTTCTCCGACCGCGCCCAGTTCGTCATCGTCACCCACCAGAAACGGACGATGGACGCCGCCGACGTCCTCTACGGGGTCAGCATGGGCGGCGACGGCGTGACCAAGGTGGTGTCGCGTCGCCTGCCGCGTGAAGTCGGCGAGGACGCGGACGAAGGCGAAGCACCGGGGCTTTCCGCGGTCGCATAGGGAGAGGGGGCGGGGTGCCCCTCCCCAGACACCTCTCGCTATGGCTCGAGGTTGAGTGTCTGGTGAGGGCCACCCCGCCCCCTCCGTTACCGTTCGCGGCATGTCTACGACCTGGCAGGAGATCGTCGACCTGGGGGCGCGGAGCCCGTCTGCGGTCGCGACCGCAGAGGAGGGAGCTCCTGAGCAGCGGCGCGGTGTCTTCAAGCGGCTGCGCGAGAGCCTCTCGAAAAGCCGACAGGCGCTGACCGAGGAGATCTCGGCCAGCCTCTTCGACAAGATCGACGACGAGACCTGGGAGCTGCTGGAGGAGGCATTGATCCTCGCCGACGTCGGCGCCCCGACCACCGCCGCGGTGGTCGAGCGGCTCGAGCAGGAGGTCGAGTCGGGGGCGGTGCCGATGGACGGCGTCGCCGTCCGCGACCGCCTGATCGAGATCCTCGCCGAGGTCGCCTCCACCGGCCGCGCCCCGATCGACCTCAGTGGCGAGCCGGCGATCCTGATGATGGTCGGCGTCAACGGCACCGGCAAGACGACGACGATCGGCAAGATCGCCTGGCACCTGAGCAAGGAAATGGGCCTCGGCGTCGTCATGGCCGCCGCCGACACCTACCGCGCCGCCGCCGCCGAGCAGCTGGAAACCTGGGCCGAGCGCGCCGGCGCCGAGCTGGTCCGCGGCGAAGAGGGCTCCGACCCCGGCGCCGTCGCCTACGACGCGATCAACGCCGCCCGCGCCCAGGGCGCCGACGTCGTCATCGTCGACACCGCCGGCCGCCTCCACACCCAGGGCAACCTGATGGACGAGCTGGCGAAGGTCCGCCGGGTGATCCAGAAGCAGATCCCCGACGCCCCGCATGAGACGCTGATCTCGATCGACGCCACCACCGGCCAGAACGGGCTGCGCCAGGCCAAGGTCTTCTCCGAGGCGGTCGACGTCGACGGCGTCGTCCTGACCAAGCTCGACGGCACCGCCCGCGGCGGCATCGCCCTCGCGATCGCCTCCGAACTGGAGATCCCGGTGAAGCTGATCGGCGTGGGGGAGACCCTCGAGGATCTGCGCCCGTTCGACCCCGGCGACTACGCCAAAGCGCTGCTGGCCGAGTAGCTCTCGCCGGTTGTTGCGCGTTTCTAGCGATCTGAAGGGGGAGAATTTCTGCGCCCGGCGACTTAGCGGGCTATGTGCAGGTTGCTACCGGATCGTCAGTCGCCGAGCTTCGCTTGTAGACCCGCGCTTTGGCTCTGCGGGCAAGACCTTGGGGGCGGACCACTTCGACTATTGCGCGAAATTGTGAAAGGCAGCTACCGTTCCCGCGTGGATTCGAAGCTGGTAGGGCTGCGAGCTCAAGACGTTTACAGCGGACTGCAGACGGTTGATCAGACGAGCGGCCTGATTGCGGCCGAGCTCGACACGACGCGGCTGACCGGGATGGCGGCCACCGTCGCGGCGAACATCAAGGGAATCGATCTGATCAAAGACCCGAAAGTCCTCAAGGTCATTGCGGCACAGCAGTGGGGGATAGATTCCTTCGCGCTCCCCCAGGTGCTCCAAGTGCTGCAAGAGGTCGACTACGTCACTTTGCACGAAGACAGGCACAAGAATGTGACCAGAATTGAGGAGCACATCCCGCTCCTTCACGACAATCTGTACGAGCGCCTTGGAAGTCATTGGCAGTCCAACCAGCCGTCGGAGTTGGATCGTGCGGCGGTGGACAGCCTCGAGCTTCTGGCGGAGGCCCCTAGGCGACTCTCTGACCTGGCTGCCCACATCGGCGACCAGACGACCGTAGAGCGCATGCTGCAGATCGGGGACGAGGCCCAGTTCGCGAAGCGCTTGGAGCTATCAGACGGTGAGCCACTCATCTGGTCGCCGTACTGCGCCTATGAGCAACCAGAGGCGCTCGTGAGGCTCTTTGAGTCGTTTGACGAGGAGGAGGTTCGGACGGAGTTCGCTCGAGTGAGGGAGTATCAGGGGCTCCCGATCGATGGGTCTGCAAGCGTGCTCAGCGACGCTGTGGGTCAAGGCATACTGCTGGCGAATGCCATCAAGGGAAGCGGCGGAGACGCAGCGTTTGCCTTTGTCCCTTATAGAGCGGGTGCTGCCCGCTTGCGGATGGAGAAGGTGGTTCTCGAAAAGGCATTAGTACTGCTCGCATGCGTCCGCTACGGCGAGAATTTCGCGCGCCATCGAATCCGGATGCCAGCGGCGATTCTGCGCAAGCTACGCGATGGCGCTGCTCTCAGCTCCACCACGGAGGCCAGCTCGCAGTACCGAACTGCCGCTCAATCGCAGATCGTCCGCTTGGAGCCGACGGGCGGGGGATTTTTTCGCGCGAAGTTGATCGATACGCCCGACAACCTCGCGGCGGTGGATCTTGCGCTTGATCTGCTCACCCACGGGGAGCCAGTGGTATCCCGCGAGGATCCACAGCAAAAGCTGCTATTCACCGATGGGTCGTACCTAACCCCTCTTATGACGATGAAGACGCGAAAGCCGAAAGCAAGAATCTCCGGAGATGTGGTCCTTTCTCTGGTCGATACCGTGCGAGGCGAGCGAGGTGGCTGAGCGCGCCAAGAACAAAGCTCCAAGCGGAGAGCTGGATCTCGGACTGAAGCTCGCTATGCGTCGAGTGTTCTGGGGTATGAACTACGCGACCAGGCTCAACTTGGTCCTTGCTCTACCCGGCTCAAGGAGAACCGCGGATGAGCTTTCGGATCTCGATTGCGTCGGGTTCTCCGTCGGCGGCGACTTCTCGATTCGCCTGCTGGTCGCGGACTGCAAGTCGGGAAGCAAGGTATCGCCAGCTTCTCGTCTCTTCTGGCTGGCCGGGGTCCGCGATTTCTTTGGCGCTGACCGTGCGTATGCGGTGCTACTGCGAGAGATCCCTGATGGAGTGCGACAACAGGCAGGCCGCCTTGGCGTAGATGTACTTGGGGACGCTGACCGTCAGATCATGGAGAACGTTCACGGATCGCTCGCGCCGGCAGCTCCTTTCTTCGAGCTTGAGGGCGCCGCGAAGCTGCAACAGCTTGCTCGTGGGCTTGACCGCCGACTTGATCGCCTGGTGCGTTTTCGGGATCACGAGTACTGGCACCTTGCTCCGGAGCGGCGTCTCCAGAGATTGATCGCCGCTCTGCGCGAAGCTGGCCCAGCTCTTGACATGCGCCAACGAGCCCACGCCGTGCTGCTGATCGATCTCTTATTCCTCCTGACCCTCTCCCTCTTTGGCGCTTGTCGCTACGTCAGCTCGATTTCTCTCAGTGACCCTCGCCGGGCGCTGCTCCATTACTTGCTAGGGGGGCACGAGCAGGCCCGTTCCCGTGAACAGAGTCTTGAGGTACTAATCGGCGCGCTTAGCACTTTGTCTGAGAGGGGGGTGGAGATCCCTTCTGAGGCGCTTGAGGGCGCCTCTGTCGAGCCGCCTTATTTCGACTCTCTCGCCGAGGTAGTGGCACGTATGCTCCGGCGTCCCCGCGATGCTCAGCGACTTCTTCGTTACTTCGAGTGGTGGGGGCAGGCTCAAATCGGCCTCGGTGCCCCTTCGGTCGAGGATGCGCTAGGGCCAGCCTACGGCGAATACACGCGCAAGCTCGCTTCGGACATCGTGAGAATGTGCTTCGGCGCCGCGGGTCTTGATAAGGAATGGCTCACCCTTGTTACTGGAGCGGTGGATTCACAGGAGACCAAAGAGAAGTCCCTGCAGTCGAAGTCGAATTCCCCCGTTGGCGAAGCCACCCAGCTACCGCTTGAGCGATAGCTGGTTACGGTCGGCGGGCTTCGCCACAATGAGCCTCTAAGCTGCTCGGACATGTTCGACCAGCTCTCCGAACGGCTTCAATCGACCCTCTCCGAGGTCCGCTCGCGCGGCAAGCTGAGCGAGTCCGACGTCGACTCGGCGATGCGCGAGATCCGCCTCGCCCTGCTCGAGGCCGACGTCAACTTCAAAGTCGTCAAAGCCTTCACGAAGACGCTGAAAGAGCGCTGCCTCGGCTCGGAGGTGCTGGAGAGCCTCGATCCCGGCCAGCAGGTGGTGAAGATCGTCAACGAGGAGCTGGCCTCGCTGATGGGCGGGACCGGCGCGGAGCTGGCGATGGCGTCCAGCGGGCCGACCGTGATCCTGATGGCCGGCCTGCAGGGCTCCGGTAAGACGACCGCCTGCGCCAAGCTCGCCCAGTTCTTCGGCAAGCAGGGCAAAGACGTGGCCCTCGCCGCCTGCGACGTCTACCGCCCGGCCGCGGTCGAGCAGCTGGTGACGATGGGCAAGCGCGCCGGCGCCCACGTCTACGAGCGCGGCACCGAAGCGGACCCGGTCGACATCGCCTCCTGGGCCCTGGACGAAGCCCGCGCCGAGCGCCGCGACGTGCTGATCGTCGACACCGCCGGCCGCCTCCACATCGACCAGGACCTGATGGCCGAGCTGGCCAAGATCCGCAAGAACACCCGCCCGCACGACGTCCTCCTCGTCGTCGACGCGATGACCGGCCAGGACGCCGTAGGCGTCGCCGAATCCTTTGCCGAGGTGGCCGAGTTCGACGGCGTCGTGATGACCAAGCTCGACGGCGACGCCCGCGGCGGCGCCGCCCTCTCGGTCAAAGCGGTGACCGGCAAGCCGATCCTCTTCGCTTCGACCGGGGAGAAAATCGAGGACTTCGACAAGTTCCACCCCGACCGCATGGCCCAGCGGATCCTCGGCATGGGCGACGTCCTCAGCCTGATCGAGAAAGCCGAGCAGCAGGTCGACGAGGACGAAGCGGCGGCGCTCGAGGAGAAAATGCGGCGCGACCAGTTCACGCTCGAAGACTTCCTCAAGCAGATGCGCCAGGTCCGCAAAATGGGGCCGCTGAGCGGTCTGCTGGGAATGCTGCCGGGGATGGGGGGCCTGAAGCAGCTGAAGAACGCCGACATCGACGAAGGCGAGCTCGACCGGGTCGAGGCGATCATCCTCTCGATGACGCCCCAGGAGCGGGCCAACCCGGGGATCATCAACGGTTCCCGCCGCAAACGGATCGCCGCCGGCGCCGGGACCAAAGTCCAGAACGTCAAGCAGCTGATCAAGCAGTTCGATCAGATGCGGGTGATGATGAAATCGATGGCCAACGGGCGGATGCCGACGCCGCAGCAGATGGCCCAGCTGCAGGGCGCCGGACAGCGCCCGAAGGTGCGGAGACGCTAATCTGCCCGACCCTATGGCAGTCCGAATCAGACTTAGACGAGTGGGTTCGAAGAAGAACCCGATCTGGCGCATCGTCGTCGCCGACAAACGCTCGCCGCGTGACGGGCGGACGATCGAGACGATCGGCCAGTACAACCCGCAGACCGAGCCCTCGACGATCAACATCGACGAGGAGCGCGCCCGTCACTGGCTCGAGCACGGCGCCCAGCCGTCGGAGACGGTGGCGAACCTGCTGCGGACCAAGGGCATCAAAGCTTCCGGCAGCTAGCCGGCCTCTCGGATGACGGAGCTCCTCGAGTTTCTCGTCAAGGCCCTCGTCGAGGAGCCGGAGGCGGTCGTGGTCGAGGAGCTGGAAGAGGACGGCGACCTCGTCTACGAGATCACCGTCGCCGAGGGCGACCTCGGCCGGGTGATCGGCAAAGGCGGGCGGATCGCCAACGCGATTCGGACGATCGCCAAGGCGGCCGCGGTGCGGATCGACCGCCGCGTGATCGTCGACATCCTCGATTGACCGCGCCTCGGGCCGCGTGAAGCTCGACGTCTTCACCCTCTTCCCCGAGGCCTTCGACTGGTTCCGGACGCAACGCCCGGTCCAGAACGCCTTGCGCGAAGGCAACGAGCTGCGCCTCTTCAACTACCGCGACACCACCCCGATCGGGGCGGGGAAAGTCGACGACTCGCCCTACGGCGGCGGCGCCGGGATGGTGCTGCGGGTCGACGTCGTCGACGCGGCTCTGCAGGCCGCCTACGGCGAGGGCCCGCGGCCGCGGGTCGTCCTCCTCTCGCCGACCGGGCCGCTGCTGAACGACGAGATCGCCGACGAACTGGTCGCCGAGCCGCGCGTCGCCCTGCTCTGCGGCCGCTATGAGGGCTTCGACGACCGCGTCCACCAGCACCTCGCCGACGACGAGCTCTCGATCGGCCGCTACGTCCTCGCCGGCGGCGAGCTGCCGGCGATGGTCGTCGCCGACGTGATCATGCGCAAGCTCCCCGGAGCCCTCGGCCACGAGGACAGCGCCGTCGAGGAGTCCTTCAGCCACGCCCTCGAGGGGATGCCCGAGTACCCCCATTTCACCCGCCCGCCGAGCTACCGCGGCTGGGACGTGCCCGAGGTCCTGCTCTCCGGCGACCACGAGAAGGTGCGCCAGTGGCGGCTGGAGCGCAGCCGCGAACGGGCCGAGCAGTTCGAAAAGGACGCGGAATAGCTACCATTCCGCAACCGCGCGGTTCCCGCACCTGGGTCCCGGCGGTTTTTTCTCGTCAAATGAGCTCCGTAATCGACAGCATCGAGCGCGCCCAGCTGAAGCAGGGGCTGCCCAAATTCGCCCCTGGAGACCGCGTCCGCGTCCACTTCCAGGTGATCGAGGGCAACCGCAAGCGGACCCAGGTCTTCGAGGGCGTCGTCCTCAAGCGCCAGGGCTCGGGCGCGCGTGAGACCTTCACCGTCCGCAAGCAGTCGTTCGGCGTCGGGGTCGAGCGGACGTTCCCGCTGCACTCGCCGAAGATCGAGAAGCTCGAGGTCGCGGCGCGCGGGGACGTGCGGCGGGCGAAGCTCTACTACCTGCGCGGTCGCATCGGCAAGGCCGCGCGCGTCGCCGAGCGGCGCTGGGGGATCGACGACGACGTCGTCGCGGCTCCGGCGGCGGCCGGGGCCGAGTCCACCGCGGTCGACGCCGAGGGCGTCAGCCAGGAGGAGGTCGTGCCGGTCGAGCCCGAGGGCGGCGCGGAGAACGCTGAGGCCGAGGCTCCCGCTGAGGCCGAGGCTCCCGCCGAGCCGGAGGCCGAGGCCCCGGCTGAGCCCGAGGCGGAGGCGGAGGCCAAGACGGCGGCGGAGACGGACGCGGATGCGCCCGAGGCCGGGGAGACCGAGGACAATTCAGCGCCCGAGGATGCCGAGGACGAGGAGTCGGCCAAAGCCGACGACTCCGACGAGGACTCGGCAGCCTGAACCCCAAGATCCCGAAGCCGAAGACCAAAGGCGGCGGGCTCGTTGAGTTGGTCGTCATCGTCGCGCTGGCTCTGGGGCTGGCGCTGGCGATTCAGGCCTGGGTCGTCAAGCCGTACCAGATCCCCTCGGAGTCGATGGAGCCGACCCTGGACGTCGGCCAGCGGGTCCTCGTCAACCGCTTCCTCTACCACTTCAACGACCCGCAGATCGGCGACGTCGTCGTCTTCCACCCGCCCACCGGCGCCGACGTCGGCCAGCAGTGCGGGGTGCAGCCGAAAGGCGGGGAACCGTGCCCGCAGCCGACCCCCGAGCGCTCGGATCAGAACTTCATCAAGCGGATCGTCGCCGGCCCCGGCGACACGCTCTCGGTCAAAGAAGGGCATCCCGTGGTCAACGGCGTCGAGCAGAAAGACGAGCCCTTCATCAACCCCTGTGGCGGCGGCGAACCCTGCAATATGCCGAGAGAGATCACGATCCCGCCCGACCATTACTTCATGATGGGCGACAACCGTGGGGCAAGCGACGACAGCCGCTTCTGGGGACCCGTCCCCCGAGACTGGATCATCGGTGAGGCCTTTGCCACCTACTGGCCACCGAACCGCATCGGCGGGCTCTAAGAGCTCGAAGCCGAAGACCCACCGGCGCCGGCTGGCGCGCAGCCGCCGCCTGTTCGCATTCGACCGCGGCCTGCAGAGCCGCTTCGTCGCCGGCGCCGACGAGGCCGGGCGCGGCTGCCTGGCGGGGCCGCTGGTGGCAGCGGCGGTGCTGATCGACTACGAGCGGCTCTCGCACTCCGACCGCCGCGCCCTCAGCGGCCTGCACGACTCCAAGCAGATGACCGAGGAGCGCCGGCTGGAGATGTACCCGTGCGTGCTGCGGGCGGCCGAGCGGGTCAGCGTCGTCATCCGCAGCGCCGCCGGGATCGACCGCCGCGGGCTCCACGTCACCAACATCGAAGCGCTCTCACAGGCCTTGGAGCGGCTGGCGCCACCAGCCGAGGGGGCGATCTGTCTCGTCGACGGCTTTCGGCTTCATGACTGCGCGATTCCCCACCGGCGCGTCGTCAAGGGCGATGCGACCAGCGCCGCGATCGCCGCCGCCTCGGTCGTCGCCAAGGTCACCCGCGACCGCTACATGCGCGACGTCGCTCCCAGGCACCCGGGCTGGGGGTTCGAGGAACACGTCGGATACTCGACCCCGGAGCACCGCCAGGCGATCGAGGAAATCGGGATCTCACCGCTGCACCGCCGCTCGTTCCAGTCGGTCGCCTATTCCCAGCTCGAGCTGGGCTGACGCTCAGAAGGCGCCCTTCACGTAGTCCACGTCGACCGGGCGGCCGGCGCGGTCGAGGGTGACGCCGACCGCGTCGAAGCGGATCTCCTTATAAAGCGGCTGGCCACGCCGTTCTGACATCCACGCGGTGGCGAGCCGGCGGACGCGCTGCTGCTTGCGGAAGTCGATCGAGAGGATTGGCTTCTCCGGCCCGAAGCGGGTGCCCTCGCGCGCCCCCTTGACCTCGATGAAGACGAGGGTGCCGTTGTCGCGGGCGACGATGTCGAGCTCGCCGTAGCGGGTGCGGGCGTTGCGCTCGACGATCTCCCAGCCTTTCGCCGCCAGGCGGCGGGCGACGAGCTCCTCGGCGATCTCGCCGGTGCGGCGGCGGGCGACGGTCACAGTCGCCTAAGGAGCGGAAGTCACAGATTCTCCCCACCTCTAGGCCAAAGAATTTGCATTTTGCGCGCCATACGTGAATCGACGCCTCCTAGCGTCCCCGTCGTGCTCGCCACCGCCCGCACCTTCACCCTCGACGGCATCTCCGCCCGCCCGGTGCGGGTCGAGGTCGACGTCCACCGCGGGCTCCCCAACTTCACCATCGTCGGCCTGCCCGACGCGGCCGTGAGGGAGGCGCGGGAGCGGGTGCGGGCGGCGCTCGTCAACTGCGGCTTCGAGTTCCCGCTGCGGCGGATCGTCGTCAACCTGGCGCCGGCGAGCCTGCGCAAGGCGGGGCCGGGGATGGACCTGGCGATCGCCGCGGCGCTGCTGAGCGCCGCCGGGGAGCTGGAGTGGGAGGGGCTGGCGCGGGTGGCGCTGGCGGGGGAGCTGGCGCTCGACGGTTCGACCCGGCCGGTGCAGGGGGCGCTGGCGATGGCCGAGGCGGCGCGGGAGAGCGGGGCGGAGGCGATCGTGCTGCCGGCCGAGAACGGCCCGGAGGCGGCGCTGGTGGACGGGATCGAGGTGATCGCGATCGCGGCCCTGGGGCAGCTGCCGGCGCTGGTCAGGGGAGAGTGGGAGCCGTCGCGGCCGGAGCCGATGCCGCTGCAACTGGCCGCGGAGCCGGGAGCCCCGGACCTGGCCGACCTGCGTGGGCAACCGCACCTGCGCCACGCGCTCGAGGTGGCGGCCGCGGGTGGGCACAGCCTGCTGATGGTCGGCCCGCCCGGCGCCGGCAAGTCGCTGGCGGCGAGCCGCCTGCCCTCGATCCTGCCGCCGCTGGCGCCGAGCGAGGCGCTCGAGGTGGCGCGGATCGCCAGCGCCTGCGGTCGGCTCGATGGTCTGCCGGGCGGCAGGCCCTTTCGCGCCCCGCACCACACGATCAGCGCCGCCGGGTTGATCGGCGGGGGGACGCCGCCGCGGCCGGGCGAGGCGACGGTCGCCCATCGCGGAGTTCTCTTCTTGGACGAGCTCTGCGAGTTCCGGCGCGACGCGCTGGAGGCGTTGCGGGCGCCGCTGGAGGCGGGAGAGGTCTCGATCGCGCGCGCCGGCGGCCAGCGCAGCCTCCCTTGCCGGTTCATGCTGGTCGCCGCGGCGAATCCCTGTCCCTGCGGCCGGGGCGAGGTCGACCCCGACTGCACCTGCGCGCCCTACGACGTGCAGCGCTACCAGGGCAAGCTGAGCGGCGCCCTCGCCGATCGCATCGACGTCCTCGTCGCGGTGCGCCAGCCGAGCGCGGCGGAGATCGGCGGTGCGCCGGGTGAGCCGTCGGCGACGGTGCGGGAGCGGGTCTGCGCGGCGCGCGAGCGCCAGGAGCGGCGCCTTGGGTCGGGACGCTGCAACGCTGAGATGACGCCGGCGGAGGCGCGGGCATGCCGGCTCAGCGACGAGGGGGCGTCCCTGCTGGCGGACCTCTACGCGCGCCGGCGCCTCAGCGGCCGCGCCCACGACCGGGCGCTGCGACTGGCGCAGACGCTCGCCGACCTCGCCGGGGTCGAGGAGATCGGCGAGGAGCAGATGGCGCAGGCCCTGCAGCTGCGGAGGCGGGACGATGGCTGAGGTCGGGGCCTGCCTCGAGTGCCTGCGCCGCTCCTGGCTGCTGGCCGCGCTCGGTCCGTATGTCGAGCGGATCGCGACCGGCGAGGTCGGCTCGCGCTCGCCGGAACTGCTGCGCCTCTCGAACGAGGATCTGGTCGCGGTCGCCGCTCCGAAAGTCGCGGAGCAGCTCCTGGCGCGGATCGCGGCGCTCTCGGAGGAGCGGCTGAACGAAGAGCTGGCGCTGGCGGAGTGCTGGGCCTGCTGCCGCCACGGCGAGCTCTACCCGAGCGGCCTGCGCGACGCCTCCGACGCCCCCTGGGCCCTGATCGGCCGCGGCGACCCGAAGCTGCTCGATGGGCTCGAGCCGTTCGAAGCGGTGACGATCGTCGGCGCCCGCCGCGCTACCTCCTACGGCCGCGAGGTCGCCCGCGAGCTGGGACGGGAGCTGGCTGCGGCGGGGATGATCGTGGTCAGCGGCCTCGCCTTCGGCATCGACGGCTGCGCCCACCGCGGCGCCCTCGACAGTGGTCGCACCATTGCCGTACTCGGCTGCGGCCCCGACGTCGCCTACCCGGCCTCGCACCGCTCGCTCTGGCGCCAGATCAGCGAGAGCGGCCTGGTGCTCTCCGAGCTGCCGCCAGGCGCCCCGCCCTGGCGCTGGACCTTCCCCGCCCGCAACCGGATCATGGCGGCGCTGGCCGGGATGACGGTAGTCGTCGAGGCCGCCACCCGCTCCGGCTCCCTGATCACGATGGACCTCGCCGCCGACCTCGGCCGCGACCTAGGCGCCGTCCCCGGCCCCGTCACCTCCCGCGCCTCCGCCGGCCCCAACTCCCTCCTCGCCGCCGGCGCCCACGTCATCCGCGACGCCCAGGACGTCCTCGACGCCATGCTCGGCCCTGGCCGCAAGATCCTCGACCGCGGCGGCCCAGCCCTCGACCCCCAACTGGAAGCCGTCCTCGCCGCGGTGGAGGCCGGCGAGTCCACCTGCGACGCCGTAGCGGTCACCACCGGCCTCTCAGCCTCCAGTGCCGCCACCGCCCTCGCCCGCCTCGAGCTGCTCGGCTACCTCACCTGCTCCAGCGTCGGCGTCTACTCGCGTACGTTGCTGCCGTCTTCGACGGGGACGCCTCTTTAGGCTGCGCCACATGAACCGAGAGCGCATACCCGCAGTCCTCTCGATCGCCGGCTCGGATTCCGGCGGCGGGGCCGGTATTCAGGCCGACCTGAAGGCGTTCGCCCGGGTCGGGGTGCACGGGATGACGGCGGTTACCGCGATCACGGCGCAGAGCACGGTGGGGGTGGAGGCGGTGGAGGCGATTTCGCCGGGGGTCATCAAGGCGCAGGTGCGGGCGGTGGCCGAGGACATCGGCGTCGACGCGGTGAAGATCGGGATGCTCGGCACCGCCGAGATCGTCGCGGCGGTCGACGCGGCCCTCGACCTGCTGGAGCCGGGGACGCCGGTCGTGATCGACCCCGTGATGGTCTCGGAGTCCGGTGCCGTCCTGCTCGACGAACAGGCCCGCCGCGCGCTCATCGACGTCCTGCTGCCGCGTGCCACCGTCATCACCCCGAACCTGCCGGAGGCGCGTGTGCTCGCCGGCGACGGCGCGCCCGAGGAGGTCGACGCGCTGGCGCGCGCGCTGCACGCCCTCGGTCCTGACGTCGTCGTGATCACCGGCGGCCATCGCGAGGAGGCCACCGACGTGCTGTTCGACGGCGACGGGGTCCACCTGATCCCGGGCGAGCGGCACCCCGATGGCGCCGCCCACGGCTCGGGCTGCACGCACTCCTCCGCCGTCGCCGCGCACCTCGCGCTCGGCCACAGCCCGCTCCAGGCGGCGCAGGCGGCCCGGCGCATCGCCGGAGAGGCGGTCCGCGGCGGGCGCCGCGACATCGGCCAGGGCCCCGGGCCGGTCGACGTCCTCGGGCTGACCAGTGCCGACGCGTCAGCGTCCGTTCAGTCCCGAGTCTCTGGGGTATAGTCGGCCGACGATGAAGTTCCTTCGCATGCGTCCGGGCTTCGGCGAGCAGCTCATCGCCGAGGGTGATGTGGAGGTCGCCGAGGAGGAGCAGGCGCTCATCGAGGAGTTCCGGCGCCAGCTCGACCAGGGCATGTGGGCGGCCGTGCCGACCATGTCGAAGGACGGGCGCCGGGAGGCCGCGATGGTCCGCGCGTTCGACGAGATCCCGCGCGACACCGGCCGCGTCATCTTCTTCCCGCGCGCGGCGGGCGGGGCGGCGTAGGCGGACCGATGATCGTCGCGCTCTCCGCCACTGCGATCGTCGTGCTCGCGCTGCTGTGGGAGATCGCCATGCCGTGGCTGGAGCGCAGGCAGGAGGAGCGCCGCCGCCGCAGGGAGCAGCGCCGCGCCGGCGACCCCGGCGCCGCGTTCGACCCCGGCCGCGAGCGCCGCGCCGAGCAGCGCGCCCGCGAGCTGCTGAAGTCGTGCGTGAACGAGGAGGAGTGGGCGATGTACCGCGACCTCGGGTTCCTGCGCGTCTGGGGCGGCCAGTCCGACCCCGACGGGCCGAGCGAGCTCCGCGGCGTCGACTACGCCTACCTCATCTATCCGCACAAGCCGATCGTGGCCTACCTGCCCCAGACCGGCCGCCTGCTCAACGAGTACTGCGTGGAGTTCCCCGACGAGACGCGTCCGTACGGCTCGCCGCGGCTGCCGGACTCCGATGACGTGCTCGCCAAGTGGATGGCCATCTGCGGCGACGAGCGCCGGATCATCGCCGAGGCGAACCTCCACCTGCCCGGCCGGCAGTTCGATCCGCGCCAGATCGAGCGCGACCTGTGGCGGCTCGGCCGCTGGGAGCGCGAGCGCCTGGCTCGCGCGCTGCGCGCCGAGGGCG
>DASTXV010000084.1:0-21658 GCA_035765335.1 Solirubrobacterales bacterium
CGGCGCCAACGGCGTCTGCCCGTACACGATGGTCGAGGTGATCTGCGTCGAGGACTACGAGTCCGACGTCTCCAACCTCTGCGCGGCGCTGCGCAAAGGGATCGAGAAAGTGATCTCGACGATCGGGATCCACGAGGTGCGCGGCTACGCGCGCCAGTTCAGCTCGATCGGGATCAAGCCGGAGCTGGCGGAGATCTTCCAGACCGAGTTCTACGCCGCCTCCGACAAGGCCGGGACCGGGTTCGCCGACCTCGACGAGGACACCGACGCCCGCGCCCACGCGCTGCGCGGCGACGACGCGGCGGCGAAACCGGCGAAGACGTTCCGCTTCTACCCGAAGGTCTACAAGGCCGCGATCGCCACCGCCAACGGGACCGGGACCTACGAGGAGTACTCGGAGAAAGTCCGCGACCTGGAGAAGCAGAACCCGATCTCGATGCGCCACATCATGGGGCTGAAGGGCGACCGCCCGGCGGTCGACCCGAGCGGCGTCGACGCCGGCGTCGGTCACCACGACTACCCGATCGTGATCTCCTCGATGAGCTTCGGCTCGCAGTCCGAGCCGGCCTTCCGCGCCTACGCCGACGCGGCGAAGGCGACCAACATCCTCTGCATGAACGGCGAGGGCGGCGAGATCCGCGACATGTACGGCCAGTACCGCAAGTGGCGCGGTCAGCAGGTCGCCTCCGGGCGCTTCGGCGTCTCGGCGGAGATGCTGAACAGCTCCTACGTCGCCGAGATCAAGATCGGCCAGGGCGCCAAGCCCGGCGAGGGCGGCCACCTGCCCGGGAAGAAGGTCTCGGAGAAGGTCGCCGCCGCGCGTAACGCCTCGCCCGGCACCGACCTGATCTCGCCTTCGAACAACCACGACCTCTACTCGATCGAGGACCTGGCCGAGCTGATCGACGAGCTGAAGACCGTCAACCCGGACGTGCGGGTCTCGGTCAAGGTGCCGGTGGTGCCGAACATCGGCACGATCGGGCTCGGGATCGCCAAGGCCGGCGCCGACATCATCACCCTCTCCGGCTTCGAGGGCGGGACCGGCGCGGCGCGCCAGCACGCGCTGCGCCACGTCGGCCTGCCGAGCGACATCGGCACCCGCGCCGTGCACCGGGCGCTGATGGAGGCCGGGCTGCGCAATCGGGTCGAGATCTGGGCCGACGGCGGCTACCGGACCGGTCACGACATCGTCAAGCTGCACTGCCTCGGCGCCAACCGGGTCGGCTTCGGCACCCTGGCGATGGTCAGCCTCGGCTGCACGATCTGCCGCGGCTGCCAGCTCGACACCTGCCACGTCGGCATCGCCACCCAGATCGAGACCCCCGAAGAAGCGGAGGCCCACGGTCTGAAGAAGTTCACCCCGCAGGAGGTCGACCGCGCGGCTGAGAGCTGCGCCCGCTTCTTCGCCTCGATGGGCGAGGAGGTCAAGCAGGTGGTGGCCTCGCTCGGCTACGACCGCGCCCAGGACCTGGTCGGCCGCTACGACCTGCTCGAGCAGGTGGCGATGAAGGACTCGATCGACCTGACGCCGCTGATCGAGCCGCTGGAGGAGCACCTCGATCTCGAACCGCTCGACCTGCCGGTGGCCGAGGAGGCCGAGGCGCGGGCCGAAGCCGGCCTCGTCGTCGCCCGGCCGATCCGGATGGAGGCGAAGCAGGCCTCCAGCGAAATCGCCGCGCTGGCGCCGGAAGTCTGCGGCGGCGGCGGTCATGGCCCTGTCCGCAGCCAGTTCCCGCGTGCGACCGACGCCAACGACCGCGTGCTCGGGACCGAGCTGGCGGGGGCGCTGGCGCGCTGGCGGATCTTCGACGGCGGCCCGGCCGGAGAGGAAGGCGACGAGCTGGCGAGCCTCGAGTTCAACGGCGGCTCGGTCGCCGGACAGGGGCTGGGAGCGTTCAACTCCTACGGCGTCGACATCCGCATCGAGGGCGGCGCCCAGGACGGCGTCGCCAAGACGATGCTGGGCGGGAAGATCTCGATCCTCAAGGGCAAGGGCGCGAAGGGCAAGCGCCTCAACGGCTCGGTCGGCAAGTCCTTCGCCTACGGCGCCCAGCGCGGCAAGCTCTACGTCCAGGGCTCGGCCGACTCGCGCTTCTGCATCCGCTTCTCCGGCGCCGACGTGGTGCTGGCGGGGGAGCCGGAGCAGGACGTCGACGACAGCCGCGGCGTCCTCGCCGACCGCGCCAACGCCAAGGGCTTCGCCTTCGAGTACATGACCTCGGGGCGCGCCCTCGTCCTCGGCGACATCGGCCCCTGGGCCTGCGCCGGGATGACCGGCGGCCGCGTCTACGTCCGCCAGAACGCCTTCGGCATCGACCGCGCCGCGATCGAACGCCGCCTCGGCCGGGGAGCCAAAGTCGAACTCAAGGACCTCGACGCCGAGGCCCTCATAGACATCGACGACCTCCTCGGCGGCTACGCCAAAGAGCTCCGCGCCACCGGCCAAGACGCCGAGGCCGACCGCGTCCTCGACCTAGCCGCCGACGCCACCAGCAACTTCCTGATGATCGTCCCGCTCAAGGTCCAGGCGGACCCGAGCATCTCGACCGAGTGATTTGAGGCGGGTTCAAAAGGCCTCCATCGCAGGAACGGTTGACTTAGCCTAGGGGTTCGGTCGTCCCCCCTTCGTACTCTGTCGGCGTGGCTGCTTTTTCGAAACGGCACAGTCGAGCGATCGAGGATGGTCGTCTGAAACCTGAAGTGAGCGGGACGACTCGTGGTCGAATTCGTCGGCTTCTTGAGCGGCATAACGAGTCCTATCGAACGAGTACTGACACTGGTTTCAACTACGAGACGGACACGATCGAGGACCTTGCTGGCTTCTTGCGTGATCTCCATGGAGCCGACAAGCTCGTCGCAAAGGGATGGAATAACGAAGTTGAAGGGTTGATTGAGGAAGGTCCGGCCTCTCGGGTTTTTGATGCGGTCGAGCTTTTTGCAGGTATGCAGAGCACTGCAAACTTCGTCGTTGGGCTGAATGAAATCTTTTCGGAAGAGGAAGAGCCGTGGCGCATGCTCAACGAAGAGATAGTCCTGCTCGACGAGGCATTTGCTCATAGTGAGCTTGCTTCACGGGTCCACGGTGCGATCGAAGGGAGGGGGTTCGCCGGTGCCAGTCAAGAGCTCCAACGGGCGCGAAATCGCTTAGTCGATGGCGATGGCCGGGGGGTCGTTCATAGCGCAGGCGCCGCCTTCGAAAGCGTGATGATGGCGCTCCTTGAGGCTGAGCGAGGCAAGGGGGCTAAGTTGCTCCAGGATCTCAACCGCGATGGCTTCTTCGATGCTCTGCCGAAGCAACTGCGACAGAAATTCATTCGAGAGGTGCTTGAGGCGATGCCCTGGATGCGTAATGAGCTTGGGGGGCATGGTCAAGGTGGAGATACGGTGGAAGTTCCTCCTCCTTACGCGCAGCTTGCGCTTGATCTAGCGGCCTCCTTCTCTCACTTCTTAATCAGCCTCCAGCTCGAACGAGAAGGGGAGACTCAGTCAGGGGTCAACTCTGCCGGACCGGATGAAGCTGAAGTGCCGGTGACCGTTTCGGAGGAGGCTCCTTTTGTCGCTTCCTCCGAAGACGACATCCCCTTCTAGGGTCCCTTGCCCTCCAGCCGGTCGGCGATCGCTCGGACCTCTCCTAGGAGGCCGTCGAGCATGCGCTCGGTGTCGGAGTGGATGCGCCACTCGGTTAGGCGGCGCTCGGCGGTGAGGTCGTCGAGGCGCTGTTCGAGGGTGGTGGTGCGGTTCTCTAGGCGGCGGATGGAGCGGTCGGTGCGCTTTTGGGACTTGCGGATGCGGGTCTTGACGTAGCGGCGGAGGTCCTCGTTGATCGTGTCGAGCTCGCGGCGGAGGTCGCTGTTGAGGGGCGTCTGTTGTTCGTCGAGCATCTGCTCGACCCCGCGGCGGACGCGCTCGATCTCGGCGTGGAGCTCGGCCCGCGCCCGCTCGGCGGAGGCCGCGATCGACTCCTCGCCCGTGGGGCCGCTGGGATCTTCGGGGGGAGTGCTCACCGGCCCATCGTAGGAGCGGGGGTGGCTGGAAAAGGCGTCGATCACGCGAGTCCGCGAGAGGCGTCGCTATTCGACGCTTCTCGCGGATTCGCGGCCTAGGCCTGCAGGAGGTAGAGGCGGTAGCGGCCGATGGTCAGCTCGTCGCCGGGCTCCAGCTCGGCGAAGTCGACCTTGCGGCCGTTGACGAGGACGCCGTTGAGGCTGCGGTCGTCGAGCAGGCGCGGTGGCTTGCCGGGGTCGACGGCGAGCATCGCGTGGCGGCGGGAGACGCTGGGGTCGTCGAGGCAGATCTGCGCCGTCTCGCAGCGGCCGATCCGGCTCCAGCCGGGCTCGAGGTGGAAGGTGGCGATCTCGCCGCGCTCGCGCAGGGCCAGGTGGTAGCCGGGCTCGGCGAGGCGCTCCTGCGCCTCGTCCAGCCATTCCGGTGCCTCCTGCTCGGCGGCGAAGGTGAGTTCCACGGTGGGGGAGCCGTGCTCCTGCAGCGCCGAGAAGATCGAGTCGCGGCGGAAGCTCGAGGCTCCGCAGTAGGAGCAGGACGGGAGGGGGTCGGTCTCGTGGAGGGAGAGCTGGGTTCCGCAAACGAGGCAGAAGTACGTGCCCTCCCCGGGCATGGAGCCGGCGGCGTAGGACTCGCCGGCCGGACTGGCGGCGCTATGGAAGATGGGGAAGATCTCCTTCCTAAACTGGGTTGCATTCGATACTAGACCCGCCTCGACCCCCTGTCACTCGAAATTGCTCCACCGGTTGTCGTGGGCCTGCCATCTAGAATCCCCGCCCGCATGGGTCCCATCAGCACCGAGATCGAGATCGACGTCCCCCGCGAGCAGCTCTTCGCCACCCTCGCCGACCTCGCGGCCAGGCCCTCCTTCACCGACCACTTCCTCACCGGCTTCCACCTCACCCGGATCGAGGCCAGGGGTGTGGGGGCGGGGGCGCGGTTCCGCGCCCAGGGGCCGCTGCGCAGCGTCTGGATGGACACCGCGATCGTCTCCCTGGAGGAGCCGTTCCGGATCGTCGAGGAAGGCCGCGGCGGCCGCGGCAACCGGATCCGCAACCACACCGTCTGGGAGCTGACCGAGGCGCCCGGCGGGCTGACCGCCGTCCGCGTCTCCCACTGGACCGAGCCCGCCGCCCTCGACCGCGCCCTCGAGCTGCTCAGCCTGGGATCGGTCTGGCAGGCCCGCGGCTGGCGCCAGGCCCTGCGCCGCCTCCGCGACAACCTCGAGGCCGACCGGCCCGTCGTCGAGCGGATCGCCGTCGCCGGTGGCAACCGCTACGCGACGGGCATCCCGTAGGTCTATATAGACTCCTCGCCGCGATGTCCCCGCACCGCCGCCCACTGCCGTCGCTGCTCGCGCTCCTGGCGCTGCTCGCGCTTGCCGTCGGCGTCTCCGCCTGCGGCTACGAGAGCCACGCCCACGAGGTGGAGGAGGGCGCGCCGGTCGAGATCGGCGAGCTGCACTACAACGTCACCTTCTCGCGCTACCTCAACCCCAACGACTCCGAGGACGCCGCCTACCTCGAGGGCCAGCCGGAAGCGCCCGCGGGCTCGGCTTACTTCGGCGTCTTCTTCGAAGTCAAGAACGAATCCGACCACGTGCAGCCGCTGCCGGAGACGCTGACGATCACCGACACCGAGGACCAGGAGTTCGAGGTGCTGGAGAGCGAGAGCATCTTCGCTCTCCCGCTCGGCGGCGAGGTCGAGGCCGAAGAACAGGTCCCGGTCCTCGACTCGCCGGCGCAGCTGGGCGCGATCGAAGGCTCCGTCGCGATCTTCCTACTCCCGGACGAAGCGTCCGAGAACCGGCCGCTGATCCTCCACATCCCTCCCGCCGAGGAGGGCGAAGAGGGCGGCGAAGTGACGCTCGACCTCTAGGGTCGAGCCCGCTGGCTCAGAGCCCCGCCGAGAGGACCGCGGAGGCGATCGGCGCGGCGACTTCGCCGCCGGAGGCTTCGGCTTCGATCAGCAGCACCCCGACCGCCAGCCGCGGTTTTTCCGCCGGGGCGAAGGCGGTGAACCAGGCGTCCTTGATCTGTACCGGGTTCTCCTCTTCCTCCTGGCCCGGCTTCGGCCCCAGCTCGGCGGTGCCGGTCTTGCCCGCCACCTGGGCCTCGGTGATCGCGCCGGCGAAGCCGGTCCCTTCGGTGACGACGCCGACCATCAGCTCGGTCAGTTCGTCGGCGGTCTTCTTCGACATCACCCGCACCGGCTCGGCCTCGGGCCGCAGCTTCTTGTTGAGGACGATCGACGTCGGCAGGCGGACGCCGCCGTTGGCCACCGTCTGCGAGACGCTCGCCATCTCCAGCGGCGTCGCCAGCACTTCGCCCTGGCCGATCGCCGAGACGGCGAGGTCGATTTCTTCGCCGATCTCGGTCGGGATCGTCGATTCCTCCGGTTCGACTTCGCGGGTGATCTGCGGCGCGTAGAGGCTGGGGGGTTCGTTGAAGCCGAACTTCTCCGAGGTTTCGACCAGCTTGTCGTTGCCCACCGCCGGCCCCAGCGGGGCGAAGACGGCGTTGCAGGAGTGGGCGAAGGATTCGCGGAAGGTGCCGCCGCAGAACTCGCCGTTGGCGTTGTAGATGAAGCGGCCGCCGACGTTGATGCCGTCGGAGATTTCGAACTCGTCGTCCATCGAGACCGCCCCCGATTCCAGGGCGGTGGTGGTGGTGACGACCTTGAAGGTGGAGCCGGGCGGCTGCGGCGCCGAGAAGGCCTGCCCGGCCAGCGCCCGCACGTCGCCGTTGCGGGTGTCGAGCACGGCGACGCCGCCGCTGCGGCCGGCCAGGGCCGAGACCGCCGCTTCCTGCAGGTCGGGGTCGATCGTCGTCTTCACCGGCGCCCCCGGCCGCGGTTTCGATTTGGCCAGGGTGCGGACCGAGGAGCCGTCCGCGGAGACCGCCAGCAGCGAGCCGCCGGGCTTGCCGGCGAGGCGGGCGTTGAAGGCGCGCTCGAGGCCGCTGATCCCGACCGGGGTTTCCGGCGGGAAGCCGCGGCGGGCGAGCTTGGCCATTTCCTCTTCGGACTCTTCGGGCGGTTCGCCGACTTCGCCGGTGACGTCGATCGCGGCGCTGCCGAGCGGGTGTTCGCGTTCGGGGGCCGGGCCCTCGGCCAGGGTCGAGCCGTCCCGGGCCAGGATCGGCGCCCGTTCGGCCAGCTCGACGTCGGCGGCCAGTTCCTCGCCCTGCTCGAGGCCGGGGAAGACGAGGCTCGCGTCCCATTCGACCCCGCCGTCGACGAAGGGCAGCGCCAGCTCGGCTTCGATCTCGCCGAAGGCGACCGTCCCGATCGTCATCTCCACCGGCACCGTCTCGGCCGAGCCGGTGTCCTCGACGTCGCCGGCGTCGTCCGCATCGACTTCCCGCGCCGTCGCCACCTGCTGGGCTTCGCGGTAGGCGGCTTCGAACTCCTTGCGGTCGATCCGCGCCTTCGAGGCCTCGTTCAGCTCCCCGTACATGCCCTTGAAGTTGCGCGCTTCCCAGGCCTCGGCGTAGCGGTTGGCGGCCTCCTTCTCCGGTTCCCCGGGGGAGCCGGTGGCGGCGCCGACGATGAACGCGATCAGGGCGACGAGCGCCAGCGGCAGGGTGCGGGTGATGAGGCGGCGCCTGCGCTCCCCCTCGGCAGGAAATGAACTCACCAGCGAAAGGTAAAGGAGGGCCTCCCGGCATGCTTCTATTCCCTGCGTGACCGTGTTGGACTGGGCGATCCTGGCCTTCACCCTCGCCCTGGCCCTCTGGGGTTACCGACAGGGTTTGATCGTCGGCGCCCTCACCCTCGCCGGCTTCGGAGTCGGCGCCTTCGCCGGCAGCCGGATCGGCCCGCTGCTGCTGACGGAGGGGTCGCACTCGCCGTACGCGCCGCTCTGCGCGGCGCTGGGGGCGCTCATCGTCGGGGCGCTGACGGCGGTGACGCTGGAGGGGTTCGCGTTGGGGCTGCGGGAGAAGATCGCCCGCCGCCCGGTCCTGCTCGCCGCCGACGGGGCCGGCGGGGCGGCGCTGATCGCCTCGGTCGCGCTCGGCCTCGCCTGGGTCTTCGGCGCCGTCCTCCTCCACGCGCCCTCGACGGCGCAGTTGCGGGCCGACATCCAGCGCTCGGTGATCCTCCGCAGCCTCAACGACGTGCTGCCGCCGACCGGGCCGGTGCTGAACGCGCTCAACCGCGTCGACCCGGCGCCGACGGTGCTGGGGCCGGCGGCGCCGGTGGCGGCGCCCGACGCGAAGATCGCCTCCGACCCGGACGTGCTCGGCGCCGGCGACTCCGTCGTCCGCGTCCTCAGCACCGCCTGCGGGCTGGGGATCGAGGGCTCGGGCTGGGCGGTGCAGCCGGAAATCGTCGTCACCAACGCCCACGTCATCGCCGGCTCCGACGACACCACCGTCACCACCCAGAACGGGACCGAGCTGGAGGCGACGCCGATCTACTACGAGCCGCGGCAGGACCTGGCGCTGCTGCGGGTGGGGACGGCGCTGCCGACGCTGCCGATCAGCTCCGACCGCGAGTCGGGGGAGGACGGCGCCGTCCTCGGCTACCCCGAAAACGGGCCCTACTCGCTCTCGCCGGCGCGGATCGGCGAGACCCAGGTGACGATCAGCGAGGACTCCTACGGCAACGGGCCGATCGAGCGGACGATCGTGGCGATGAGCGGGATCGTCCGCAGCGGCAACTCCGGCGGGCCGCTGGTCGACCCGCGGGGCCGCGTGGTCGGGACGGTGTTCGCGGCGACGACCGGCAACGGCCCGCGCGGGGGCTTCGCGATCCCGGCTGAGCAGGTGCGGGAAGCGCTGCCTCGCGCTGTCGACGAGGTGGATACGGGGCCTTGTACGGCGTAGGTGAGTGGGAGCAGGGGGTCCTTCCCCAGACACATCTCGCTATGGCTCGATGTTGAGTGTCTGGGGAAGGGACCACCCGACCCCAGGCGACACTCTGTATGGCCCGTCACTTACGTTCAGTAAGCTCGGTTGGAGATGGAGCAGGCTAGCCAGGCTCAGGTTCAAGGGGAGGCGAACGGTGCGGTTTGTCCGCACTTTCACCAGGCGATCGAGCTGATCGGGAAGCGCTGGACCGGGGCCATCGTCTTCGCCCTGACCGAGGGTGAGAAGCGGTATGCCGAGCTCGGCAAGGCGATCCCGGGGCTCTCCGACCGGCTGCTGTCGCAGCGGCTGCGGGAGCTGGAGGAGGAGGGTCTGGTGGAGCGGCAGGTGGAAGCCGGGACGCCGGTGCGGGTGACTTATTCCCTGACCGTGGTCGGCCGGGAGCTCGACCCGGCGCTGCGCGAGCTGAAGGTGTGGGCGAGGCGATGGAAGAACGCCAGCTGAGCCCGGCCGAGGCGGGGCCGCAGCTTCCCGGGCCGTTCGCCGTCGGCCGCTACGCGCGCAAACTGCAGGGCTGGATGCGCCAGCGGGCGCGGGTGCAGCTGATCGGCGAGGTGACCGGGGTCGGCCGCAGCAAGGTCCAGGCCTACTTCGAGCTGCGCGACGGCGAGGGGGCGATCCCCTGCGCGATCTGGCTCAACGACCTCGAGAAGGCGGGGCTGAGCGAGGGCGGCCTCCGCGACGGCGCCGAAGTCGTCATCTCCGGCGGGCTCGACTACTACCCCGGCGGCGGCGCGGCGTCCCCCAACTTCTGCTTCCGCGCCACCCACGTGCGACTGGCCGGCGAAGGGGACCTGATCGCGCGCCTGGAGGCGCTGCGCAAGCAGTTGCGGGCGGAGGGCCTGTTCGAGCTGCAGAAGCAGCTGCACCGGCCGCTGCTGCCGAAGACGATCGGGGTCGTCACCGCGGAGACGGGGGCGGCGCGGCGCGACCTCTGCGCCGGCCTCGAGCGGCGCGGCTGGGGCGGGTCGGTGATCTGGGCCTTCGCCCCGGTGCAGGACCGCCACGCCGCGCCGACGATCGGGAGAGCCCTCCAGGACCTGGCGGCGCGGCCGGAGGTGGAGGCGATCGTCGTCACCCGCGGCGGCGGCAGCCTCGCCGACCTCTGGGCCTTCTGCGACGAGACGCTCTGCCGCACCGTGGCGATGCTGCGGGTACCGGTGGTCAGCGCCGTCGGCCACGAGCGCGACAGCACCCTGATCGACGACGTCGCCGCGGTCGCCTGCTCGACCCCGACCCACGCCGCCGAGGCGGCGGTCCCGCTCGACTGCCTGGCGGCGCGTGAGAGCCTCGAGCGCTGCGCGCTGGCACTGCGGCGGGCGGGGGAGGGGGCGATCGGCACCCGCTCGCGTCACCTCAGCGCCCTGGCGCGGGGGCCGGAGCGGGCGCTGCAGCGGGAGCGCACCAAGCTGAACCAGAAGATCCGCGAGATCCGCGCCGCCTCCGAACGCGGCCTCGCCGACCGGACCGCCTCGCAGCGGCGGATCGGGACCGTGGTGCTGGAGCGGGCGCGGCGGCGCGCCCTCGGCGCCGACATGGACAAACGCCGGGAGGCGCTGCACCGGGCGGCGGTGGCGCTGCGCGCCCACGAGCCCGAGCGCACCCTGGAGCGGGGCTACGCCCTGGTCGAGGACCCGGCCGGCGAGCCGCTGACGAGCGCCGCCGAGGCCAGCGCCGCGGAGCGCATTAGCCTTCGCTTCAGCGATGGACGAGTCGAAGCCAAGCCAGAGCAGCCCTGAGCCGGACTCCTACGAGGCCGCGGTCGAGCGGCTGGAGGAGATCATCGACCGGCTCGACTCCGGCCAGGCCGGCCTGCGCGAGACCCTGGACCTCTGCAAGGAGGGCCGCGAGCTGGTCGGCTACTGCGCCGCCGAGCTGGACGAGGTCGGCGCGGGTCTGAAAGAGCTGCGGCTGGACGACCTCGCGGCGAAACTCGAGGCGCCCGAGGTCAGCTGACCTCGGGGCCGCTGCACAGCCCTCCCAGCGCCGGGCAGCCGCGGCAGAGGGACCAGTCGCGCCGCTCCGGTGCCGCCACCGGGAACTCGCCGCGGCCGATCTGGGCGATCGTCTCCTCCAGCTTCGTGCGGGCGGCGGTCATCTCGGTGGGGCCGAGGGTGGAGACCGCCGGCTCCTCCGGCCGCTCGAGGAAGACGTAGGCGACCTCGACCTCGGGGGCGCCCAGGCTCTCGGCGACCGCCAGCGCGTAGATCGAGCGCTGCACCTCGTAGTGCGAGGCGCGCTCGGCGGGGTCGGCGCCGTCGAGGCGGTCGGTCTTGTAGTCGAGGACCAGCGGCGGCGCCCCTTCGCGCTCGACGAGCAGGTCGATCGAGCCGCGCAGGACGGTGTCGCCGACCCCGAGCAGGAGCGGCACCTCGGCCCGGGTGCGGGTCGCCTCGGCGGCGATCCGCCCGCGCAGGGAGGAGCCGATCCAGCGCCGCACCGGCTCCAGCATCTCCGCGCCCGCCTCCGCGGCGAGCCCGTTGGCGAGCGCGTGGCGCACGGCAAGGTCAGCCGACGGCTCATCCCACCCGTTCGCCTGGCTCCACTCCAGCAGCGCGTGCACCGCGGCTCCCCGCGCCGTCCGCTCTTCGCGCGCGGAGGGCTCGCCCTCGTTCTCCGGCCGCGACTCGACCCGCGCCAGTCCCAGCACCCGCTCCATCTGGAAGCGGTAGGGGCATTCGGCGTAGGCGGAGATCGCGGTGTAGGAGAGGGGGCGGCTGGGGACGATCGGCGGGCGGCGCTCGACCAGGGGCGGCGGTCCTTCGCCGAGCGGGCGCGCGGCGGCGCTGTCGCGGCGCAGAGCGCGCAGCTCGGCCGCCCGCTCGGGCGAGGGGAGATTGACCCGCACCGAGACCTCCGATGGTGGGAACTCGGCCTCCAGGCCGGGGCGCGGGGCCGGCGGCGCCACCGGGACCGCCGCCTCGGCGTCGCGGGCGATCCCCAGCGCCTCGACCAGCCGCTCCACCACCGGCTTGCCCTTCGTCTCCCGTCCCTCCTTCGGGTTGACGACGCCGCTGAGGATCAGGCGCTCCTTGGCGCGGGTGGCGGCGACGTGGAACAGCCGCAGCTCCTCCTCGGCTTCGCGCTCCTGCGACTCCTCGCAGAGCGCGCCGTAGTCGAAGAGGTCGATCTTCGGGCTGCCGAGGCGCAGCAGGCGCAGCCCGACGCGGGGCTGGTCCTCGTGGCCGATCGCCAGCAGCGGCGAGCGGCTGCCGTTGAGCAGGCGACGGCCCAGGTCGGGCACGGCGACGACGCCGAACTCGAGCCCCTTGGCGTTGTGGACGGTCATGATCCGCACCCCGTCGTGCCCCTCGGCGGCGGTCGCGGCCTGGGCCTCGGCGTCGCCCTCGGCGCGGGCGGCGAGGAAGTCGAGGAAGCCGCGCAGGTCGCGCCCCTCCTTCGCCTCGAACTCGGCGGCGAGCCGGCCCATCTTGCGGACGTTGGCGAAGCGGGCCTCGCCCGCCGGCCGCGTCAGCACCGCCAGGTCGTACCCGGTCTCGGTCACGACCGCCTCGACCAGCGCCGCCAGCGAGAGCCGGGGCGCCCGCTCCCGCAGCGCGCCGATCGTGGCGACGAACCGCGCCAGCAGCTCCCGCTCCGCCTCCGGGATCCCCTCCAGCCGCTCGGGGTCGACCAGCTCGGCCTCACCGGCGCCGGCGGCGCGCTCGACCGCCGGCCAGACGTGGCGCCGCTTCCCCGCCGCTCGCCGCAGCAGCCAGAGCGTGTCCGGGGCGACCGCGCAGGCGGGCGAGGCGAGGGCGCCGAAGAGGGCGTGGTCGTCGAGCGGGTTGGCGACGACCGCCAGCAGGGCGCAGACGTCGGCGACCTGCTGCTGGGACCAGTAGCCGCGGCCGCCGACTACGTAGGGGCGCAGGCCGGCGCGTTCGAGCGAGTCCTCGTAGGCGTCGAGGTGGGTGAAGGCGCGCAGCAGCACCACCATCTCCCCCCGTGGCACGCCCTGGTCGGCGAGCTCGCGCAGCCGCTCGGCGACGCTGCGGGCCTCGGCGAGGCAGTTGAACGGGGTGGCGCCGTCGATCGCCGGCTCCAGCTCGATCCCCTCCTCGTCCCAGCCGTCGCGCCCGGTCAGCAGCAGCTCCACCGCCGGCCCGGTGCCGGCTGGTGGCTCCGCGGGCGGCAGCGTCCCCACCCGCAGCGGCTCGTAGGCCGCCCCCAGCAGCGCCTCGCCGAAGAGGTTGAAGGCGCCGATCAGCTCCGGCCGCGAGCGGAAGTTGCCGCTGAGGCGCATCAGCTCGGCGTCACTGCGGCGGTCGATCTCCTCGCGCTGACGGCGGAAGACGTCGAGGTCGGCGTGGCGGAAGCCGTAGATCGACTGCAGCTCGTCGCCGACCACGACCAGCTCGGTCCGCGGCCCGTGCAGGGCCTCGATCAGGCGCAGCTGCAGCCGGTTGGTGTCCTGGAACTCGTCGACGAGGATCTGGCGGAAGCGGCCGCGGTAGTGCTGGCCGATTTCCGCTTTCTCCAGCAGCTGCGCGGCGAGGATCTGCAGGTCCTCGAAGTCAATTCCGGCCCGTCGTCCCTTCGCCGCTGCGAAATGGGTGGAGAACAGCCGCAGCAGCTCGGTCAGGTGGCCGTAGACGACACCGCCCTCGCCGGCCTCCGCCACCCGCGCGACCGCCGCCTCGACCGCCTCCTTGTACGGAGCCATCGCCTTGGCCTTGCTGGTGGTGGCGAGCGCCCGCAGCTCGTCCAGGCTCGGCGATGCGCCCGGCGCCCCGAGCAGCGCCAGCGCCCGCTCGGGCAGCTCGCGTTTCTTGTCGCCCTCTTTCAGCTCCTCGAGGCATTCTCGGGCCGCCTCGACCACTCGCCGCAGCGCCGCTTCCGGGTCCGGCCGTGGCGGCTCAGGCAGCTTAGGGTCGGCGATGCCGCGGCTGCGCAGCTCGTCGTGGACGCCGGCGATCGTCCCCCGCAGCCCCTCCAGGTCGTAGGCGGCGACCGTCTCCTCGCGGGCCGGGTCGCCGTCGGCGAGGAACTCGACCAGCGCCTCGTCGAATGCCTCCCGCGCTGCCCGCGCCGCCTCGGGGGCGTCGAGCACGCGGAAGTTGGGATCGACCCCGGCGGCGACCGGGTGCGCGGCCAGGACCCGGTTGCAGAAGCCGTGGATCGTCGTGATCCAGGCGCCGCCGATCCCGGCCAGCGCCGCCGCCGCGCGCTCGGAGCCGCGCTCGGCCCGCCGCGTCAGCTCGACCCGGATCCGCTGCCGCAGCTCCGCCGCCGCCTTGTCGGTGAAGGTGAAGGCGAGGATCGCGTCGGGGGAGAGGCCGCTGTCGCAGACGAGGCGGCAGTAGCGGTCGACCATCACTCCAGTCTTGCCGGTGCCGGCCCCGGCCTCGAGCAGCACGTCGCGGCCACGGACGGCGATCGCGGCGGCTTGCTCGGGCGTCGGCTGGCGCTCTGGCGCGGCGACCGTCTGCTCGGGGTTCACCGCTCC
Organism: Solirubrobacterales bacterium; assembly: GCA_035765335.1. Classification (GTDB taxonomy): domain Bacteria; phylum Actinomycetota; class Thermoleophilia; order Solirubrobacterales; family 70-9; genus VAYN01. The sequence continues at coordinate 14,323 of DASTXV010000084.1, forward strand.
TCGCCTTCCTCGTCCTGGTAGACCGGCGCCCGGTCGCGACGGCAGATCGGCGCGAAGGTGCAGTAGGAGGGGCAGACGTCGTGGCCGCGCAGGCCCGGTCGCGGGCCGGGATCGCGGCGGATGTCGCCGCTGCGCATGCGGGCGACGATCGCGCCGGCGCGGCGCCGGGACTCCTCCAGCAGCTCCTCCAGCTCCTCCGGCTCGACCACGTCGTTGGGGTAGAGCCCGTAGCCGGCGAGGTCCTCGGCGACCGCCGCCGAGACGACGCCGCGGGGCCGGCGCGAGGAGGTCCCGCGCAGCGGGTGGTAGAGGGCGCCGACCGGCTGTGCCCCCCAGTGCTCGGCGACGGCGAGCAGGTAGAGCGGCAGCTGCAGCTTCGCCTGCTCCTCGAACTTCTCGCGCGGGGTGACCTGGCTGGCGAGCTTGTAGTCGATGACGACGGCGCTGCCGTCGGGCGCGCGGTCGACCCGGTCGACGGCGCCGTGCAGCCCCCACCCGTCCAGCTCCAGCACCGGCCGCTCGGCGTCGGGATGCTCGCCGAAGGCGGCCTCCAGCAGCCAGGGCTCGAAGCCGCCGCTCTCGCGCTCGGCCTCCTCGGCGAGGAAGCGCTCCAGCAGCCGCTCCACCCGGCGCGCCATCGCCCGCTCGGCCGGGTGGTCGCCGAGCTCGCGCTCGGCGACGATCTCCGCCACCAGCTGCCGCCCGCGCTCGGTCCAGGCGGCGAGCGAGCCCGGCCGCGGCAGCGGGTCGCCTCCCGGCCGCTCGCGGTAGAGGCGGTCGAGGGCGGCGTGCATGAGGCCGCCCTGGACGAGCGGGTCCGGGGCCGGGTCCAGCAGCTGCGGGTCGAGCTCGTGGCCGGCGAACCAGCGGTAGGAGCAGCGGTCGAACTCCTCCAGGGTGGTGCCGCCGTAGGCGGGGACCGACGCCAGCGAGTCCAGCGCCGCGGGGTTCGTCAGCGGCCCGGGCGCGCGGGAGGCGGCCTCGGCACGGCGGGCGTCGGCGACCCGGACCGCCAGCCGCTCGGCCAGCTCGCCCTCGACTCCCGCCTGCGCCAGCAGCGCCAGGGCATCGGCGGTGGGGCCGTGCGCGGCCAGCGCCCGCGCCATCTCGTCCTCCGAGGGCGCCTCCGCCAGCGGCGCCACGACCGTTGCCAGGTCTCTGGTGAGGGTCAGCTCCTCCTCGACCGGGTCGGGCGCGCCCTCCGGCGCCGGCGCCAGCAGCGCCCGCACCTCGTCGATCAGCGGCGAGCGAGCCGCCGCGGCGCCGTCCTCGTCGCTGTCGCGGTAGGAGAGGACGAGGCTGAGGCGGGGGAGGGCGAGGCAGGCGTGGAAGAGGTAGCGCTCCTCGGCCTCGGTGTCCTGGCGGGGGTCGAGGCCCAGCGTCTGCCGCTGCGTCTCGGAGAGGAAGGGGTCGGCGCCGCGATCACGCCGGGGGAACTCGCCGTCCTGCAGCGAGCCGACGACGACGTGGTCAAACCGACCTGCCCGCAGGCGGTAGGGGCTGGCGATGCGGACGCGGCCCTCGACCGGTCCCGACCAGACGCGGAAGTCGAGGTCCGCGATCACCGCCGCCAGCTCGGCGGGGCGGGGGGCGAGGCTCCCCAGCTCGGCGAGGTCCGCCATCGTCGAGGCGATCGCCCCGGCGGCCCGCAGCTCGAGCCCGTCGTGGCGGCGCAGCGCCGGCCCGTCGTCGGTGTCACGCAGCGGCCGCGAGGCCATCCTTCCTGCCAGCGCCGCGACCTCCGCCGCCAGCTCGGCCGGCGAGCGCTCGGCGGCCGCCCGCAGCCGCAGGAGGTCGCGCGGCGGCTCGCCGTCCTCGCCCTGCCAGAGCAGCAGCGCCGCCTCGGTGTCGCGCACGCGGCGCCGCCGCAGCCGCCGCTCGAACCAGTCGACCCGGCCGGGCGAGAAGCCGGAGGGGCCGCGCAGGTAACGGAGGAAGTCGGCGGCGCGGCGGCTGCCGAACTCGGCCTCGAGCAGGGCGACGAGGGCGCCGCCGACGCTGGTCTGCGCCACCGGCAGCTCCGCCTCCAGGGCGGTGGCGATTTCATTCGCCTCCAATGCCGCCGCGATCTCCGGCCCGCGGCGGGAGGGGTCGCGCAGCGCGACCGCGATCTGAGCGGGGTCGGCCCCGTCGCGGACGAGGCGCGAGACCTGCGCCGCGATCGCCTCGGCCTCGGCCCGGGTCCCGGCCGAGCGCAGCAGGGTGAGGCTGCCGTCCGGTTCGGCCCGTCGCGGCCTGGGCGCGCCGAAGGAGATCGTGAGGTGGAAGAGCAGCGGGCTGAGGGTGTTCCCGGGGTTCGCCTCGGTCGTCATCTCCTCCGCCGCCCCGATCCGCTCGCGCAGCCGGCCGAGCAGCCTGCCCCGGGCCGCGAGCGCCGCGTTCCCCTCTTCATAGGGGAGGGCGACGGTCACCTCGACCTGCTCAGCGAAGGCGGCGACCAGCTCGAGCTGGTTCTCGGTCAGGTCGTCGAAGCCGTAGAGGAGGACCGGGCGGTCGCCCCAGAAGGAGCCGTCGCGGCGCAGCTCGGCGATCGCCTCGCGGGCGATGCCGTGGGCGTCGGTGCGGCCGGTGCGCCGCCGCAACTCCTCGTAGCCGCCGTAGAGGGCGGCGACGTCACTGAGATAGGCGGAGCCCTCGAGCGTCGCCGCGCTCGCCTCGACCTCCTCGGGTTCGACGCCCGCCGCCTGCAGCTCGTCGAACAGCCGCTCCAGCGCCCCGGCGAAGCGCGGGCGCCCGGTGGAGCGGCGCAGCGGCCCCAGCCGGCCGCGGCGGGACTCGATCGCCGCCGTGATCGCGCGCAGGCGCTGGGCGGGGGAGAGCTCGGCTCCGGGAGGCGCCCCGGCCGCCGCGGCGACGGTGCGGAAGAGCGCCCCGAAGGTCATCGCCGCACCGCCCAGCAGGGAGCCGGAGGCGCAGAGCTCGCGCTCGAAGTCGAAGACGTCGTCGGTGGTGGGAAGGACGAGGACCGGGTCGCGGTCGAGGGCCTCTCCGAACAGGCGCAGCACCTCGCCGCGCTTGCCCGAGTTGGGGGGTCCGTGGATCAATCTCAGGGGCACGCGCCCGAGCCTAGGGACGGCTCCGGCGCCTACCGCGCGGCGCCCGCCACGACCCCGCAAACTGGGGTTTCGGCGGGCATCTTTTGGCGTCGTCGGGCGTCTCTAAATTCATCGCCATCGCATGTCCCTCTGCTTCGTAGACCCAGCCGACGCCATCCGCGCCATCGCCGACTCGATCGGCCGGGAGGCGCGCCGCCAGCTCCTCGGGGAGGCGGTGCGGGCGTGGGTGGACGAGATTCCCGACGCCGAGCTCGAGCTCCACTACGCCAAGGCGATCGCCGAGCTCGACGAGCACGACCTCTCGATGCTCGCCGCCTGGCACGGCTCGCTCGAGTCCGGCCAGCCGGTCCCCAACCGCGACTTCCTGATGGCCGCCTTCAACTCGCTCGGCGAGAACCGCCGCGAGGCCCTCAAGCTCGCCGCCGGCTTCCGCGGCGAGGAGGCCGTCGACTCCGGCGTCACCGAGGAAGACGCCCTCGAGCTCGTCCTCAACCTCCTCGGCCCCCCACGCCTGATGGAGCTCGCCACCGAGGCGCTGGAGCTCTACGTGTGGGACAGAGCGGGGTCGGACAACTAGCCAGCAGTCGCAGGGGGAGATTGAGCAACAAAAAGACCCGCCTGCGCGGGTCTAGTTGCTAGGTGGGTAATCAGCCCACAAACGCCTGATAAGCCTCTCCATCGTATCAGCGAGGCACGCGTTCAACCGACTTCCGCTTAGCGGGTCAATCTGTGGCGGAGAGCGGGGGATTCGAACCCCTGCCGGTTGATTAAACCGACCTCGCGCTTATCAGGCGTTCGCCGCGCCTCGCGGCCTCTGCTCTCCGTGGCGACAGGATATAAAAGATGACAATAAGTTGCGGTGAGCCAGGCGAGGAGACCAACCGCCTGCGCGACCACTTCCACCGCTAGGGCTAAGCTCGTTCCCTTGGAGGTCCCCCCGCACGCGATAGTGATCTTCGGCGCTACCGGCGACCTGGCGCGGCGGAAGCTGCTGCCGGGGTTGCTGCGGCTGTTTCAGGCGGGGCTGTTGCCGGAGTTCCGGATCATCGGCGTCGCCAGGGGGGAAATGAACGACGCTGAGTTTCGAGCGCTCGCCGAAGGGGCCTGTCGCGAGTTCGCCCGCCACGCCTTCGGCGGCGAGGAGTGGCACGAGTTCTCGCGCCGGCTCTCTTATGTGCCGTTCTCGGAGGCGCCGGAGGGGCTGCGGGACGCCGTTCGCGAGGCCAGGGCCGAGCTCGGCGAGGAGATGCGGCTGCTCCACTACCTCAGCGTGCCGCCGGCCGCCGCCCCGGACGTGATTCAGATGCTCAGCACCTGCGGCATCTCCGAGCGCTCGCGGGTGGTGATGGAGAAGCCGTTCGGGACCGACCTCGCCAGCGCCCGCAAGCTCAACGAGATGATCCACGGGGTGCTGCGCGAGGACCAGGTCTTCCGCATCGACCACTTCCTCGGCAAGGAGGCGGCGCAGAACATCCTCGCCCTGCGCTTCGCCAACGGCCTCTTCGAGCCGATCTGGAACCGCAACCACATCGACCACATCCAGATCGACGTGCCGGAGACGCTCGGCATAGAAGGGCGCGGCAGCTTCTACGAGGGCACGGGCGCCTTCCGCGACATGGTCGTCACGCACCTCTTTCAGATCCTTGCCTTCGTCGCGATGGAGCCGCCGACGGCGCTCGCCCCCGAACCGATCACCGACGAGAAGCACAAGGTCTTCCGCAGCCTGCAGCCCCTGGACCCGAGCAGGGTGGTCCGCGGTCAGTACGAGGGCTACCGCGAGGAAGAAGGGGTCGATCCCAACTCCAGCACCGAGACCATGATCGCCCTGCGCTGCGAGGTCGACAACTGGCGCTGGAGCGGGGTGCCCTTCTACCTGCGCACCGGCAAGCGGATGGAGGAGGGGACGCGGATCATCTCGATCGCCTTCCGCGAGCCGCCGCACGCGATGTTCCCCGAGCACTCGCGGGTCGGCCGCTACGGCCCCGACCACCTCACCTTCGACCTCGACGAGTCCTCCCGCGTCTCTCTCTCCTTCTACGGCAAGCGGCCGGGGATGGGGATGGTGCTGGAAAAGGCGAGCATGCAGTTCTCGCTGGAGGAAACCGACTACCACGGCGAGACCGTCGAGGCCTACGAGCGGCTGATCCGCGACGCGATCATCGGCGACCACACCCTCTTCACCACCGGCCGCGACGTCGAGCGACTGTGGGAAGTCTCCGAACCGCTGCTGCAGGACCCGCCGCCGGTGAAACCGTACCCACAGGGATCGTGGGGGCCGACGGAGATCGGCGCCGTGATCGCCCCCCACAGCTGGCGCCTCCCGTTCGCCCGCCGCTGGCGGCAGGCGCCGGTCCCGGTCAGCTGAGCGCGGCGCGGATCTCGGCGATCGCCTGCTCGTTGTCGCGGAAGTGGACCGCCTTCATCCCGGCCGCCTCGGCGCCCTCGATGTTGGGCTGCAGGTCGTCGATGAAGAGGCAGGCCTCGGCGGGCATCCCGATCCGCTCCAGGGTCAGCTCGTAGATCCGCGCTTCCGGCTTGCGGCAGCCGACGAAGGCGGAGTCGACGATCTCCTCGAAGATCTCGTCGACCGGCAGCATCGAGCGCCAGAGCGGCTCCCACTCGCGCACGTTGTTGGTCAGCATCGCCATCTTCAGCCCGCTCGCCTGCAGCTCCCGCATCAGCTCGATCATCGGCTCGTTGGGGTGGAGGGCGCCCCAGAACTTCTGGCGGAAGTGGTGGAGGTGGGGGCGGTGGCCGAGGATCGTTTCGAGCCCGTCCTCGAGCCGCTCGATGAACTCGTCCTCGCTGATCTCCCCGCGCTCGAGCCGGAACAGCGGCAGCTCCTCGCCCTCTCCGAGCCCGACCCGCATCGCCTTGCCGAGGTTTTCGGGGGAGATGCCGCTGTCGTCCTGGAAGGCGGCGAAGGCGGCGAAAAGCGGCGTCGTCAGGACCCCGCCGAAGTCGGAGACGATCGCCCGGATCTCAGTCATCGACGGTGCGGGCGACCTCGTAGGTGCCGAGCCCCTCGCGCCCCTCGACCGACCAGCGGAAGAAGGCGATCTCGGAGTCGAGGCCCTGGCGGCGGACGCTGACCGAGCTGATCAGCGTGCCGGCGCCCCGCAGGGGCTGCATCTCCTCGACTTTGGGCCAGAGCTCCAAGGTCACCCGCCGCTGCACTCCGTCCTCGCCGTATTCGGTCGAGAGCAGGGTTTCCTCGAAGGTGAGGGGGGCGCCGTCGGGATCGCAGAGGACCGCCGTCATCTCCTCGTCGCCGTGCCCTCGGCCGCCCTCGGGCAGGGTGGCGGTGAGGGCGAGCAGCCCCCCGTCGGAGAAGACGATCCCGATCGACCGCCGCGCGATCTGGGCTCCGTGGCTCATGCCCGGCAGCCTAGTAATCCCGGGGTGTGGTTGAGCTTTGGCCTCCATAGCGGGACAAAGCTCAACCACACCTTGATTTGATGCCGGCCCGATGACCGAAGTCCAGATCCGCGACGCAGACCCCGCCCGCGACGCCGCCGCCTGCGCGGCGATCTACGCGCCGCACGTCGAGGGCAGCCCCGTCTCCTTCGAGGAGCGGGCGCCGGACGCGGCCGAGATGGCGGCGCGGATCGAGCAATCCCGCGCCGGCCACGCCTGGCTCGTCGCCGAGCGCGAGGGGGAGGTGGCGGGCTACGCCTGCGCGACCGCCTTCCAGGAGCGCCCCGCCTATCGCTGGAGCGCGAGCGTTTCCGTCTACGTCGGCGCGAGCGCCCGCGGCCGAGGCATCGGCCGCGCGCTCTACGGCGCCCTCTTCGAGCGCCTGCGCGAGCGCGGCTTCCGCATGGCCTGCGCCGGCATCACCCTGCCCAACGAGGCGAGCGTCGGCCTGCACGAGAGCCTCGGCTTCGAGCGGGTGGGGGTGAACCCGGAGATCGGCTGGAAGGACGGCGCCTGGCGCGACGTCGGCTGGTACCAGCTGGAGCTGGCGCCGGCGGGCGAGGGGCCGCCCCCGGAGCCGCGTTGACGCCCGGCTACCATGCACCTATGAGCGACAACCCCGCACCGACCGACGCGACCGGCGACGAAACCCTCACCGAGGAGGACGTCTACGAGGTGCTCGAGGAGGTCATCGACCCCGAGCTCGGCCTCGACTTCGTCAACCTCGGCCTCGTCTACGACGTCAACATCGAGGGCACCGAGGTCTACGTCACCTTCACCCTGACGACCCCCGCCTGCCCGATCGGCCCCCAGGTCTCCGAGCAGATGCGCGAGTTCGTCGGCGACCTCCCCGGCGTCACCGC
>DASTXV010000085.1:0-57852 GCA_035765335.1 Solirubrobacterales bacterium
GAGCTTTGGCCTCTATAACGCGCCAAAGCTCAACCACACCCCTGCGATGCCGGCTACGCTCCGCCTGTGAGCGAGTTCTTCCAGCCGCCGCCTCCGCCTGAGCGCGTGGGGGAGCCTGCGCCTCGGGAGGAGTGGATGGGACCGCCGCGTGGCGTCGTCCCGGCAGTGCTGCCGGTCGAGCGGGTGGTCGCTCGGACCGAGGCGGTCGCCGTCTACCTGAATTGCTTCTGGGTCTATCCGGCCGGCTTCGAGTTCGAAGTCTTCGCGGTCGCCAAGGACGAGGGGTCCGAGCTGGATCCCTTCAGCTTCGATCACACCTATGCCGCCGAGCGCAGCGGGGAGATTCCGCCGGAGAAACTGCGACTGGGATTCGAATTCGCCGATGGGTCGAAGGTCACCAACACCGGAGGGCGGTTCGATTGGGACTGGGAGGACACCGACCGTCCTAGCCATCCGATCATGAGCGGCAGCCGTGGCCAGGGTGGCGAAGGCAGCTGGAGCTGGGCGTTCTGGGTATGGCCATTGCCGCCGGCCGGAGAGTTGACGTTCGTTTGCGAGTGGCCCGCAGCGGAGATCCCTCTGACCCGCCTGGAGCTGGACGCGGCGCCGCTCACTGAGGCGGCGTCTCGGGCTCAGAAGCTTTTCGCGACCGACTGACCAGTCCCGACGAGGGGTTAAGGAAGCTCCGACCCTGGGTATTTCGGCCCCACCAGGGAACTATGGGAACTTCATCCAAAACTGAGGGCGAGGTGGCGCGCGAGGGGCACAAGTTCGGCTCCTCGACGCCGTTGACGATCGGGGTCGAGGAGGAGCTGCTGCTGGTCGACGCCGGGTGCGGGCTCCTCGCCGCCGGGGAAGAGGTGATGGAGGGGATCGACGCCGACCACCGCAAGGCGGTCTCGACCGAGATCTTCGCCACCCAGATCGAGCTCAAGACCGGGGTCTGCATGGACGCCGGGCAGGCGGCCGGGGAGCTGACCGAGGTGCGCCGCGCGGTCGCCGCGCTGGGGGTGCGGCTGATGGGCTCGGGCCTCTACCCGGGGGACTCCGGCGAGCCGGCGCTGGTCGAGAAGTCGCGCTACCTGCCGGTGAAGGAGGACCTGGTCAGCCTGCTGGCGACGCCGCCCTGCGGGCTGCACGTCCACGTCGGCGTGCCCGATCCCGAAACCGCCGTCGCCGTGGCGAACGCGATGCGCCACCACCTGCCGGTGCTGGCGGCGCTGACGGCCAACTCGCCCTTCCGCGACGGCGAGGACACCGGGATGGCGAGCGCCCGCGCCAGCGTCGTCCGCAGCTACCCGCGCTTCGAACTGCCGCGCGCCTTCGACGACTACGAGGACTTCCTCCGCGTCGCCGACCAGCTGATCGCCGCCGCCGGCGTCGATGACTACACCTACATCTGGTGGGACGTGCGGCCGCACCCGAAGCTCGGCACGGTCGAGGTGCGGGGGATGGACGTCCAGCCTCGGCCCGAGGCGAACGCCGCCGTCGCCGCCCTGATCCAGGCCCTGGCGGCGAAGGAGATCGACCGCCCCGGCGCCCCCGGCCTCACCCGCGAGGCGATCGAGGAGTCCTACTACCAGGCCGGCCGCTACGGACTCGAGGCGCGCCTGATGGTCGACGACCACACCGCCGCGCCCGCCCACGACGTCGCCCGCGGCACCCTCGAGGAGGCCCGCCCCTACGCCGCCGACCTCGGCGGGGAGGCCGCCCTGGAAGAGATCGACCGCATCCTCAGCGACGGCAACGGCGCCGACTGGCAGCGCCGGGTGGAGGCGGAGCGGGGGATGGAGGCGCTGCTGCGGGAGCTGGCGGAGCGGACGCGGGTGTAGGCCGAAGCGACGAAAACGCAGCAAAAAGGGGCGCCCGTACCCCTGCAGGCCCAGGCGCCCCGGACGAACTTATCGGGAATTCGCCTCGATAGCTCCCAAAAGGTTGTGTTTCTCCACAATCGCCAGGGTTCAGGCGCAGGCGCATCACAAATCTCTCGCGAATTCAGGTAGCCTTCGTACTCGGATGTAGGAGGGACCGCCATTGGGTGAGGATGTCGGCCAGGTACTCGGCAAGGCTTGCCGGCATCCTCACCCGGCGGTCCCGCATTTTGCGGCCGCAGCTGAGGGCCGCGATCGAGCCTGGTAGCGCTTAGTTCGGCGCCGGCAGCTTCAGCCGCTTGCGCGCGGCGACGACCGCGGCGACCGAGGAGCGGCAGGCTTTGGCGATCTCGCCGTTGCCGTGGCCGGGGCGGCGACGAACCTCGAACTCGACCAGGGCGGTGCGGCGGAGCTTGGCGCGCTCTTCGAGGCCGCAGTCCTTCGGCGCCGCCTCCAGGGCAGCCTGGGCGGCGCGCTCACGGCGGCAGAGGAGGCAGAAGGTGCCCTCCTTGGAGCTCGTCCAGCTCTCGGGCAGCTCGACCTTCTCGCCGCCGAGGCGGCTGACGGTCACCCCGCAGTGGTCGCAGGTCCATTTCTTCGCGGTGGAAGTGCTCATAGAAGAGAGGGCCGGCGCGGGTGCTGCTGCCAAACCCGTTCTTTAACGGTAGCAGGGCAAAAGGCCCGCTTCGCCCGCCTCCTACACTTGGTGGATGACCACCGAGGGGACCTCAGAGCCCACCTACACGCTCTACCGCCGCGGCATCGAGCTGCTCGAGGAGGGTGATTTCGAGCATGCGACCGCGCCGCTGGCCGAGGCCGCCCGCCGCGCCCCGGAGAAGACCTCGGTCCGCGAGGCGCTCGGCCGCGCCTACTTCCGCGCCGGCCGCTTCGCCCCGGCCGCCGCCGAGTTCGAGGCCGTGGTCGAGTCCCACCCGGTCGACGACTACGCCCACTTCTGCCTCGGCCGCGCCCTCAGCAAGACGGGAGAGAAGCGCCGCGCCCGCCACCACCTGGCCCTGGCCTGCAACCTACGCCCGGAGCGGCGGGACTACCGGTACTACCGCCGCCTCCTGGAGGCGGAGGCGAGCTAGAAGCGGAAGGGCTGGATTTCGAGGCGGATGACGATCTCGGGCAGGTTCCTTCGGCGTTCGATTCTCTCGAGGATCTCTTCCATTTCCTCGAAAGAGGGATCGTCAGGGATCGGGTTGCCGTACCTGTCGCAATTCGGCCTCTCAACTGCGTCTGGACTGCCACTCTGAAAGCTTTTGTCTTCCATAACGATAGCCTAGTCCTCTCTTTCCAGATTCTCAAGTCGCTGTTCGAGTGACCGCAGTTTCTGCAGTGCCTGCCGGTCCAGCTTCTCCTGATCGGGGTCAGGGCTCTGCTGGACAACCACCCTCTGGGCCTTCAGCCCTTGCGTCCCGAACTCAACGAAGCCCCTGCCGCCGAGCGCCAGCAATATTGCTATCAGCGCCAGATAGAAGGCCGCGAAGAACGCCGCCCCGATCTCGAGCCGGTAGATCTCCTCAGCCTGCAGCGCGTAGTCCGGCACGGGGTGGGGGACCGCGACGCTCCCCGCCAGAAAGCTCGCGCAGGCGAGCGCCACGAAGACGAGGAAGGCGAAGCCGTAGTGCCTGAGCCAGCGATGCACTTAGGCCTAAGGGCCGGGAGCGGAAAGTTCTCCCCCCGGTTGGCCGCTTATACGGTCAGTCGCCCGAGGCGACCCGTCTCGATGCTTCCAGCGAGCGGGCCATGCTCTTTGGTCGAGACGCGGGGGTGGACATGGAGATCCAAGCCCACCCGAGAGCCACAAATGCAAAGAAGATCCACGACGGTTGACCCCCATCGACTGCGGCGAGGATCGTGAACATTCCATAGCAGGTAGCCAGGAACGCAGGCGACCAGCGCATCCACGCGGCCATGGCGCGCCCCTGGCGCTGATAGCCCTCGGCCAGCTCGACAGCTGCGGCAGCCATTCGCGGGTCGGCCGGAGCCTCTCCTCGTCTCAAGTACCTGACGCGCAGCTTGTCACGGTAGGACAGCGCCTGGAACGCCTGCATTTCCTCGTCCGTAGGCCACATGTTGCAGATCCCTGGAGGGGTGTCGAGGCTATCGACCTATGGGGCGGAACAGTGCCTGAGGCCGCTTCGGAAAAACTGCAATTAAAAAAATCAAATCTGACAGCCAAGTGACCGGTCTGTATAGAGGGTTGTGCCAAACGCACATGCAGCCTCAGAAAACAGGAGAAAGGAAAACTGGACACCCTGTAGGACACGAGCAGCGGAGGTAAGAAAAGAAAATTTTAGGCTAATTTTCGGTATAGCCAAAGCGAGCTTTTTCCTGTTGGGTCCCGCTGGCAAAAATCACAAGGTGTTGATGTCTTCGTTGCGCAAGGGAGAACTGCTGCGAGGTGGCCATCGACCAACTAGACGGGGGGCCGATGTTGGCTACGCAGAGCAGTGATGTGCAGGCAGTGCAAAAGCGACGGCGAGTGCGAGGCTTCGCGCTTCTCGGAGCAGTGATGTGCCTGCTGTTCGCTGCCGGCATCGGTAGCGCTCTTGCGCAAGAGGAAGCGGGTTCAACCACCGCCGTTGGTGCGGAACCCCAACCCAAGGAGCTTCCTGGGAAGCGCAGCGCCACCTCAAACACCTTCGCTCTTCCGGATGGAACTCTGGAAACCCGGGTGTATCAGACCCCGGTTAACTATCGCGACGAGAACGGGGATTGGCAGCCGATCGACCAGTCGTTGCGGGAGACGACCAACGGCAGCCTTACCAACGGCGACAACAGCTTTGACGTGCACCTGCCCGAGGACCTTGACGAGGCGCCGGTCAGGGTGACGCTGGGGGACGGATGGGTCTCTGAGAGGCCCTTGGGCATTGAGACCCAGCCAGCCGATATGGAGGGGCGCGGGGTGGCGAGCTACTCCTTGAACAGCGGCGTTGCCGACATTGAGTTCTCCGGTCTCGCCAATGGCCTCAAGGAGACGATTGAGCTTGACGGTCCCTCGGCTCCCTCGACCTATGCCTTCCAACTCGAAGCCTCGGCCGGAGCTACCCCGGCTCTTCTTGAGGATGGCTCGATCGAGTTTCGAGACGAAGACGACGAGCTGATCGCTGTGATACCCGCGCCCGTCATGGTCGACAACGCCGAAAGGGTAGCCCCTCGGAATGCGGTGATCTATCGCCTGGAACCCGACGGTCCCCGGCGCTGGAGGCTTGCAGTCGAAGCGGATTCGCAGTGGCTGAACGCCTCAGAGCGCAGCTGGCCGGTGATTATCGACCCCAGCATCACTCTTCCCGCGCCCTCCATTGACTGCAGGATCTCGACCGACACCTCCGCTCAACAGTGCGGGACCCTCGGTTATTCCAACTTGGCTGTGAAGGCAAAGTACGTCTCGGCCGGAGAAGATGCCTTCGGTCGCACGCTTCTCCGCTTCGACACCAGCGCTATCCCGAAAACGGCTTCGATCACCTCGGCAACGATCGGGCTCAACTCGGTCAAAACGGCGACCAACATCACCAAAGTGGATCTTTACGACGTGAGCAGATCATGGACGAGCGGGGTGACTTGGCAGTACTGGGACAACTACCACAAGCCCGGTAAAGATGACTGGCTTACTCCCGGCGGCGAGTTCGGCAAATACATGCCGACGCCGACGAGCCTGACGCCGGCCGAACGTGGCGGCAGCGGTCCGGGATGGTGGAGCTTCTCGAGTCCCGCGTTGGGCTGGCTGGTGCAGCGCTGGGTGGACGGGATCGTCCCCAACAACGGGGTCTTGCTGAAACTCGCAGACGAGCAGCCGCGGGAATGCTGCTTCGAACGGCGCGTCGAGTGGGAATCGAGCGCTGGCGCCAACAAGCCCTACCTCTCGGTCCAGTACATCCCGCCTGCGCCTGTTGGAGCCAAGGTCACCTCGCCCACCGACGGAACCAAGACCGCCAAGCGCTTCGTCCTCGGCGCAGCCTGGGAAGAAAGCGGCGTCGACGGCGTCACCTTTCAGTACAAGGGCGACCAAGGCTGGGTGGATATTCCCGGGAGCCAGGTCATCGATGGCAAAAACCAGACCGTGAAATGGCCCGTGTCCCTTGACAAACCCGAAGACCGGGAGTCCAAACCTCTCTATTGGGACGCCTCCAGTCTGACTGGGTCCAAACTGAGCGCAAATGTCGAGATCAGGGCCGTCCTGTCTGGTCCCCCCGGTGCAGGCGGATATACCACGCCGGTAAAGGGAGAAGTGAACAAGAACACCGGTGGGCCGAAAGATGCCGTTACTGCAGTCGGCCCCGGCACGGTCAACCTCCTCACCGGCAGTCTCACCATCTCGCGCACCGACGTCTCGATACCGGCCTTCAACTCGGCGCTGGAATTCTCCCGCTCCTACAGCTCGCGTGAATCCTACGTTGAAGCGACCGGCGTCCTCGGTCCCGGTTGGAAACCGGCCTCCCCGGTCGAAGAAGCCGGTGGCTCTGCCTGGAGCAAGTTGAAGACCGAATCGGTGACTGAAGACTTCGAAGGAGAAAGCTTCACCTACAAGTGGGCTGAGCTGACTCACTCCGAAGGCGGTGTGCTGGCCTTCGAAGAGAACGAACAAGGCCAGTTCATCACGCCGCCAGAGATGAGCGGCTACGTTCTCCATCGCCTGAATGCCTCCGAAGTCGCCTTCACCGATCCCGAAGGCAGCCGGACCGTCTTCTCCAACAACGGGGCCGGCAACGAATACCTGCCGATCTCTGTCGCGCAGACCGGGGGGCCGGGCAACAAGACTCGGATGATCTACGAAATCGTCGGTGGCAAACGCAGGCTCAAGCAGGTGATCGCTCCGGCCGCACCGGGTATCAGCTGCTCGGACGAAGGGGCTACGGCGACGCCGGGCTGCCGTGTGCTCGCATTTACCTATGGAACCATCTGGTGGTGGGAACCCGGTACGCAAAAAGTTGAAAGTGGTGATCGGCTCGAAAAGATCACCTATCACGCGCCGGGTCATGGCGGCCCGTGGGATGTTGCCAGGTATGAATACAACGGCTCCAGCGGGCGCCTGAGTGCCGCGTGGGATCCTCGGATCTCACCGGCGCTCAAAGAGACCTACACCTACTCCCAGGGCGTGCTGATCGAGACTGCTCCGCCCGGCCAGAAACCGTGGCAGCTGCAGTACCAGATGTTCAAAGACGACTGGCTCCGCTTGACTGCGGTAAGGCGAGAGACGCTTGTCGAAAGCAAACCGATCGCGGTGACCTCGATCCGCTACGGCGTCCCGATCTCCGGCTCGGGCACTACCTACAGCATGAGCGGCGAAGCGGTTGCTGCCTGGGGTCAGCAGGACCTGCCCACGGATGCGACCGCGATCTTTCCGCCCGACGAAGTGCCGGCGGACCAGCCCTCGAGTTACACCCGGGCAACCGTCTACTACATGGACGCCGAAGGCCAGCTCTCTAACGTGGCCACGCCCTCGGGCGCTGGGACCTCAGCACCCTCGATCACGACGACCGAAACCGACGAGCACGGCAACGTCACCCGAGAACTGACCGCTCAGAATCGGCTCCGCGCGCTTGCCGCCGAAGATTCGGTCGCCAGGTCCCGTGAACTGGATACCCAGTTCCGCTACTCGAACGACGGCACTGAGCTGCAGGAAGAAAAGGGGCCGATGCACCAGGTGCGCCTGGAATCCTCCGGCGCCCTCGTGCAGGCCCGCCTCCACAGGTCGATCCAGTACGACGCAAACTTCAAATACATCAACGGAACCACGACCCCTTCTCCCGGAGAAACCAAGCCACATCTGCCGACCACCGAAACGACCGGCGCCCTTCTCGTAAACGGCTCGATCGTCGACAAACGGTCGACCGAGTACCGCTACAACTGGACCCTGCGCAAGTCGACGGAGACCATCGCCGATCCGGGAGGATCCGAAGAAACCAGATCGGTGACGGTCTATGACTCCGAAACCGGACTGCCGACCGAGATTCGTCAACCGAAAAACGCCGGTGGTGGGAATGCCGGAACGACCAAAATCGTCTATTACAAACAAGGCAATAACGGCGAATGCTTCAGCAACCTCTACGCGGGCTTGCCATGCAAGACCGGGCCGGTCCTTCAGCCCTTCGTCATCGGGCAACCGCAAATTCCGGTTCGAAAGGCTCTTGCCTACAACCAGCTCAGCCAGCCCTTGGAGGTCATTGAAACCTCCACTGACGGGAATCAAAACTTTTTCCGGAAACTAGTCACCAGCTATGACGCTGCCGGTCGACAGCAAACCAGCGAGATCATCGGAGGCGGGGTTTCCATCCCTAAAGTTGAAACGCTCTACAGCGGCACCATGGGTGTGCCCGTCACCCAGCGCTTCGTCTGCCCGGTCTCCGAACCGAGCTGCGATACCCAAGCGGCGACTGCCACCTACGACTCGCTAGGTCGAGTGACGTCCTATGAAGACGCCGATGGCGTCACGTCGACTACGAGCTATGACTTCTTGGGCAGGCCGGTAACCGTCAACGATGGCAAAGGCACCCAGACCTTCCACTACGACGCGGTAACGGGTCTCCTGATCGAACTCGAAGACTCCGCGGCCGGCGTGTTCACCGCTGCCTACGACGCCGACGGGCAACTCGTGGAACGCAGCTTGCCAAATGGCCTTTCGGCCCAGACTACCTTCGATGAGACCGGATCCCCGGTGGGTCTGACCTACGCGAAGGCGAGTAGTTGCGGCACCAGCTGCACCTGGCTTGACTTTGCGGTCGAGCGCTCGATCAACGGCCAGATCCTGCTCGAAGACGGCACCCTGGGCAAAGAGGAATATGTCTATGACAAGCTCGGCCGGCTCGTCACCGCAAGGGAAACCCCGAGCGGCGGAGCCTGCACCACTCGCACCTACAAATACGACAAAGACTCGAACCGAACGGAAATGGCCACGATCCCAGGAGTTGGTGGGACCTGCTCAACCTCCGGCGGAACCACGCAGAAATACAGCTACGACGCCGCCGACCGCCTACTGGGCGAAGGGGTGACCTACGACAGCTTCGGGCGCATCACTAATCTGCCGGGCCAATACGCAGGCGGAAAAGCGCTGGCGACCACCTACTTCAGCAACGACATGGTCGCAACCCAAACGCAAAACGGCGTCACGAACTCCTTCCAACTAGACGCCATGATGCGGCACCGGCAGCGCCTGCAGGCCGGTGGGCTGGAAGGAACGGAAATCTTCCACTACGCCGGCCCTGGCGACTCTCCTGTCTGGACCGAGCGCGGGTCGACCTGGACCCGGAGCATCGCCGGCATCGGTGGCGAACTCGCGGCCATCCAGCAAAGCGGGAAAGAAGTCGAGTTGCAGCTGACGAACCTGCACGGGGACGTGGTGGCAACGGCCGCGAATGACCCAGCCAAAACCAGCCTGCTCTCCACCTTCCGTCATGACGAGTTCGGCGTCCCCATCTCGGGCGAAGCCGCCCGCTATGGCTGGCTAGGCGGCAAGCATCGCCGAACTGAACTCTCTTCAGGAGTGATCCAGATGGGAGTCAGGAGCTATGTGCCCGCACTGGGACGCTTCCTAAGCCCCGATCCGGTATTCGGCGGCTCGGCGAATCCGTATGACTACGCCAATCAGGATCCCATCAACAACTACGACCTTAGCGGTACGAAATGCGCCAGCAAGGACAAGAAGTGGATCGGGCGTTGTAAGCGTATGAAAGAAAGGAGCAGGGCCAAGAGGATGTCCCGGGGGAAGGTCACCATAGTGCTGATCGAAAGGCGCCGCGACGGTGCGCGAGCATCCGGTATTGGGAGCGCTCTTGAAGATGCGCTAGATTACGTGTATGACAAAGCTGGTGGTGGGATAAAAAGGGTGGGGAATGGAATTGCCAGCCTCACTCTCACGGGCCCTGAGTACAGGGCTGCCGCCAAGGCATTTACGTTCGCAAATGCATGGTCTCCGGAAAGACTAATCCAAGCTTGGCAGTGCGGGGAATATCTCGGTACCGGCGGCGAGGCGCGTAACGCTGGGGATTGCGATCCGTGGGAGCTCTTTGTAGAATCGCCAGATTCGGCTCGATGAACGGGGGGAGATGTGCCTGAACGACTTCAGGTGGGGATCGTAGTCTTCTGTTTGTACGTGCTTCCTGCGGTTATAACCTGGCTAAAGGGTCAGAGACTGGCATTTGTTGTCGGACTTCTATTTCCATTGATATGGGTTGTGATCGCGTGTCGTCTCGCGGACCCATCGTCTTGGTGGGCGCGCCGCTTTTACGGCCCGAAGAAGATGCGGCGGGCAATGGATCGGTTCGGTCCTGTGGCGTCGTGAGCTTGGTGGGGCGCTGACAAGCTCGGTGTATGCTGATGCCGATGTTTTCCCGAGATAAGAGCTAGCGGCCGGCAAAGGTGGGAATCTTGAAAGGATTTGCAAATGTGCTGCTAGTAGTTGGCATTTTTGTTCTGGCTCTAGCCGGCTGGTCGTTAATACAGGGAGAATTCGGGGATGCCCTCTATGGCCTCGGCTTGGGAGTTTTGCTTTTGTTCAATTGGCATTGGGCCTTGGGACGGTCGAGGTCAACCAGCCCGGGGTCCGACATCTAGCAGGGGAGCTGATGATTTCCCGAATCAAGTGCGTTCATTTCAACCCGCGGTGGACGCGCCTCGAATTCACCATATGGCTGTCGGCACTGATCGTCATGGTTGTTTTTGGAGTGTTATCTGTCACTAACGTCCTAGGGTCTTGGGCGTTACTCGTCGCGTGCGTGTTTGTTTTGGGCGTGGCGTTGATGCGATATCGGGCCGAAAAGCGACAGCGGCGTCAGACGTAGGGGTAGTTGGCCCAAAACATTGTGACCCGGCGGGCGAAGCCACCCACGGCAATCCTGGTTGCCAGCTTGATGCTGGGGATTGAGTTCATTTTGCTGTGGTCTACCGGCTACCTGAAACTCCCTCTTCTCGGAGCTGCGATAACGCTGCTGCTTGCTTCACTTCTAATCTTCGGAAGCCGCGTGGGGTGGTTCTTTGTGTTGCTCGGCACGATCATGGATGTGGTGGCGCGCCTTGGTGGTGAACAGCCACTTTGGATGCTGGGATTCGACGGAGTCCTTCTGTTTGCCCTGGTGGCCCCTTGGTCGATCCGGTTTATCTGGGTCGACCGTCCGCCGCGGCGGTTTCCGCGACTGCTGTCAGATGAGGAGGACACGTCATCAAGGGTTATTGATCGCCTTGGTCGGCTGCCCTACCACCTGTTCGCTTGGCGACTCGGGTTCGCTCTGCTCATCCTCCTTGTCCTAGGCGGAATGGCCGAGATTTGGAAGGAAGATGCAGGTAGCGATAGTGCCGTTGTGGGGGTGCTCGCAGACGCTGTTAACACTGCGTTCTCTATCGTTCTGTTGGCTTTCATCGCAAGTATCTGTGCTTGGGCCTACACCTCCTTCGGACCGAGCTTTAGACGGTAGATAGAGCGATGAACCTGGACGTGAAACTACTCGTGGCACTAGATCCTGAGCTGAGGCTTTATCGCACGGAAAAGCGGAGCTTGGACCGACAGTCGTAAGGCTTCTTGGTCGGCACCAAACAGCGATTGGCCTCTAAGGCCCTTCGAAGCTTTTGTCGCGGTAAAGCAATTGACCGGAGGCGCTGAAGATGGCGACACCGGTGACGAAGCCTTCGGGGCGGTAGTACTCGACGAAGTAGCGGACATTACGCAGCCAGACGACCTTTTGGCGCAAGTGCGCGGGGGGTGATTTGGGGCGGATCGTCACGCGCTTGTTGTTGCTCAGCGTGATGAGCACTTTTGCCGCCTCGCCGCTGACGCTTCCGCTGAAGATGCGGTAGCTGCCGTCTTCGAGGAGATCGTCGGAGGCACTGATTCCGAAGTGACGGCTGAGGTGCCCGCCGGCCGGAATCCCGGTGCCCCAACCCCAGTTAGCTGCGCCTTCCAGGTTGAAGTCCATGCCAAAAAGCCATCCGCGGCAGTTTCCCCTGCCGTTGTTGTCGATCGTGCCGTCGACCGTCCACTTCCATCCGTTCGGGCTCGTCCCCGATGCTATCCGCACCTCATGCCTCTTTATGCAGGCGGCCCCGGTGCTCGGGGCGGCGATCAGCATTGCGGCCACGGCGCAGAGGAGGAGGATCGACCAACGTCGCATCGGCCGCATATTACTTAGTGACGGCCCTAAACAACAGGCCGATTTTCGATAGCCTGCGGCGATGAAATCGGTGGGGGGAATTCTGCTGGCTCCGTCGGGGGTCGCAGTGTGTAGGTCCCGAGCCTTGCGCTGCTTTGCGGCCCACCTCTTAGCGCCAGTAGGAGCTTGTCTAGTGCTCGTCTGCGCTGCTTCGCTGATGGCTGCGCCGACGTGGGCAGCATCCTCACCTCAGCCCCGGGTAGCGCCAAAAGCCCTGCCCGTTCCAGGCGCGTTTCAGCTGCCGGCCAGCAATGGCTACACGTTCGACGTGATCGCCGTGCCCCCGCGGGGCGACCGCTCGGCGTCCCTGCTGATCTTCGTTTCCAAGAAGGGCAAGGGCGTCCGCTATGTGGCGCCTGCGACGGTGACCGAAGCTTCGATCCAGGCAGACCTCGGCGAGCTGGGCGAAATCTCGGTGAGCTTCCACCGCACCAACCAGGCGACCAGCGTCCCCTGCGGCAAGGAAGCGATCCGCTTCGACTCCGGCCGGTACGAAGGGAAGATCGACTTCCACGGGGAGGAGGGATACACGAGCGTTGAAGCGACCAGTGTCCCGGCGAGCATTGACTACTTCCTCTCGGGGCTTTGTGGTGAGAGCGTTTTCGAGGTCGAGGTACCTAGACGCCTACGGGGCGCTGAGCTCTACGTTCGCAATCCCGGCCTGGGTCCCGAATTGAGCGTCAGGAAGAGACGGCCGGGCGCCGCTGCCCTGATCACCGCTTGGATGTCGGAGTACACCAATGGGATCTCGATTCAGAGATTCACGAGCCTGCGGGTGCCGGGCGGGGCCTTCACGTATGACCGGCGCCTGCGGACCGCGACCGTCCGTCCTCCGGCGCCGTTCGCCGGCAGCGCTCGGTTTGCTCGCAGCAAGAAGGCAGGCCAGCGATGGAGCGGGGATCTGACGGTCGACATGCCGGGGAAAGCCGGGGTGCCCCTTACCGGCCCTGCGCTTCGCGCCAAGCTGGTGCCAAGCGGATAGAGAAGGAGCTTCAGCTACAACCCCGCCACCAGCTTCCCTACCGTTTCCTGGGAGAAGTAGGGGCTGTAGGTGCGGCTGGGGTTGTTGATGTGCAGGTAGGAGTTGAGGCCGTTGATCTGGGTGCCGTCGCCGATCAGCCAGCCGCCGCCGCTGGCGCCCGGAGCCCAGTGGCAGCCGATGCCGAGGGTCGGTGGGCCGGGGAGGGGGAAGCTGAGCCTGTCGTCGCCGATGTAGGAGGAGTTGCAGCCCTGCAGTCGCTTGATGTTGCCGGGGTAGCCGAAGCTGGCGAAGCGTTGGTTGCGGGAGAGGTTGAGGGCGATCGTGGCGCCGCCGCCGACCGCGTCGGCGACGTTGATGCCGCGATTGTTGGGATGGGTGAGGAAGGCGCCGACGTCGAAGTCGGGGTTGTCGCGGTTGGTCCACTGGGTCGGCGCGAAGACCTTGTTGTGCTTGGCCGGGAAGGCGCCGAAGGGGGCTTTGCCGGCGGTGTAGGCGGGGACGAAGAGGATGTTGCGGAACCAGAGGTTGCCGCGGTATTCGGTGCCGGCGTTGACGCAGTGGCCGGCGGTCAGCACCAATTGGCGGCTGGGGCTGTTGATCGCGGTGCCCGAGCAGTAGCCGCGTTTGTTGCCGACCTTGATGAAGATGCGACCGTTGAAGGAGTAGGGCGGCGCTTCCGGCGTGCGGACGGTGAGGAAGCTGGCCCTGGCGAAGGGCGCGGGGCGGCCGAAGCGGAGGCTCGGGTCGCCCTTGCCGTCGAGGACGAGCTCGAGTGGCCGGGCGCTTTCCATCCGCTCCGGCGTCCAATAGCGGAGGACGCGGGTGGCTTCGGCTCGCTCGGCGGAGGTGCCGGCAAGAGCCGGTGCGGCAGGGTAGGGATGGCCAGAAGCCCTGGACAGCGCGATCACGCCGAAGAACAGAAAAACGAGAACCAAGGCGATCGCCACTGCGACCCAATTGGGTTTGTCGGAGCCGGGTCGATGCAAGAGCACTCGAGGATAGTGATCCGGTGCGCGGGGGTGGCCATTTCGCCACCCCCGCGCAGGATCGGCGTCAGCCGACGAGCGGGATGACGCAGCGGAACTTTTTGGTGGCGGTGGAGGCGGCTGATTTGACTTCGCCGGATACCCCAACCGTTAGAACCGCATAAGTATCTGGGCCTGAGATGTTCGTGGGGTCGCCGGTCCACTCATCCCCTTCAGCCAGAATCACCCCCGGCTCCTGCGAGAACGCCACCAGCGAGAGGGCGTCTGGGAGCTCGCCTCCCTGGGTTGCGCAGGCAGCTGCAGCCGCAGTGGCGGTCAGCGCCGATCCACTTGCATCCGACTGCCAGCAGGCGCCCGCGAAGAACTGCGTGCCGGATTTGCAGCCGGCCCCGTAGCCGTTGACGGTTTTGGCGTTCTGCGCGTTGACCGCGTTCACCGCATTTAGCGCCGTCTCCGCGTCTTTCGCGGACTGGGCCCGCTCCGCCTGAATGGCCAAAGGAACCGGCCCCAGCGTGGAGGTATCGATGTGGATCCCGGTTATCGATCCCGGCGCCAGCTGGCTACCCCGAATCGCCCCCGGCTTCAGCCGGTTCCCCGGCACCGATCCCATCGCCAGCCGGTTCCCCGGCAGCGACTTCACCTTGATCGTCTTCCCATTGATCTTGGCCGCCGCATACACGGTCCCACTCAACGCCGCCACCAGCGCCAGGCCGGCAATGATCAGCGCCGGCGCCTGCCGGCGAATTCCCCTACTCATGAGATTCCCCCTTTGCTTTGGGTCTAACTAACGAGTCCCTTTTCGGATTGGGACTTTGAAGCGGTTTGACCCTAGCCGCCGAATTTCATTTCTGGACGAATGTCTGTTCTATTTGTCCTAGTCGGATCGATCTATTGACTGGAGCTAAATGGAGACCGAAAGGAGGCAAGGCCAACCGTCGTTGAAATCAGGGTCTCAGCATCTTGGGTGCGTTCAAGGGATTCCGTCTCCAGTTCAGGTAGCCAGGCAAGAGTTTCATCAAGGGTTTGACCTATTTCTTCCCAGGCAACGCGGTCGATAACAACAGGCTTCCAAGAAAGATGGCGATCGGTGTCAGCATCGAAAGTCCCCGCCTCAACAGCCTCGGTGATGCGATCGAAGTAGGTGTCGAGAAAAAACTGCGATATCTCGTCACGAACAATCTGGGGCAGTGCTTCCCAAGTTCGAGTGTCGAAATAAGGACGTCGGGTACTCCTATAAATCTTTTCGATGCCGCCCCCATGGCGGCCACCCTTGCGTTCTTCAAGAATCTCAAGGTATCCCCATCTAGCAAGATCTCTGAAACATCGAGATATATAGGTCAACGAACCGCCGGACTCCTCAACAAACTGCGATGGGCTTAGGGGGCGGATGCTGACGGCCGACAGAATCTTGCACCGCCAAGGGTTTGAAAGCGCCTTGGCAAGTTTGGGGCCGAGGGCAACAAAATCCCCCGGCTCCTCAATGTCTGCTGGGCCAAGGTGACGGCGGGCACCTCGCAGCATTTGGAGAGGTGATCCAGGCGAACGGAATGCCGCTAGGCCAACAGTCGTGAGGATGCGCTCTCCTCTGATCGCCAGCCGGTTTGCAGCTTTGAGTTCGTGCTCGGCTAGCGAGTCAAGGATGCTGTCTAGCCGGCTTCCAACTTCAGTCCAGGCTCTTCGGTCAAGTGCCACTGCATCCCATGAGAGATGGCGATCAAGATCCTGATCAAAGGTACCCGCTTCCAAGGCTTCCCTTATCCGCTCTTGGTAGGAGTTGATCACTGAGCGGGAAACCGCGTCTCGCTTGGAGCGGGCAACACTTTCCCAGATGCGCGTATCAAAATAGGCGCGTCTAATTGCCCGATAAACGTGTTCAAGGGCTGCCCCGCGCCGGCGACCAGGTCGCACTTCAACAATCTCTATGTAGCCCCACGCAGCTAGCTGCCGGAAGCATCGAGAAATATGGGTGAGATCTCCGCCGACCTCTTCGACGAATTGAGAGGGGCTTAGGGGCTTAATACTGACCGCCGCCAGGATCCGAATCCGCCATGGCTCGGCGAGCGCCTTCGCCGTTCTGGCGCTGATTCCAAATGCCGTTGGCTCCCGGTCTCTGGTGAGCTGCGTCATTCATCTCCCCCTCAATGGGCGTTGAGTGGCCAGACAAAGCTTAATTCCTTTCACGCTAGAAACCTTTCCTCCCAAACTCCTCCATCAGCCAAGAAATAGGTGGCGGATTGAGTCAGCGATAAATCATCCTGCTTATAAACGGCAATTTTGTGGAGAAGGGGGGTGAGCGGGATGAAGGTCGACGCTGCTGCGGCGGTTCTGCCTATGGTCAGCACCACGAAGGCTGCCTGAGTAGATGGGCGGGTCCCCTTATTTTTGGCAAGGGGGCTCGCCTTCCCTTCGTGCCGTCGGGCGATGACGATGGGAGTGCTTTGCGTTTAGTCAAGGGCTGCTAACGAGGGTCGAAATTGAGCAGAGGCTTCTCGGGAAGGGAGCCTTTTCGGTATTTAGGGAAGATACTAAGTAACATGCGCCACGGAATTACTGGCCAAAGTTGCCTTCGTAACTCCTTGAGGGCGCCTCTAAGGTGCCACAACGATCTTTATTGGTCGTAGCTATTCAGGCAACCGAGGAGGGCGCGGTGAGCGAAGGGGTTTGTACGGAGGGGCGGCTGGACGATGAGCTGGCTGCGGCTCTGGAGCCGAAGCTGCAGGACGCTCTCAACCATCCGACGCGGCGGGACCTGCTGCGGGTCTTGCATAGGAGCGGGCGACCATGCGGGGTGACGGCGATGCTGGGGAAGCTGCCGCCGCTGAAGCGGGGGGAGATCGATTACCACCTGAAGGTTCTGCGCGACGGGGGCGCGGTGTTCGTCGACGGGACGCTTGCCGCCCCGGGCGGCAGGGAATGGCTCTATCGGTCCGCCCTCATGGAAGACGCGAAGGTTCGCCTGACGCTGCGGGCCACCGAGCGGGAAGACCGCAAGCGCAGGGAGGGGGCGAAGGGCTCCTCTGGCCTTTTGACGATGTTCCGGGTGCCGCGGCCGGATCGCACCATTCGCCTCGGCACCCGCGGGCGCAAGACGGACCGAGAAGGGTGATCGGCGTGAAGCGGGCAACGGCGCCCTCCGGCAACGGCGGGCGGGGCAAGGGGCGGCCGAGGGCCCCGCTTGACCGGGTGCTGCGGGCGTTGAACCACCCGGTCCGCCGGCGGATCATGCGCGCGCTGGTCGACGGGGAGGCCAGCGCCAGCGCCCTCTCGCGGCAGCTGGGGATCGACCTCGGGGTGATCTCCTACCACCTGAACCAGGTGCTCGCCAGGGAATGCGACGTGGTCGAGCTGACGAGGACGGTCCCCCGGCGCGGGGCGCTGGAGAAGTTCTACCGGCTCCGCTTCCAGGCGCTGACCGAGGGCGACTCGATCCAGACCGCCGCCCGCCCCGACGGCTCGCGGGCGATGTCGCTCGAGGAGTGCTTCATCGTCGCCGTCGCGGCGATGGAAGCAGACGCCTTTGAGACCTTCGAGGGCAGCGCCTGGGACTGGTTCCTCGCCGCGGTGGACCCGGCGGGGTGGGGGGAGATCTGCCAGGCGAGGGATGAGTTCAACGAGCGAGCCCGGACGGCGGTGAAGGACAGCCGGGCGCGCGAGGAGAAGATCGGCAAGCGCGACGTGGTGGTGGGGATCGCGGCCTTCCCCGCCGTCTCCCCGCCCGCCTCATGACCATCACGCTCACCAAAGAGGAACGGGACGCGCTCTACGAGCGGATCGTGGTGCGGCTGAACGGGATCGACGACATCCACCAGGTCGTCGAGCAGGAGGACTGGGATGCGGCCCAGCGGCTCGGTCAGGAGTTCTCCGACCTGCTCCGCTTCGTCTGCAGCGACCTCGGCTGGGGCGAGGCCTCGCAGCCGCAGCTAACCCTCAGCGCCCCGCCGGACGTGCTCAGCCGCGCCGCGACGATCGTCCGCGACCTGGCGCAGGCGGACGCCAACCAATTCGAAAGCGAGCGCCGCGACCTCGAAGTGCTGGAGAGCGAGGCGGCCTACCTGCGGCAGACCTGCGAGCGGTTGCTGGCGGAGCTTCAAGATTCGAGTGAAAGCGAGGATTGAGATGGGAAGGCTGCGAGCGAATGCGCCGGCCTTGGTGGTGGCACTCGTGCTGGGGCTCGTCCTCGGTGGCGGCGCCGTCGCTGCGGTGAGCATTCCGGACAACTCGATCGGCTGGAACAAGCTGACCGTCGGCGTCCAGAAGCGGATTCTCGGGACGAAACGGTTGCCGCCACGGCCGATCAGAGCCTTTCCGGGACCGCAGGGAGAGCCGGGCGCAAAGGGTGAACCCGGTCCGATGGGACCCTCCGGCGCGATCGAGCCGCGGTGCGAGATCGTGGAAGGCGACTGCCTGATCTACGGCAACGAGTTCTGGAGGCTGCAGGCCGCCTACGAGCCATACGAGCTCGACGTGGGGGTCTATCCCGCCGCGCCCTCCTGCCTGAAGGCGCAAGTGGAAGGAGAGCCGTTGGCCTGCACGCAAGCGCTCACCTACCTCTATCCAGACGGAACCCTCGGTACCGACTCCTGGCTGCTCGATCCCGAAGCCCCGAAAGGCTGGCGCTTCTTCTCGTCGTAGCCCACTTCAAAAAAGAGGCGCGACACTTATCGTGTAGTTCCTCGTGCCCGGGTTCGAATCAGCCGCCGAAGCCTACGACCGCTACGCGGCCGTCTATGACGAGACGAACGCGGAGAACAACTACGAGATGTGGTTGGGGGAAGTGCTGCTGCCGGAGCTGGAGAAGCATGGGCTGCGGAAGGGGTGGGCGCTGGACGTCGGCTGCGGGACCGGGCGCGCCTTTGAGCCGCTGCTCGGCCGCGGCTGGAAGGTCTTCGGCTGCGACGCCTCGGCGGCGATGCTGGCGGAGGCGGAGGCCAAATTCGGCTCCCAGGTGGGCCTGCGGACCCTCGACGCCCGCGAGCTGCCGGCGCTCGCCGCCGAGGCGGGCGCGCCCGCGGCGGGCTTCGACCTGGTCCTCCTGCTCAACGACATCATCAATTACCTGACCGAGGACGGGGACCTGGAGCGGGCCTTCGCGGGGGTCAAGCGCAACCTGGATCCCGACCACGGCCTCGTCGTCTTCGACACCAACACGCTCTCGCTCTTCCGCGGCTCCTTCTCCACCGGCGTCGTCCACACAGGCGAGGGGACCGAATGGCGCGGGATGACCGAGGCGGGGGAGCCCGGGACCGTCTTCGAAGCCAGCCTCGAAGGCCCCGGCATGGAGCCCCACGTCCACCGCCAGCGACACTGGACGCTGGGCGAAGTCAGCGAGGCGCTCGCGGTCTGCGGCCTGCGCGAGCTCGCCACCCTCGGCCAGCGGGAGGCGCCGGACCGAGTCGTGCTCACCGACTCCCCCGACGAGGAGCAAGACCACAAGGTCATCCACATCGCCGCGGCCGCTTAGAGCTTCGGTGGCACCAGGGTGAAGCCGTGGTCCCGGGCGGCTTTGCGTAGCTCTTTGTCCCAGCAGGCGAATCGGAGCTCTTCGCCGGAGGCGAAAGAGAGGGCGCCGGCGAGATGCACGGCGTCATAGGCACGTAGCGAGTGAGCGCGAGCGCTCCCGACTGCCCACGCCAGCAGCGTCTCGTTCACGGCGTGCACATCGAGGCTGCGCCAGAGGTTCTCTAGGTCATCGAGCCCTCGGCGGAGTTGCGCCGCCGTCAGGCGCCCACCCTTCCGCATCCGAGCCAGGGCGGCGGTCGCCTCGACGTGCGCGATCGCAGTGCTTCGGACCCCCTCGGCATCGCTGAAGGCTTCCCGCGCCTCCTCGCTGCCGGGCTCGTCGACCAGCAGCTTCACCAGGGCGCTGGTGTCGAGGTAGAGGCTCAGCGCCGGCCCTCGGAGACGTAATCCGAGGCGCTCTTGCCGGTGCCGCGAGGCTTGAGTGGCTTCGGGAGGTGCCGGGGTCCTTCGCTTGGGCGCACCGCTCCCTCGGCAACGAGCGCGGCAAGGTGCGGGGGCATCCCGGCGGCAACGATTTTCGCGACTGGGCGGCCGCGCTTAGTCACCGTGATGGCCTCGCCCTCCTCGACTCGGTCGATGATTGCGCTGACCTGGTCCTTCAGTTCGCGAATTCCTACGGTTGCCTTCTCCATGTGGCCATAATCTACTGCAAGGTGGCTACTTCGTTTAGCCGCTCGGGCAGGCTCTAGTTTCCATGCGCGATGCCCGACCTCCTCGTCCTCTTCCTCGCCGCCTGCGGGACCGCGCTGGCGACCGGGCTGGGCGCGATCCCGGTCTGGTTGCTGGGGCAGCGGGCGGCGGCGCTGACGCCGTTCCTGCTCGGGGTCGCGGCCGGGGTGATGGGGGTGGCATCGGTCGTCGGCCTGCTCATCCCCGCCGCCGAGGAAGGCTCGGCCGGGGAGCTGGTGGTCGGGTTCCTGGCCGGCGCCCTGCTGCTGGGGGTGGCGCGGCGGCGGCTCGGCCACGAGTCGGTCTTCATGGGGCGCAGCGGGCCCGGCGCCCGCACCTCGGCGCTGGTCTTCGTCGTCCTCTTCGTCCACAGCCTCCCCGAGGGACTGGCGGTGGGGACCGCGTATGCCTCGGAGCGGGAGGGGCTGGGGCTGTTCGTGATCCTCGCGATCGCGATCCAGAACATCCCCGAGGGGACCAGCGTCGCGGTCCCGATGGAGGCGACCGGCTACGGGCGGGCGCGGCAGTTCTGGGCCGCGGTCGCGACCAGCGCCCCGCAGCCGCTCGGCGCCGTCCTCGCCTACCTCGCGGTCGAGCAGGTCGAGTCGCTGCTGCCGTTCTCCTTCGCCTTCGCCGCCGGCGCGATGCTGAGCCTGATCGCGACCGAGCTGCTCCCGCAGGCCTACGCGCAGGGGCGCCGGCGGGTCCTCGGGCCGACGCTAGGGATCGCCCTCGGCGCCGCCGTGATGCTGCTGCTAGATCTGCTGCTTGGCGTATAAGCCAATACGAGCCGCTGCTGCCGGGTGTATAACCGGGGGTGCATGCTGGAGCTGCCGCGCAAGATCCACGATCTGATCGAGGGCGAGGCGCGGGCGGCGCTGACGTCCGGCTGGGCGGAGCTGCGGATCGAGGAAGGCGAGATCGGGCCCTCGCTCCACCTCGAGCCGGCGAAGCTGGCCTCCGCGCCGCTGGAGATTTTCTTCGACTCCGACCAGCTGGTGATCTGCTCGCCGGGGCGCAAGGGCATGAGCTGCGAGTTCTTCTCCGAAGACCCGGACGAGATCACCGAGCGGGTGCGGGCGCTCGCCGTCGCGGTGGTGACAGGCACCTATGTCGAGCGCCAGCGCTCCACCAGCTCGGAAATCGTGGCCGAGTGGCCGGGGCCGGACGGCAAGGAGAAGGCGGTCCGCGAGGCGCTGATCGCCTCCGGCTACGGCGGCGGCACCTGGACCACGCTCGCCTACGAGCCCTACTGAGCGCCGCCTCCCGCCGCCGCGGCGGGATAGACTCGCCCGCGTACATATCGGTCGGTGGTCAAGGGAAGTCCGGTGCAAGTCCGGCGTGGTCCCGCCACTGTGACCGGGTGGAGGAGTTCGCGGGCGCCTCGGCGCCAGCCACTGGGGTCGACACCTCGTCCCCGGGAAGGCGCGTCCTCCCTGATCCCGGAAGCCAGGAGACCTGTCCCCGGCCAATGCCAATTCAACCCTCGAGGAAAGGGTGGCTAAATGCCAAGAATCATCCCGTTCCGGCTGGCGGCCGTATGCGCGCTGGCTCTTTCACTGACCGTCGTCTTCGCGGCGAGCGCCGTGGCCAAGGGGCTGCAGGCGGACCTCCGCGTGGTCGGCACCGGCGGCAAGGTGCTGGCCGAAAAGACGCTCGCCTCGCCGAACGTCTCCGTTAAGACCAGCCCCAAAGCGACCTGCTTCGGGCCCGGCAGCGGCGGCAGTGGCGACACGGTCCAGGTCAAGGGCAACACCGGGCTGGGTCTGCTCGCCAACGGCGCCAAGACCACCCCGGCGCTGCGGCCGCTGCTGATCAGCGACAGCTTCGACTTCGGGCTCGCGCTCTGCGGGGTCGGCTCGAGCGTCGCCAGGGGCAGCTCGTCCTGGTACCTGAAGATCAACCACAAGTCGCTGGAAGTGAGCGGCGACATGGCGAAGATCAAAGCCGGCGACGAAGTGCTGTACGCGCTGGTGAAGACCGAAGCTCCGGACTTCGCCTATCCGGACGAGCTGGTGCTGAGCGCGCCGGCCTCGGCCAAGGCCGGGATGCCGTTCACGGTCCGCGTCTGGGCCTACGACGGCAAAGGCAAGCGGACCCCGCAGGCGGGGGCGAAGGTGACCGGGGCGGCCGAGCCGACCGGCGCCGACGGCCGCACCACGGTGACGCTGAGCAAGCCGAGGAAGCTGTCGGCCAGCGCCGGCGGCACGATCCCCTCGGCCCGCGAGGCGGTCTGCATCGGGGGCAAGTGCCCTAAATGACGGGTCGCCGCAGCATGGCGGTTGCGATTGCGCTGCTCGGTGCGGCGCTCGCGACCGCCGGCTGCGGGCTCGGCCCCGGCGCCGACGTCGGCTCGGTCGAGCTGACGGTGACGCGCGAATACGGGGCGGTGCCGATGCTGCGGCGCTCGGTCGAGGCGCGCGAGTCGGACACGGTGATGCGCCTGCTGGAAGGCGAGGCGGAGATCGAGACCCGCTACGGCGGCGGCTTCGTCCACGCGATCGACGGGGTGGCCGAGCAGCAGGGCGCCGGCGACCCCTACGACTGGTTCTTCTTCGTCGACGGGATGGAATCGCCGGTCGGGGCGGCGGAGGTCGAGCTCGAGGGGGAGGAGCGGATCTGGTGGGACTACCGCAACTGGGCGGCGATCTACCACGTGCCGGCGGTGGTGGGGTCGTGGCCGGCGCCGTTCGCCGACGGGATCGAAGGCAAGCGCCACCCGGTGGTGGTCGAGTGCCGCGAAGGAGGGGCGGCGTGCGAGGCGACGGTTGAGGCGCTGGAGCGCGAAGGGGTGGAGGTCGCCTCCGGCGAGCCGGAGAAGGCGATCCGCGTGCTGGTCGGGCCGTGGCACCGGGTGCGCACCGACCCGACGGCGAAGCTGATCGAGGCCGGCCCGGGCGAAAGCGGCGTCTTCGCCGACTTCGAGGCGACCGGCGACGGCTACGAAGTCGTGGCGCTGGACGAAGGGGGAGAGCGGGCGCGCCGGCTCGGCCTCGACGCCGGCCTCGTCGCCGCGACGAGCCGCTACGGCGGGCCCCCCGTCTGGGTCGTCACCGGCGGCGAGGCGGCCGCCGCGCGGGCCGCCGCGGAAGCCCTGGACGTCGAGCGCCTTCGCGACCATTACGCGGTGGCCATCGAAGGCGAGAAGGCGACGCCACTGCCACTGGGGGCGGAATGAAATCCCCCCTCGCCTACCAGCCCCGACCGGCGCCGCTGCAGCTGGCCTCGCCCGGCGCCGCGGTCGCCTACCTCGGCGCGATCGTCGCCGTCGCCTTCCTCTACTCGAACCCGCTGGTGCTGGTCGCGGCCGGGGCGGCGGCGACCCTGGCCGGGCTCTTGGCCGGCGCCCGCCGCGCCGTCGCCGTCGCCCTGAAGATGGGGCTGGCGCTGGCGCTGCTGATCGTCGCCGTCAACGCCCTCGTCGTCAGCCGCGGCGAGACCGTGGTCGCGCGGCTGGGCGAGTGGCCGCTGCTGGGCCAGGTCGACGTCACCTTCGAGGCGATCGTCGCCGGCGCCTCCGGCGGCCTGCGCGCGGCGGTCGCGATCATCGCCGCCGCCGTCTACTCGGCCTGCGTCGACCCCGACCGCGTGCTGCGCGTGCTGCGGCCGCTGGCGGGGCGCTCGGCGCTGACGGCGACGCTGGTCTCCCGGCTGGTCCCGGTCGCCGCCGCCGACGCCGCCCGCCTGCGCGACGCCGCCCGCCTGCGCGGCCCCGGCGCCGCCGCGGCCGGCCCGGCGCCGCTCGCCCGTCGCCTCCTCGCCGGCTCCTTCGACCGCGCCGTCGACGCCGCCGCCACCCTGGAGCTGCGCGGCTACGCCCTCGACGCCCCCCGCGCCCGCAACCGCCGCATGAGGAGCCGCTACGACCGCCGCTTCTACGCCGTCGCCGCCGCCGTCCTCGCCGCCGCGATCGTCGGCAAGGCCCTCGGAGCCGACGACTTCCACACCTACCCCGCGGTCGAGATCGGCCTCGGCCCGCTGACGCTCGCCCTCAGTGCCCTCGTCGCCCTCAGCGGCCTGGCGCCGCTCAAGCGCCGGAGCCGAGTGTCGCCTTTGTCTCGCATAGGGGGACAAAGGCGACACTCCCCGGAGGCAGCCCGTGTCTGAGTTGGCGATCAGGCGCGGGGCGGCGCCGGCGCTCGCGGTCGAGGGCCTGGGCTACGCCTACCCGCATGCGCCGCGGGCCGCGCTCGTCGACGTCTCGCTGGAGGTGGCGCCGGGGGAGTTCGTCCTCCTCGCCGGCCGCTCGGCCTCGGGGAAGTCGACCCTGGTGAAAGCCGCCTGCGGGCTGGTGCCGCACTTCCACGGGGGCGAGGTCGAAGGCGAGGTCCGGGTCGCCGACCTCGACGCGCTGGCGACCGGGCCGGGCGAGCTCGCCGCGGTCGTCGGCTACCTGGCCCAGGACCCGGAGACCCAGGTCGTCTCCACCACCGTCGCCGCCGAGATCGAGCTGCCGCTGGAGATGCGCGGCGACGCGCCGGCCGACCGCGCCCGGGCGGTCGAGGAGGTCGCCCTCGCCCTCGCCATTCCGCACCTGCTCGACCGCACCGTCGACACCCTCTCCGGCGGCGAGCTGCAACGGGTCGCCCTCGCCGCCGCCCTGGTCACCCGCCCGCGCCTGATCCTCCTCGACGAGCCGACCTCCCAGCTCGACCCGGTGGCCGGCGACGAGCTCATTTGGCTCCTGCGCCGCCTCAACGAGGAGTGGGGGGTGGCGGTGCTGCTGGCCGAACACCGGCTCGAGCGCTGCCTTGCGGCGGCCGACCGCGTCGTCGCGATGGAGGGGGGTGGCGTCTCCTTCGACGGCCCTCCCGCCGACTTCCTCGCCTGGGCACACGAGCACGACCCGGCGCTGACCACTCCCGCGGCCCGCATGTTCTCCCTCGCCGGAATCGAGCCGCTCCCCGTCGGCGTTCGCGACGCGCGGCAGGCGCTCCGTGGGACGGGGGTCGCTCACCCTCCTCACCCAGCAAGCAGGAGGGTGAGCGACCCCCGTCTACCGGACCCGGTTCTCGATGCGAAGGGGCTGTGGGTGGAGCTGGATCGCGGCGAAGACCTGCGGGACGTGCTCAAGGGCATCGACCTGCGAATCCGCCCCGGCGAACGGGTCGCGCTGATGGGACGCAACGGCGCCGGCAAGAGCACGCTGCTGCGGACCGCGGCGGGTCTGCACGAGGCTGTCGCGGGAAAGCTGAGCGTGGACTCGATCGCGCTCCTCACCCAGAACCCCAGCGACTACCTCGTCCGCGAGCGGGTCGGCGACGAGCTGCCGGGCGAGGCGGGTGCGGCGGCGCTGCGGGCCGTCGGCATGGAGCACGCGGTCGAGGCCGACCCGCGGGACCTCTCCGGCGGCGAGCGCCAGCGCCTCGCCCTCGCGATCGCCCTCGCCGGCCGCATGGACGGCGACGAGCTGCCCGGCCTCGTCGCCCTCGACGAGCCCACCCGGGGCATGGACCACGCCCGCAAGGGCGAGCTGGTGGGGCTGATCGCGCAGCTCGCGAGAGGCGGCGCCTTTGTGGCCGATGAGTCCACAAAGGCGCCACGCGGCGCCGCGGTCGTCGTCGCCACCCACGACGTCGAGTTCGCCTCCGAGTTCGCCGAGCGGGTGGTGCTGCTGGGAGACGGCGTCGTGATCGCCGACGGGCCGATGGCGGAGATCCTCTCCGGCGGCTGGTACTTCGCCACCGAGGTCGCCCGCGTCCTCGACCTGCCCGGCGTCGTCACCCCGGAGCAGGGTGCGGCGGCGCTCGCCGCGGGGGGACCGGCGTGACCTGGGAGGTCGCCAGCTTCCTCATCGTCGGCGCCGTCGTCCTCGCCGGCTTCGCCTGGTACGAGCGCTCGCGACCGCCGGCGCAGGTCGTCGCCCTCGTCGCCGCGCTGGCGGCGTTGGCGATCGCCGGCCGCATCGCCTTCGCCGCCTTCCCCAACGTGAAGCCGACGACCGACATCGTCATCTTCGCCGGCTACGCCCTCGGCGGCGCCCCCGGTTTCGCCGTCGGCGCCCTCGCCGCGCTCGTCTCCAACTTCTGGTTCGGGCAGGGACCGTGGACGCCGTGGCAGATGGCGGGATGGGGGCTGTGCGGGGTCCTGGGGGCGGCGCTGGCGCTCGGCGCGCGCAACGCCGGCCGTCTAACTCTTGCTGCAACTTGTGGGTTTGCTGGCATTTTGTACGGCGCTCTGTTGAACTTCTCCTTGATGGCGACCTACGGTGGGGACCTCTCGCTGCGGCATTTCCTCGTCCTGGAGGCGCGCGCGATCCCGTTCGAAGTCGCGCACGTGGTCGGCAACGTGGTGCTGGCGCTGATCGCGGGGCCGGCGATGGTGCGGATGCTGGTGCGCTTCCGTGAGCGCTTCGAGTGGCAGCGCCGGGACGAGGACCCGGCCGAGCCCCGCGGGCCGTTGCGAGGCGCCCTGCGCAGCGGCGGCGTCGCGGCGGCGCTCCTCCTGGTCGCTCTCGTCGCCTTCGCGCCGGCCCCGGCGCAGGCCAACTCGGTCACCCGCGGCGCCGACTGGCTGGCGGCGCAGCAGCGCCCGAGCGGCGGCTTCGGCTCAGCGCCGGGTCGCGAGGCCGGCGCCGAAATGACCGCCTGGGCGATGCTGGCGCTGGCCGCCGCGGACCGCAACCCGCTTGACGTGGTCAACGGCGGCAAATCCCCAGTCGACTTCCTGCGCAACCACATGGACCAAGTCCAGGACGCCGGCGACGTCGCCCGCACCATCCTCGCCCTCACCGCGGCCGGGGTCGACCCGCGCAGCTTCGCCGGCGAAGACCTCGTCGACCGGCTGATCTCGCAGCGGGCCGCCAACGGCTCCTACCAGGGCTGGCCCGGCACCAGCGCCTACGCGGTGCTCGCCCTGCGGGCGGCCGGCGCCAACGACGCGGCGGCGCCGACGGTCGTCTGGCTGCGCAAGGTCCAGGGCCGCGAAGGCGGCTGGGGGAACGAGCCGGGGGACGAGAGCACCGCCGAGATCACCGGCGCCGTGCTGCAGGTGCTGACGCCGGGCTCGGAGGCATCCGACCGCGCCCTCGATTATCTGCGCAAGGCGAAGCGCCCGAACGGCGGCTTCGCTCCCGGCAAGAGCCTCTCGGCCAACGCGCAGGCGACGGCCTGGGCCTCGCAGGGGCTGCTGGCCAGCGGCAAGGATCCCGCCGGCTTCGGCACCGGCAAGAGCTCCTTCACCTACATGCGCGAGCTGCAAGCGGACGACGGCAGCTTCCTGCAGGCGCCGGGCCTTGAAGCCTCGCCGGTCTGGGTTACCGCCGACGTCCTCGTTCCGCTCTCCGGTCACCACTTGCCGGTCGCCGCGCCGCCGCGGGAGCCCAAACCCAAACCCTCCGCCAGGGCCGACACCGGCGGGGTGACCCCGTCGACCACCGTCCCGCCCTCCAGCTCCAGCTCCGAAGCGGAAGACGCGCTGGAAGATTTCTTCGAGCAGAGCGGGGCGGGGGCGGGCGCTGCCGGAGGCGGCTCCTCCGGCGGCTCGCTGCCGCCCTCATCCGGCGGCGGTCCCTCGGGCACGCCCGGAGCTCCCCTCCCCGGGAACGGTCTCCTCCCGGAGGGCGACCTCGGCACCGACCCCGAAGCGTCCGACCTGCAATACGGGCAGCAGGCCTCGCAGGGGACGGATGACGAAGAGGGGGACAGCAGCACCGCCGGCGCGATCATCGCCGGCCTCGTCGCCGGCGGCCTCCTCTTCGGCGCCGGCCTCGCCGGCCGCCGCGGCTGGATGCGCTGGCGCTACGGCCTCTAAGTCACACATTTTTTACTCAGTTGGTGCTCAATCGGCGCTTTCATGTCTAGTTCTGTTGCAGACAAAGCCTTACGCTAGGATCATGGCTGTGATGGCAAGGGAATTAAGGGAGGGAGAGATGGACGAGCGCCCCGAGAGCCTCAAGGAGCGGATGGACGAACGCTTCGACGACGTGGACCGTCGCTTCGACGAGACGAACAGGCGGATGGACGAACGCTTCGGTGATGTGGACCGTCGCTTCGACGAGGTCAAAGAGCGCGCCGCAGAAACAAATAAGCGCATCGACGACGTCAAGGTAGAGATGGGCGAACGCTTCAACAAGGTGGATGAACGCTTCAACAAGGTGGATGAAGGCTTCGCCCGGGTAGACGACAACTTCAAAGAACTGCGCGGCGAAATCAGGGAGGGATTCGCGGAACTGCGCGGCGAGATCAAGGAGACGCAGCGCATGGCGATCGGCCTCTACGCCACTATCGCCGTCGCCGTGATCGGAGCCAGTGCCTTCTAGCTATACCCTCGGCGGATGGACGTTGAGACCGCGATCCGGACCAGGCGCACGCACAAGGCCTTCGGTCCCGAGCCGCTGCCGCGCGAGCAGATCGATGAGCTGCTGGAGCTGGCGAGCTGGGCGCCGAACCACAACCTGACGGTGCCCTGGCGCTTCCGGGTGGTCGGGCCGGAGACGCTGCGGCGGCTGAAGGAGGTCGCCGGCCCCGAGGGCGCGGCGAAGCTCGACCGCGCCCCGACCCTGATCGTCGTCTCCTGCGTCCTCGGCGGCGACCTGGTGGCCGACGAAGAGGACCTGCACGCGACCGCCGTCGCCTCCTACATCGTCCTCCTCGCCGCCCACGCCCGCGGCCTCGCCGGCTACTGGCGCACCCCCGGCCTGCTGCGCACCCCCGAGGGCTGCGCTGCCGTCGGCCTCCCGGACGGGGAGCGCTTCGTCGGTCTCCTGCACCTCGGCCACCCCCGCCAGGAGAAGCCCGCCCCCGAGCGCCCCGGCGCCGAGCTGACCACGACCTACCTCGACTGATGCTGAGCCGCGCCCGCGCCATCGAGGAGATCGCCGGCAAGCGCTTCGAGGTGGTGGTGATCGGCGGCGGCATCACCGGCGCCGGCGTCGCCCTCGACGCCGCCTCGCGCGGCTACTCGGTCGCCCTGCTCGAGCGCGGCGACTACGCCGTCGGCACCTCCAGCCGCTCCTCGAAGATGGTCCACGGCGGCCTCCGCTACCTGCAGAACTTCGACCTCGGCCTCGTCCGCGAGGCGCTGCTGGAGCGCCAGCTGATGGTCCGGCTGGCCCCGCACCTCGTCTACCCGACCCCGTTCCTGGTCGCCTCCCTGGGGGAGGAGCGCCGCGACCGCAAACTCGGGATCGGGCTGAACATGTACGACGTGATGGCGACCACCCGCGCCGGCCGCAGCCGTCGCGATCGCCGCGCCGGCCGCGAGGAGGACGAGGACTACTACTGGTCCCCCGACCGCCACCGCACGATCGACCGCGACGAGGTGCTGGATCTGGTGCCCGCCCTGGCGCCCCGCGACCCCAGGGATGCCTACCTCTTCTACGACTGCCAGACCGACGACGTCCGCCTCGTCCTCACCGTCCTCGGCGAGGCCGAACGGTTCGGCGCGGTGACCCTGAACGGGGCCGAGGTGACCGAGGTTCTCTCCGCCGCCGGCAAGGCGACCGGCGTCGCCTTCGTCGAGGAGGGCTCGGGCGAGCGGTTCGAGGTCGCCGCCGACCACGTCGTCAACGCCACCGGCGTCTTCGCCGACCAGGTCCGCCCCGAGGAGCTGCTGGGGGAGGAGGACGTGCCGCGGATATCGCCCAGCCGCGGCACCCACCTGCTGCTCGACAAGGCCGACCTGCCGATGGGCAAGGCGGCCTGCATCGTCCCCGCCGGCGAAGGCCGGATGATCTTCTCCCTGCCCTGGTACGGGCGCACCCTGGTCGGCACCACCGACAACGACTTCGACGGCGACATCGCACATCCGCGCCCGGCCGAGGCCGACGTCGAGTACCTGCTCGACGCCGTCAACGAGTTCTTCGGCACCTCGCTGGGCGAGTCGGACCTGGTCGGCGCCTACGCCGGGGTGCGGCCGCTGATCTCCACCGGCGACCCGCGCAAGTCGGTCGACATCTCCCGCAAAGCCGAGCTGTACGAGACCTCCTCGGGGATGCTGACGATCACCGGCGGCAAGCTCACCACCTGGCGGCGGATGGCGAAGCAGACGGTCGACCGCCTGGTCGAGCGCGAGGGGCGCGAGGCGCCCTGTCATACGCACGAGATCCCGCTGGGGATGACGGCGCGGCCGGAGGACCTGGAGGCGCCCGAGGGCGTGGGGGAGGAGGCGACCGCGCAGCTTGCCTTCCGCTACGGCCACGCCGCCCGCAAAGTGCTGGACATCGCCCGGGC
Organism: Solirubrobacterales bacterium; assembly: GCA_035765335.1. GTDB lineage: Bacteria > Actinomycetota > Thermoleophilia > Solirubrobacterales > 70-9 > VAYN01. Next base: position 30,349 of record DASTXV010000085.1, read on the forward strand.
TGAGCCGAAGCTGGCGCGCCCGATCGCCCCCGGCCGACCCGACCTGCTGGCCGAGGTGGTGCTGGCGGCGCGCCACGAGCAGGCGCGCAGCGTCGCCGACGTGCTCTTGCGCCGCACCCGGCTGGGGATCCTCGCCGCGCCCGAGCTGCGCACGGCGAAGGCGGCGCGCCCGGTCGCCGACGCGCTCGGGGCGGAGCTGGGCTGGTCGCGACGGCAGCGCTCGCGCGAGGCGGAGGCCTGGCTCGAGGTCGCCGCCGCCGAAGGGACCGACCCCGCCGCCACGCTCAGTCAAGCCGGGTGACGCACCCGGTCGGGCCGGTTGAATAACCTGCCGCCTCGATGAACAAAGCCGAGCTGGAGAAGAAGCCCCTGTCCGAGCTGCACTCGCTTGCCGCCGAGGCCGGCGTCGAGAGGTACCGGATGCTGACCAAAGGCGAGCTGGTCGAGCGGCTGGCCGACGCCAACGGCGACTCCGCCGCCGAGGCGGTGCCCGCCGAGCGCGGCGAGGAGGAGCGCGAGGAGCGCCCGCGCCGTCGCCGCAGGCGCCGCCGCACCGGATCCCCCGCCGTCTCCGACCAGATCGAGAAGGGCGGCGGCCCGGACGAGGGCGAGGGCGAGGAGCCCGCCAAGCCGCGCCGTGAGGAGGAGCCCGCCGAGCCGCGCGACCTTCCCGAGCGGGCGCCCGAGCGCGAGCCGGCTCCCGAGCCGAGCGCCCAGCCCGCCGCCGAGTCCCCGAAACCGCGCCGCCGCCGGCGCCGCCGCTTCGGCCGCCGCGGCAAGCAGGGCGTGACCCTGCAGGGCCTGCTGCTGCCGCCCGAGGCCGGGCGCCAGACGCTGCTCTGCGCCGAGACCCGCGAGGAGTGCACGGCGCTGCTGCGCGGCGTCGCCGCCGACCTCGCCGCCGACGACAAGGGCCCGGACCCGGTCGCTCTCCTGATCGACCCCAGCCCCGAGGAGCTCGCCGACTGGAAGCGCGACGCCCCGCAGGCGGAGATCGTCTCCGCCGGCCAGCCGCGTCACGCCAGCGACGCCCTCGCCCAGGCTCAGGCCCGCGCCGGCAAGGGCGAAGACGTGATCCTCCTCGTCGACTCCCTCACCCGCCTGGGCGAGGCCTACGAGGACGCCGAGGCCGCCAAGGAGTTCTTCGACGCCGGTCGCGCCCAGGGCGGAGCCGGTGGCGGCACGCTGACGGTGGTCGCCGCCTTAGAGCGCGCTGAGTCCTGATCAGCGCCGGTAGGCGATGCGGCGCCAGCTCGGCTCTTTGCTGAGCTCGATCAGCTCGTGGCTGCGGTCCGGCTGGACGTAGCCGAAGGTCTGGGTGCGCTCGTCGAAGACGACGTCGAGCTCGCCCTCCTTGACCCGCTGGTCGAGCCAGGCGCCGCGGAAGACGAGGCGGCGGATCCAGTGGACGAGGCTGCGGTTGGAGGGACCGACCAGGTCCTCCCAGTTCTCGTTGATGTGCTCGCCCAGGCGGGAGCTGGGCTCGGCGATCTCGCCGCTGACCGCGAGGTCGAGGAGGTCGTCGAGCTCCTCGGAGCTGAGCCCCTGGTCGACGAAGCGGAGCTTCACCGCCGCCTGCTCGACCCGCTGCCCGAAGTCCTCCTCGTTGAAGGCGAAGCGGAGCTCCCCGTACTCCAACACGTAGTCGGAGCCAGACTCGTAATTCCCTCTGCGGGTCGTTTTCTTGTCCATGAGTTGAAGCCAGTCCGTTCGCGCAAGCCCGGCGCGAGCAGGTGCAAGATCTTGCCGATCATCGTAGAGACGTGCCTGTTCAGGCGGGTGGCTGAACGCGCGGTTGCACCTTGGTCGCGAAGTTGCGCTTCTTCAGGCTCCGGTTGGGTAGGAAGATGCCGGAGACGCCGTGATCGATCTGCACTGCCACATCCTCGACGCGATCGACGACGGAGCGCGCGACGCCGACGACAGCGTCGCGATGGCCCGCCAGGCCGAGCTGGACGGGATCGAGGCGGTTTGCGCCACCCCGCACATCCGCCACGACCACGACGTGCGGATCGAGGAGCTGGCCGAACGGGTGAGCGGGCTGAACGCGAAGCTGGAGCAGGAGCTGGTGGCGGTGAAGATCCTCCGCGGCGGCGAGGTGGCCGAGACCGCGGTCGAGGGGCTGAGCGATGAGGAGCTGGCGCTGGTCTCGCTCGGGGGCGGCGGCTGGATCCTGCTCGAGCCGGCGCCGGGCCCGCTCGACGACAGCCTCCTGCGGCGGGTCGGGCACCTGGCCGAGCGCGGCCACCGGACGATCGTCGCCCACCCCGAGCGCCACCTCTCCGCCGACATGTTCGAGCGGATGGCGGCGCTGGTGGCCGAGGGGGCGCTGATCCAGGCGACCGCCGACTTCTTCCTCCGCGAGCAGATGGCGGCGGGGATGCTGGCGATGGCCGAGCGCGGCCTCGTCCACGTCCTCAGCAGCGACGCCCACAGCGCCCGCATCGGCCGCCCGGTACGGCTCTCGCCGGCGCTGGAGCGCCTGCGCGAGGTCGAGCTCCTCGCGCCCCACCTAGAGTGGATCGCCGAGACGGCCCCGCGCGCGATCGTCAACGGTGACCCGCTAGAGGTTCCCTACGACCCGCAGGTCGACGCGGGGCGCTAGCTCTTCGATCACGGCGCGGGAGCCGGTGCCGAGGCCGGAGCGGAGGAAGTTGGTGGCGCCGGCGGCGGCGCTGAGGCGCAGCACGTCCTCCCACTCGCGCCCGGCCGCGATCGTCGTCGCCAGGGCGCCCATCATCGAGTCGCCGCAGCCCTCGCGGGAGCCGCGCTCGAACTTCGGCGGCGTCAGCTCCCAGAAGCGGCCCTCGCGCAGCGCCAGCGCCGGCTCGCCGGCGCGGGTGACGATCACCGACTCCGCTCCCGCCTCCCGGACCCGCTCCATCGCCGCGCGCATCCGCTCCTCGGTGTCGACCGGGCCGGAGATGTAACCGGCGATCTGCCAGTCGTTGATCTTGACCAGGTCCGGCTTGCCCTCGAGGGCGTTGTCGAGGCGGGGGGAGGAGAGGTCGACGATCGCCGGCACCCCGTTCGCCTTCACGTCGGCGACGAGACCGCTGTAGATCTCCAGCGGCACGGTGTTGTCCGGGTAGGGGCCGCAGACCGCCAGCAGGTCGCAGTCGAGCGCCGCCGCGACGGTGACCGAGAAGAGGTCGTCGACCTCGTGGCGGGAGGCCGGAAACGCCGCGCTCTGGGCGACCGGCTCGCGCTCGCCGCTACGGCGGTCGTGGATGTAGGCGCCGCTCGGCTCCGCGGTCTCCACCAGCCGCAGCTCGACCGGTAGCTCCTCCAGCAGCGGCCGCAGGACGGCCCCGACCTCACCGCCGATGAACCCGCAGAGCACTGGTTCGGCCCCCAGCTCGGCCGCCATCCGCGCCACCCAGACCCCCTGCCCGGCCGGGTGGATGTGGATGTCGTCGCCGCCGTCGGCGCTGAACGACTCGACCGCGATCGAGACCATCGGGTTGGGGCTGAAAATCGCGACTTTGGGCTTTTTGGTCATCGCGGGGGTGCGGGAAGGGGGGAGAGAAGGGGCGGGGTGCGCCTTGGGGTCACGTGGAGCATCATCATCCCGAACCGGTTCCCGTTGCGAAAGGTTTTCGAACCCGATTGCTCGGCCTCAGCTGGCGCGACCGCTCACAGGCGGGGCCGGGCCTGCTGATCCCGCGCTGCGCCAGCGTCCACACCTTCGGCATGCGCTTCCCGCTCGACCTCTACTTCCTCGACGGGGAGGGGCAGGTGATCTCGGCGCGGCGCCGGGTGCCGCCGCGGCGGGTCGCTTGGCAACGCGGAGCCCGCAAAGTGCTGGAGATTCCCTCGCCGGAGGGGGGAGAGTTTGCCGCGCCCAGGACTTAGCGCCCCATGCTGCCCCAAAGAGAAGAGATCGCCAGCCTCGTCGTCTGCGAGGACGACCACGTAACCCTCGACCTGCTCTGCGAGCACCTCGCCGCCGATCGCTTCGGCGTCATGCCCGCACCCAGCGCCTCCGATGCGCTGCGGCTCTGCAGATACAACCACCCGGACCTGCTCCTGCTCGACCTGAGCCTGCCCGACGCCTCCGGCCTCGACGTCCTGCGCGAGATCCGCGAGGCCGACGGGGTCGACTCCCGCTTCGACCCGCGGTTGCCGGTGATCGTCCTCACCGGTCGCTCCGGCGACACCGACAAGGTGCGCGGGCTCGACTCCGGCGCCGACGACTATCTGACGAAGCCGTTCATCTACAGCGAGCTGCGCGCCCGCATCGGCGCCGTCCTCCGTCGCCGCAATCAGCTCAAGGACGGTCCCAGCCGCGTCGGTGACCTCGTCATCGACCCGCTGCGCCGCCGCGTCACCGTCGACGATCACCCGATTCACCTCTCCATCAAGGAGTTCGCCCTCCTCCGCATCCTTGCCTCCGACCCCACCCGTGTCTTCACCAAGGAAGAGCTGCTGGACGCGATCTGGGCTTACCGCGGCCCCAGCAAGACCCGCACCCTCGACTCGCACGCCAGCCGCCTGCGCCGCAAACTCGACCCCGACCAGGGCCGCTTCGTCGTCAACTGCTGGGGGATCGGCTACCGCCTGATCGACGGGTAGCAAAGGCAAGGAAAAGCCCCTGGCCGATCTGATCGACCAGGGGCAGCGCTGACGGGAGGCTTTACTTCTTCGCCTTCGCCTTCTCGGCGGCCGGCACCTCGAAGTGCATGATCGCCAGCTTGGTGGCGATCGCGTCGTCCTTGTCCTTGCCCAGCCGCTTGCGGGCTTCCTTCTGGATCTTGTCGGCCTGCTTGACGGTGTCGGCGAGGACCTTGTTGAGGTCCTTCCACCCCTGCGGGTCGAGCTGCAGGGGGGTGTCGGAGAGATGGGAGTCGCTGCGGGACTCGATCGTGCCCGCCGACATCGCGTCGGTCGCGCTCTGGCCGATCGACTCCAGGATCGAGCCGGAGATGCCCTTGCGGGCCGAGGCCGGGATCTTCGCCCAGTCGGAGTCGCTGAGGAAGGCGCGATCGGTGGCGCGGTAGAAGTGCTCGACCGCCCCGCGGCGCGGCTCGGTTTTGACCAGCTCGACGCAGTTGTACTCGAGCAGGGTTTTGACGTGGTAGCTGACGTTGCCCAACGGCTCGCCCAGCTCCTGGGCCAGCTGGTTCGGGCTCGAGATCCCTTTGTGCAGGGAGCTGAGGATCCGAACTCGCAGCGGGTGGGCCAGGGCCTTCGCAAGCTGCTGGGTGATGCCCTCTGGGGAAGTGCGGGTCTGTGGCAAGGGGTACCTCCGTTTCTACTCGGGCAGGGGTGGCATTGGGGTGGCAAAGGAATACGCCCGAGTTACTAGACAAGTATTCCAAAACGCTCCACGGAAACTAGTCCTGCGAAGTAAATCGCCAGTAAAAGAGATTGATTGCTGTATTCGCTTTGAGCTTGATAAAGATTTGGGAACCGCGGTGTAGTGGTTTAGGGTCTACCTGTCGCGCCCGTCTTTTCGATGCGCCTGGCCGAGACCGCTTCGAGAGACGGGCGCGCTCCCTCTCCTCGCCTTCGCAAGTCGCATTTTCCGGCAACGAGTGCCGCGGGTGGGGGGAGAGAATGCCGCCGCCGTTCCTTAGGCAGGTGTGTCTGAAGGGCGGAAGGAATAACCGGTGGCTCTGGAGCTTGCTCAGGTCGTGACGGGCTTCCCCCTGGTCGCTTCATTTGCGATTGCAGGCGGCATTGCGGTCCTGCGGGAAGGGCGGCGGCGCGCCTCGCTGAACGCGGCGGTCCACGAGCTGCGCCGCCCGCTGCAGGTGATGGCGCTGTCGCTGCCGGCCGATTCTGGAGCGGCCGGCGGCCTGGATTCTTCGCTGCGACTGGCGGCCGCCGCGGTTGACCGGCTGGAGTCCGAGATCAACGGCGCGAGGCCGCAAGGAGAGGTCGCGCCGGTGGCCGTTGGGTCACTGGTCGAGGCGACCGTGGAGCGGTGGCGGGGACGCGCCGCGCTCGAGGGCCGGTCCCTGAGCCTGCGTTGGAGGGCGGGCGACTCGCTGGTCACGGGGGACGAGATCGAACTCCTGCAGACGGTAGACAACATGATCAACAACGCCTTCGAGCACGGCTCCGGCGCGGTCGTCGTCGAGGTGCGGGAGAGCGGCGGTCGCCTTCGGCTGGCGGTCCTCGACTCGGGCTCTTCCACCCCGTCGCCGCGGTCTGGAGGCCGGAGCCTGCGAGCTCGGGTCGACGGCCGCGCTCGCCATGGCCATGGGTTGAAGATCGCGCGGCGCGCGGCCGCTCGGCACGGCGGCGACTTTCGGCTGCGCTGCTCCTCCCGTGGCACCGAAGCGCGGCTGGAGCTTCCATTGGCGGGAGGCGCGCGATGAGCCGCCGGGGCCGAGCCGTCGGCTTCCTGCTCGCGGCGCTGCTGGCGGCTGCCGCAGCCGCGGCGATCGCCGACGGCTATGGCGACAGGGTCGTCAAGAGATACGGTGAGCTGCGCCCGGTGCTGGTCGCCTCCGCTGACCTGCCCGCCGAGGAGGAAATAGACCCGCGGGTCGTCGCCGAAAAACTCGAGGTGCGCCGGGTGCCCGTCCGCTTTGCCCCTCCGGGCGTCCTGGCGGCGCCAAGTGAGGCCCTGGGGCTGGTACCCACGGTTCCTGTGCCCGCTGGCTCCTACCTGGTCGCCGCCCAGCTGCGCTCAGTCCACTCCCGCCCCAGCGGCCCGGTCCTCGGGCCTGGCCGGCGGCCGGTGGAGATAGTGGTCAGCGGCGCCGGCGCGCTCTCGGCGCTGGGAGTCCAGCCGGTGGGTTCGAAGGTCGACGTCGTCGTCACCACCGAACCGTCCGGCTCTGGCGATGGCCGCACCTATGTCGCCGCCCCGGCGGTGCCGCTGCTGGGGCTGGGTCCCGGCGGCGAAGGCGACTCCGGGGAAGCGACCGCGACCCTGGGGCTGACCCGGGCGCAGGCCCTGCGGTTGATCGCCGCCCAGAGCTTCGCCCGCCGCGTGACCGTCTTGCCGGGAAGCTGATGGACGCCCGCGAGCGTGACGTCGTCGAGCTGGCGGCCGGCCTGAGGGCGCGGCTGGTCGAGCGGCGGCAGGCCGACGCCGCGGCGGGTCGCCCGGTGGAGGAGGACTTCGGCGACGCGGTGCGGGCGCTGGTCGAGGAGCAGGCGGCGATCCTGCCGCCGCGCGAGCGCGAGCTGGTCGCGGAGCGGATCGTCCGCGACAGCGTCGGGCTGGGCCCGCTGGAGGTGCTGCTGGCGGACCCGGCGGTGGAGGAGGTGATGGTGAACGGGCCCGACCGCGTCTATGTGGAGCGGGGAGGTCGGCTCGAGCCGACCGACGTCGCCTTCGAGAGCGAGGAGGAGCTGCGCAACGCGATCGAGCGGATCCTGGCGCCGCTGGGCCGGCGGGTCGACGAGCTGAGCCCGATGGTCGACGCCCGGCTCGCCGACGGCTCCCGCGTCAACGTCGTCATCCCGCCGCTGGCGATCGACGGGCCGGCGCTCTCGATCCGCCGCTTCGGCGCCAGCCGCCCCGGTCCCGACGAGCTGGTCGCGCTGGGGACCCTGACGGCGGCGCAGCGCCGCCTGCTCGCCGACGCGGTGGCGGGCCGCCGCAGCGTCCTCGTCAGCGGTGGCACCGGTTCCGGCAAGACGACGCTGCTGAACGCCCTCTCCAGCTTCATCGCCGCCGACGAGCGGGTGGTGACGATCGAGGACGCCGCCGAGCTGAGGTTGCAGCAGCCGCACGTGGTCCGCCTCGAGAGCCGGCCGGCCGGGATCGAGGGCAGGGGCGAGGTGACGATCCGCGACCTCCTCCGCAACGCCCTGCGGATGCGGCCGGACCGGATCGTGATCGGCGAGGTGCGCGGGGTCGAGGCGCTGGACCTGCTGACCGCGCTCAACACCGGCCACGACGGCGCCCTCTCGACCGTCCACGCCAACTCGCCCGCCGACGCGCTGGACCGGCTCGAGACCCTCGCCCTGATGGCGGGGGTCGGGCTTCCCCATGAGGCGATCGCGGCGCAGGTGCGGCGGGGGATCGATCTCGTCGTCCACCTGCAGCGCCAGCCCGGTGGCGCCCGCCGCGTGACCGCGATCGAGGAGGTGCGGTGACGCTGCCGGTTTTGATCGCGGCCGCGGCCGGCGGGCTCGGGGCGCTGGCCGCGCGCGAGGCGCTGCTGGCGAGCCCGGCGGCGGCGCGGTGGCTGCGCCTGGCGCTGGAGCCGCTGCGGCGGGCGGGGGAGGAGGGTTACGCGCCCTCGACCCTGGAGCGGCGCCGGCTCGCCGCCCTCGGCACCGCCGCAGCGATCGTCGCCGGCTGGCTCCTCGGCGGCTTCGCGCTGGCGCTGCCGCTGGCGGTCGCCGGCCCGGCCGCGGTGGGGTGGGCGATCGGCAACCGCCGCCGGCGCTACCGCCGCGCCGTCGAGCGCTCGTTGCCGGAGGTGGCGACGGCGATCGCCGACTCGCTCAGCGCCGGCCGCTCGCTGCGGGCCTCGCTGGCCGGGTCCGTCACCTCGCTGGCCGGGCCGCCGGCAACCGAGCTGGCCCGGCTCGCCGCCGAGCTGGAGTTGGGGGCGGCGACGGCGACGGCGATCGAAGGCTGGCGGGGGCGGATGCGCTCGGAGCGGGTCGATGCCTTCGCCGCGGCGCTGCTCAGCCAGCGCCTGGCGGGCGGCGACCTCGCCGGCCTCCTGCGCCGCTTCGCCGCCGGCGCCGCCGAGCGGGAGCGGGTCGCCGAAGACGCGCGTTCGGCCACCGCCCAGGCGCGCTTCACCGGGCTCCTGGTGGTGGCGATGCCGACCGGCGGAGCGATCTTCGCCGAGCTGCTGCGGCCAGGATTCCTCGCCGGACTCCTCGGTTCGCCGCCGGCCGTCGTTCTGCTCGCCTTGGCGGGTGTCCTCCAACTGGTCGGCTTCGTGGCGATCCGTCGCTTCGCGCGGGTGGTCGAGTGAGCGGCGCCGGCCTGCTCGCCGCGGTGGCGGTCCTGCTTGCCTTGGCGGGCGCCAGGGAGCTGCTCCGCGGTCGCAGGGCGCGCCTCTCCGTGCCGCGGCTTCTCGTCGCCAAGCTCGCCGGCGCCCTTGCCGGTGCAGTGGTGGGGCTGGCGGCGGCGCCGGCTGCCCCGGGCCGGACCGCGCTTCTCGTCGTGGTCGCGATGCCGGTCGCCGGCTTCCTCGCCCCCGAGGTCCTGCTGCGGCAGCGGGAACGCCGGCGCCGGCGGCGCCTGATCGCGGCCCTGCCCGACGCGCTCGACCTGCTCGCGATCAGCGCCGGCTCGGGGCGCGGTCCGGCGGCGGGGATCGAGCAGTTGGCGCGGGCGGGGGAGGGACCGCTGGCCGAGGAGCTGCGGCTGACGGTCGCCGAGCTCTCCTGCGGCGTCCCCCTCAGCACCGCCCTGGAGTCCCTACGCCGCCGGGTCCCCGGCAGCGAGCTGGCGACGCTGGTGGCGACGATCGAGCGCTCCCGCCGGCTCGGCTCACCGCTGGCCGATCAGCTCCGCCGCCAGGCCGTCTCGCTGCGCCGCGACAGCCGCCGCGCCGTTGAGGAGCGCGCCGCCCGCGCCGCGCCGAAGATCCAGCTCGTCGTCGCCCTCGTCCTCGTCCCCTCGGTCCTGCTGATGATCACCGCCGGCCTGATCGCCAACGCCGAGACCCTCTTCGCGGGGTTCTGAGCCGGTTACGATCTTGGCGTGCGCCTGCTGCTCTTCGCTCCGGCTCTTGCCTTCGGTCTTGTCGCGGTAATTACCTCAGCGCTGGCGCTCAGAGGCGATCAGGTGAAGGACCCGGAAGGAGCGATAGCCCGCAGCCGTCTCTCCTCTCAGGTCGCGGTGATCGCTGCGGTTCTCTGCGGCCTCTCGCTGCTGGTCGGGGGCGCGATCTTCGTCGTCCAGTCGTTCGGATTCTCAGGGCGATAGCCGGCTACTCGAGCGCCTCGTCGCGCAGGCGCTTGGCGACGGCGCCGGTGGCGGCGGCGACGGCGTCGAGCTCGGCGGCGTTCTCCTTGTGGCCGTTGACGTAGCAGCAGAGGGTGCCGTCGACCAGCTCGAAGGCGAACTTGTCGGGGGCGGCGTCGGTCAGCCAGACGATGAAGCTGGGGGCGAAGAGCTGCCGCAGCCAGTTGGCGTCCTGCTCGGAGCCGGCGAAGATCTCGTACTTGTCGAGCAGCGCTTCGCTCTCCAGCGTCACCCGCTCTTTCTTGGTCCGGAAGGCGTCCTCGAACTTCTCCAGCGCCCGCAGCCCGAACTTGCGCTGGCAGTAGAGCTCAGGGACGAAGCCGGCGCACTCGGCCACCTCGACCAGCCCGACCGTGTAGCGGTAGTAGTTGGTCTGCTTGTCGCCGTCGCTGTCGCGCGACTCTTCCTCGTAGGTGTAGAGGGCGAGGGTGCCCTCGAAGCCCTCGGCGATGGGGCCGGTGAGGGTGCGCTCGCTGTAGCGGTCGTCGCCCTTGCGCAGCAGCGGCGTCGCCTGTGGCAGCCGGCCGCGGCCGTGGACGAGCGTCATCCCGCGCTGCTCGGCGTAGACCTCGAAGAAGTCGTGGGCGGCCTTCGAGTCGGCGATCACCAGGACCACCAGCGGCCCGAGCAGCAGGATCGCCCCGGCGCCGATCAGGCCCACCGCCGGGGTGATCATGACCGCGCAGGCGACCCCGACGATCAGCGCCAGCGACCCCAGCAGGATCAGCGTCACCGGCATCCGCATCAGGCGCTTGAAGTGATGGCCGCGGAGGTCGTTGGCGTCGTCGGGGACGCCGGTGGCGACGGCTTCGGTGACGACCGGCTGGCTCTGCTCAGGGCTGCCCACGGGCGCAACCTACCGGGCGGGGAGGCGGATGCAATGGGGCGTGCAGAGGGGGGTCGTGTTGCAAAGTGGGGGAGAGTGGGTTATTGTGGCGATCGAGTTGAAGCCCAGGACCGGGGTGGTGAGGCTCCTCCCACCTCATCACTCCGGTCCAACTCTTTTCCGGCCCCCCGCTCAGAAAGGACTCCGCCGCAGTGGCGTTCAGAGGTCTCTACGAGCACAGCCTCGATTCCAAGGACCGCCTCACGGTCCCATCGCGCTTTCGGGCTTCACTTGCTGACGGAGTCGTTCTCTCCAAGGGCTTCGACCCCTGCGTCTGGGTGCACACGACCGAGGAGTTCGAGCAGCTCTCCGACCGCTTCCTCTCGCCGCACAGCCCCTTCGGCCGCGACGCGCGGGCGCTGCGCCGCCGCTTCCACGGCGGCTCCTTCGACGAAACGCTCGACTCCGCCGGCCGCATCCGCATCCCCAAGCCGCTGCTTGAGCACGCCGGCCTCGACGGCAACTGCGTCGTCATCGGCGCCGGCGAGTACCTGGAGATCTGGAACGCCGAGGCCTGGGCCAAGCAGGAGGAAGAGCTCGATGCCGCCGCCCCCGAAATCGCCGAGGGGTTGGCTTCCGCCGGAGCCGCGTGATCATGAGACTGAATGCGAGGCAGATCCAATATGTCGAACCTCCCAAGCGGCACCTGCGACCAGTCGAGGTGGTCATGAGCGAGCACGAGCCCGTACTGGCGCCGGAGCTGGTCTCGCTGCTGGCGCCGGAGCCGGGGCAGACCGCGGTCGACTGCACCTTCGGCGGCGGCGGCCACGCCCGCATGGTCGCCGAGCTGATCGGGCCGGAGGGGACCCTGATCGGGATCGACCGCGACCCCGCCGCTCAGGAGCGCTTCAACCGCTTCGCCGCCGAGGCGCCCTGCCGCACCCTCTTCATCAGCGCCGACTTCGCGGCAGGACTTCGCGCCTTGCAGGGCGAAGGGATACGCCCAGACATGGTTTATGTAGATCTGGGGATGTCTTCGATGCAGGTCGACGCGCGCGAGCGCGGCTTCTCCTATTCCTACGACGCGCCGCTCGACATGCGGATGGACACGCGGCAGGAGTTCACCGCCGCCGACCTCGTCAACGAGTGGCCGGAGGCGCGGATCGCCCAGGTTTTGCGCCGCTTCGGCGAGGAGCGCCACGCCGGCGGGATCGCCCGCGAGATCACCCGCCGCCGCCCGCTCGCGACCACCGCCGAGCTGGTCGAGGCGATCAAGGCCGGGATGCCGCCGGCGGCCCGCTTCGGCGGCGGCCACCCGGCCAAGCGCAGCTTCCAGGCGATCCGGATCGCCGTCAACGGCGAGCTCGAGGTGCTCGAAGAGGCGCTGCCGCTCGCCTGGTCCCAGCTCCAGGTCGGCGGCCGCTTCGCCGCGATCTCCTTCCACTCGCTCGAGGACCGGCCGGTGAAGCAGTTCCTCGCCGCCAAGGCGCGCGGCTGCGTCTGCCCGCCCGAGATCCCCGTCTGCGTCTGCGGGCACGAGCCGGAGGCCGAGCTGCTGACCCGGCGCGCGATCTCCCCGAGCCCGGAGGAGATGGAGTCGAACCCGCGCTCGCGCTCGGCCCACCTGCGGGCGGCGCGGAAGATCGCCGAGGCGCAGCCGGTGGGGGAGGCGGGCTGATGGCCGTCGCCGCTCCCGCCCGTCGCAGCAGCGCCGCGCCGGCTCCGGCGCCCTCGCGGACGAAACCGCCGAAACGCAAAGCGCCCGCGCGTCAGCCGGCGCGCAAACCGACCCGCGCCCGCGCGGTCGCGGCCCCGGCCAAGGCGCCCGCCCGTCGCGCTCCCGCTCGCAAGCCGACCCCGAAACGCCGCCCGGCTTCGACCCAGCCCCGGCTCGCCGTCGCCGCCGGCCGCACCGCGGTCGCCGTCCGCCAGCTGCCGGACTCGAGCCTGATCGTGCGGATGACCCGCGGCCGCGCCTGGATCGGCGTCCTCGGGCTGCTCCTCGTCGGCATCGTCGCCCTCAACGTCGCCACCCTCAGCTTCGCCGCCACCGCCGGCCAGCTCGACCAGGACATCACCACCCTGGAAAAAGAGAACTCGATGCTGGAGAGCCGCGAGGCCCAGCACTTCAGCACCGCCCGCGTCCGCAACCAGGGGGCCCAGCTCGGCCTGGCGATGCCGAACCTCGAAGAGCCGCGGGTGATCGAGCTCCGTCCCGACGACGTCGCCACCGCCGCCAGCCGCCTCGCGGCCGCCGGAGGCTAGGAATCCGCCGATGCGCCTGATCGAGCGTCGGATCGGGCTCCTCTTCGGCGCGTTCCTCCTCTGCTTCCTCCTCATCGTCGGCCGCGCCCTCTGGCTGCAGGGGGTGCAGGGGGCGAGCCTCGCCTCGCAGGCCGCCTACCAGCAGACCGAGGTCGTCACCGTCCCCGGCCTGCGCGGCGACCTGCTCGACCGCCGCGGCAACAAGCTCGCCGCCTCCGAAGACGCGGCGACGATCTACGCCACCCCCTACCAGGTGCAGAACCCGCCGCGGGCGGCGGAGCGGCTGGCGCCGATCCTCGATCAGCCGAAGGGCGAGGTGCTGGAAGCGCTGACCGCCGAAGGCGGCTTCTCCTACGTCGCCCAGAAAGTCGACCTCGCCACCGCGGCCAAGGTCGAAGCGCTCGAGATCGAAGGGATCGGCCAGCTTCCCGACAGTCGCCGCACCTACCCGCAGGGGGAGATGGCCGGCCAGGTGATCGGCTCCGTCGGCTCCGAAAACCAGGGCCTGATGGGCCTGGAGCTGGGCGAGGAAGACGTGCTCGGCGGCAGCGACGGCGAGCGGCGGATCGTCAACGACGCGCTCGGCGAGCCGATCCGGCTGGAAACGGTCGACGAGGCCTCCGACGGCGAGGACATCCAGCTCACCCTCGACCCGGTGATCCAGCAGAAGACCGAAGAAGTGCTGAACGGGGTCGGCGAAACGTACACGCCGGAGGGGGCGACGGCGATCGTCGTCGACCCGCGCAGCGCGGAGATCCTGGCGATGGCCAACTGGCCGCCGGTCGACCCCGCCGACCTCTCAGAGGCGAGCAACGAGGACCTGCTCAACCGCGCGACCGGGTTCACCTACGAGCCGGGCTCGACCTTCAAGGCCTTCACCGTCTCCGCGGCGCTGGAGGAAAAGCTGGTGACGCCGCTGAGCGAATTCACCCTGCCGCCGACGATCCAGGTTGCCGACCGGGTGATCGAAGAGTCGCACCCCCGCGGGACCGAAAACATGACCGTCTCCCAGATCCTCGCCCACTCCTCGAACGTGGGCTCGGTCGAAATCGGGCTCAAGGTCGGGGCCGAGAAATTCGACCGCTGGGTCCGCCGCTTCGGCTTCGGTCGCCCGACCGGGATCCAGTTCCCGGCCGAGGAGCAGGGGCTTCTGCTCGACCTCGACGAATACTCGGGCTCGACGATGGGCAACATGCCGATCGGCCAGGGCCTCTCGGTCACCCCGATCCAGATGGTCGCCGGCTACGGCGCGATCGCCAACGGCGGCATCCTCAAGCGGCCGCGGCTGATCGAGCGGGTCGGCGAGGAGCCGGTCGAGGAGCCGCAGGGCCGGCGGGTGATCTCCAAGCAGGTCGCCGCCGAGGTGCGGGAAATGCTCGAGGGCGTGCTCGCCCCGGGCGGCACCGCCTCCGAGGTCAGCGTCCCCGGCTACACCCTCGCCGGCAAGACCGGCACCGCCGAGGTCGCCGAAAACGGCGAATACTCGGACACCAAATACGTCGCCTCCTTCATCGGCTTCGCCCCCGCCGACAACCCCCAGCTGCTGGCGGCGGTGATCGTCGACCAGCCCCAGGGCGAAATCTACGGCGGCTCGGTGGCGGCCCCGGCCTTCGGCCGGATCGCCGAATTCGCGTTGCCTTATCTGGGTGTGCCGCAGGAATGACCCCGCGGAGGGGGCACCCGACCCCCTTCCTAGAATCGGACAGCGAATGATGAGACTGGCGGAACTGGCCGCGGCCCAGGAGGGGGCGCGAATCGTCGGCGAGGACACGGTGGAGATCGCCGACCTCGCCTACGACAGCCGCAAGGTCGAGCCGGGGACGCTGTTCTTCTGCGTCGTCGGCGAGAAGGCCGACGGGCACGAGTTCGGTCCGCGGGCGGTCGAGGACGGGGCGGCGGCGCTGGTGGTCGAGCGGGAGCTGACCGAGCTGGCGGTGCCGCAGGTGGTGGTGCCGGACTCGCGGGCGGCGATGGCGCCGCTGGCGGCGCGGTTCTGGGGCGACCCGACCGCGAAGCTGCAGATGGTCGGCGTGACCGGGACGAACGGGAAGACGACCACGACCTTCCTCGTCCACGAGATCCTCAAGGCCGCCGACGTCCGCTGCGGCTTGCTGGGGACGGTGAAGCAGGTCGTCGGCGGGGTCGAGAAGGAGGTGGTGCGGACGACGCCGGAGGCGATCGAGCTGCAGCGCACCTTCCGGCAGATGCTCGAGGGCGGCGACGAAGCCTGCGCGATGGAGGTCTCCTCGCACGCGATGACGCTGCACCGGGCCGACGCGATCCACTTCGAGGTCGTCCTCTTCACCAACCTCACCCAGGACCACCTCGACTTCCACGCCGACATGGAGGACTACTTCCACGCCAAGCGCAAGCTGTTCGAGATGGGGGCGGGGACGCGGATCGTCAACGTCGACGACCCCTACGGGCGCCGGCTGGCGGAGGAATTCGAGTGCGTCACCTTCTCGGCCGAGGGCGCCGAGGCCGACTACAGCGCCCACGAGGTCGAGTTCGACGCCGGCGGCGCCACTTTCCGCATCGGCGAGCAGCAGCTGCGGACGGGGCTGCCCGGGCACTTCAACGTCGCCAACGCGCTCGGGGCCTTCGCCGCGGCGGAGGCGCTGGGGGTGGGATCCGAAATCGCCGCCGCCGGCCTGGCGCGGGCGGCGCGGGTGCCGGGACGGTTCGAGCCGATCGACGAGGGCCAGGGGTTCTCGGTCCTCGTCGACTACGCCCACACGCCCGACTCGCTGGAGAACGTGCTGCGGGCGGCCCGCCGGCTGACCCAGGGCAGGCTGATCGCGGTCTTCGGCGCCGGCGGTGACCGCGACCGCGACAAGCGCCCGAAGATGGGACGGGCGGGGGCCGAGCTCTCCGACCTGACCGTGATCACCTCCGACAACCCGCGCTCGGAGGACCCGGAGGCGATCGTCGCCGAGGTCGCCGCCGGGGCGGAGGGCGCGGCAGAGCTGGAGGTCGTCGTCGACCGCCGTGAGGCGATCGCCTTAGCGCTGGGCCGGGCCGCGCCCGGCGACACCGTCGTCATCGCCGGCAAGGGCCACGAGCAGGGGCAGGAGTTCGAGGACGGGCGCAAGATCCCCTTCGACGACCGCGAGGTCGCGCGCGAGGAGCTCTGGAAGCTGGGCAGCCCGGCGTGAAGCTCTCGCCGCAGGAGATAGCGGCTGCGCTGGGCGCCGAGGTGGTCGCCGAGGGCGAGCCGAGCCCGCCCCGGCGGGCGACGATCGATTCGACCCAGACGGGTCCGGGCGACCTCTTCTTCGGCCTCAAGGGCGAGCGTCGCGATGGCGGCGAGTTCGCCCCGGCGGCGCTCGAGGCCGGCGCCTGGGGCGTGGTCGTCGGTCCCGAGGCGCGGAAGAGCTTATGTGCCTATAGCGGCGAAAAGCTCTACCGCGGGTCCTGGGTCTTTGCCGTCGAGGACCCGCTGGCGGCGATGCAGGCGCTGGCGCGGGCCTGGCGCCGGGCGCTCGACGCCCGCGTCCTCGGCGTCACCGGCTCGGTCGGCAAGACCTCGGTCAAGGACATCGCCCGGGCGCTGCTGCCCGGCAACGTCCACGCCAACCGCGAGAACTTCAACAACGAGATCGGGCTGCCGCTGACCCTGCTCGAAGCCCCCGACGAGACCGAGACGCTGGTGCTGGAGATGGCGATGCGGGGGCGGGGCCAGATCGCCGAGCTGGTGGCTATCGCCGAGCCCGAGGTGGCGGTGATCACCAACGTCGGCCCGGTCCACGTCGAGCTGCTGGGGTCGGTGGAGGCGATCGCGGCGGCGAAGGCGGAGATCCTCGACGACCTGCCGCCCGGCGGCACCGCGGTGGCCCCGGTCGAGGCCGGCGAGCTGGAGCCGCACCTGGAGCCGATCGCCGAGCAGCTGCGCTTCGGGCCGGGCGGCGACGTCGAGGCGGTCGAGGCGAGGGTCGAGGACGGGGTCACCGAAGCCCTCGTCCGCACTCCACTGGGCACCCAGCGCTTCCACTTCCCCTTCACCGAGTCTCACAACCTCACCAACGCCCTGGCGGCGATCGCCGCCGGCGTCGCCCTCGGCGCCAACCTCGGCGGGATGGCCGACCGCGCTGCGAGCATAGGATTCTCCCGCTTCCGCGGTGAGCGACTGGAGCTTCCCGGCGGGATCGTCCTCGTGAACGACTGCTACAACGCCAACCCGGTGTCGATGCGCGCGGCGCTCGACCATCTCGCCACCCTGGAGGCGCCGCGGACGGTCGCGGTGCTGGGCGAGATGGGGGAGCTCGGCCCCGGCTCGGCCGGCTACCACCGCGAGGTCGGCGAGCACGCCCGCGCCCAGGGCATCGACTTCGTCGTCGGCATCGGCCTGCCCGCCCGCGACTACGGCCCGGACGAGCTGGTCGCCGACCCGGCCGAGGCGGCGGAGCTGCTGGCGGCGTGGCTGGAGCCGGGCGACGCGGTGCTCGTCAAGGGCTCGCGCTCGGCCGGGCTCGAGGCGGTCGCCGAGCAGCTGGTGCCGCTGGTCGGCGCGGGGGATAGCTGATGGGCGAAGTCCTGATCGCGGGGATGGCGGCGATGCTGATCTGCATCTTCCTCGGCCCCAAATTCATCGAGTACCTCCGGGTCAAAGAGTTCGGGCAGCACATCCGCGAGGACGGACCCCAGGAGCACCACGCCAAGGCCGGGACGCCGACGATGGGCGGGCTGATCGTCTTCGCCTCGATCTGCGTCCCCTTCCTCGTCCTCTCCGACCGCGATGCCCAGAGCATGGCCGTCTTCGGGGTGGCGATGGGCTGCGCCGCGCTCGGCTTCGCCGACGACTACATCAAGATCGTCAAACGCCGCTCGCTCGGCCTCGCCGGTCGCTGGAAGCTGCTCGGCCAGCTGCTGCTCGCGCTGGCGCTGTGGTGGGTGGCGCGCCACGAGGTCGGTCTGGAGCCGACGCTCTACTTCCGGATCGGCGACGCCAGCCTCGACCTCGGCCCGGTCCTCTACTTCGTCCTCGTCTTCCTCGTGATCGCCGGTACTTCGAATGGGGTCAACCTCACCGACGGCCTCGACGGCCTCGCCGCCGGCTCCTGCGCGATCGTCCTCCTCGCCTATACCGCGATCGCCTTCGTCACCAACGAACAGCTCGACCTGGCGCTGCTCTCCGCCTGCCTGGTCGGCGCCTGCGTCGGCTTCCTCTGGTTCAACGCCTTCCCGGCCTCGATCTTCATGGGGGACACCGGCTCGCTCGGCCTCGGCGGCGCGATCGGCGCCCTGGCGGTGATGACCCAGACCGAGGTCCTGCTGATCATCATCGGCGGCATCTTCGTGATCGAGGCGCTCTCGGTTCTGCTTCAGGTCTTCGCTTTCAAAACCTTCCGCCGTCGCGTCCTGCTGATGGCGCCGCTGCACCATCACTTCGAGATGATGGCCTGGTCGGAGACGAAGATCATGCTCCGCTTCTGGATCATCGCCGCCGTCTGCTCCGGCATCGGCTTCACGCTGTACCAGCAGTCGATCGGCAGCTAGTTCATGCCAGAGGTAGAGGTCAGCGCCGGCCGGATCGCCTACCAGGACACCGGCGGCGACGGCCCGGTCATCGTCCTGATCCCGGGGCTGCTGATGGACTGGAAGCAGTGGCGCAAGGTGATCGAGGAGCTGGCGCCGGAGTTCCGCTGCGTCTCGCCGTCGCTGCCGACCGGGGCGCACTGGAAACCGATGAAGCCCGACGCCGACCTGACCCTGGTCGGGATGGGCCGGATCGTCACCGAGTTCCTCGAAGCGGCCGATCTGCGCGACGTCACCCTCTGCTTCAACGACTGGTGCGGGGCGCAGGTGATGATCGCCGACGGCGGCATGGACCGGGTCGGCAAGCTCGTCCTCGTCTCCTGCGAGACCGCCGGCAACTACCCGCCGGGCCTGGCCGGCTTCGCCGCCTGGCTCTCGGCCAAGCTCCCCGGCGGCTACGTCGCGACCCGGGCGCTGCTGCTGCAGCCGCGGCTGCGCCGCCTGCCGTTCGTCTTCGGCCAGATGACCAAGCGCGGCGTTCCCGACGAGCTGATGCGCGACTGGATGGAGCCGCTGCGCAAACGGGAGATCCGCCGCGACCTGCGCCGCTACGCCGGCGACGCGATGCGCGGCAAGCACGACCTGGCCCGGGCCACCGCGTCCCTGCCCTCCTTCGACCGCCCCGTCCTCGTTGTCTGGGACAAGGAGGGGAAGATGATGCCCAACGAGGCCGGCCGCGCCCTCGCCGCCTCCTTCCCGAACTCTCGCTACGTCGAGCTCGACGACTGCTACACCCTGATTCCCGAGGACCAGCCCGAGGCGCTGGCCCAGGAGATCCGGCAGTTCGCGCAGTAGTGGAGCACGAGCTCCGCCCTGCTGCTGTTCTGGATTCTCATCCAAAGCATGAGGCAGTAGTCGCCGGCCTCGGCGCTTCGGCGCCGGGGCCTTAATAGAAAGAGTCCGCCGAAGCGGACCCTTTCCGGAGGCCGATGGACAACTCGAGCACTCTCAACCTGCTGCTCTCTCGATTGTTGCACGAACAGGGGTATCCGGCGCGCTCGCGAAGCTTTCGGCGTGCCCCTCAGCGTTCCCGCCAAGGAAGTCCGCCCGCCGCTGCCGCGGGGGCCGTTCCTCGTGGTCGGTCTGGCGCGCTCGGGGCAGGCTGCGGCGCGGCTGCTGGCGGCGCGGGGGGAGCGGGTGCGGGCGGTCGATTCGGGGCATCCCGAGGGGGCGGCAGGGCTGGAGGGGGCGGGCGTCGAAGTCTTCCTGGATACGGATGGATTGGCTCAACTCGAGGGGACGCGGACCGTCGTCAAGAGCCCGGGAGTGCCCCGGGAGGCGGCGGTGATCGCGGCGGCGCTGGAGCGGGAGATCGAGGTGGTTGGGGAGATGGAGCTCGCCTGGCGGGCGCTGCCCAACCGCTTCGTCGGCGTCACCGGGACCAACGGCAAGACGACCACGGTCGAGCTGATCGGCCACCTCTACCGCGGCGCCGGCGAGCCGGTCGCGGTCGCCGGCAACGTCGGCACCGCGCTCTCGGAGCTGGTCGGCGAGGTCGAGCCAGAGACCACGATCGTCTGCGAGTGCTCCAGCTTCCAGCTCGAGGACACCGTCGCCTTCGCCCCCGAGTGCGCCGTCTTCCTCAACCTCGCCCCCGACCACCTCGACCGCCACGCCGACCTCGAGCACTACCTGGCGGCGAAGCTGCGGATCTTCGCCAACCAGGGCAACGACGACGTCGCCGTCTACAACGCCGACGACCCCTTCGCCGCCGGCACCGACCTCGGCGGCTGCGCCCGCCGCGTCGCCTTCTGCACCGGCGCCGCCCCCGACTGCGAGGTCGCGGTCGCCGAGGGGACGATCTTCTACGACGGCGAGCCGCTGCTGCCGGTCTCAGAGCTCGGCCTCTTCGGTGAGCACAACGTCGCCAACGCGATGGCAGCCGCCGCCGCGGCGCTCTCGATGGGGATCGACCGCGAGGCGGTGCGCGAGGGCCTGCGCAGCTTCGCCGGCGTCCCCCACCGGCTCGAGCCGGTCGCCGAGATCGACGGCGTCCGCTTCGTCAACGACTCCAAGGCGACCAACGTCGCCTCCGCCGCGGTCGGGATCCGCGCCTTCGACGGCGGCGTCCACGCGATCCTCGGCGGCAGCGAGAAGGACGAGCCCTTCGCGCCGCTGGTCGAGCCGCTGGGCGAGCGTGCCCGCGCCGCCTACCTGATCGGCGCCACCAGCGAGAGGATGGCGCGGGAGCTGGCGCCGGCGGTCGAGGCGGGGGTCGAGCTGCGCCGCTGCGCCGACCTCGAGGAGGCCACCCGCCAGGCCGCTGCCGCCGCGGCGGCGGGCGATGTCGTCCTGCTCTCGCCGGCCTGCGCCAGCTTCGACGCCTTCGAGAACTTCGAGCGGCGGGGGGATCGCTTCCGCGAGATCGTCCGGGAGCTGGAGCGATGAGCGCTCGCACCCTGGGGCGCGGCAAGCGCGCCAAAAAGCGCAAGCGCCCGCTGCCCGCCGAGTACAACCTCCTGCTCACCGCCACCCTCTGCCTGCTGGCGCTGGGTGCGGTGATGGTCTTCTCCGCCAGCTCGACCACCCGCGTCCTCCAGGACGGCGGCCTCTCCGACAGCGCCTTCTACCTGAAGCGGACGCTGCTGTTCGGCGCCGTCGGCCTGCTGATCATGCACTTCGTCGCCCGCCACGGCCTGCAACTGGTCCGCGAAGCGACGCCGCTGATCCTCGGCGGCTCGATCTTCCTCCTGATGGCGGTCCTCGTCGCCGGCACCGAAGTCAACGGCGCCACCCGCTGGCTCGGCGGCGGCTTCCTCCAGGTCCAGCCCTCGGAGCTGGCGAAGGTGGCGCTCGTCCTCTACGCCGCCGACCTCTTGGCGCGCAAGCCGAAGCGGGTGCGCTCGATCGACGGGATGATGCCGCTGCTCCTGGTCGTCGCCGCCTCGTCCCTGCTGATCATGTTGCAGCCAGACATGGGGACGACGATGACGATCGTCTTCGCCCTCACCGCCACCCTCATCGCCGCCGGGGCGCGGCCGGCGGACCTCGGCAAGATCGGCCTCGTGATCGGCGGCCTGGCGCTGCTGATGGCTGTCGTCGAGCCCTACCGGATGGCGCGGCTGACCGCCTTCCTCAATCCGGGCGCCGACGCCGCCGGGGCCGGCTTCCAGGCGGCGCAGGCGAAGATCGCCCTCGGCTCCGGAGGTCTCCTCGGCGAGGGGATCGGCAACGGCGTCCAAAAGGCCTTCTACCTGCCCGAGGCCCACACCGACATGATCTCCGCCGTGATCGGTGAGGAGCTGGGCTTGGTCGGGATCCTCGCCGTCGTCGGCCTCTTCGGGATGTTCGGCTACGCCGGCCTCAAAACCGCCCAGAAGGCGAAGGACACCTACAGCAAGATCCTCGTCACCGGCCTGACCTCGCTGGTCCTGGTGCAGGCGATCATCAACCTCTTCGCGGTGATGGGGATGGCGCCGCTGACGGGGGTGCCGCTGCCCTTCGTCTCCTACGGCAACAGCAGCCTGATGGCGATGCTGTTCGCCGTCGGCCTGATCCTCAACGTCGCCCGCGGGGGCAAGGCGAAGGCGGCGCGCGCTTCGACGCCCACCGGCGCTGGCAAACTGCGCGTCGTCCAAGGCGGGCGTTCGCCCGCGCGCGAAAGGAGCCGAGCGAGCGGTGCCAGGAAAGCCAAAGGTAGTGGTGGCGGCGGGGGGAACCGCGGGGCACGTCGTGCCCGCCATGGCGGTCGCCGACGAGCTTCGGGCTAGCGGTGCCGAGGTCAGCTTCCTGGGGACGCGGGAGCGGATCGAGGCGGAGCTGGTGCCGGCGGCGGGCTACGAGATCGACTTCATCAAGGTGCGCGGGATCGACCGCCGCAACCCGCTGCGGGCGGCCCGGGCCGGGCTGGAGGCGCTGGGCGCGGTCGGGGCCGCGCGCAAGGCCTTGCGCCGGCGCAGGGCCGACGTGGTGATGGGCGGCGGCGGCTTCGTCGCCGGTCCGGCGGGGCTGGCGGCGACGCTGGCCGGGATCCCACTCGTCCTCACCGAGGCCGACAGTCACATGGGCCTGGCCAACCGGCTGCTGGCGGGACGGGCGCGGCGGGTCTGCCTCGCCTTCCCGATCGCGGGGCGGGAGGGCGACCGCTACCTGGTCACCGGCCGCCCGGTCCCGAGGGCGGTGCTGGAAGGCGATCGGGCTGCGGCGCGCGCCCGCTTCGGCGTCGCCGAGGGCGACCGCTGCCTGCTCGTCGTCGGCGGCAGCCAGGGTGCCCGCTCGGTCAACCTCGCCGCGATCGAGGCCTTCGCCGAGCGCGAGGGCCGGAGCTTCCACGTCGTCCATATCGCCGGCAGCCGCGACTACCCGGAGCTGGAGCAGCGGTTGGCGGCGGCGCCCCATGCCGAGCGCTACACCCTGCTGGAGTACGAGCCGAACCTCGGCGACGCCCTCGCCGCCGCCGACCTCGTGCTGGGGCGCAGCGGGGGCTCGATCTTCGAGGTGATCGCGACGGGTCGTCCGGCGATCCTCGTGCCCTATCCCTTCGCCACCGCCGACCACCAGACCGCAAACGCGGAGTGGGTGCGGGAGGGCGGCGCCGCAACGGTGGTTCCCGATGCCGAGCTGACCGTGGAGCGACTGGAGACGGAGGTGGCAGCGGTACTAGACGACCCGGCGCGCCTGGAGGAGATGGCCGCAGCCGCGCGCCGTCTCGCCAAGCCCGACGCGGCGCGGCGGATCGCCGACCAGGTCTTGGAGGCGGCGGGATGAGCGACTGGAGCGGGCGCCGCCTGCACTTCATCGGCATCGGCGGCGCCGGGATGAGCGGGCTCGCCCTCGTCTGCGCGCGCCTCGGCGCCGCGGTCAGCGGTTCGGACCGCGCCGACTCCTCTTATATGGAGCGACTGCGGGCGGCGGGAC
Source organism: Solirubrobacterales bacterium (assembly GCA_035765335.1). Taxonomy (GTDB): domain Bacteria; phylum Actinomycetota; class Thermoleophilia; order Solirubrobacterales; family 70-9; genus VAYN01. The sequence goes on from DASTXV010000085.1 coordinate 53,730, forward strand.
TCGAACCGGCGGTCGGCCACGACGCCGCCAACCTGCCCGAGGGGGCGGAGGTGGTGGTCTCGACCGCGATCGGCGAGGACAACCCCGAGCTGGCCCTCGCCCGCGAGCGGGGCGTCGAGCCGATCCACCGCGGTCAGTTGCTGGCCGAGCTCTGCGCCGAGAAGCGGCTGATCGCGATCGCCGGCACTCATGGCAAGACGACGACGACCGCGATGGTCGCCTGGGCGCTGCGAGCGATCGGCGCCGACCCCGCCTTCTTCGTCGGCGGCGAGGTGCCAGGGCTCGGCCCCGACGGCGCCGCCGCCAACGCCGGCTGGGGCGAGGGCGAGTGGGTCGTTGCCGAGGCCGACGAGAGCGACGCCAGCTTCCTGCGCCTGCGGCCCGAGGTGGCGGTCATCACCAACGTCGAGATGGACCACCACTCGCGCTGGGGCTCGCTGGCCGAGCTGCACGAGGCCTTCGCCGCCTTCGCCGCTCCGGCGCGGGGGGTCGTGAGGCCGGCCGACGAAGAGATGCCCTGGCTGGAGCGGGTGGGGGACGAGGTGGTCCGCTTCGACGGGGAGGCGCCGGGACCGCCGCAGCTGAGCCTGGCGGTGCCGGGCGAGCACAACCGCCGCAACGCCCGCGCCGCCCTCGGCGCCTTGCAGCTGGCCGGCTTCGACCTCGTCGCCGCGGCCGACGCCCTGACGGGCTTCCGCGGCGTCCACCGCCGCCTCGAGCTGAAGGGCTCGCGGGGGCCGGTCCATATATATGACGACTACGCCCACCACCCGACCGAGGTCCGCGCCGCCCTCTCGGCCCTGCGGGAACAGAGCCCCTCGCGCCTCGTCGCGGTCTTCCAGCCGCACCTCTACTCGCGGACCAAGGCGCTGGCCGAGGAGTTCGGCGCCGCCTTGACGCTGGCCGACGAGGCGGTCGTGCTCGATGTCTACCCCGCCCGCGAGGAGCCGGTCGGCGAGCTCGCCGGCGTCAGCGGACTGCAGGTCGCTCAAGCGGCGGCGGAGCGGGGCGGGGGGATGCCCGTCTGGTGGCTGCCGGGGCTCGAGCTGGCGCGCCGGGCATTGGTCGACCGCCTGGACCACAACCAGGAGCTCTACGGCGAGGGCACGGTGCTGGTGACGATCGGCGCCGGCGACGTCGTCAAGCTCGGCGAGGCGCTGGTCACGGAGGCGCCGCGATGAGCGCCCCGCCCGAGGGGATCCAGCGCGACTTCCCGCTGGCGCGGCTGACGACGGTCCGCACCGGCGGCGCCGCCGACTGGTTCGCGCGGCCGGGCGACGAGGAGAGCCTCGTCGCCGTCCTGCAGTGGGCCGAGGACGAAGGCCTGCCGGTGGGGATGGTCGGCTCGGGCTCGAACCTGCTGGTCGCCGACGACGGCTTCCACGGGCTGGCGATCAAGCTCGACGGCGAGCTGGCGGAGATCGAGCGCGACGGCGAGCGGGTCATCTGCGGCGGCGGCTACCGCTTCCCCTCGGCGGCGGCGAAGACCGCGGGCTGGGGTCTCTCCGGCCTCGAGTTCGGGGTGAACATCCCCGGCACCGCCGGCGGCGCGGTGCGGATGAACGCCAACGCCTACGGCGGTCAGCTGGCGCGGGTGCTGGAGTGGGTCGACGTCTGCACCGCGGCGGGAACCGAGCGCCGCGCCCCTGACCAGCTCGGCTTCAGCTACCGGCACTCCAATCTGCGCGACGGCGAAGTCGTCGCCCGTGCCTCCTTCCAGCTTCAGCCAGCCGACCCGGAGGAGATCAAGGCGACGCTGGCGAGCATGCGCGAGCGCCGACGCGAGGCCCAGCCTTCCGGGATCAAGACCTTCGGCTCCACCTTCAAGAACCCCGAGGACGAGTGGGCGGAAGGGAAGTCGGCCGGCCAGCTGCTGGAGGCGGCGGGCTGCCGGGGCCTCCGCCACGGCGGCGCCCGCTTCTCCGAGAAGCACGCCAACTTTGTCGAGAACGAGGGCTCGGCCACCACTGCCGACGTGCTGGCGCTGATGGCCGAGGGGCGCCGCCGCGTCCACGAGCGCTTCGGCGTCGTGCTCGAGCCGGAGGTGCAGGTGCTGGGCGAGGTCAGCTGGGACGGTTGGGAGCTGTGAGGCCGCGGCTGATCGCGGCGGCCGCGGCCGTGCTCCTGGTGGTGCTGGCGGGGTACTGGTTCCTGGTCCGCCAGGACAGCGCCGAGCCGCGGGTGCAGGTGCCGAGGCTGGCGGCGACGATCGGCGAAGGCGAAGAGGCGGTCGGAGTCAGCGGCAACGGCGCGGTCGTCCGCTGGCTGCCGCTGCCGGAGGACCCGCCGTTGCCCCGGCTGCCCTTGGACGAGCTGCCGCAGGGCGGCCGCCTCCGTGGCCCGGCGCTGGAGCAGGCGCGGGTCCTCGCCGCCGTCCCGGACGCCCTGCGTCCATACGTCGCCGGCAGCTCCTTCGGCGAGCGCGGGGTGGAGGTCGAGCTCTCCACCGGGATCGAGCTCTACTTCGGCGACGCAACCCAAGCGAAGAAAAAGTGGCGGGCGGCGGCGGCGGTTCTCGCCAATCCGGAAATCACCGCGCTCGATTATGTAGACCTGACCGCTCCCAGCCGTCCCTCTCACGGAGGCTCCGAACACGAACTGCCGCCGCCACCCTGAACCAGGGGGGAGACCCGATAAAGGGCTTTGCAGAGCGGCGTCGAAAAGTCTCAACCTGAGGGTGAGACTGGCCCAACCCTCAAGTAATGGTCGAGATATGGAGGGTGCACGATGCCTGCCGCTCGTTTGACAGAAGTGCGGGAATGCCCTACGTTGAGCGCAATTTCCGTCCTTCAGCGGGAGGCTCGAACCCTAGAGCATGGCTGAAGGGTCGGACGGAACAAAGGCTCAACTCACATGGAATCCACTTACTTGGCAGTGATCAAGGTCGTCGGCGCAGGCGGCGGCGGTACCAACGCGGTCAGCCGCATGATCGACGCGGGCATTCGCGGCGTCGAGTTCGTCGCTGTCAACACGGACGCGCAGGCGCTGCAGGCCTGCGACGCCGACATCAAGCTTTCAATCGGTCAGGAGTTGACCCGCGGCCTCGGTGCCGGCGGCAACCCTGAGGTCGGCGCCGGCGCGGCGGCCGAGAGCCGCGACGAGATCAAGGAGGCGCTGAAGGGCGCCGACATGGTCTTCGTCACCGCTGGCGAGGGCGGCGGCACCGGCACCGGCTCGGCTCCGGTGATCGCCGAGATCGCCAAGGAGGAGATCGGCGCCCTCACCGTCGGCGCGGTGACCAAACCGTTCGAGTTCGAGGGCAAACGGCGGATGCAGCAGGCGCTCGAGGGCATCGAGAAACTGCGCAACAACGTCGACACCCTGATCATCGTCCCCAACGAGAAGCTGCTGCAGGCGGTCGAGCGCCGCACCAGCGTCCTTGAGGCGTTCCGCCAGGCCGACGACATCCTTCGCCAGGGCGTCCAGGGCATCACCGACCTGATCACGATCCCCGGCCTGATCAATCTCGACTTCGCCGATGTGCGCACGATCATGCGTGACGCCGGCTCGGCGCTGATGGGCGTCGGCTCTGCCTCCGGTGAGGCTCGCGCCATCGACGCCGCCAAGGCGGCGATCACCTCGCCGCTGATCGAGGAGTCGATCAAAGGCGCCACGGGGATGCTGCTCAACATCACCGGTCCCGAGGACCTCGGTCTGTTCGAGGTCAACGAGGCCGCTCAGCTCGTCCAGGCCGAGGCCGACGACAACGCCAACATCATCTTCGGCTCCGTCGTCGACCAGTCGATGCGCGACGAGGTCCGCGTGACCGTCATCGCCACCGGCTTCGAGGGCTTCGAGCTGCTCGCCCGTTCGCCGCAGCGGGTTCGCCGCCGCTACGAGAGCCGCCCGCGGATCTCGGCGGAGGACACGGACATCCGCAAACTGCGCGTCTCCGACGACGACATCGACGTCCCCGGATTCCTCAAAGAGTAGATCGGGGCTTAGGTGGGGCCCCGGTTTGGGTCCCTCGCCAGGCCGTATTCGCGGGAGTTCGTGAGAAGGGCCCGACGACGGCCCTTCGACAGGTGCGGCCAGCGACTAGCCTTGCGCGTCCTGTGAGCTTGAAGTCGACGCCGTTGCGCGAGAAGCATGTCGAGTCGGGAGCGAAGCTTGTCGACTTCGC
>DASTXV010000086.1:0-34072 GCA_035765335.1 Solirubrobacterales bacterium
CGCGTCCTCGTTGATCTCGGCGATCTCGCCGGAGAAGTCGGAGAGCGGGCCGGAGATGACTTTGACCGATTCGCCGATCGCGAACTGGGCCTGGGTGCGCGGCCGCTCGGCGGTCTCGCGGTGGAGCAGGCGGTCGACCTCGGGTTTGGAGAGCGGCACCGGCTTGTTGCGTTCGGCGCCGACGAAGCCGGTCACGCCCGGCGTGTTTTTGACCAGGTTCCAGGCGTCGTCGGTCATCTCCATGTTGACGAGGACGTAGCCGGGCATCGTCCGTTTCTCGGTCTGGACTTTCTGCCCGTCCTTCATCTCGGAGACCTGCTCGGTGGGGACGACGACCTGCCGCACGTTGCGGTTCTGGCTCATCGTCTGCACCCGGTGCTCGAGGTTGTGCTTGACCTTGTTCTCGTGCCCGGAGTAGGTGTTGATTACGTACCAGCGATACATCTTCTGAAAAGCCTTTGTTCGGGATCCCGGTTAAAGGATCAGCTGGATGAACTCGTTGAAGATCGCGTCGAGGGCTCCCAGGTAGGCGGCCGCGACAGCGACGAAGAGGATGGTCACCGCGGTGGCCTGGATCAGCGTCTCGCGATCGGGCCACTGGACTTTCTTCAGCTCCGCCCAGCAGGATACGAGGAAGCCGATGAAGCCGCCCCGCTGGCGTTCGGCCTTCGCCTGTTTCTGCTTCTTGTCGAGCTGCTGGCGCTCGCGCCGCTTCTGCTCCTCGCGCTTGCGCTTCTCCGCTTCCTTCTGCGCCCTCGCTTCGGCGCGGCGGGCGGAGCGGGGCTTGGGGGCGTCCGGCGTCTCCAGCTGCGACTCGGGGGCGCCGGCGGCGATCCCCATCTCGACCGCCTCGGCCTCGGCTACCTCGCCGGAGACAGGGACCTGGGTGTCACGCTGAGCCTCGACCGCGCTCTCGTGCTCGCCGGAGCGTTTCCGTTCCTCAGCTTCCCGAGCCTTACGCTCGGCCTTGCGCTGTGCGCGGGTCTTCGCCATCGGGGACTACCGGGTCTCCTTGTGAGGGGTGTGGCGGCCGCACCAGCGGCAGAACTTGCGCATCTCGATCCGGTCCGGCGTGTTCCGCCGGGACTTGTTGGTCTGGTAATTCCGCCGCTTGCACTCTTCGCAAGCCATCGTCACCGCGATGCGGACATCTCCGCGTGCCATCTTCTCCCTCGTTCCGTGCCTGGAGGTAGTCGTTACAGAAGAAAAACCCCGGGCCAAGGCGCGAGGCTGAGGCAAGGATAGCGCCATAGGGGAGGCAGGGACCGGTTGCCGCCGCCCAGTCGAGTAGTAGTTCACACGCTCTACTTAATTCTATGTAAAGTCGTTTTTTACGTAATCCAGGCGGGCACCCGGAGGGCACGGTGCGAGAGGCGATTGACAACGGCGGTCTCTTTGACCGCGACAGCTTCGTTGAAGTGGTGGAAGAACGGATCCTCGATCCGCTCCATCGCGAGCAGCCCGGGGCCCTGCTGCTGCTGGACATCGACTCCTTCCACCTCGTCAACGACTCGCTCGGGCACGAGGCGGGCGACCGCCTGCTGGAGACGGTGGCGGCGACGCTGCGCGACGAGTCGCGGGCGGAGGATCTGCCGGCGCGGATCTGCGCCGACGAATTCGCCCTGCTGCTGCTGCGGGCGACGCCGGAGCAGGCAATGGCCACCGCCGAGCGCTTGATCGCGCTGGTGCGCGAGCGCGGCAAACCGGCGGTCGGCGCCAGCGTCGGGATCGCGACCTTCGGCGGCACCAGCGAGGCGATCACCGCCGAAGGGCTGATGATCACCGCGGACATCGCCCTCTGCGAAGCCAAGGAAGGAGGCGGCGGCCGCGCCGTCGACGCCGGCAGCGGGCCGAACATGAAGCTGACCTGGGCCGACCGGATCCGCGACGCGCTCGACCAGGAGCGAATCGTCGTCTACGCCCAGCCGATCTTCGACCTGCGCAGGGAATGCGTGGCGCGGGAGGAGCTGTTGGTGCGGATGCTCGACGACAACGACGACGTGATCCCACCCTCCTCCTTCCTGCCGACCGCCGAGCGGCTCGGGCTGATCACCGAGATCGACCGGCTCGTCCTCTCGAAAGCGATCGAGCTGGCCGGGCGCTCTCAGCCGATCGCCGTCAACGTCAGCGGCGCCTCGCTCTGCGATCCCCGCTTGATCGAGGACGTGCGGTCGGCGATCGCCGACGGGCTCAACCCGGCCTGGCTCGACTTCGAGATCACCGAGACGGCGGCGATCTCGAACATGGACAAGGCGCGCGCCTTCGCCCGCACCGTCACCGAGATGGGCTGCGGCCTCGGGCTCGACGACTTCGGCACCGGCTTCAGCTCGTTCAGCTACCTGAAGGAACTGCCGATCCAGCACCTGAAGATCGACATCGAGTTCATCCGCGAGCTGCCCAGCTCCCCCACCGACCAGCGCCTGGTCCAGGCCCTGGTCCAGTTCGCGAAAGCCTTCGGCCTGGAGACCGTCGCCGAGGGCATCGAGGACTCCGAGACCCTGGCCCTGGTCCGAGCCTTCGAGGTCGACTACGCCCAGGGCTTCCACATCGGCCGACCGGCCCTGGTCGACGGCGGCCGCTTCGCAGCGACCGCTTGAGCGACGTAGCGAGCTTCGCCCGCGAGGTCGACATTAGACTTTTCACATGGCGAAACGCTTGAGCGGCAACCCAGACGATCTCGATAGGGGTCGTGCCCTGCGACGCGAGGCCGACCTCCGAGCGACGATGAGCGACCGACTGGCCCGCGTCCACGTGCTCTGCAAGCAGATGAGCGCGATCAAAGGCGCGGCAAGAGCCCATTGAGGGAGTTCGACCTTCGCTCCCTGCTCGAGGCGCTGAACGCCAAAGGGGTCCGATTCGTGGTCATCGGAGGTGTCGCAGTCGGCGCCCACGGATATGTCCGTGGCACCGAGGACCTCGACCTCGTCCCGGACCCCGATCCCGAGAACCTGGACCTTCTGACGAGGGCGTTGACGGAGTTGGAATCGACGCTGCCTACCGTCGCGGACGACATCGTCCAGCGGGCACGCGGCGTCCCGAGCTACTCGCAGTTGATAGATGACGCAGTGGAGAGCGACCTGCTCGGGGTTCCAGTTCTGATCTGCTCGCTTGTCCGACTACACGAGATGAAGGCGGCGCAGAACCGCGAGCAGGATCGGGCCGATCTTGCGAACCTGCCGGGGGAGTAACCCCGGCTACAGGCCCAGGGTTTTGGCGATGATGTTGCGCTGGATCTCGCTGGTGCCGCCGTAGATGGTGGAGACCAGGGAGGTGCGGACCAGGCGCTCCATGTCGTACTCGGAGGAGTAGCCGTAGCCGCCCATCATCTGCATCCCCTCGAGGGTGGTGCGCTTGGCGACCTCGGTGACGAAGAGCTTCACCATCGATGCCTGCTGGGGCAGCATCCGGTCCGGGTCCTCGTCGACCATCGAGGCGACCCAGTGGGTCATCAGGCGGGCGGCCTGGAGGTCGGTGGCGAGGTCGGCGATGCGGTGCTGGAGGGCCTGGAAGGAGCCGATCGGGCGGTCGAACTGGCGCCGCTCCTTGACGTAGACGAGGAGGTCGTCGAAGGCGCGCTGGGCGATCCCCAGCATCGTCGCGGCAAGGATCAGGCGCTCGACGTTGAGCCCGGCCATCAGCTGCATCCAGCCCTGGTCGACCTCGCCGAGAACGTCCTCGGCGCGGGCCACGCAGTCGGTGAAGTAGAGGTGGTTGGTCTCGCGGCCGCCCATCGTCTCGATCGGGACGATCTCCATCCCCTCGACCTCGCGCGGCACCCAGACCATCGTCATCCCCTCGTGCTTGCTGCCCTCGCGGTTGGTGCGGCAGACGACGAGGACGTGGTCGGCGATGTGGGCGTTGGAGCAGAAGACCTTCTGGCCGTTGATGACGAAGCCGTCGTCGACCGGCTCGGCCTTGCAGGAGAGGGCGCCGACGTCGGAGCCGGCCTCCGGCTCGGTCATCGCGATCGCCTCGACCGAGCCGGAGGCGATCCCGCCGAGGATTTTCTCCTTCTGCGCCTCGCTGCCGAAGCGCTGGGTGGCGCCGGCGACGATCAGCGTCGTCGCGTAGCCGCCGATCGGGGTCAGGCCCCGGGAGGTCTCCTCCATGAACAGGCAGGCGTCGAGCATGGTCCCGCCGGAGCCGCCGTACTGCTCCGGGATCGTCACCCCCAGCCAGCCCAGCTCGGCCATCTGGTTGTAGATCTCGAAGTTGTGGTGCTCGCGGTAGCCGTCGGTCAGCCGCTCGCGCTGGTCGGCCGTCCCGCACTCCCGGTCGCAGAAGTCCCGGATCGCGTCGACGAAGTCCTTCTGCTCGTCGGTCAGGGCGAAGTCCACGCGGGGAGCTTATAGACGGATGGGTGGTCCTGGCCACCCAGCCAGACGCGCCGGAAGAACGCATAGCCTTCGCAGCCGTGGCGCCTCGATCGAAACTGCGGCCGTTCGCCATTGGCGGCGCCGTTGCCGTCCTTTCCGGAATCGTCATCGCCGTCGGGGTGGTGGTCTTCGTCGACGAGGAGGAGCCGGCGACGGTCCCAATCAGTTGCTCGGTCTATGACTCCGATGAAAGCGTGCGACTTTCAGTGGAAGGCACGGTCGAGGAGGAGAAGGTCAAGAGCGGCTGTCAGGCCTTGGCGGCAGAGCTCTCGGGCAGCAGCAGCTACTGGATCGTCGGGACGCCGGGGCTGCCGGAAGAAGAACCGCGGCTGGTCTGCGCCCAACTGGGGCCCGAGGACGAGAGTGGCCGAATAATCGTCGAGGAGAACCCCGAAACGTTCGCCAGCGCCGCGACCGGCATCTGCGGCCGTCTCGCCCACGCCGGCTGGACGCAAGACGAAAGCGTCGAGCGTGGCCCCTGGCAGCAGGAGTTCGTCACGGAAGCACTGGCGCGGGAAGCGATTGAACGGGAAGAACAGGAGCAGCGCGAAATCGAAGTCGCAGCGATCGAAGAGGAAGAAGAAGCGATATTCGCCTGCCAGGAAAGAACGGAAGCGGCGGAAGAAGCTGAACTCGAAGGCATCGAACGTGAAACGGAAGAACGCCTTGAAAATGCGACCGAATCAGAAGAACTCAATGTCGAAGAAGAAAGCTGGGCCGAGGAAGAAGCAGCCTGGGAACGCGGGGAATCGGCGTTCGAAGCCTGCGAAGAATGAGACTCCGATGAAATTTCAGAAAGCGACGCCGGTGGGCCTGAAGACGCACGAGGAGTTCAACGAGAAGTGGCTCCAGGAACGCCTCGCCGAAGATCCCGCCTTGCTTGGGCTGGGGGACCTGGAGCTGAAGGACGTCGAGCGGCGCCAACCTCGAGCCGGCCGCCTCGACCTTTTGTTCACCGACCCCGAGACCCGGACCCGCTACGAGGTCGAGGTCCAACTCGGCGCCACCGACGAGGCCCACATCATTCGCACCGTCGAGTACTGGGACATCGAAAAAAGCCGCTATCCACAATACGAACACGTAGCGGTGCTGGTGGCGGAGAACATCACCAGCCGCTTCCTCAACGTCATCACCCTCTTCAACAAGGCGATCCCGCTGGTGGCAATACAAATGCAAGCGCTCGAGGTAGGTGGGCTCCTCACCCTCCAGGCGACCACGGTCCTCGATTTGATGCCGCTCGGCACCGATGAGGAGGACGAGGCGGGACAGGCAACCGACCGCGCCTACTGGATCAACCGCGGGTCGGATAAGTCGGTGGCCGTCGCCGACGACCTGCTGGAACTGGTCAACGAGATCACTGGTGAGAAGCTGGCGCTCAAGTACAACAAGCACTACATCGGCCTCTCACGGGACGGAATCGCCGACAACTTCATGTCGTTCCGCGCCCGCAAGGACTACTTGATCGCCGAGTTCCGGATCCCCCGCAGCGATGAGGTAAGCGCGATGATCGAGGAGTCGGGTGTCGACAGCCTGCCCTACGACAAGCGCTGGGGGCGGTACCGGCTGCGACTGACGAAGAACGACCTCGAGAAGCAGCGGGCCCTCCTGGTTGAGCTGGTCTGTCGAGCAAGCGGCACCCCGCCGCCCCTCGAGGACTAGCGACTGGAACCGGCCGACCCCTCGATCGCGACCAAGAGGTAGCGGAACGTGACGCCGGCTACGGTCGAGTAGTCCCGCCAGGAGAGCGGATAGGTCCCGGCGAGCGAGATCTCTCCCGGAGTCGGTCGGCCGCCCGCGGCGCCCCATTGGCCCCAGGTCATCTTTCCCCGCAGGATGTGCCCATCGTGGACGCGGAACTCCTCGTACAGGGTTCGGCGCCTGCCAGGCGGCGGCTCCCAGAGGTTGGCGACGTTGGTGAGGAGGATGAGGACGCCGCTGTCGACCGCCCCCTCCACGAGCAGCCGCTCGAGACGTGCCAGATCGGCAATGGCGAAGTAGCGGCCATGGTCGTCGGCGCCGGTGGCTAGCGTGAACACCTCGCCCGCGACCTCGGCTTTCATCCCCCGCCGCAGGTACTTCAGCTCGATCCCGATCCGCCTGCCCTCAAGGCCTACCATGACATCAAGCTCGACGCTTGGTTCGAGTGCTACCCGCTGCTCCAGCCGAATCACCGCCGCCGGGTTGGTCAATTGGAGCTCCCAGGCGAGCGCGTGCTGGAAATCAGCCTCGCTGTGGAAAATCGGACGTTTGCCGGCGAGGCTCTCCATCGCCGCGTCCAGCAGGCACGCAGCGAAGCTGTCAGCCGCCATCATCAGGCAGGCCCGGCTCGCCGACCGCCCGCAGGGCTTCCTCGATCGCCTCGCGGACAGCCGGGACCAGTTCGCCGCGGGAGTCGAGCGCTTCGGCCTCCGCCAGGGACCAATGGCGGAAGATGCAGAGCCCGGGCCGCGGCGTGGCGGTCTTGCGTGCGGTTTCGGTGAAGTTCCGGTCGAACTCCGGCCGGTCCTCCGGACGGGCGATCCCCTTCTCGACCAGCCAGCCCCAGTACCCGTCCCACTCCTCGCGGGAGACACTGCTCTCGCTCTCGATCCGCTCCACCCAGAGCCGCAGGTACTCGTCGAGGGCCAGCTCCGAGGTCGTCCAGCAGAAGCCGCGCTGCGTGTGACCGAAGTGGAAATTGGGCTTGACCGACCAACCCTCCTCGCCATCCAGCGCGCGCACCCCCTCGACGACGTCCGCTCGCCTGTAGAACTCGAAGGCCTGGCCAAGGGTGTCGGCCGGGTAGAGGGCCAGGCGGACGTGGTCGTCGGCGGCGGTCAGGTATGCGTCCCGGCCGGCGACGGTTCCCGCCGGAGTCGCCGCCCGCGGGCCGCTGGGACTTCCTTCGGCCTCGGTTCCGGTTGCCTCCCCCAGAACCTGGCGCAGACGCCGTTCGATCCGGCTTCGCACCCCGGCGCAGAGGGAGAGGGCGCGGAAGGGTCCCAGGTCCGGGAAGTAGTCCTCGACGTAGGTGAGAAAGTCATCCAGCAGGGCGGCCTCGGCCCCGGCGACGAGCGCCCGCTCCCGCAGCGCGATCAGGCGCTCCAGCAGGTCGCGCCAGAGGACGAGAACGACGGACTGGCCGTCGAAGATCTGCAAGCCGGTGCCGGAAAGGTTGATCTGGCGGGCCTGCAGGTCGTCCGCCTCAAAGACCTTGTTCTCGATCACCGTGACCAGCTCGCCGTAATCAATGACGGCGTCGAGAACCTGGCCCCGGTCAGACTCGACCATGCCGCTCTCGCCGGAGAGGGGCTTCTCAGGGGCGAGAAAGACGGAGACGAGCTCCGCCGGGCCCGCGTCGGCGCGAACCGCCCGCCTCTGGGTCGAGAAGCTCGGCTCCGGCAGCGTTGACAGCGCGCGCTCCGGAGCGATCAGGCGCAGCCACTCGACGTGCGCCAACGGGCTCATCCTCAGGACCAAGAGCAGGGCCCGGGTCAGTTGGTTCTCGTGCCCCGGCGGCAGACGCTCGTAGGGGCTGAAGAAGTTCAGGGGATCGCGCTCTGGCATCCGCTCGCGCCTTTGAGAAAGCCCGGAACGAGACTCGAACTCGTGACCCCTTCCTTACCATGGAAGTGCTCTACCAACTGAGCTATCCGGGCGGGTCGGCCCCCTGTGAGACCGTGCGCTCAGGATGATTCTAGACGGTGCTTGGCGCTGCGGAGCCGCGGCCCGACTCGAGCCCTAGATGAACTTGGAAGGCTGGAACTTGCAGTAGCGGAACTGGTAGTCGAGAACCTGGCTGTTGGCCTGGTTGGCGGTGCTGTAGAGGCGGAAGACCAGCTTCTGGGCGGCAGCTCGTTCGTCGCTGGCGAGCTTTTTGGCGAGCGCTTCGAAGAGCTGGACCTCGGTCTTCACGTAGCCCAGCCATTTCGTCAGCCGGGTCGCGTCGGCCGCCGGTTTGGGGACCTGCAGGAGCTGGGCACGGGCCTGCTTCAGCGCCCGGGCCGCGGCCCGCACCTGCCTGGCGGCGGCATCGAGCTTCCCTTCCCTCACTTTCCCTTTCACGCCTTTGAGGATCTTTTCGTTGGCTTCCGTGTTCTTCTGGCAGATCGGTTCGACCGCTTCCTTGTAGCTCTCGGGGGTGGTTTCCGCAGCCGAGGCGGGAAAGGCGGCGAACAGGGCGAGGAGGAAGACCAGCAGGGGAAGCTTTTTCATGACCGACATTGTGGCGGCTCCTGCTCTCGGTTCGCGTTTAGTTCGTGTTGGGCGCAGCCACGGGCGTTGAAGGCGGTGCCCCCTCCCGCAGCAACGTCGCCAAGTAGATAACCACCAGAACCGGTCCGCGATTCGCCGCTTCGTGGATATCGCTGGGCTGCTCGACGATCCATTGGCCGGGGCGGATCCGTCCGGTTTCGCCGGCCTGCAGCTTGCGAACGAGCGGCGGGTTCTGGTCCGACTCGCCGCGGCGGATCGTCGCCGTCCCCTGGCGGACCGTGTAGGTGAGGGTCCCGGAGGTGACGCGGGCAATTTGGGTGCCGAGGTGTCGGTGCAGTGCCAACTCCGCTCCCGGCTCGACGACTACTCGGCTCAGCACCAGCGTGCGGCCGGCGGCTCCCTGGACATGGTCGGTCTGGGCGAAGGCGCTGCGAACGGCGGTCGGCTCCGCCTGCGACCGGCCGAAGGCACCGGGCAGGATCGCCCCCAGCGCAAAGGCGGCGACAAGGGCGAGCACGATGGCGAGGCGTGACTTGAAAGCTCGGGCAAAGATGGCGGCAGACTAGGAGCCGCTCCGGATGCCGGCCGGCGCCTGCGGGCGTGTAGCTTGCCGGGGGTGCGCGCGCCCCTTCCCCGCCTGCTCTTGGCCCTTGCCTGCGCCGTGGCTCTCGTCGGCGCTGGCTGCGGCGGCTCCGACGACGACTCCTCGCGGCCGGCTCCGGCGGCGACCGAGTTCCCGTCGGCGAAGGGCAAGACGCTCGCCGAGCTGGTGAGCGACTCCGGAGCGAAGGAAACGAAGCTGGTGATCGCGCCGGCGGCGCAGGTGTTCGACGTCGGCGAGAACCGGTACCCCTTCGGCGTCTTCACCCGCGGCCAGGAGCAGATCGACGACGCCGACGTCGCCCTCTACTTCGCCAAGGACGAAAAGTCGCCGGTGGTGGGACCGCTGCCGGCCCGGGTCGCCTCGCTGGAGACGAAGTCCGCCTACCGGTCCCGAAGCGCCGGGGACGCGACGACCGTCTACGTCGTCCCCGAGGTCGACTTCGACCGCCCCGGCCCCTGGGTGGGGATCGCGATGCTCAAAGGCGAGGACGGGCTCGAGGCCTCGCGGGTTCCGAGCCCCGTCGTCGGCAAATGGTCGGGGGTGCCGGAGGTCGGGGAGAAGGCGCCGGTCATCGACACCCCGACCGCCGCCGAGGTGGGGGGCGACCTGGAGAAGATCGACACCCGCATCCCTCCCGATCAGATGCACGAGGTGGACTTCGCCGACGTGGTCGGCAAGAGGCCGACCGTGATCGTCTTCGCGACGCCGGCGTTCTGCCAGAGCCGCGTCTGCGGCCCGGTGGTCGACATCGCCCAGCAGGTCTCGGACTCGGTCGAGGGGGAGGTCGACTTCATCCACATGGAGGTCTACAACGACAACGATCCCGGCAAGGGTGTCCGGCCCCAGATGCGGGCCTACAAGCTTCCGACCGAGCCTTGGACCTTCCTGGTCGACCGCAACGGAGTCATCCGCGAGCGCATCGAGGGCGCCTACGGGGCGTCCGAACTGGAAGACGCGGTGCGGAAGATCAGCGGCTAGAGCTGCGCTTGCGGCGGCGGCCCTTCGCCGCCGGCTTGGCGGCGTCGCGAAGGGTGCGTTCGCCCGCCTTCTCCGTCGACTCCCCCATCACGATCTGGAACATCGCCAGCAGGGCGTCGGAGGCGAGGGGACGCATCCGGTCGAGCGCTTCGCGCACCTTCGGCCAGTCCTCCTCCGGGCGACCCGCCTTGTCGAACGGCTCCCAGATCTCCCGCACGAACAACTCGACGAAGGTGCGCGCCACTTCCTCAGAGCGACGCCGCAGCTCTTCCGCCGTCTCGACCGCCGCCTGCGGGGAGACTCCCAGCTCGATCAAGGCGGCGCCGGCGCGCTGCAGACGGGGGCTGATCACCTCGATCTTGCCGTCGGGAAGCTGACGGAAGGTTCCCATCTTTTCCGCCCGGGCCATCAGCTTCGGGTCCAAGGCCTCGACCCCCCATTCCGCGGCCAGCTCCTCGGGGTCGAAGATTTCCGTCGTCTCTTCCTCGAAGGGGGCGCGGACGGCGCGAGCGAAGTCGACCATCTCCCGGGAAGATCCTTCGCTGCCCTCCAGCACACGGCGGATCGCCTCGAGGTTGAGGCCCTCGGCCTGCATTTCGCGAGTCAGCTCGATCCGCGCGACGTGGTCCTCGTTGTAGTAGCCGGTGCGGCCGTGGACCTCGGGCGGGGGCAGCAGGCCACGGGTCTGGTGAGCGCGGATGTTGCGGATCGTCATCCCGGTCCGCCGCGCCAGCTCCCCGATCGTCATCTTGCCGTCGGGCTTGGCGTTCTGCCCTTTGCCGCTCATCGCCCCATCGTAAGTGGGAAACGCTGTCCGTTCATCTTTTTCGCCGCGTCCGAACAGAGGAATGCGATCGCCGCGGCGAGATCCTCGGCCGGGGTGAAGGTCGGGAAGTCCTTCCCGGGGTTTTTCTCCCGCATCCGCGGGGTGAGGATCGCGTCGACGACGATGATGTTGGCGGTCGGGCCGCCGGGCTCGAAGCCGTCGGCGAAGGCGAGGGTCCAGGCCTCGGCCGCGGCCTTGGCGGCCGCGTAGGCGGCGTTGGCGTTGGTCGGCGCCTGCGCCTGCTTGGCGGAGACGAGGACGAAGCGCCCGTTGGCGCTGGCGGCGAGCTGGTCGTGGAAGGCGCGGGTGGTGTGCTGGACGGTGCGGACCAGGAGGTCGTGCAGGAGCGCCCAGTCCGAGAGCGGCGCCTCGTGCAGCGGCTCGCCGCCCCGCCAGCCGCCGACCAGGTGGACGAGGCCGTCGACCCGGCCGAAGCGCTCGACCAGGGCATCGCACCAGGCGCGGGTCGCGTCCTCGTCGAGGAGGTCGACGCTGCGCCCGTCCCAGCGGTCGGGCGAGAGACCGAGGTCGGCTGCGAGGGCGTCCAGCGCGTCCTGGTCGCGGTCGGTACCGGCGACGATCGCCCCCGCCTCGGTGAGCTGCTGGGCAACCAGCGGCCCGAGGCCGCCGCCAACCCCGGCGATCGCGATCACTCGGTCGTTGAGCATGGGCATCCCTTTCTACGACTGTCGCTTTTGTATGGGATAGCCGTACAAAAGCGACAGTGAGGGTCTTGATGGGGGAGGCAGGATTCGAACCTGCGTAGGCATAGCCGCTTGATTTACAGTCAAGTCCATTTGACCGCTCTGGCACTCCCCCAGAGGCAACAGGTGCTCGGCGATTCTAGAGATTCAAGAAAGACAGACTCGGTCTAACCCTCGAACGCTTCGAGCCTTGCCTTCATCTGCTCGTTGAAGGCGGTGAGGGCGGAGAAGGGGCGCATGAAGACGGTCAGCTCGCGGACGTTGCCCTCGTCGTCGAGCTCGAGGAAGTCGATGCCCTCCAGCTCGCGGTCGCCGACCGTGGCCTTGAAGCGCAGGACGACGGTGTCTCCCTCCGCCAGCTCGTCCGTGTAGGAGAAGTTCTCCAGCGTCGCGGCGACGTGGGTGAGCACCGTGGCGACGGTGTCGCGGCCTTCGAAGCCGCGGAAGAGGACGGGGCTGTGGAGGACGACGTCCTCGCGCAGCGTCTCCGTGAGCAGGGCGAGGTCCTTGCTCTCGGCGGCGGTGCGAAACGGGTGCGGCCCGGCCATGCGCCCACTGTACCTCCCGCCGGTGGAATACTCACGCCGTGCCAAGCGATCGCTTCTGGTCCAGGTTCTCCAACTCGCTCGGGGCGAAAGGGCTGCGGATGGTCGGCAAGCTGAACGCGCCGGTCTACCGGCTCACCCGCGGGCGCGTCGGCGGCAAGCTCGGCAAGGCGCCGATCCTGCTGCTCTCCACCACCGGCCGCAAGTCGGGCCAGCCGCGCACGGCGCCGGTCCTCTACCTCGCCGACGGCGACAACTTCGTCGTCATCAACACCAACGCCGGCAACGAAAAGACGCCGGCCTGGTCGCTCAACCTGCGGGCAAACCCGGAGGCCGAAGTCGAGGTGGGGAGCAAGCGGACCAAGGTACGGGCCCGGGTGGCCGAGGGCGAGGAGCGCGCCGATCTCTGGCGCCGGCACATGCAGCAGTACTCCGGCTGGGACTACTACGAGAGCCAGCTCGACCGCGAGGTCGGCGTCTTCGTCCTCGAGCCTCGCGCGTAGCGCGCTTAGCTGGCGTCGCGGAGCATCTGCGCCTCGGGCAGGCGCTTCAGCTTCTTCAGCGTGTTGTTCTCGATCTGGCGGATCCGCTCGCGGGTGACGCCGAAGGTGCGGCCGACTTCCTCCAGCGTCAGCGGCTCGGCGCCGGCGAGGCCGTAGCGAAGTTCGATCACCCGCCGCTCGCGATCGGGCAGCGCTTCAAGGGCTCTCTTCACGCCCTCCTTCTGCAGGTGCTCGCTCGCTTCCTCGAACGGCTCCAGCACCGCTTCGTCAGCGACGAAGTCGCCCAGCTCCGATTCGTCCTCGTCGCCGACCGGTTTCTCCAGCGAGACCGGCAACTGAGCGACGCGGAGGATGTCGCGCACATCGGAGACCGGCCAGCGCAGCTCTTCGGCGATCTCCGCCGGCTCGGGCTCACGGCCCAGTTTCTGCACCAGCTGCCGTTCGACGTGGGCGACCCGGTTCAGCTTCTCGACCATGTGGACGGGGATGCGGATCGTCCGCGCCTTGTCGGCGATCGCCCGCGTCACCGCCTGCCGGATCCACCAGGTCGCGTAGGTCGAGAACTTGTAGCCGCGGCGGTAGTCGAACTTCTCCACCGCCCGGATCAGCCCCAGCGAGCCCTCCTGGATCAGGTCGAGGAAGCTCAGCCCGCGGCCCAAATAGCCTTTCGCGATCGAGACGACGAGGCGCAGGTTCGCCTCCACCATCTGCCGCTTCGCCAGCATGTCGCCGCGCTCGATCCGTTTTGCCAGTTCAACCTCCTGCTGGGCGGTCAGCAGGTCGACTTGGCCGATCGCCCGCAGGTAGAGCCGCAGCGAGTCGAGGCTGGGCTCGACGGTGAGGTCAAGCTCTTCTTTCTTCGCGGCCCCGCCGGTCTCGCCGCTGCGCTGGGCTTTGTAAGCGCTGACGCCGTCCTCGGCGATGACGTCGATGCCGTGCTCGACCAGGTGGGCGTGGAGCTGGGAGACCTGCTCCTTGGTGATCTCCACCTCCTCGAGTGTCGAGGAGATCTGCTCGAAGGTCAGGTAGCCGCGCTCGCGACCAGTCGCGATCAGGCCCTGGAGCTCCTCGATCTCACCGATCGGGCTGGTCTCCTCTTCGCGCTCGATTACCTCGGCGCCGGTCTCCAACGGTTCGATGCTCACTGGCTCCGCTGCGCCCCTCTCCCAATCGGCGGACGGATGGCCGACCCCAAAGCTCCGGCCTCTCCGGATTATAGGCGGAAAAATCTCTCCAACGCCCGACGCCGTCCGTTGCTTACTATTGGTTAGCCCCGATGGCCAGCCATCCGACCGCCACCCCCGCCCTCCCCGACGTTCAAGGAGCCCTGCCGGCGACGCAGGTAAGCCTCTCGCGCGTCGGCGTGACCGGGGTCGAGAAGGTGATCCGGGTGAAGACGGATGGCGTCGAGAACCTCTTCTACGCCGGCTTCGAGTGCTTCGTCGACCTCAACCCGCAGCAGGCGGGCGTCCACATGTCCCGCTTCGAGGAGATCATCGGCGAGGCGATCGACGAGGTGGTGCTCGGCGAGGCCTTCAAGGCCGAGGTGCTGGCCGCCCACGTCGCCGAACTGGTCCGCGAGCGCCAGGGCGGCGAGCGGGCCGAGGTCTCGATCACCGCCCGTTACCCGGAGACGGCGCAGACCCCCGAAACGGGCAAGAGCACCCAGGAGATCTACGTCCTCTACGGCACCGCCGTCGCCTCCGCCCGCGGCACCCGCACCCTGACCGGGGTCGAGGCCCAGGGCATGACCGCCTGCCCCTGCGCCCAGGAAGCCGTCGCCGGCCTCGCCCGCGAGCGGCTCTCCGGGGAGGGCTTCGGCGATGAGGAAATCGAGCGCATCCTCGAGCTGGTCCCGGTCGCGACCCACAACCAGCGCGGCATCGGCACCCTCTACGTCGGCTGCCCCGAGGGCGGGCCGGCCTGGATCGAGGCGCCGGAGCTGCTGCGGATCGTCGAGACCTCGATGAGCTCGGAGATCTACGAGCTGATGAAGCGCTCCGACGAGCGCTCCGTCGTCGTCAAAGCCCACGAGCACCCCCGCTTCGTCGAGGACTGCGTGCGGGAGATGGTCCGCCAGGTGGTCGAGGGCTATCCCGACCTGCCCGAGCAGACCTTCGTCATGGCGCGGCAGGAGAACCTGGAGACGATCCATCGCCACAACGTCGTCGCCGAGCGCTACGGGACGCTGGGCGACTTGCGGGCGGAGTTGCGCGAAGGGCAACACCAGAGTCATCACGTGACTATGCGGGAGTGGCTGGAGGCGCCGACCTCTTAGGTGGAGGGGGCGGGGGTGCCCCTGCTCGGCGCACTTCCGCCGAGAGAATCGCCTTCAGCTGATGCCCCAGGCGCCGCCGGCTCGGCTCCATGCTAAGTGCCGATCAGGAGCACCCCCGCCCCCTCCCGCGATCGCACCTCCAGGACGGCGCGATCCGCGCCATCGAAACGGCCGAGGTAACGGCAGCTTTCAAGAGAGGTCCCGAACCCTGGAACGTCTGCCGGAGCTCGATGGCGGAGCGGGCCGGTAGGGGGTCCCTGGGTACTCAGCATGGAGCCGCGCCGCCGGCGCCTGAGGCGTCAGCCGTTATTCGATCCTCGCGGCGGAGGTGCTCCCAGGGACCCCCTACCGGCCCGCTCACGCTCGAGCGCCTCGATTCGCTTCCTTAGTCCGAAGAAGTAATCCACCCCGCTGATCACCGTCACCGCCAAGGCGACGTAGACGAGGATGTCGACGCCGAGGGGGGCGGGGTTGGTGGCGATCAGGGCGATGATGGCGGCGATCTGGAGGACCGTCTTCAGCTTGCCCATCCAGCTGGCGGCGATGACGATGCCGCGCTCGGCGGCGATCGTGCGGAGGATCGTGACGGCGATCTCGCGGGCGATGATCACCATCGCCACCCAGGCCGCGAGCCGGCCGAGCGAGACGAGGGAGACGAGGGCGCCGGTGATCAGCAGCTTGTCGGCGAGCGGGTCCATCAGCTTGCCGAAGGTCGTCACCGCGCCGCGGGAGCGGGCGAAGTAGCCGTCGAGGCCGTCGGTTGCCGCCGCCAGGGCGAAGACCGCGGCGGCGAGGGTGTCGCCGTTGGGCGTCTCCCCCAGCAGAGCGACGACGACCACGGGCACAGCGAGGATGCGCAGCAGAGTGAGCGCGTTAGGCAGGTTGAGCGGGAACATCCCCGCTCATTTTCCTCCGGCGGCCGCCGGCGCGGGCTCAGCCGCGTCCTTCTTCGCGAAGTACTCCTCGCCCTCGATGCTGATCTTCGGCAGCCAGCGGTCCATCCAGGCCGGCAGCCACCAGGCGCGCTTGCCGAGCAGCACCATCACCGCCGGCACCAGCAGGCAGCGGACCAGGGTCGAGTCGATCGCGATCGCCACCGCCAACCCGACCCCGAACTCCTTCACGACCGGGTTGCCGTTGAGGACGAAGCTGGTGAAGACGCAGACCATGATCGCCGCCGCCGAGGTGATCACCCGGCCGGTGTTGGCGAGGCCTTCGACCACCGCCTGGCGCTCGTCGCCGGTCTGCTTGAAGTGCTCGCGCATCTGCGTCAGCAGGAAGACCTCGTAGTCCATCGAGAGCCCGAAGAGGATCGCGAACATCAGCAGCGGCACGAAGCTGACGATCGGGATCGCGTGGTCGAGGCCGACCAGCGAGGCGCCCCAGCCGAGCTGGAAGACGGCGGTGACGATCCCGTAGGCGGCGGCGACCGAGATCAGGTTCATCGCCGCCGCCTTGAGCGGTACCAGCAGCGAGCGGAAGGCGACGAGCAGGACGATGAAGCTGAGGGCGACGACAATCGCGATCATCAGCGGCAGCTTGTCGGCGATCTGGGTGGCGAGGTCGATGTAGCCGGCGGTCTGGCCGCCGACGTAGGAGCTGGCTTCGGTCCCCTTCAGCGCCTGCGGGATCACCGTTTCCCGCAGGCTTTCGACCAGGTCGACGGTCTCGTTCGCCCACGGCTCCGATTTGGAGAGCACCGTGAAGACGGCCGCCGTCCCCGCTTTGTCGAGGGTCGGTTCGCTGACCGCTTCGACGTCGCCGGCGGCGGCGATCTCTTTCTGCAGCCCCGGCAGCACCTGTTTGGCTTCCGCCGGGGAGCTGAATTCGGAGGCGATCAGCAGCGGCCCGTTGACACCCGGGCCGAAGCCCTTGTTGAGCCCGTCGTAGGCCTGGCGCGAGGTCGTTTCCTCGGGCAGGGCGCTGATGTCGTTCTGACCGAGCTCGAGCTGCAGGACCGGCAGCGCCAGGACCAGCAGGACCAGCACCGAGACCACGGTCGCGGTGCCGGGGCGGGCGGATACCCGTTCCGCCCAGCGCCGCCAGCCGTGGGGCTGCTTGTCGTCGGGGTGGGTCTTGCCGAGCTTGACCCGCAGCGAGTCGATCCGCGGGCCGAGCGCCCCCAGCATCGCCGGCAGCAGGGTGATCGCCGCGAAGACCGCGACGACGACCGCGACCGCGGCCATGAAGCCGAGGGTGGCGACGAGCGGGATCCCGGCGAAGGCGAGCGAGCAGAGGGCGATCACGACCGTGAAGCCGGCGAAGGCGACCGCGCCTCCGGCGGTCGCGGTGGCGCGGGCGATCGACTCGCGCATCTCCATCCCTTCGCCGAGCTGCAGTTTGTGGCGGGTGACGATGAAGAGGGCGTAGTCGATCCCGACCCCGAGCCCGATCATCGTCGCCAGGGTCGCGGCGACCCCCGGCACCTGCAGGACGTGCTCGAGCAGGCGGATGATCGAGAGCGCGCAGAGCAGGCCGATCACCGCCGAGAAGATCGGCAGCATCATCGCCGTCACCGTGCCGAAGGCGAAGAGGAGGATGACGACGGCGGCGGCGAGGCCGATCGCCTCGCTGGTCTCGGTCTCGGGTTTGGAGAGCTGCTGGCCGACGTAGCTGCCGACCGCGGTCTCGAGGCCGGCGGCGCGCGCGGGCCCGGCCGAGTCGAGGATCTGCTGCGCCTGCTCTTCGTCGATTTCCCCCGGCCCGACGTTGAGGACGACGGGTATGTAGCCGATCGACTGGTCTTTGCTGAGGAAGGCGGCCCCCTCGGGGCTGAGCGGGCTGACGGCGGAGTTGACCTCCTCGAGCTCCTCCAGCTTCTTGACGGTTTCGTTCACCGCCTTGGCGTACTTCGACTCGGTCAGCTTCCCCTGCGGCGCTTCGAGCACCAGCGGGTTGCTGCCGTAGGCCTGTTCGGGCAGGTCGTCTTCGAGCAGTTCGGTCGCCGTGGTCGAGTCGGTTCCCGGCAGCGTCAGGTTTTCGCTGGTCTTGCTCCCCGCCGCCTGGCCGAGCGCGAGGAGCGCGATCGCGAGGACGATCCAGGCCGCGATCACCGGCCAGTGGTGACGCGAGCAGAAGCGGCCGATCGCGTAGAGGGGGCCGGTCACTTCTTCATCATCTCCTCTGGGGCGGCCGTTTCGCCAGTCTCGAAGGCCTCGGGGATCAATTCGGACGGTTTGGCGCCGAGCGCGCGGCGGATCAGGACGAGGCGCTGGGCCTGGTTGGCCGCCATCGCGGCAATCAGCGGCCGCGGCCAGTCGATCGTCAGCTCGGCAAGCGCTTTCAGCTCGGCGTCGATCGTCGCGCTTTCCATCTCGTAGAGGAACTCGAGGGCTTCGCGCGGCGTCTCCAGGCCCTCGGCCTCGATCGTTTCGGCGGGAGGATCGGCTTCGCCGTCGAGGCCGCGCAGGGTCTTGGTGGTCGCATCGACGTGTTCCTGTTCCTGGGAGAGGAACTCACGCGCGCTCGCGAGCTCCGCCCCGCGCAGCGCCGGCAGCACCTCGCCGTAGGCCTCGACCGCCGCCAGCTGCCGGCCGAGGATCTCGTTCAGCACCCGCACGTCCCCCTCCTTGTCGACCGCCGAGTCGCTGCCGCCTCCGCAGGCGACGAGGCTCGCGGCGAGGCCGGCGACGACAACCCCGAGGAGGAGGGCGCGGCGCATCGCGCGCCCGCGCATGATTCGGTTCGGTGGCATGAGGAGGTGGCGAAGCCTATGAACTCCGACAGCGTCCAGGCGCTGGCGGCCCTCGCCGAGGAGGTCCACCGCTGCCGTCTCTGCCCCCGCCTGGTCGAGTGGCGGGAGGAGCAGGCGGCGAATCCGCCGCGGCGCTACCGGGGCCAGGACTACTGGGCGCGGCCGGTCTCCGGCTTCGGCGATCCCAATGCTCGAGTCCTCATCGTCGGCCTCGCCCCGGCCGCCCACGGCGCCAACCGGACCGGCCGAATGTTCACCGGCGACCGCTCCGGCGA
The DNA here is from genome assembly GCA_035765335.1 of Solirubrobacterales bacterium. Classification (GTDB taxonomy): domain Bacteria; phylum Actinomycetota; class Thermoleophilia; order Solirubrobacterales; family 70-9; genus VAYN01. Next base: position 18,978 of record DASTXV010000086.1, read on the forward strand.
TTGGCTTTACGCCGCCCTTTATCGAGCGGGCTTCGCCAACCAGCCCGAGTCGCGGTGGCGCGGCGACGGCCTCGAGCTGCGCGACGCCTACATCACCGCCACCGTCCGCTGCGCACCCCCGGCCAACAAGCCGACCCCGGAGGAGCGAGACACCTGCCTCCCCTACTTGCGGCGCGAGCTGGATCTGCTGGAGCGCAGCCGGGTGATCGTCGCCCTCGGCTCCTTCGGCTGGGACGGCTTCCTGCGGGCAGCGAGAGCGATCGGCGAGGAGGTGCCGCGGCCGCGGCCGAAGTTCGGCCACGGCGCCGAGGCGGAAGTCGGGCGCTGGCGACTCCTCGGCTGCTACCACCCGAGCCAGCAGAACACCTTCACCGGCAAGCTGACGGTGCCGATGACCGACGCCGTCTTCGCGCGGGCGCGGGCGTTGGTCGCCTAGCGAATGCCGATTTTGCGATTGGTGGAACTTTCTCCAGCGGTTGTCAGGTCTCTACTGCGCTAACGAGCCACCTATGGGGAGGGAACGCTTTGCGCAGGCCACGGATCAAACGGACGACGGAGGAGATCGAGACCCCGGACGGGGACATCTACCTGCTCCGGCCCAGTGCCGATAACGACATCCGGATCGAGCAGCCCGATGCCGAAGAACGCCGGCTGCTCGCCGCCGTCAACGGCGAGCGCACCGTCGAGGAGCTGCGGGCGGAGTTCGGCGCCAAGGAGGTCGATGACCTGATCGAGCAACTGCAGGAGCTGGAGGTGGTCGAGGACGCTGACGACGACCTGCTCGTGCCGCCCACCGAGCTGGAACGGTTCGATCGCCAGCTGCGCTACTTCAGCGACATCGGCACCGGCGGGATCACCCCTTCGGAGTGCCAGCAGCGGCTGCGCGAGGCGAAGGTGGCGGTGCTCGGCGTCGGTGGCCTCGGCGGCTGGGCCGCCTGGGCGCTCGCCTGCTGCGGGGTCGGGGAGATGTGGCTGATCGACGGCGACCGGGTCGAGATCAGCAACCTCAACCGGCAGATCCTCTACACGGAGGCCGACATCGGCGAGCTCAAGGTCGAGCGCGCGGCGGCGCGCCTCAGCGCCTTCAACTCCAGCGCCAGGATCACCGCGACGCCGCGGCGCCTGGAGAGCGAGGAGGACATCGCCGAGTTCATCGCCGGCTCCGACGTCGTCATCGACGCCGCCGACTGGCCGGCGCACGAAATCGAGCGCTGGTGCAACGCGGCCTGCTTCGAGGCCGGCATCCCTTACATCACGATGAGTCACTTCCCGCCGATCGCCCGGGTCGGGCCGCTGTACGTGCCGGGCGTGACCGGCTGCTTCATCTGCCAGGAGATCGGCTACCGGCGCGATTACCCGCTGTTCGACGTTGCGATCGAGCAGCGGCGCGCCAAGCCGAGCCCGGCGGCGACCCTGGGCCCCGCCTGCGGGATGATCGGCGGCCAGGTGGGGATGGAGGTGATGCACCTGCTCACCGGCCTCAGCCGGCCCTCGACCCAGGGCGCCTCCCAGATCTACGACCTGCGGACGATGGAGCTCAAACGCGAGCCGGTGGTCCCGGAGCCCGAGTGCCCCGTCTGCGGCGAAATGCCGCACGAGAAGATCGAGGAGGAGGAGCCCGCGGACGGGTAGGTTTCTCCCCGATGCGGCTCGCGGCCCTGCTCCTGACGGTCTTCCTGCTCGCCCTCGCCGGCTGCGGGGGTGAGGAGGAGACGACTGCCCCGGCCCCGGTCAACCACACCGACGAGGTGGCCGAGGTCCAATCGGCCTTTGAACGGGACGAGAGCTGCAAGCCCGCCCAGGGGGCATCGCGCTGGGGCTGCTCGGTCGGCTCTTACCGCTGCCAGGGGGTAGTGACCGGCCGCGGCTGGTCGGTCAGCTGCGCCAAGCCAGGCCGCTCGATCGTCTTCAGGATTCAGCCCGGTTGACGCCGCGCCCCGCCAGGCGCGAGGCGGGATCGATGAAGAGCACGAGCCAGAGGAGGGTCGCGATGCCCGGCGAGAAGAAGGCGAGCGGGATCGAGAGCAGGAAGATGCCGGCGATGTAGGCGCTGCGGATCTGTGCTTCTCGGTGCGCGCGGTCGCCGGTTTTCGTCAGGCCATGGCGGCGGGCGTAGGCGCTCATCAGCTGCCCGAGCAGGACCACGACCGCGAGGTTGACCGAGTAAACGACCACCCCCGTGGTCGTGCCGCCGTACTCGCCCAGGACCTCGCTGCTGAAAGGGAGCAGGACGATCCAGCCCAGGTAGAGCATGTTGAGGCCGATCAGACGCGAGTCGAAGGCCTCGAATTCGGCGAAGAAGCGGTGGTGGACCAGCCAGAAGCGGCCGATCACGGCGAAGCTGATCGCGTAGGCGACGAGGTCTTCCCGCAGGTTCCAGATCGCGTCGTCGATCTGGCCCTCGGTCAGCCCCTTGTCGATCCCGAGGTTGAGGACCAGCAACGTGATCGCAATCGAGAAGACGCCGTCGCTGAAGGCGACGATGCGGCCGAACTCGACCTCGTTATCCGCCCGCCGTTTAACCGCCTGCTCTCTCGCCACCCGCGGATCATCTCCCCCGGCCGCGACGGAACCGAGACCCGATCCTTCCTAGAATGTCCCGAGCAGGCCGGCGTAGCTCAGTTGGTAGAGCACTTCATTCGTAATGAAGGGGTCACCGGTTCAAGTCCGGTCGTCGGCTCTGGGGCTATCGAGGGAGGCAGCGCCCTCCAGCTCGTAATGCCAACCCGGCTGCCAGCTCCAAGACGCGGTGATCGCGGTGAGCAGGGGAATCCCGTTGAGCCACTGCTCGAGGGCGTACTGCGTGGCACGGTGGCCGACGACAAGGACGTGACCGCCCTCGTGGTCTCTGGCAATCTCGAGGAGGACCAGGCGGATGCGTTGGCTGGCCTCGTCGTAGCTCTCCCCGCCCGGGAACGGCTCCCTGACCCGCGACGGGGCCTCCGCCCTGATCGAGGAAGAGGGGCGTCTGGCATGGCTGCCGTAGTCGCACTCGCGAAGGCGGAAGTCCCGCCGGATGTCGGGGCCCTTCCCGAAGGCGATCTCAGCCGTTTCCCAGGAGCGCCGCAGATCGGAGCAGTAGACCCCGTTCAAGCGGCAGCCGCGGTAGCGCCTCCCCAGTTCCCGGGCCTGCTCCCGCCCCAGCGCGGAGAGCGGGCAGTCGTGGTGGCCAGAGGCAGTCCCGGTCTCGTTGTCGACGCTCGTCGAATGGGCCTCGAACGTGACCTTGATGCTCACGCCCGCCCTCCGGCGATGTCGCCGGTCGACCCGTTCACCGTCACCTGCCGGTCCAGCAGGGCGAGCGCGCCCGCTCCGCAGCCCACGACGCAGGGGATGCCGGCCTCCCTGCAAATGACCGCTGCATGGGAAGTGAAGCCACCGCGGGCGGTCACCACCGCCACGGACTCGAGCATCGCCGGGACGTCCGCGGGGGCGGTGCTCTCCCGCACCAGGACAACCGGCCCCCCTTCCCCTGAATCCCCGAGGCTCGCCGTGGCCGTCCCGGAAGCGATCCCCGGACTGGCCGGCACTCCCGAGAGGAGTACCCCCTCCCCGCCTCTTGAGCCCTCCTCGACCAGCGGAGGCCTCGGGTCGGCCTCCGCTTCCACCGCTCGCACCTGCAAGAGGAAGAGCCGCCCCTCCTCGACGGTGAACTCGACTTCCACCGCCTCCCCCAGCTCCTCCTCGAGCCGCCTCGACATGCGACTCAACTCGCGATGCGTCGCGGGGAGGGAGAGCGCCAGTTCCCCTAGAGAGGCCGGGGAGGCCGCCCCCGTCATCAAGACGTCTCCCTGCTCACCCTGGAGCCACTCCCCCCTCACGCAGCCCTTCGCAACTGTCGCGACCCCCACACCGGAATCGCCTCCGCGGTTCCCCAGCACCATTGCCTGGACTATGACTGCGGTCCCACCGGAGTCGCCGATCCCGGCCCAGCGCCGATAGGCGCGAGCCCGCTCCCCCGACCAGGAGTCGATCACCTGCTCGATCGCGAGCTGAAGCCCTGCCAGAGAGCCGCGGGCAGAATCGGGAATCTCGACGTTCAAGAGGGTGTCGAGCATGCCCGGCATGCTCTTCCGAGCTCCGGAGCGAACCGAGACCAGCAGGGGCCGCGTCGGGTCGGCGAAGGATCTTCTGACCTCTCGCTCGAGAAAGTGGAGGTGTCGTCGAACCTCCGGCCACATCGAACTTGGCAGCTCCCCTTGCCTTGCGTACTGGTCACAAAGGCCGATCGGCAGCGCGAACGCCGGGGGGACGGGGAGACCGAGCCGGCACATCAGGTTGATTCCAGCCGCCTTCGCTCCCACCAAGCTGGGTGGAAGCTCGGAGCCGCCATTGAGAGGAATTACTTGCTCCCATTTAGGTTCGCCTGACCGCAAGCAATGAACTCTAGTATTGTCCCCCTTCGCCAGCACCGCTGGCTGGACTATGCACGGGGAGCCAGGGATAGCTGGCCGCGAGTGGGGGTCGGGGAGCTCTGCTCTCTTGGTGCTTCACCGTATTCGCATTACCGGGTTGGCGACGGAGGACTCGCTGGTCTCGGCAACCGCCTTTCACCCACGTCAGGTTTCCGCCTGTCTCCACCTACTCGAAGAAAAGAAGTGGGTGCGGTGCATCGAGGGAAGGGTCAACGGGATTGTGATCACTCGCGCGGGACAGGAAGCCCATCGCACATTTCTACGGAACTCGCTCTACCCCGTACCGGTCACCGAAGAGGTCTACGCGCGCTTCGCCGTCCTGAACGACCAGTTCAAGGCAGTGTGCACGGCCTGGCAGGTACGGCCCGACGGGCAACCCAACGACCACTCGGATCCGACCTACGACCGCTCAGTGCTCGCTCAGCTTTGGGTCGTACATGAGGCTGTCGCGCTAATCCTGCGGGATCTCGCCTTGGTAGCTCGGCACTTCGAGCGTTACGAGGAGCGGCTCAACGATGCCGTCAACCGAGTCTCGCATGGGGACCGCTCGGCCTTGCTCCTCCCCCTGAGCAACTCCTACCACGACATATGGATGGAGCTTCACCATGACCTGCGCCTTGCGGTGGAGGTTGCTGACACGCAGGTTTCCAGCTCTCAGGAAGTGGAGTAACGATGGCTAACGGCCTGCGCCTATTGATAGACAACACCACCCTGCACCGGCTGAGCTTCGCCCTCGAGCCGCGCCCGTTGGTCAACCATCTCGAGGCGGCGAATATTCTTCACTTGATCGAGTGCCTGATCCTGGCCGAGCAGCTCACGGTCGCCCGCTTCGAGAGCATCGGCTCACAGGAACGATCGGACCGGATCCTCAATTGGCTCGAGAGCACCGAGAGCAGAGGCCTTGTGCAGGTAAGTCCCCTCTCCGACGAAGCGAGGCAGCTGGACTTGGCGGCGGAGGTCGCGGCAGAGATGTTCGACCGAGGCTGGATCCTCCTTCCTGGCAGCGGATACGGGGACATCGACGAGATCGACGTCCCGCTGGGCCGTCCCGGCGGGGTCGTCGAGAGGGCCAGCGAGTTCTGGGGGCAGGCGACCAGTCTCGACCGGCAGTCGCTCCAGTTGCGAGCAGCGGAGGAGGTGGCCACGCACCGCACCGACGGGCTCTTCGTTTACGGCGTCTCCCAACACGAAGAAATCGTCTCTCGGCTCAACCACGCCTATGAGAACGGGGGGCGGCCCAGCAAGGAGCAATGGGACAAGATGCACGTCGTCTTCCGCACCCTCTTCAACCAGCAGCTCGCGGACCGACACGAAGGTCAGAGTTACGCGCCGCCGCCAGTGCGCGCGAAGGTCCTGCGAACCGTTTACTTTCGAACCATCACCCATCTGCGGACCGCCCTCAACGAGGTCGCCTTCGGATTGCACACCGAGATGGATAACCCGGAATTCGCGGAGGAGCTACTTCAAACCGCTACCGACCCGCTGCCGCTCCTCGGCCTTGCGTACATGCTGCAGGCCAATGCCGCCGAAGGTCCTACCGCGCCATTCGAGCACCGCCTCCAGGCTGCCCGCGAACTGGCCGCTCCGATGAGAGCACGGCTGGCCCGGCTCGAAAACCTGGCGAAGAGCGACTCCTCGCGGTATCTCCGGGAGCTGAAAGCAGAGGCGGAACTGCTCGAGGACACGACGCGTTCACAGCTCGGACTGCAGCGCAGCGACGGCCTTGGGTTTCAGCTCGATCTAGGGGTTACAGTCGATCCCGCCACGGGCGTTCCGGCTCTGCGCGTCGGCGTCAACGGCAAGGCCCTGTCCAAAGTTCGGGAGCGGATCAAGAAAGGCGTCGGTCGCAAGCGGGTTTCGGTGTTATCGGATGGCCTCGTCGAAACCGTACGACACAAGAACGTCGCCGAAGCCGTGCGGCACGTGGTGCGTTGACGATGTCACGACTTGACGTCGACACGAGCCGCCTCTCGAAGCAGGAGACGGAAGGCCTCGCCCAGCGGTCTGGTGAGTTCGTTCTTGCCTCCACCAACGTGGACGAGGACGTCCACTTCTCGAACCTCTATCTGGAGAGCACGCTTGCCCCACCGGACCCGCGGTGGGGAATTGACCAGTGGTATACGGAGCTGGTCGCCCTCAACCGACAGGCGATCGAGAACTACTACCTGTTGAAGTCGGAGTGCGCGTCGATTTCGACGCGGTTGTCGGACGTAGTGATGAACAACCCCCGCGTCCTCACCACCCTGCTGCACGAGGTGGAGCGCCGCTCGGGACTGCTGGATTCCGCCTTCCCATTCGGCTGGCTGGAGTCGAGCGACAGTGGCTACGACCTCTCCGAGCTGACCGACATCTACATGCGGCATCTCGCCCTGCACCGCTACCTCTACGAGGTGGCGCGATTGCCCGAGGCGCTCGATCGGGGGACGGGGGCCTTCACCACGCGGCTGCGGGAGATCGTCGAGGATCGAAGCAGGGACCTCCCGGTGGAGACCGCCTTCCTGGCCCTCAGCGCTGTTGGCAAGCCGTCCATGTTCAGGGCCGAGCAGCTGGAGTTCGTGCAGATCAGCGAATCGCTCTCCTCGCAGGAGTGTCGTGCCGTGAAGAGGTCGCGAACGGGAGCCCTGGCACTGATGGCCCTCTGCCCTGATTCACGCGCCAACCTGATCGCGCACCGGAGGCGGTGGGCGCCGCTCTTCTACCACGGCTACGGGAGCAGAGACCCGGTAGCGCTTTCCGAGCTGGCGGCCCGGCTCCGACAGATCCTGCGACGGGGCACCGCGGAGATCCTCCCTCGCCTGCCGGATACCGAGGAACGCGAAGAGGTGGTCAGATCCCTACGGCTCGAGCCCAAGGAGGCCAGCTGCTTCTACGGCTACGGACTGCTGGGCTGGACCAAGGCCCGCCGGCGCTGGTTCCAGCTGAGGAACTTCCAGCGCCTGGACCTCTTGATCGAGCGTCTCTCCCAGCACCTCGACTGCCCGGAATGGGATCTGCGGATCCTGTTGCCCGACGAGCTGATTCGCTGGATCGAGGGCGGGCAGCGCCCGGCGGACGCGATCGAGGCCCGCTATGACAGCACGGTCATGTGGTTCAAGGGAGACACCCTCCGCGTGACCCAGGTGCCGGAAGCGTTCGAGTTCAAGAACGAGCGGGAGGCGTCCGAGGCCCGCCTCTTCGGCGACAAGATCGTCCACGGCGTCGTCACCGGTCGTTGCGTACTCGGCGGCCGAGGCGGCGCTCCACCCCCGGACGAGGAGCACGCCCACCCGATGATCCTCGTCGTCTCGCAGCTCGACTCGGACCTGGTGTGGCTCCTCCCCTTCTTCGACGGCCTGGTGGTGGAAGAGCGGGGTGCGAGCGCACACGTCTCGATCATCAGCCGAGAGATCGGGATCCCGACGGTAGCGGGAGTGGTGGGCGCAACCTCGCAACTCGAGTCCGGGGAGATGATCATGGTCAACGGAGACGAGGGGTACGTCGAACGTGGGCTGGACGACGAATGATCAGCGCCACCGACGTCTACGAGGTGCTGGGCCTGCCCCGGGGGCTGAGGACGCACATGGCGCGCACCGTCGCCGTGGTCAAAGTGATCGGGCACGGCGGTGCGACCCCGGTGTCGGCGGTCACTGACGACGTAGCCCTCGCCATGGCTCTCCATGACGTCGGGAACGCGGTCAAGCCCGTCGGCGACGGGGCGCTGCTTAACGAGCCGGCGGATCAGCTGGACCGTTGGAGGCTCTATGCGTCCTTCGCCCAGGCACGCTACGGGGAGGACGAGCACCAGGCGACGAAGACGATCCTGGGGGACCTCGGCATCAGGCAGCCGTTGATCGACCTGATCCAGCGCAAGTCCTCCCACAACCTCCTCTCGATCCTCGAGGTGGGTGACCCGGCCGAGCTGCTGGCGATCTACGCCGACATGAGGGTGAGCCCCAGCGGCTTCGTCTCCATCGTCGAGCGCCACGAGGACGCGCAGGCGCGCTACTCGGGCGACGCGAACCGCAAGGGCCTCGGGGGAGACGTCACGCTCGCCCATCTCCGCCAGCTCGAGGAGGAGGTAGCCGAGCGCTTCGAGTTCGACCCCGCGGGTCTCGAAGCGCCAACCGTCGACGCGCGACTCGTGGAGTGCCTGAGCATGGATCTTGCCGATGCCTTCCGCTGACCTTCCGCTGCGTTTCGTCTCAGGTCGACCCACCCTCGACAGCGACGCGCTGCTCGCAAACGCGGATCCTCTGCGAGCGGAGATCTATGCCTGGCTGGCGGAGCGGTGCCGAAGCAACGACGCCTCCCTGGTCGTGGGGCTGGAGTCCTGGGGGTACCTGTTCGCCGCCCCCACGGCGCTGGCCACCGGAGTCGGCCTTGCGGTGGCGAGACGACGTGTTGACCGATTGGGAGAGGAGGCCGTCACGATGACCTACGACATGAACCGAGCACAGGGCAACGCCATCGGCATGGAACGAGGGGTGGTGCAGCCCGGGGCGAGGGCCCTCCTCGTCGACGACAGCGTCGTCTCCGGCAGGACCCTCGGAGCCGTCGCCAAGATCGTCGAGGAGCTGCAGGGCGAGGTGGTGGGGGCATGTGCCATCACCGGGTCAAGGGCTCACGAAGCGGAAGCCAGGCAAGCCATCGGCGCGCCCCTTCATTGCTACCGGTGGGCCTGATGGAGCTGAACGTCGAAGCGGTGGTCGAGACTCTCCGCCGCGAGGGCTACGCAGTGCTGGGGGAGCTCTTGGACCAGCCGACGCTCGAGGCGATGGGCGAAGAGTTCTCCAGCGCTCCCTCCCGCCTGCCTTCCTACAGCTATCCGTTCGGCGAGCAATACCGGGCGGAGGCGATGGAGATGAGGGGGCCCCTCTCCAGCTCGATGCCGGTAACCGCCGAGGTCCTCCTCGACGGGCCGCTGGCCTCTGTCTGCTTGGCCTACGGAGCCGAGGAGGAGCGAGACCTGTTCGTTTGGAGCCATGAGTTCACCCGGGACACCGAGGCGATCTACGGGATCCCCCATTTCGACCGCCGGCATCAACTCAAGGTCTTCGTCTACCTGACCGACGTGGACGAGGACAGCGGTCCCACCCATGTGGCAAGCGAGCGTCCCGAGGATTTCCACGCTCGCTGGCTCCGGGCCTGGCGCGAAGCCCTCGGCATGGACGGCGCCTCGGATCGAGAGGTCCTGGAGCAGGTCCGCGCAACCTCCGAGGACTCGAGCGTCTACCGATCCGTCGCCTGCGAGGTCGACCTCCCCAGGAACGAGTTCGAGCCCTTGACCGGCAAGGCTGGAACCGTCGTCGTCTTCGACACCTCGCTGGCCCACTTCGGCGGGCTGGTGATGCACTCGAGCGCCTCCAGGCGCACCGTGCGCCGCCACTGCCTTCTCGACTAGACCGGAGCCTCCCGGCGGGGTTACTTCTTCTTTTTCTGGCGCCGTTCCAGGACTTCGCCGAAGGCTTTCTCGATTTCGGCGGTGAGGGTGAGGCGGAAGGTGGCGTTGAGGGCGTCGAAGGCGAGGGGGCGGAGGCGGCCGATCGCGGCGATGATCTCGTCCCAGCCCTCCTCCGGGCGGCCGGCGTCGTCGAACGGCTTCCAGACCTTCTCGACGAAGAGGTCGACGAAGGTGCGGGCCGAGGACTGGGCGTTGCGCTCGAGCTTCTCGATCACGGCGAGAGCGTCGGGGAGCTCGATTCCCATCCCCAGGACTTCCTCGGCGGCGCGGATCAGCGCCGGGCTCGGCGCTTCGTAGCGGTCTTCGCCGAGGTCGACGAGGAGGCCGAGCTTCTTCGCTTTCTCGATCAGGCGGTCATCGTCGGTGCCGAACTTCTCGACCAGCTCGGCGCGCTCGTAGACCTCGGGCGCCTCGGTCGCGAAGGGAGCGGTGACGGCCTGGCGCAGGCCGACGAAGCGGTCGGCATCCTCGCCGTGCTCGCCGATCAGGCGTGAGATCGCGCTCAGCTTGAAGCCCTCGGCCTGCATCTCCTGGATCAGGCGCAGGCGGGCGACGTGCTGGGGGCCGTAGTAGCCGACCCGGGCGCGCACCTCGGGCGGCGGCAGCAGCCCCCGCGACTGGTGGTTGCGGATGTTCCGCACCGACATACCCGTCTCGTAAGCGAGCTGCTCGACGGTGAGATCCGCCTCGGGTGCAGCGGAATCAGGGGCGGGCGGGGCTTTTTTCGCCATGTGACGATTGTACCTTCTTGAATGTAACCTCGTTTGAGGTAACGTTTACCAGGGAACAAGCTTTCTGCAATCCACCCAAGGACTTCCTATGACCCTTGACTTCGGAACGATCTTCGCCGCTGCCGCCCCTCCCGCGGGCGGCGCCGAGATCGCCCAGATCTTCATCGCCACGCTTGGCGCCACGCTCCTCACCGGCGCCCTCCTCTTCCTCGGCTTCGGCCACCGCAGCGGCCGGGTTCAGGTCCTGCAGCGCCTCGCCGACTTCGGTGAACGAGTTTCCGGCATGCCCGGCTGGGTCGCCTTCCCCTCCGCGGTGGCGACCGTCTCCCTGATCACCGCCGTGATCGGCATGTACTGGGACATCGCCCTCCACATCGACAACGGGCGCGACGCCGGGCCGCTCGCCAACCCCGCCCACTACTTCATCCTCGCCGGGCTCTTCGGCATCTTCAGCGCCGGCTTCTTCGCGATGGTGCTGCCGAAGGAGCGGCCGAGCACCGTGGCGATCCGGCTCGGGCGCGACTGGTACGCCCCCCTCGGCGGCGTCCTCATCTGCGCCTGCGGCGCCTTCTCCCTGATCGGCTTCCCGCTCGACGACGTCTGGCACCGGCTCTTCGGCCAGGACGTCACCCTCTGGGGCCCGACCCACCTGATGCTGATCGGCGGCGCCGCGATGACCCTGGTCGGGATCGCGGTGCTGACGGTCGAGGGCCTGCGCTCGAACGCCTCATCCGAGACCCCGGTCGAGGAGCTGCTCCACACGAAGATGGCGCGCGCCATCGCCCTCACCGGCGGCCTGATGCTGGGCCTCTCGACCTTCCAGGCCGAGTTCGACTTCGGCGTCCCCCAGTTCCAGCTGATCTTCCAGCCGATGCTGCTGATGCTGGCCGCGGGCGTGGGCCTGGTCCTTGCCCGGGTCTACGGCGGTCCCGGCGCCGCCCTCGGCGCAGCCGGCTTCTTCATCCTCATCCGCGGCGGCCTGGCGCTGCTGGTGGGTCCGGCGCTCGGGCAGACGACGCCCCACTTCCCGCTCTACATCGCCGAGGCGGCGGTGGTCGAGGCCGTCGCCCTCTTCGTCTCGACCCAGCAGCGGCCGCTGCGGTTCGGCATAACCGCAGGAGTCGGAATCGGCACCGTCGGCCTCGCCGCCGAGTGGGGTTGGTCGCACCTCTGGATGCCGCTGCCCTGGCCCGAGTCCGCCTTCCCGGAAGTCGCGATCGTCGGCCTCGCCGCCGCGATCGCGGGCTCGACGATCGGGGCCTGGATCGGCACCCATCTCTCCCCCATTCCCCTCCAGCGATCTCCGCAACTGCGGCGGGCGGCCGTCTGCAGCGCCGCGGTCCTGGCAGCGCTGGTCGCCTACGGCCTCTACACCCCGACCCAGGAGGGGGTGAGCGCCCAGGTGGCGCTGAAGGACGTCGGCGGACCGGCCGGGCGCGAGGTCGAGGCCACCGTGCGCCTGAGCCCGCCGGACGCCGCCGCCGACGCGGAGTGGTTCGACGTCACCGCCTGGCAGGGCGGCGGGCTCGTCGTCGCGCCGCTGGAGCGGACCGGCCCCGGCGTCTACCGCAGCACCGAGCCGATCCCGGTCCACGGCAACTGGAAGGCGATGATCCGCCTCCACGACGAGAGCTCGCTCACCGCGCTGCCGATCTACCTGCCGCGCGACGAGGCGATCCCGGTCGGAGAAGTCCCGGCCCCGGCGCAGTTCACCCGCAGCTTCAGCGACGAGCACCAGCTGCTGCAGCGCGAGTCGAAAGGCGGTCCTGCGGCCCTGACCGCCCTCGCCTACTCCACGGTCCTGGCGATCGCCCTCTCGCTGCTGGCACTCCTCGCCTGGGCCCTGCACCGGCTGGCGGTGGGGCTGCGGCCGGCGCCGCGACGGCGACGGCTCAAGCTCCGCGGCGTCTTCGGGTTCCAGCAGGGCGGCGGCCGGTGATCCTGCCCCTCGCCCACCACCCGATCCTGGTCTCGCTGCCGGTCTTCGCGCCGGCGGTGGTGATCATCGCCGTCCTCCTCGTCCACCACCTGCGCGAACGCCGGCACTGGGACGAGGAGGAGGCCCAGGGTTAGCCCGCGATGCCGAGGCTTCTATTGCCTCGGCATAGGGACCGTGCAGGGTGGCGCGCGGGGTCGGGATGGTGACTCCGTAGGCCTCGCGCATCGCTCGGCTCAGCGTCCGCTTGAAGGTCGGGCCGTGCCAGGCGTGGGCTTCCTTGGCGCGGCCGACGTGGAGGTGGACCAGCTCGTGCAGCAGGGTCTCGAGCACGTCTCCTGGGCGGATGCCGGGATAAGCCGTGACCGAGAGTCGGAACTGGCTGGGGACGGCGAAGCCGAGGCGGTTGGGGCGCCGGCTCGCTCGCCGCACCTTCAATTCCGGCCGGCGCGCCGCCAGCGGGCCATCGGCGAAGACCGGAAGGCGGCACAGGCGCTCCATCTCCTCGTCTAAGCCGACCCCCGCCACCAGGTAGTAGGAGGGCGGCCGTCTCAGCTTTGGCACCGGGGGCACCAGTAGGTGGTGCGGTTGGCGTCGCCCTGGCCGCGCGAGGAGATCGGGCCGCGGCAGAAGGGGCAGACGCCCGGGCGGCGTTTGTAGACCTGGAAGCGGTGGCGGCCGCCGGTCTCGACCGCCGCCTGCATCTGCTCGCGGGCGGCCGAGAGGACCGCTTGCAGCTCCTCGTCGGAGAGGTCGCCGATCGGGCGCCAGGGGTCGAGGCGGGCGGCGAAGCAGGCCTCGCTCTTGAAGATGTTGCCGATGCCGGCGACCAGGCGCTGGTCGAGGAGGGCGTCGCCGAGGCCGCGGGTGGGGTCGGCGCGCATCGCCGCGATCACCGCCTCCGAATCGAACTTCGGGGCGAGGACGTCCGGTCCCAGGCGCGTCAGTTGCGGGTCCCGGCGCAGGCGGCTGGTGGAGCCGACCCGCAGGGTCGGGCCGCCGAACTGGACCGCCTCCCAGCCACCGCCGGAGAGGACGGCCCAGGCGGAGGAGCGGGGGCGGCGCCAGCGGTCGCCGGGCCGGTAGAAGTGCCAGCCGCCGCTCATCCCCAGGTGGCTGTAGAGGGAGACCTCGCCGAAGCCGAGCAGCAGGTGCTTGCCGTGGGTCTCCACACCTTCGAGGGTGCGGCCGTCGAGCCGTTCGATCCCCGCCGCCTTTCCGCGCGGGCTCGGCGCCGCCGCCGCGACCGGCTCCCCCACCAGGGTCGCCTCGAAGCGCCGCGCCAGCCGCAGGATCGTGTCGCCCTCTGCCACTTCCCCCATGATGCAGATTCGCCCTGGCGGGTAGCTTGGGGGTGATGTTCCGCCGCAGGAAGATGGACCGGAAAGCGCGGCAGGTGGCGCTCCAGATCGGGGCGAGCCGGGTCGCGATGGGCGTGGCGATCTTCTTCGCCACCCGTCCGGCCGCGCGGCGCCTGGGCTTCGGCGAGGCCGGCCCCACGGGCGAGGCGCTGGCGAAACTCGGCGGCGGCAGGGACATCGCGATCGGGGCGCTGACGCTGGCGGCGCGCGACGACCGCCAGGCGCTGCGCACGGCGCTGCTCATCTCCAGCGCCTGCGACGTCGCCGACGCGGTCGCGCTGGGCGTCTCGGCCCGCCATCCCGAAACCCGCAAGGCGGGAATCGGCGGTGTCCTCTCCGGCGGGGCGGCGGCGGTCGCCGGCCTCTGGGCCTGGCGCCGCCTCGGCGACTGATCGTTTCCACCATTTGAGCCCCCATAGGGGCCAAAAGGGTGGAAACGATGCTTAGGCCTACTAGGCGGGCGCCCCGTTGCTGGACGCCGGCGCCTCGCCCTGGAACTCGTGCGATTCGATCACGCGGTCGATCAGGCCGTACTCGACCGCGGCCTGCGGCTGGAAGAATTTGTCTCGTTCCATGTCGAGGTGGATCTGCTCCTCCGACTGGCCCGTGTGCTTGACGTAGATCTGGTCGAGCCGCTCGCGCAGGGCGAGGATCTCTTTGGCGTGGATCTCGATGTCGCTCGACTGGCCTTCGAAGCCGCCGCTCGGCTGGTGGATGAGGATGCGGCTGTTCGGCAGGGCGGTGCGCTTCCCCGGCGCCCCGCCGGCGAGCAGCACCGAGCCCATCGACATCGCCACGCCGCAGCAGACGGTCGCGACGTCGGGCTTGATGAACTGCATCGTGTCGTAGATCGCCAGGCCGGAGTACACGACCCCGCCCGGCGAGTTGATGTACATCGAGATGTCGCGGTCGGGGTCGGTCGCCTCGAGGTGCAGGAGCTGCGCGACGACGAGGTTGGCGATCTCGTCGTCGATCGGCTGGCCGACGAACACCACGCGCTCGTTCAGCAGCCGGCTGTAGATGTCGAACGACCGCTCCGAGCGGCCGTCGTTCTGGATGACCATCGGGACGAGGGGCAACTGCGTCTCCTTTCGTGCAACCGTTTGGTTGCGTGTCGGGAGTACGCTAGCATGCGCAACCAATGAGTTGCGTGACACGTGAGGTGACCCTCCCGCTCGACACCGAGCAGGCGTGGGAGACCGTGACCGAGCT
>DASTXV010000087.1:0-31098 GCA_035765335.1 Solirubrobacterales bacterium
GTCACGGGCTGGGAGCGGGTCCACGTCTGCGTCGACGACGCCACCCGCCTCGCCTACGCGGAGGTTCTGCCTGACGAGAAGACGAAAACCGTCCTCGGCTTCCTACGGCGAGCCGTCGCCTTCTACGGCTCCCATGGGATCTCGGTCGAGGGACTGATGACCGACAACGGCCCCGCCTACCGCTCCACCGCCCATTCACTCGCCTGCCGGGCGATGGGGATCAAGCACATCCGCACTCGCCCCTACCGGCCCCAGACCAACGGCAAGGCCGAGCGATTCATCCGCACGATGCTTCGCGAGTGGACCTACGCCGCCGTCTACGGCTCCTCGCCCGAGAGGGCCGCGGCCCTCTCGGGCTGGCTGGAGCGCTACAACTACCGGCGACGACACGGCGCCCTCGGCCACCGGCCGCCGATTCAGCGGCTACGGGAGATCCAGGGGAACAACGTGGCTGGCATCTACAGCTAGCCGACCGCCCGCTGACGCTCGGCCTCGGCCACCTCTTCGCCGACGAAGGGGACGAGGAAGTCATGGGTCAGGTCGGGGAGGAGGCGGGGGAGCTGCTCCGTGCGGTCGAGGACGATCTCCTCGTAGAGCCTGGCGAGGAGAGCCCCGACTCCGAGGCGGGTGGCCTGGCTCACCTCCGGGCTCGGCCCGCTCTTGTCGAGGCCTTCGTCCAGGAGATTGGTGAAGCGGGCGTATTCGGCCTGGAAGACCGAGCGGAAGGCCGGGCCGACCGTGCTCATCTCGACCAGGAGGAAGCGGGCGACGTCGGGATCGGCGGCGAACCACTCGAGCGTCACCTTCAGCGCCTCCCGCGCCCGTTCCGGCCAGGGGCCGTCGCCGATGTAGACGGCTCGCACGCGCTCCTCGAGATCCTCGACGAGGATGTTGTGCGCCGCGAGCGTGCAGTCGAGTTTGTCGTTGAAGAGTTCGTAGAAGCTCTCGCGCCCGACGCCGGCCTCGCTGAGGATGTCGCCGACGGTGGTCGACTCGTAGCCGTTCGCCACGGTCACGCGGACGACCGCAGCCAGCAGCCGCTCCCGCTGCGAGCGTTCGACTAACTCACGAGGAAGGCCGTGCCGCCCTCGCGGAAGCCGCCACTGCCGTAGGTCGTCAGGGTTATCGATCACTTGGCCGGTGCGCTGCCGTCTTTTTCGGAAAGCTGGGACTGCCTGATCCCCTCCTGGTGGCCGCCGTACGGACTGACCGCCAGGTAGACGATCTCCGGCAGCAGCTCGGGGAGGCGCTCGACAGTTCCCGTGGAGATCTGGTTGAGGACCAGGACCTGTCCCTGACCAAAGGCGAGGCGCGGGTCCATATGGCTCTTCGCGCCGTTCTCTCCCTGCCCCTCCCAGAGAGCTTCCAGGGCGGGGATGGTCGCCTTGCGGTAGCGCTCGACGACGCTTGGATCGACTGCGAGCGCGTCGCCCGTCAGCAGCTGCGCGAGGCCCGGGCGCGCCGCCAGCGCGTGGACGACCGCGGTCGCCGCTTTGCGCGCCGCGTCGGCGGGAGGGTCCGAGGGGGAGCGAGCCGACACGGCAGCCTGTTGCATCTCGGCGATGCAGTAGTCGATGGTGGCGTCGAAGCAGGCGCGCTTGTCCTCGAAGTGCTTGTAGAAGGTCGTGCGGGAGATGCGCGCGTGGCCGACGATGTCCGTGATCGTGGTGGCCGCGTAGGTCTTCTCCGCGCAGCTCTCGATCATCGCGTCGATGATCCGTTGGCGCTGCGTTTCCCGTGCGATGGCGACCGGAGCAGTGGGGCGCAAATCATCTCCCGCCATTTCAAAACTCCGATGTTTCTGCATCACCGCGGATTCTTCCACCCCGTCCGGCCATCGACCCGATTTCTCTCCCCCGAGGTCGTGATTACCGGCACAAGAATACGACAGTTTTTTATGTTCTATCCGGCGGCGTTCCTCCCTGCTGGGTTTTCTTCTTCCTCACAGCCGCAGGGCTGGGCGCTGCCCGGGTGGTAGGGGATTTCTCCCGTGTCGTGGTACTCGAAGCGCAGCGAGTTGATCACCGCGCCGACCATCAGAGCCAGGCTCAGCACGTAGAACCAGAGCAGGGCGATGAGGATGAAGCCGACGGTTGAGCCGAAGCGCGAGAGGCTGGAGACGTTGGAGAGGTAGATCGGGAAGAGCCAGTTGGCGAGCCCGGCGCCGACGGTGACGAAGAGGGCGCCGGGCCAGACGGCGCGCCAGGGCATGTGGCCCTTGGGGACGGCCCAGAAGATCACGCAGCAGATGCCGAAGGTGACCAGCAGCGCCGCCGTCAGCAGCAGGATCGTGTCGATCGCCTTGATGTCGTTGAGGCCCAGCGGCAGGCGGTCGGTGCTGTTGACGACGGCGCTCTCCATCGCCGGCACGAAGATGCTGGCGGCGATGAAGAGGAGGACCACGATCAGCATCGCGAAGGAGAAGCGCTTCTGTTCGACCCAGCTGCGGCACTCGACGTGGTAGATGCGGCAGAAGGCGGTGTCCATCGCCCCCCAGAAGGAGGCGCCGATCCAGAGCGAACCGGCGAAGGCGACGATCCCGATCGTCGTCGAGTTGTTCTCGATCTGGCGCAGGGCGTCGCTCAGGGTCTCCTGCTCGACGTTGGGGAAGAGGCGCTGGAGGTCGGCGAGGACGCCGCTCTCGACCCCCTCGATCTTCAGCACCTGGCCGAAGACGAAGAGGACCAGGAGGGCGAAGGGGAAGACCGAGAGCATCAGGTTGTAGGCGACCATCGCCGAGAGCCCGGTGACGTTCTCCTGGTAGGCGCGGTTCCAGAAGGCGCGCAGCCAGGTGGTGGGATGGCGTGGGGAGCTGGGCATTGACTTCACAAACTGAAGCGGGTACCATGCGAACAAGCGTTTGAGCCTTCTCAGACGCCTGCCCATAGGGCACGATGACGATGTAGACGCTACTTCGCGGACCAGATCTTTTCGGTCCGTTTTTTGTCGGTCCGGCGCGACTTTCGGCTCGCGACGGCATTTCATCGCCCAGGACTAACCATCGATCGCAAGGGAAACGAGTAAGAACGGATGCTGGTAGCAGAGCTTCAGGAACTTGAGGAGGTCAAAAACCTCATCAATCGCGGGCAGCAGCTCGGCGTGCTCACCTTCGGTGACATCGCCTCCGCGGTCTCCGAGGTCGATCTCGACGAGTCTGACGTCGAGGACCTCTACGGGCACCTCGAGAAGTCGGGAATCGAGCTTGTCGAGGACATGGACCCGGCGCAGAAAGCCGCCGCGGAAGCCCTTCCCGTGGACACCGGCAAAAAAGGTCGCCGGCGCCAGAAACAGGCGCTCGACCTGAAACCGGACATGACCACCGATTCCTTGCAGCTGTTCCTCAAGGACATCGGCAAAGTTCGCCTCCTGACCGCCCAGGAGGAGGTCGAACTGGCGAAACGGATCGAGCGCGGTGACCTTGACGCGAAGCAGAAAATGGTCGAGTCGAACCTGCGCCTGGTCGTCTCGATCGCGAAAAATTACCGAAACCAGGGCCTGCCCTTCCTCGACCTGATCCAGGAGGGAACGCTGGGCCTGGTCCGCGCGGCGGAGAAGTTCGACTACCGCAAGGGGTTCAAGTTCTCCACCTACGCGACCTGGTGGATCCGCCAGGCGATCGCCCGCGCGCTCGCTGACAAGGCGCGGACGATCCGGATCCCGGTCCACGTCGTCGAGAAGCTGAACAAGATCGGCCGCGCCGAGCGCAAGCTGGTCACCGAGCTGGGCCGCGAGCCCACCCCGGAGGAGATCGCCGAGGTGACGGGGATCGATCCCGAGGAGGTCGACTCGATCAAACGCTCCGCCCAGGCCCCGGTCTCGCTGGAGAAGCCGGTCGGCGACGAGGAGGAGTCGGAGTTCGGCCAGTTCATCGCCGACGAGAAGGCCGAGTCCCCGTTCGACCGGGCGGCGGACCTGCTGACCAAAGAGGCGCTGAAAGAGGCGCTCGAGAACCTCTCCTACCGCGAGCGCCGCGTGCTCGAACTTCGCTACGGGCTCGGCGGCGAGCACCCGCGGACCCTGGACGAGGTCGGCCGCACCTTCAACGTCACCCGCGAGCGGATCCGGCAGATCGAGAATCAGAGCCTCAAAAAGCTCCAGTCTCTGGGCGAGGCCCAGAAACTGCGCGAGGTCGCCTAGGAAGCTCCCGGTGCCCCCGGCCAGGTGGTCGGGGGCGGGTCGGTGGGGGTCTCTCGGCACATCTTGCCGGGAGGGACGCACTGCGGCTGGCGCCTCGGGCGCTGGCGGCCCGGCTCGATGTTGAGTGCCGATCGACCCCCACCGACCCGCCCTGCGACAGCCGCCAAGGCACCGACCCCACCCTAGCTTCTCCCGCCATTCGCCCGAGCCAGATCGTCCCGAGCTGGGTGTGGGAGAGAGGGAGGGGCACCCCCTCCTGGGTACTCAGCATGGAGCCGAGCCGAAAGCCATCACGGTCAGCCGCAATCCGTTCCTCTCGGCGGAGGTGCTCCCAGGAGGGGGTGCCCCTCCCTCTCAACCGCAAACCCACCATTAAGTGATCTGGCTGCCTGGCCGATACAGGCCGGGATGTTTGACATCGACTCAGCCCTGCGCACTTTGATCGAGCGGGACGGCTCCGACCTGCACGTCAAGGTCGGCGTGCCTCCGACGGCGCGTCTGCATGGTGACTTGGCCCCGCTGGAGGGGTACCAGCCGCTGAAACCGGAGGACACCGAACAGGCTTTCCAGGACATGGCCGAGGTGCGGTCGCTGACCGAATTCGAGGAATGCGGCGAGGCGGACTTCTCCTACTCGATCAAAGGACTGTCGCGGTTCCGCGTCAACGCCTTCAAGCAGCGCGGCTCGATCTCGATCGTCTGCCGCGCGATCCCCTTCGACATCCGCTCGGTCGACGACCTCGGACTGCCGCCGGTCGTGACCAAGCTGGCCGAAGAGCAGCGCGGGATCATCCTCGTCACCGGCACCACCGGCTCCGGCAAGAGCACGACGCTGGCGGCGATGATCGACCACATCAATCGCAACCGCAGCGATCACATCGTCACCCTCGAGGACCCGATCGAGTACCTGCACCCGGACAAAAACTCGATCGTCAACCAGCGCGAAGTCGGCTCCGACACCGAAAGCTTCGCCCGGGCGATGCGGCGCGTCCTGCGCCAGGACCCCGACGTGATCCTGATCGGCGAGATGCGCGACGAGGAGACGGTGCGCACGGCGCTCTCCGCGGCCGAGACCGGCCACCTCGTCCTCTCCACCGTCCACACCCTGGACGCGACCGAGACGATCAACCGCATCGTCGACTTCTTCGAGCCCCACCAGCAGCACCAGGCGCGGGTGATGCTGGCGGCGACCTTGAAGGGGGCGATCGCCCAGCGCCTCGTCCCCGACGTCACCGGCGACGGCCGCGTGCCCGCCTCGGAGATCCTGGTCGTCACCGGCCGGGTCCAGGACCTGATCATGAACCCGGAGGAGACCGGCAAGATCACCGAAGTGATCGCCGAGGGCGAGTACTACGGGATGCGCACCTTCGACCAGTCGCTGCTCCAGTACGTGATGGAGGGCAAGATCGCCGAGGACATGGCGATGGAGTACGCCTCCAGCCCGCACGACTTCAAGCTGATGCTGGCCGCGGGTGGCCAGCGGGCGAGCGGGATCGAGCAACTCGCACCCGCAACCGATTAGGACGGGCGTCCAAATGGAAGGAGATCCCGCAGCGGTCGGTTCAAGCGATCGCCGCCGGGCGCCGATGCACAGCGGGATGTCCCCCATCGACCGCTTCATCCTGCTGATTCGCGACCTGCGTCGCAACGAGCGCGGGATGGCGCTGCCGACCGCGATCTTCGCGATGGTGGCAAGCATGGGCTTCGCCGGCGCCGCCGTCATCTCCTCGGTCAACGTCCAGCAGGGCAGCCACCGCGACGGCGACTCCAAGAGCGCGATCGCCGCCGCCGACGCGGGGGCCAGCGTCGCCCTGCTGCGCCTCAACCGCTACGCCAGCGCCTTCAGCGCCTCGGCGCCCTGCCTCGGGGTCAGCGGCAGCACGCTCGTCCTCTCCGCCGCCGCCGCCGACGGCTGGTGCCCGCCGATCTCCGGCCAGGTCGGCAGCTCGACCTACGTCTACCGCTCGACCCCCGCGGTGGGCAGCACGACGATGAGCGTGGTCGCGACCGGCACCTCGGGGCCCGTCAGTCGCCGGATCGCCATCACCTACAAAACCACCACCGTAGGCAGCGCGCTCGGCAAAGAGGGCGTGATCGGGGTCGACAAAGTCGAGATCGACAACAACGCCGACGCCCGCGTCGGCGTCGGCACCAACGGCGACGTCTACGTCCACAACAACGGCAACGTCTGCGGCAACGTCCGCCACGGGGTCGGCAAAAAAGCGACGTTCGAGAACAACGGCACGCAGTGCAGCGGCTACGGGATCAACGAAGGCAACGTGACGCTGCCACCGGTCAGCTCCTTCATGCCGACCGATATCGCCACCAACAACAACAACTTCCGGCTCGTCACCTGCGCGAAAATCACCTCGACGGAGCGTGAACCTGAAGGCTGCCAGTCCGATACCTACACCGGCAAATGGAAGAGCACCGAACCCTGGGACCCGAGCACGCGGACGATCTACGCCTCGAACAACACGACCCTGACCCTGGGTGGGGGTGACTACTGGGTCTGCAGGCTGTACATCAGGAACAACTCGCACCTGGTGATGGCCGGGGACGCGCAGGTGCGGCTCTTCTTCGACACCCCGGAGAACTGCGGCCTGAAATCGGGCGAAAAGCAGATCGACATCAACAACAACGCCGACGTCACCGCCACCGGCTACCAGCCCGAGATCGGCAAATTCGACATGCCCGGCTTCTACGTGATGGGCTCGCCGAGCTTCCCGACGACGATCGAATTCTCGAACAACAGCGGCAACAACGAGTTCATCCTCTACGCCCCGAACTCGAACATCGTCGTCAAAAACAACGCCACCTACACCGGCGTGATCGCCGGCAAAACCGTGCACCTCGACAACAACGCGATCGTCCGCCAGGACGCCGGCTTCGAACCGCCGAAAATCGGCGGCGCGACGATCTACGAGCGCCAGTCCTACGTCGAGTGCACCGGCGCCACCGCCCCCGCCGGGCAGGCGCCCAACGCCAACTGTTGAGCTGGGGCGGCGCCTGCTGCCGCCGTCCGCCCAGCTCTCAAGCTTCGGCTCGATCCTGTCGAGCTAATTAAGCGAACGTATGAGGGAGCATCTGAACAACAACCCGATCGCCCAGATCGCGATCATCGGCGTGCTGCTGGTCGCCGGCGGGATCTTCCTGATGACGACGATGGGCGGCGGCGGCGAAGAAGAAGCCTCGGAAGCTCCCACCGCCGTCGAAGCCGCGCCCGAAGCCGGCAACCCCGCTGAAGTGCCGGTCGAATCCCTCGAAGCCGAAGCGCCCGCCTCCACCAGCGCCACGCTGGCGGCCGTGCCGGGGATCGAACCCCCGGCGAAGGTCGTCGACGCCTACGAGTCGGGAGCGACGGTGGTCCTCCTCTTCGTCCGCGACGGCGGAATCGACGACCGCTTGATCCGCGACGCCGCCGCCGGCCTCTCCCGCTTCCCGGAGGCGGTCAGCTTCATCGTGCCCGCGAAGGAAATCGCCCGCTACACCGCGATCACCGGCGGCGTCGGCGTCGAGCGGGTGCCGGCGCTCGTGGTGCTGACCCCGAAGGACGTCGCCCCCCAGGCCCCGACCGCCTCGGTCCACTACGGCTACCAGAACGCCGAAAGCGTCGCCCAGGCGGTGATCGACGCGGGATACAAAGGTCCCACGCTCGACTACCACCCCTGAGCATGGGTTCCAGCGACTACCCGAGCCACCTGCGGCCGGTCCCCACCTCCGGCGACTCGACCGCGCCTCAGCTCGATCCGCGGGAAGGCGGCACCCCCGGCCTGACCCAGCCGCTCTCGCGGGGCCGCTCGCGCGGGTTCGTCACCGACGTCCTCGTCGAGCTCGGCTACGTCTCCGCGGAGCGCGTCCAGCAGGCGATCGAAGCGGCGCGGACGGCAGGGGCGCCGCCGGAGGCGCTGCTGCTGACCGAAGGCGCGATCAACGGCGACCAGCTCTCGCGGGCGATCGCCGAGCGCTACGGCCTCGACCACGTCGACCTCTCCGACTACCAGGTGGACATGGCGGCGGCCAACCTGATCTCGGTCAACACCGCCCGCCGCTACCGGGCGCTGCCGGTCGGCTTCGTCGACAAAGGGACGCTGCTGGTGGCGATGGCCGACCCGACCAACGTCCTCGCCGTCGACGACATCCAGATCGCCACCGGGCTCGACTGCCGCGTCGCGGTCGCCGCCGAGGAGGACATCGAAGCCCTCGTCGTCAAGCTGAACACGCTGCAGAGCGCCGTCAGCGAGGCGGTGGTCGAGGGCGAGGAGGAGGCCGATGACGAGCTCGCCGAGGTCTCCGACCTCGAAGTCAGCGCCGAAGACGCCCCGGTCATCAAGCTCGTCTACAGCATCCTCGGCCAGGCGGTGGGGGAGGGGGCCTCGGACATCCACTTCGAGCCGGTCGAAGGGGAGATGCGGGTGCGCTTCCGCATCGACGGCGTCCTCCGCGAGGCCGCCCACGTGCCGAGCCGGATGACCAGCGCGGTGATCTCGCGGATCAAGATCATGAGCGACCTCAACATCGCCGAGAAGCGGGTTCCCCAGGACGGTCGCGTCAGCGTCACCGTCGAGGACAAGAAGGTGGACCTGCGTGTGACGACGCTGCCGACCCAGCGGGGCGAGGGGGGGACGATCCGCATCCTCGACAAAGAGAACGCCCAGCGGACGCTGGACGAACTGGGGATGGACGGGGACGCGCGGCACCGCTTCGAGGACTCCTTCCGCCAGGCCTACGGGGCGGTGCTGGTCACCGGCCCGACCGGCTCGGGAAAGAGCACGACCCTCTACGCCGCCCTGCGCGAGATGAACACGGTCGAGAAGAAGATCATCACGGTCGAGGACCCGGTCGAGTACCAGCTCGACGGGATCAGCCAGATCAACGTCAACCGCAAGGCGGGGCTCGACTTCGCGACCGGCCTGCGCTCGATCCTCCGCGCCGACCCCGACGTGGTGATGGTGGGCGAGATCCGCGACGGCGAGACGGCGCGGATCGCGATCGAGGCCGCCCTCACCGGTCACATGATGCTCTCGACCCTGCACACCAACGACGCCCCCGGCGCGATCACCCGCCTGACCAAGATGGGGATCGAGTCCTTCCTCACCGCCTCCTCGGTCGACTGCGTGGTCGCGCAGCGCCTCGCCCGCAAGCTCTGCAGCCACTGCAAGCGGCGGACGGTGGTCCGGCCGGAGGCCTTGAGCGAGGCCGGGGTGCGGGTCGGCGCCGAGCTGGAGGCCTACGAGCCGGTCGGCTGCGCCCGCTGCAACCAGAGCGGCTACCGCGGCCGGGTCGGCCTCTACTCGGTGATGAAGATGAGCGAGCGGATCAAGGACATGACCGTCTCCCAAGCCTCCGAGGCCGAGATCGGCACCGTGGCGCGGGAGGAGGGGATGTGCACGCTGCGCGAGGACGGGCTGGCCAAGGTCCGGGCCGGCCAGACCAGCTTCGAGGAGGTCCTCCGTGTCACCGCGTGATCTGGCCCGGCATTTGAGGAACCCACTGCAACTGCCGATGTAGAAGGCGATGTCTGCCGAGTCTCTTGACTTCTCAGAGGTGCTGCGGCGCATGGTCGAGGTGAAGGCCTCGGACGTGCACCTGACCGCCGGCTTTCCCCCCGCGATGCGGGACAAGGGGAAGATCACGCCGATGGAGGGGTTCCCCGTGCTCTCCAGCCAGGAGACGCGGGAGATCGTCTTCAGCATCCTCAACGACGACCAGCGCAAACGCTTCGAGAACCAGAAACAGCTCGACTTCGCCTACGCGATCCCCGGCGTCGCCCGCTTCCGCGTCAACTGCTTCCTCCAGCGCGGCTCGGTCAGCGCCGCCTTCCGCCTCGTCCCGCAGGAGATCCCGGCGCTCGACTCGCTCGGGGTGCCGCCGGTGCTGCGCGACCTGACCCAGAAACCGCGCGGCTTCGTCCTCGTCACCGGCCCCACCGGCTCGGGCAAGAGCACGACGCTGGCGGCGATGCTCGACTCGATCAACTGCGAACGCCAGGACCACATCCTCACGATCGAGGATCCGATCGAGTTCCTGCACAAGCACAAGAAGTCGATCGTCAACCAGCGCGAGGTCGGCTCCGACGCCGACGACTTCGCCCTCGGCCTCCGCGCCGCCCTGCGAGAGGACCCCGACGTGATCCTGGTCGGCGAGATGAGGGACCTGGAGACGATCGCCACCGCGCTGACCGCGGCCGAGACCGGCCACCTCGTCTTCGCCACCCTCCACACCCAGTCGACCGCGCAGACCGTCGACCGGATCATCGACGTCTTCCCGCCCCAGCAGCAGGGCCAGGTGCGGACCCAGCTCTCCATAGCCCTGCAGGGGATCGTCACCCAGCAGCTGCTGCCGACCGCCGACGGGATGGGACGCGTCGTCGCGACCGAGGTGCTGGTGCCGACGCCGGCGATCCGCAACCTGATCCGCGAGGGCAAGACGCACCAGATCTACGCCGCCGTGCAGACCTCGGGCGCGGTCGGGATGCAGACGATGGACGCCGACCTGGCGCGCCTGGTCCGCGCCGGCAAGATCACCCGCTCCCTCGCCGAGCAACGCGCCTCGGTCCCGGAGGAGCTGAAACGACTGCTGGGCGAGGGGGGAGGCGGCTACCAAGGCGGCAACGGCCAGGGCGCCGCGTACCCGCCAACGGGCGCGCCCCCCGCCTACAACCAGGGGGCCTAACCGATGGCGGCGGCGACCACCTTCGCCTTCCGGGCGATGGACCCGGCCGGGACCTCGACCGCGGGCGAGATCGAAGCCGAGTCCAAGGCCCAGGTCTCCGAGCAGCTGCGCCAGCGCGGGCTGATCGTCCTCGACGTCAGCGAAAAGAGCGAGCCGTTCAAGCTCGAGGACGTCTGGCGGAACATGAAAGCGGTCGACCAGCGCGAGCTGGCGGTCTTCTCCCGTCAGTTCGCCACCCTCGTCTCCTCCGGCATGCCGATGCTGCGCAGCCTCCACACGCTCGAGGAGCAGACCCAGGACGAACGGATCAAGGACGCGATCGGCGGCGTCCGCGCCGACATCGAGGCGGGCAGCACCCTCGAGCAGGCGATGGCCCGCCACCCCGAGGTCTTCGACCGCCTCTACCGGGCGATGGTCCGCTCCGGCGAGCAGTCGGGACGGCTCGAGGACGCCCTCGACCGCATCGCCTACCAGGTGGAGAAATCCGACGCCCTGCGGCGCCAGGTGAAATCGGCGCTGATGTACCCGGCGCTGATCTTCGGCTTCGCGATGGTCGTGCTGGTCGCGGTGGTCGCCTTCATCATCCCGGTCTTCGTCGGCATCTTCGAAGAACTCGGCGAAGACAACCCCGAGGAAAAGCCGGCCCTGCCGCTTCCGACCCAGGTCTGCGTGATCGCCTCCGACGTTCTCACCGGCTACTGGTACATTCTCATCCCGGCCCTGGTCGCCTCCTTCGTCGCCTTCTTCAAATGGAAGCGGACCGAAAAAGGCAAAAACACGTGGGACCGCTTCGTTCTCCGCCTGCCGATGAAAATCGGCGACGTGATCCAGAAGGTGGCGCTGGCCCGCTGGTCGCGTACCTTCTCGGGCTCGGTCTCGGCCGGCGTGCCGATGCTGCAGGCGATCAAGCTGACCGGCGAAACCTCCGGCAACATCGTCCTCGAGAACGCGATGGAAGACGTCTACGCGGCGGCCAAGCGCGGCGGCTCGCTGGCGGGGCCGATCCAGTCGAACGCGATCTTCCCGCCGATGGTCGGGCACATGGTTGCCGTCGGCGAGGAAACCGGGCAGCTCGAACACATGCTCTCGAAAGTCGCCGACTTCTACGAGGCGGAGGTCGACGCCAAGGTGAAAGCCCTGACCTCGCTGATCGAGCCGATCATGATCGTCTTCGTCGGCGGCGTCGTCGGCTTCATCGTGATCGCGATGTACCTGCCGATCTTCAGCCTCTACGACAAGATCCGCTGAAAATAACCGGCGAGGTGCTACGCTGACGCACATGAACAGCGTCGGCGTCCGGGAATTGAGGCAGAACCTCTCCAAGTACCTGTCCGAGGTGAAGGAGGGCGGAAGCTTCATCGTCACCGAGAGGGGTCGCGAGGTCGCCCGGCTCGTTCCCTCCGGACCCGCCGATTCGCCGATCGCCCGGCTCGTGGCCGAGCGGGGCGCGACGATGCCGCGGGGCGATCTGCTAGAAGCTGTCGCGAGTTCACGCGGAGCACCCGCGGCAGGTCCCTCGAGTCTCGAGATTCTCGAAGAGATGCGCGAAGAGCGCCTGTGACCCCGCGGCTGGCGTATCTCGACACCTCTGCCTACGTGAAGCTTCCTCTCGAAGAGGCGGGTCACGAGCAGCTGCGCATCGAACTCTCCCAATGGGAGGGATACGTCTCCAGCATGCTTCTGGGCGTCGAGGCGATTCGGGCATGTGCCCGGAAGTGCCCCCAAGGCGCGCGAGATGCCCGCGAATGGCTCGAGGGCGTTTCCCTCTTGCCCCTCGACGATCCTGTGCTGGATCTCGCAACCACCCTCTTGCCGCCGACGTTGCGGACTCTGGACGCATTGCACATCGCCACCGCACTATCGGTTCGCGACGAGATAGGCGCCTTCTTCACCTACGACCGGCGCCTTGCCGAGTCGGCAGCTGTGCATGGCCTGCCGGTTCAACCGGCGGTCGGCTGAGCCTCATCGGTTTTGTGCGCCTTCTCCTGGACGCATGTCCAGCGGACAAACTTTTCGCTGTAAGTAACCCAAATTTCAGGGATCAAGGTCTCGCCTCGGCAGTCGATGTAGGGCCTGTGATGAATCTGCCAGTGCTTCGGTGCCAAAGGCAAACCCGTCGTGAGACGGGGGCGCAAAGCCGACGGGGCTCCTACGGAGTCGGCCGGGCTACCACCGGGGTCGACAGACACCACGTGGCTGTATGCGACGGGGCTCTGGCGCAAACGATTAGGACCATAGGAGGTCACTAATGTTTCTCCAGAATCTCCGGGCCAAGGTAGGCGCCCGGCTCAGCGGCGACAGGGAGGCGGGCTTCACCCTGATCGAGCTCCTCGTCGTCATGCTCATCCTCGGAATCCTGGCCGCGATCGCGCTGCCGGCGTTCTTCAACCAGAAAGACAAGGCCGGCGACGCCCGCGCCAAGGAGTACGCGCACTCGGCGCAGGTCGCGATGGAGACCTACTTCACCGACAACGGCACCTACGTCGGCGCCACCAAAGAAAAACTGGTGAAAATCGAGCCGACCCTGGCCAGCGCCACCTTCTCGGAAGAACCGAAAGTTGAAGCGACCGGCTACGAAATCACCATCCAGGGCTCCAAAGCGACCCAGAAATTCACGGTCAAAAACGCCGGTGGGACGCTCACCTTCAGCTGCGTCGAAAAAGGCGTGGGCGGTTGCCCGACCGACGGGTTCTGGGACTAATTCCCTCGTCCTTTAGCTCGAACGAAGTCTGAAGTCGCGAAGGGCGGGCCACAGGGCCCGCCCTTCGCGCGTTCGCCGGGCACTCAAACCAATGAGCGATCGAGCCGATAACCAGAGGGTGCGATTTCGAACCCTGCAGCTGGTAGGACTGATCTGCGCGCTCGCAGCCTGCTTCGCGCCCGCCGCCGCGGCCGCGCCGGCGACCTTCTCCGGCGCCTCCGCCGACGGCAAAGCCGTCTTCTTCACCACCACCGACAAGCTGGTGCCGGGCGACACCGACACGCGGGTCGACGTCTACGTCCGCGCCTACGACACGACGCTCGGGCACCACGTCACCCGGCCGGTCTCGGTCGGGCCGATCGGCGGCAACGACGCCCACCACGCCTCCTTCGTCGGGGTCTCCGCCGGCGGGACCAAGGCCTTCTTCGCCACCGACGAGAAGCTCGTCGCCGGCGACCAGGACGTGAACCGGCAGGACATCTACGTCCGCGACCTGAGCGCGAACACGACCGCGCTGGTCAGCGACGACGATCCGGACTGCACCTCCGGGTGCCCCGACGGCGACTTCTCCGCCAGCTTCGCGCCGGGAGGCCTGGCGCTTAACGCCGAGAGGATCTTCTTCCGCACCGCCGAGCAGCTTTCCCCCGGCGACAAAGACTCCTCCTTCGACGTCTACGTCCGCGACCTGGTCGCGGGGACGACGGCGCTGGTCTCGGCGGGCAGCGCCGGCTGTGCCGGCGAAGGCTGCGGCAACGGAGCCTTCTCCCCCGAATTCCGCGGAGCTTCGAGCGACGGCGCCTTCGCCTTCTTCGTCACCGACGAGAAACTCGTCACCGCCGACGGCGACGGCAGTCTGCTCGACGTCTACAGGCGCGACCTCGCGAGCGGCGTCACCGACTTGATCTCGGTCTCGGGGGTCTGCCCGAGCCTGGCCGATTGCAACGCCTCCTACGGCGGCGTCTCCGCCGACGGCTCCCATGCCTACTTCGAGACCGCCGAGCGCCTCGCCGGCCAGGACGAAGACAGCGCCCAGGACGTGTACGACTGGACGACGGGCGGAGTGGCCCTTGTCTCCACCCGCCCTGGCGGCGGCAACGGGACCGACTCCGCCACCTACAAAGGCGTCTCCTTCGACGGCACCAGGGTCTTCTTCGGGACGAGCGAAAGCCTCGATGCCGCCGACACCGACGACGCCAACGACCTCTACGAACGGGCGGGGGGGACGACCAGCCTCGTCTCCATCGGCCCCGCCGGCGGCAACGCCGAGATCTCGGCTTCGTTCCTCTGGGTCTCTCCGGATGGCTCGAGCGAAGCCGTCTTCTTCACCACCGAAGAGAAACTGACGAGCGCCGACACCGACGCCTTCCAGGACGTCTACTCCCGCGAAGGGGGCACCACCACGCTCCTCTCCGCCGGCGGGGGCAGCGGCAACGGCCCCTTCGACGCCGGCTTCGTCGGCGCCTCCAGCGACGGCAGCCATCTCTTCGTGCTGACCGAGGAGAAACTCGCCGTCGCCGACGACGACTCCGCCGCCGACGTCTACGAGATCGTCGCGGGGGCGATCACCCTGGTCTCCACCGGCCCGCTGGCCAGCACCTCCTCGGCTCCCGCGGCCCTGCCCAACGGCGCGGTCGCCAAAGACGGCTCCCACGCCTTCTTCACCACCGAGCAGCGGCTGACGGAAGGGGACCTCGATGCCGAGACCGACGTCTACGACCACTTCAGCGGCGGCACCCTGCTCGCCTCGACCGGCAACTTCGTGCCGCTGGGGCCGCCGACGCCCTCTCAGCTCAGCACCGACCCCGGTTCGCCGGGCGAATCCTTGACGCCCCGGATCAAAGGGCAGTCCGATCCCGGCACCTCGATCAAGATCTACGCCACCTCCGACTGCTCCGGCGTGCCGATCGCCACCGGCACCCAGGCGGAACTGGGGGGGAGTGGGATCCAGGTGACCGTAGGCGAGAGCTCGACCACCTCGTTCCGGGCCACCGCCACCGACGCCAACGGCGACATCTCGCCCTGCTCGGCCGCCGTTTCCTACACGCACCAGCCCGCGACTCAACCGCCCCCGCCTCCTCCTCCGCCCCCTCCCGGTGAAGAAGGCGGCAGCGGCGGCACCGGCACCACCGGCGGCAGCACCGGCAGCACCGGCTCTGGCGGTGGCTCCCGTGGGGGAGGCGGCAAAGGCGTCGTCTACGTCACCCCGCAGACCCGGATCACCTTCGCTCCCGCCAGCAAGACGCGGGCCCGCCGGCCGGTCTTCCGCTTCACCGACTCGACCGGGCAGGACGGGACCAGCTTCAAGTGCAAGCTCGACCGCGGACGCTGGCGTGGCTGCAGCTCGCCGGTGAAGCTGAAAAAGCTGAAGCTGGGCCGCCACGTCTTCCGGGTGAAAGCGGTGAACGCGGTCGGGGTTCCCGAGCCGACCGCCACCAAGCGGGCGTTCAAGGTGGTGGGCGGGTGATGGATCGGGGGCGGCAAGCCCTGGCCCGCCTGCGCCGCGACGAGGAGGGGCTGACGCTGGTCGAGCTGATCGTCGCCTCGATGATGAGCGTGATCCTGCTGGCGGCGATCTCCTCGATGGTGATCGGCGCGATGAGAGCGCAGCCGGACATCGGCGAGCGCAACCAGGACGTCTCCTCGGCTCGCTGGGTGCTGGAGCGGATGACCCGCGAGATCCGCAACGGCGTCCGCGTCGACGAAGTCTCCGCCTCCAAAGTCTCGTTCCTCACCTACGTCCGCCGGACCAGCTGCGGCGGCGGGGTGCCGGCCAGCTCCGCCACGCCGGCGATCAAATGCCAGGTCACCTACCAGTGCACGACGACCGCCTGCACCCGCATCGAGGCGGCGGACGGGGTCATGACCGGCACCCCGAAAACCGTCTTCAGCGGCATCAACAGCTCCCAGGTCTTCTGCTACGTCCCCAGCCTCGAAGCCGATCCCCTCACCTGCGGCACGGCGAAATCGAAATCGGAAACGACCTACGTCGGCATCCGCCTGCGGATGCCGAACCCGAGCGGCAGCGCCACCGCCCTCACCGTCTCCGACGGCGCCAGCCTGCGCAACGCGACCCTGACCAAATGACGATGCGCCGGCTGAAGAGCAGATTCAGGGGCCTCGATTCGCAGGCGGGGATGACGATCATCGAGGTCGTCGTCGCGGCGATGATCCTGGCGCTGGGCGCCGCCGCCACCTTCAGCGTGCTCACCTCCGCCAGCAAAAACGCCCAGCGGGCGAAAGCGACCCAGGTGGCGCTGAACCGGGCCCAGCTGGAGATGGAGACTCTGCGCAGCCTCAGCAACGACCAGCTGGCGATGACGGACGCGCCGAATCAGTCCTCCAGTCCCCTCAGCCCCAACTACCGGGTCCTCAACGGCACCTACGCCCTGGTCAGGAACCCTCCCGGCAGCTACGCGAACATGGTCGTCAACGGGGGCAGCCTCTACGGCGGCGGCTTCGTCGCAGGGGGGATCGTCTCGCCGGGGCCGACCTCGTTCACCAGCGGCGACGTCAGCGGCAAGGTCTACCGCTACGTGGTCTGGCGGGACGACACGAGCTGTCCCCCTGCGACCTGCCCGGGGACCCAGGACTACAAGGAGATCGTCGTCGCCGTGAAGCTGGACAAAGCCGGCAATCAGGCCGGCGAACGCGGCTACGTCGAAGTGACCTCGGACTTCGTCGACCCGACCGACAGCGCCCTCAACGATCCGATCCCGGGGGCCAGCGGCGTCGTCACCGCGCAGCAGTTCTACCTCTCCGACACGCCCTGCGCGGGAACCGCGCCGACGACCCGCCAGGAGATCACCGGCAACCACCTGCTGCACAACACGCTCGGCCGCTGCTCGGACGGCCTGCAGACGGGCAGCACCAAAGGCGCCCCCGATGCGCTGCTGCTGGGGCCGCCCCCGGATCCGGACTACCTGGACCCGCTGAACCCGCCGCTGTACGACTACGCCGACGACTTCTACCTGGAGCCGACGCCCGACACCGACAAGGGGATCCAGATCCGTCGCGACGACAGCGTCGGCTGCAAATACGACCCCACCAGCGCCACCAACAAAGAGGCGAGGGTGCATCGCTGGGTCACCGATCCGATGACCACGGCATTCAAAATGACCGGCAAGGTCACGCTCGAGTTCTATACCCGGACCCTCAGCGACGAAGGCTATAACGGGCTGCTCTGCATCTACCTCTTCCGCCGCGCGGAAACCGCCATCGGCTTCACCGACACCTTCCTCACCGACAAAGCGAAAGGCCTTCCCTACTGGGAATACACCCCAGGAGGATCGGGCTGGTGGAGCGGGAACTGGAAACAGGTGCGCCTGACGATGGAATTCAACAGCAGCCCCTACACCATCGCCAAAGACGAACGACTGGGCTTCGCCCTCTCGGTCGAGCGGGCGAAAACGGGGGGCGACGCCCTGTCGGTCATGTACGACCACCCGGAGCTCCCCAGCCGCCTCGAGATCGACACCAACACCCCGATCGACGGAGGCTGAGCCGTGGTCCCCGCCGCGGCCTTCGCCTCCCTCGGAGGGCTCCTGGCCGGAAGCTTCATCACCGTCGTCGCCCACCGGGTGCCGGAGGGGGAATCGATCGTCGGGCCCCGCTCCCGCTGCCCGCATTGCGGGACGCAGATAGCCGCCTACGACAACGTCCCCGTCCTCTCCTGGCTCGTGCTGCGCGGCCGCGGGCGCTGCTGTGGGGCGAAGATCTCCGCCCGCTACCCGCTCACCGAGCTGACCCTGGCGGTCCTCTACGCCCTCACCGTCGCCGTGCTCTGGGGCGAGCCGGGGGAGATCGCGCTGGGTCTGATCTTCGTCACGACGCTGCTCGCCGTCACCCTCACCGACCTCGAGCGGCGGATCATCCCCAACAAGATCCTCGCCGTCGCCGCCCTGCTCGGGGTGGCGGTGGTCGCCGTCTCCGATCCGGGGAGCCTGCCCGAACGGGCCGCGGCGGCAGCCGCGGCCGGCGGTCTGTTCTTCCTCGCCGCCCTCGCCTATCCCCGGGGCATGGGTCTCGGCGACGTCAAGCTGGCGGCGACGATGGGGCTCTTCCTCGGCCGCGACGTCGCCCCGGCGATCTTCGTCGCCCTGGTGGCGGGATCCCTGGTCGGCCTGGCGATGATGGCCCGCTCCGGCGCCTCCGCCCGCAAGCGGGCGATCCCGTTTGGGCCGTTTCTTGCATTCGGCGGGCTGGTCGGATTGCTGGCCGGAGAGCAGCTGATCGACTGGTATTTGGGCACCTTCTAGTAGGTCCGTCCAGGTTCTCCTAGAAATCGGTAATTGCAGCGCGAAAGTTCTGCGGCCTTTCTGTCGATTCAAGGACTGCGTGCTGCAGATCAAGCGACAGAAGAGGCCCGGCCGGGTGGTCGGGCTGGAGATCGAGGCGGGCGGGATCGCCGCTGCCGAGGTCGACTCCGGCCGGATCACGGCTGCGGCCCTGGAGCCGCTGGCGCCGGGCGCCTTCAACGAAGGCGAGGTCGCCGACGTCGATCTCGTCGCCCAGTCGCTGAAGTCGCTCTTCGCCCAGCACAAGCTCTCGAAACGGGTCCGGGTCGGGATCGGCAACCAGCGCGTCGTCGTCCGTACCCTGCGGCTGCCGGCGATCGAGGATCCGAAGGAGCTCGACGCCGCGGTCCGCTTCCAGGCCCAGGAGCAGATGCCGATGCCGCTGGACCAGGCGGTCCTCGAGCACCAGGTGGTCGGCGCGGTTCCGGGAGAGGAGGGCGCGCCGCCGCAGGTCGAGGTCGTGGTCGTCGCCGCCCGCCGCGAGATGGTGGGGCAGTTCGTCGAGCCGCTCCGCCGCGCCGGGCTCGAACCGGTCGGGATCGACCTCTCCGCCTTCGCGATGATCCGCGCCCTCTCGGACACGATCGAAGGGGCGGCCGCCGTCGCCGATGACGGCGGATCGGCCGCGCCGGCGGGGAGCGAGGCGGTCCTCTACTGCAACGTCGGCGACATCATGAACCTGGCCGTAGCCCGTGGCCGCTCCTGCCTCTTCACCCGCGTCTCGATGGTCGGCCTCGAGGGGATCGTCCGCCGGCTCGCCGCCGAGACGGGGTTGGTCCCGGACCACGCCTCCCAGTGGCTGACCCACGTCGGCCTCGACCGCCCGGTCGAGCAGATCGAAGGCGACCCCGAGATCGTCAGCCGCGCCAGGGCCGCGCTCGAAGAAGGGGTCGGGAGCCTGGTCGACGAGCTGCGGATGTCCCTCGACTACTACGCGGCGCAGGAAGGCGCCGTACCGGCCGGGCAGATCGTGCTCTGCGGGCCGGGCAGCGCGATTCCGGGCCTGGTCGGGGCGATGGAGAGCGGCGTCGGCCTGCCGATCGTCGCCGCCCTGCCGCCGGCCTTCGCCGGCTACGACGGGAACGTCGCCGCCCGGCTCACGCTCGCCTACGGACTTGGCTTGGAGAACTGAGTGCGCCCCGTCAACCTGATCCCCCCCGACGAGCGGCGCGGCGCCCACGCGCCGATGCGGACCGGGCCGATGCCCTACCTGCTGGTCGGCGCTCTCGCGCTGGCCCTGGTCGGGGTGGCGCTGCTGGTTCTCGCCGGCAACCAGGTCTCCGAGCGCAAAGGCGAAGTCGCCCAGCTGAAGCAGGAAGACGCCGCCGCCCAGGCGCGCGCCGAAGAGCTCTCCGCCTTCACCCAGTTCCAGAGCCTGCAGCAGCAGCGGGAGCTCACGATCGGCAGCCTCGCCGACAGCCGCTTCGACTGGGAGCGGGTGATGCGGGAACTCTCGCTGATCCTCCCCGACGACGCCTGGCTGGTCACGCTCAAGGCGAGCGCCTCGCCGACCGCCGCCACCGGGGGCGAATCCGGCGGCGAAGGCGGCGGCACGCTGCGGGGCTCGGCGGCCGGGCCGGCGCTGGAAATCGAAGGATGCGCCGACGGTCAGGAGTCCGTGGCCGGCTTCGTGACGGCGCTGAAGGACATCGACGGCGTCACCCGCGTCGGCGTCGAATCCTCCGAACTCGAGGAGGAAGGCTCGAATCTGGCGACCGACAGCGACGAAGCGGGCAGCGAAGGAGCCAACACCGAGTGCCGTACGCGGGACTTCATCGCCAAGTTCAAGCTCGTGGTCGCCTTCGACGCGGCGCCGGTTCCGCCCAGCGCCACGGCGGCCGAACCGGTGACCGCGGCGCCGGAAGAATCCGAATCCAGCGAAGAGGGGGAAGGCTGAGATGAAGCTCTCCTCCTCCAACAGGCTGATCCTCGCGATGATCGCGATCGCGCTGCTCGCCGCCGGCTTCTGGATGCTGCTGCTGAGCCCGGAACGAGAAGAAGCGGACAAGCTCGGCAAACAGGTCGAGACGCTGGAAGCCTCGCTTTCCTCCCACGAAGCCGAAGTGCAGCAGGCGCTGGCGGCTCAGGAGGAATTTCCGCGCAACTACGAGGAGCTGGTGGTGCTCGGAAAGGCCGTGCCCGCCGACGACGACACCGCCTCCCTGATCGTGCAGGTGAACCGCATCGCCGAGTCCGCCGGGGTCGAGTTCCGCAACCTCAAGCTGGCGACCGCCGGCGGAGAAGCGCCGGCTCCGGTGGCGGCCGAAGAAACGACCGGGTCGACGGGCAGCGCCTCGCCGACCGAGGTCGCCGCCTCGACGCTGCCCCTCGGCGCCTCGATCGGGCCGGCGGGCCTGGCGGTGATGCCCTACGAACTCGTCTTCGACGGCGAATTCTTCGAGGTCGCCGACTTCATCAAGGGCCTCGACTCGCTGGTCGAGACCGAGGCCGGCCAGGTCACCGTCAACGGGCGGCTCTTCACCATCAGCGGCTTCTCGCTCGAGCCGAGGCAGAACAAACAGTTCCCGGCGCTGCAGGCGACCTTCTTCATCACCACCTACCTGACCCCGCCCAGCGAGGGCGCGACCGGCGGCGCCACCGTCGAAGGCCCAGCTGAAGCGGCACCCGCTTCGATGACGATCGGAGAAGCCCCGTGAAACGTGTCGGACCAGAGCTGAAGATGCCCGACCTGAAGAACGTCAAGGTCCCGACCTTCCTCGCGGACCTCTACCACGACCTCGCCGATCGCCGCCTGCTGCCGCTGGTGGTGCTGATCCTGGTGGCGATCGTCGCCCTGCCCTTCCTCCTGGGCGAGCCGGAGCCCGAGACGACGCCGCCGCCCGGCGTCGCCGAAGGAGGTCCCGCCGGGGCCGCCCAGGCTTCGAACCTGACCGTGGTCGAGGCGCAGCCGGGCCTGCGCGACTACCGTCGCCGGCTCGAGGGGCGGACCGCGACCGACCCCTTCAAGCAGCACCACCTCGGCGCCCCTAAAACGGGCGGGCTGCCGGAGGAGAGCACGAGCTCGTCGACCTCCTCCTCTACGGCCGAAGACGGCGGCACCTCCACCACGAGCGAACCGGTCGAACCCGCGCCCGAAAGCTACACGCCCGACGACGACGTCAACCCGGGCGAGCTACGCCTTTTCACCTTCGCCGCCGACGTCAAGATCATCAGCACCCGGACCACCGCCGACGGCAAGAAGGAGAAGGGCGAGCCCGAAGTGAGGCGGGAAGTCGTCCCGCCGGCGGCGCTGCCGAGCGCCAAGACCCAGGTCGTCACCTTCATGGGCATCAGCCCGAAGACGCGCAAACCGCTGTTCCTGGTATCCGACGACGTCGAAGCGATCTTCGGCGAACCCAAATGCCTTTCCGGCTCGGAATCCTGTCAGCTGCTCGAAGTCGATCTGCAGATGCCGACGACCTTCGTCTACGAGCCCACCGGCACCCGCTACAAGATCAACGTGCTGAAGGTCGAGCCGGTGCTGAAGGGCCGCTACAAAGGCTGATTTTCCCAGTATCGCCCAAAGCTTCAGTAAGTGAAGCCTTGGCGCTACACTCATTGAAGTGAGTGCCGAGAGCAACTCCAGCTGCCCCGTCTGCAAGACCGCCGAAGTCGTCTGCGGCAAGTGGACGTTGCTGCTGATCCGGGACCTCGCCGAGGGCAGCGCCCGCTTCTGCGAGCTCGAGCGCTCGCTCGAGGGGATCAGCCCCCGCACCCTCTCCCTCCGCCTCCGGGCCCTGGAGGAGGAAGGCATCGTCGAGCGCCACACCTACCCCGAGGTCCCGCCCCGGGTCGAGTACGCGCTGACGCCGAAAGGCGAGGCCCTGGTGCCCCTGGTCGAGGACATGCGCAGCTACGGCATGCGCTGGCTGCTCGGCGACGCGGCCGATCGCCAACCGGCTGCCGTTTAGGGCAGTAGCTATAGCCGCACCTCCCGCTAGGGGCGAGGACAGGTGCGATAACGGCTTCTTGTGTTTAGAAATTGGGGTATATCTTATTAAGATGTGTCTTAATTCCGAGACGCAATGGCTTTCTTCAACCGCAAAGACGAGCTGACGGCGCTTGCCGAGCGGCTGCGGTCCGGCCGCGGCGAGTACTTCGCGCTCTATGGCCGTCGCCGGGTCGGGAAGAGCGAGCTCCTGCGCCACTTCGGCGAGGGTTGCCGCCAGTTCTATTTCGAGGCGAGCGCGGGGAGCCGGCGCGACCAGCTCGATGACCTTGGGGCGGAGCTCTCGCGCTTCAGCGGCCGTGCCATCTACGCCGAGCAGCCCCTCGACAGTTGGCGGGCCGCCTTTGCCGCCTTCTCCGAACTGCTCGACGAGGGGCAGGCGATGATCGTGCTCGACGAGTTCCAGTTCATCGCCCGCCAGGAGCCGGAGATCGGCTCGCTGCTCAACCGCTTCGTGGCCGAGCAGGCCGAGAACCCCGACCTCTTCCTCTGCCTGTCGGGTTCGGACATCAGCTTCTTCGAGCGCGAGGTCGTCGGGTATGGAGCAACCACCTACGGACGCCGCACCGGCTCGCTGCGACTGCTGCCGTTCCCCTGGCGCGAGATCGGCGCCTTCGCCCCCGGCTGGAGCATCGAGGACAGGATCAGGGCCTGGGCGGTGTTCGGCGGCATCCCCTACTACCTGAAGGAGATCGACCCGGACAAGCCCCTCTTGGAGACGATCCGGCGCGCCGTCCTCTACCCCGATGGGCTCTTGCGAGAGGAGCCGCGCTTTCTGCTCTCGCAGGAGAGTCGTTTGCGTGAGCAGGCGACCTACATGTCATGCCTACGGGCAATTGCCGGCGGCAGTACGCGTCTCAACGAGATCGCCCAGCGGGTCGGGCGCTCCGCGCCGGACGCTCGCGCGTTCTTGGAGGTGCTCGAGGACATGGGTCTCATTGAGCGCCGCTACCCGATCACCCAGGTCTCGGGGAGAAAGGTCAGCTACGCCGTCGTCGACCCGTTTCTGCGGTTTTGGTTTCGCTTCGTGGCGCCGCGCGAAAGTCGTCTCGCGACCCGCCGCGACGCCGATCGCTACCTCGAGGAGTCGGTGATGCCGGAGCTCGACAAGTTCGTCTCCGAGGATGCCTTCGAGCGGGTCTGCCAGGTCTGGCTTGGCGAAGAGCTCGATGCCGCCGAAGTTGGGTGGTGGTGGGGATCGATCCGCCGCCGCGAAAGCGGGCGGCTGCGCAATCGCACCTACGAGGCTGACGCGGTCGCCGTCGATGCCGATGGGCGTGTGCTGGCTCTCGGGTCCTGCAAATGGCCCGAGGCCGGAAGCGACCAGCATGTGCACGAGGCGGGCGAGCTCGACAAGCTGGAGACGGTCAGAGAAGAGCTCGAAGCGCCCGATGCCGCCCTCTACTTCTTCGATCGCACCGGCTTCTCGCCCCGCCTGCACGAGCTGGCGTCCAGGCGAGAGGACGTCCACCTGGTATTGGCGAGCGACCTGGGGTAGACCTCCCTGAGGGCGATTCCTCGTTGCAAGCGATCGTGCACTCGCAGGAGGGCCTGCCCGGGGGCGGAATGCGTCGGTGTGCGGGATTTCCTCCTCAATGAATCGATCAAGCGCCTTGCCACCGAGGCCGCCTCGCGGCTGAGCTCGCTGGTGGCGATGGGGGAGGAGATCCCCTTCGACGTCGCCGCCGATGCCGGCGACGATTCCGCCTTCTACAGCTACGTGCCGATGACCGGCCGCTACGTCGTCGAGCACGGCGACGAGCTGCGGGCGCTGCCGAGCTTCGCGCCCGCCCGCGAGGCGGCGGTCGAAGCCGGCGTCGCCGCCCCTTACCTGGAGGAGCGCGGCGAGGCCGTTCCGGCCGATCCCGGTCAGCGCGCCGAGCTGATGCTGATCACCTTCTTCGCCGAGCTCTGGGAGGGCTCGGCCGGCTTCGCCCTCGACCGGAAGCGGCTGGAGACGGCGCTGGCGACGCTCGACGCCGAAGCGCGCGACGCCGACGACGCCGAGGTGCTGATCGTCCCGGTCGTCGGCCTGCGGATGTCGATGCCGCGCCTGCAACTGCCGCGCGCCGTGCGGATCGTTCGCGCCGACTCGATCGAGGCGCCGGTCGAGGCGATGCGCAGCGAGGGCATGGGTCGCGCCGCCTGGGAGCCGCAGTACCTGGCGGTGGCCGAGCAGGACCCCGACGAGGGAGCCGAGGCGGCGCTGCTGCAACTGCGCGAGCTGATCAGCGTGATGAGGCTCTTCAAGGGCGGCGGCATCGGCCTCGGGCCCTACGCCTTCGCGCCGACCGGCGAGGGCTGCTGGCGGCGGATCGCCACCGGCGCCCCGGCTACGCGCCCCGGCGGTTACCGGCTGAACGAGGCCGAGGCCGAGGAGCTGATCGAGTTCGGGACCGCGCTGGAGGCGCGGCCGGACCCCGACAACGCCCTCACCTGGGCGGTCGGTCGCTTCGAGATGGGCTGCGAGCGCGCCACCGCGCTGGAGGGACTGAGCGACCACCTGCTGGCGATGCGGGCGGTGCTGGAGGGCCACGGGCCCGTCGGCGCCTCGCTGCCGCTGCGGGCGGCGGCGCTGATTGCCGACGAGGAGATGGACCGGATCGAGGCCGGCGAAAAAGTCGAGGCGGTGCTCGAGCTGGAGCGGGCGATGATGAACGGCCGCCCGGTCGAGCGCGCCATCGAGCTCGCGACCTGGATCGAGGAGGGCGTTCGGAGCCTGCTGCGCGAAGCGGCGCTGGGGGAGCTCGGCAACGACCTCAGCACCGTCGCCGACGAGACCCTGATCGTCAACGGCCTCGCCGAAGGCGACGCCCAGATCACCGTCTCCGAGACCTTCGAGCCCGAGCCGGAGGTCTACGCGCCGGAGCCGGAGCCCGAGGAGATCTCGATCGAAGCGATCGAGCCCGAGCCCTCGGCCGAACTTCAACCGCCCGTCGACGAACAACCGGAGGAGGAGTACGTGGAGCAGGAGACCCGCATCATGGAGCCGATCCCGGCCGAAGACGAGATCAAGATCACGGCCACCCCGTGGCTGGAGGAGGTCTCCGACTCCCCCGGCGGTGAGACGATCGAATGGCCGAGCGACGCCGAGCGCGACCTCCAGCACCGCGAGCGGATCGACACCCCCCGCGTGCGCCACCTCTTCCCGGTCCCCGAGGACGCCGACTGGGAGGTCAGCCACCTCGAGTTCGAGTACTCGCGCCGCGCCCGTTGAGACTTGACTGTCGCCTTTTGCGCCCATATGGACGCATAAGGCGACACATGCTGTTTTAGGCGCGCCCCGCTGCCATCTCTACGCGCTCCTCGGCGGTGGCGAAGAGGTAGCGGTCGATCTCGGTGAGGCCGCGGAGGTCGTGGACGTCCTCGTCGAGGTAGGGGACGCGGATCACGCAGCTGGTGCGGAGCTCGTTGGCGAGGTGGTCGATGTTGCGGGCGTCGCGCTCGGCCAGGGCCTGGTAGTCGGCGAAGTTGTCGGCGACGCGCTTGGCGAGGTTCTCGTCACCTAATTTGTCGGCGAGGGCGGCGGGCAGGTCCTCGACCTCGGCCTGGAGCTCGTCGGCGGGGTAGTGGACCTTGTTGACGATGACGCCGCCGAAGGGCAGCTTCGCCTCGACCAGTTTGCGGTGGAAGTAGACGGCCTCGTCGATCGGCTCGCCCTGGGGGCCGCAGACGACGAGGAAGCAGGTCTCCGGGTCGGCGAGCAGTTTGTTGACGCGTTTGGCCCGCGCCTGGAAGCCGTCGACCATGCCGCTGAAGGCGTTGAAGAACTCGGCCAGGTCGGCGAGCAGGTCGAAGCCGACGATCTTCTTGAAGACGCTGAGGGCGACGGAGACGCCGCGGCCGGTCACCTTCGCCGCGATGCCGGTCGGCTTCATGAACACCCGCAGCGATTTGCCCTCGATGAACTGGGTCAGCCGTTTCGGCGCGTCGAGGAAGTCGAGGGCGTTGCGGGTGGGGGGCGTGTCGAGGACGAGCAGGTCGAATTCGCCTTCGGTGTGCAGCTCGAACAGCTTCTCCATCGCCATGTACTCCTGTGAGCCGGCCAGGGCGCTGGAGATCTGCTGGTAGATCCGGTTGTTGAGGACGCGGTCGCGCGACTCCTCGTCGGGCGCCTGGCGGGCGATCAGCTCGTCGAAGGTCGCTTTCGCGTCCAGCATCATCGCCCACAGCTCGCCCTTCATCTCCACGCCCTGCTCCTCGATCAGGGCGGGGTCGACCCGGCGCGCCTCGTTGCCCAGCTCCTCCAGGCCGAGCGAGTCGGCCAGGCGCTTGGCGGGATCGATCGTCAGCACGCAGACCTTCAGGCCCTGCGCCGCCATCCCGGTCGCGATCGCCGCCGAGGTGGTCGTCTTGCCGACGCCGCCGGAGCCGGCGCAGATGCAGATCGACTTGCCGTCGAGGACTTCGCCGAGCGAGGCCATCAGCCGAGCTTCCCCGCCAGCTTGCGCGCCGCCTCGACGTCGAGCTCGGGCTCGAAGAGGAAGGGCAGGGTCTTGACGGGAGCCTCGACGCCGCGCTTGAGGCGGGAGAGCTGCTGGCGCTGGGAGCGGGCGCGGTTGAACTCCGAGGTCGCTGCCCGCGCCGCCGCCCTGGCGGCGCCGTTCTCCCCCTCGGCCAGCGCCGAGAGCTTCTCTGCCTCGGCCTTTTTGAACCGCTCCGGGTAGAGCCCGTTGAGGTAGACGCGGTCGACCGCGACCCCGACCTCGTCGCGCAGGTCCCTCTCCAGCGCCATCGACTCGTTCACCGGCATCTCCTCCGGCAGCGCCACGATCGCGGCGCCGGTGTGCTCGTGGTCGGTGATGAAGCGGTCGAGGGTCTGGGCCTGGGAGTGGATCGGGCCGACGCGGGCGATCGAGGCGAAGGTCCGCGGCGTCTGCAGGAAGCCGACCCCGTGGCCGGTGGCCGGCGCGTCGACGATCACCAGGTCGTACTTGCGCCCCTGCTTCACCTTGCGGTCGAGCTGGGCCAGCTCCCAGATCTTCCCGATCGTCACCAGCTCCTTCAGCCCCGGCGTCGCCGCGGCGAGGTAGCTGAAGATGCGGCTGCGGAAGAGCATGTCCCGCATCGCCCGCACCTTCAGCTGCAGCAGCACGTACTCGCGCATCGACTCGTCGGGGTCGATCGAGATCGACCAGAGGTTCTCCTCCATCTCCACCTCGTGGAAGCCGACGGCGGTGTGCTCGAACATCCGCGAGGTGTTCTCCTGCGAGGAGACCTCGCAGACGATCGTCCGCTTGCCTTCGGAGGCGGCGCGCAGCCCGAGGGCCACGGCCACCGTCGTCTTGCCGACGCCACCCTTGCCGGTGACGATCACGAGCCGCTTGTCTAAAAGGTCGGGGATTGACTGATTCCTAGCAATTTCAGGGCCTGGCAGG
Organism: Solirubrobacterales bacterium; assembly: GCA_035765335.1. Taxonomy (GTDB): domain Bacteria; phylum Actinomycetota; class Thermoleophilia; order Solirubrobacterales; family 70-9; genus VAYN01. The sequence goes on from DASTXV010000087.1 coordinate 28,134, forward strand.
AAAAGCCAGGTCCCATACGAATATCCGCGCAATGGGATTTCTAAGCCGCAAGAAGCCAAAGCCCGCGCCCGTCGAGATTCAGGAGGAGGCGCAGATCGTCGACGAGCTGGAGATGATGGAAGACGCTGTGCCTGAGCGCCTGGTTGACGAGAGCCCCCGGGCCGCGGGTCCTGTCTCCGATACGGCCCCCTCGCCCGGTGGCGAGGGTCCCGCATCGTCGCCACCCGCGGCAGAGGAGATTTCGGTTGAGCGGGATCGGCCTTCCGAGGTTGTCGTCGAGGAGGAGCCGTCCGAGATCGCCGAAGAGCAGCCCTTGAATGCCGATGAGGAGGAGGGGGATGCGCGGATGAAGGCGGTTGATTTGATCGCGCCGACGCGGCTCGACTTCTTGAACGAAAAGGCCGAGGCCGAGGAGGAGCCGGTGAAGACGGCGGAAGTGATCGCCTTCGCCAACCAGAAGGGCGGCGTCGCCAAGACGACCACGACCCTGAACCTGGCCGTCGCCTTCGCCGAGTCCGGCTACCGCGTGCTCTGCATCGACCTCGACCCGCAGGGGAACCTGACGATGAGCCAGGGGATCGACCCCGACAAGGTCGAGAAGAGCCTCTACGACGTGCTCGTCAACGACATGCCGATCTCCGAGATCATCGTCAAGCGCGAGATCGACATCGCCGTCGCCTCGATCGACCTGGCCGGCGCCGAGATCGCGATGAGCACCAAGATCGGCCGCGAGCGCTCGCTGGAGAAAGCGCTGAAAGAGGTCTCCGGCGACTACGACTTCGTCTGCATCGACACCCCGCCGAGCCTCGGCCTGCTGACGATCAACGCCCTCACCGCGGCCAACAAGGTGATCGTCCCCGTGCAGTGCGAGTACCTCTCGATGCGCGGTCTGGTTCAGCTGCAGAACACGCTGCGGATGATCCAGGAGAACCTCAACCCCGACGTCCGCATCGAGGGCATCCTGCCGACGATGCTGGACTCGCGGACGATCCACGCCAAGGAGGCGGTGGAGATCCTCGAGGAGAACTTCGGCGACCTCGTTTTCCAGTCCCGGATCAAAAAGGCGATCAAATTCGCCGAGGCGCCTGTGAAAGGGTCCTCAGTGCTCAAGTACGATTCAGACTCGAGCGCAGCGAACTACTACCGGGAGCTGGCGAAGGAGGTTCTGTCCCATGGCGCGGCGTAACAAGCGGGCGAGCATGCGCGAGGGGCCCCTGTCCGACCTGTTCCGGTCGACGGGCGACGACGCGCCGATCGATCCGCCGGAGGTTCCGCGCTATGGGCGGGAAGATCCGGCCGAGGCGAAGAAGGCACAGGACGAGGGCCCTCAGGCCGCGGGTCCTGTCACGGCAGGGGACCCACCTCCTCCTGCGCGGCAGGAGGAGGTCCCCCCTACCGCGCCACCCGCGGCAGATGCGCCGCAGACTGACGACGTGCCACTGCGGCAGGAGGATGCACCCACCCTCTATGACCAAGAGATCGAAAGCTCTGCGGAGTCTGCTCCCGAGCGGTTGAAAAGAGTCTTCGCCGAGGAACCGAAGCCGCGGCGGGAGCAGTTCGCGCCGGAAAACCCGCGCTACGGACGGGAAGAGCCGGAGTACGAGCCGCCGGGCAGCGGCGAGCCGCACCAGCCGGTGATCAAAGTCGTCGGGGTCGGCGGCGCCGGCGTCAACGCGGTCAACCGGATGGTCGACGCCCGCATCCCCGGGATCGAGTTCATGGCCGTCAACACCGACCTGCAGTCGCTGCAGCTCTGCGTCGCCGACGTCACCGTTCACATCGGCGACGAGCAGACGCGCGGCCTCGGCGCCGGCGCCGACCCGGAAGTCGGCCACAGCTCTGCCGTCGCCGAGCAGGACAAGATCAAGCGCCTGCTGAAGGGATCGGACATGGTCTTCGTCGCCGCCGGCGCAGGCGGCGGCACCGGTAGCGGCGCCGCGCCCGTCGTCGCCCGCCTCGCTCGCGAGGTCGGCGCGCTCACGGTCGGCATCGTCACCAAGCCGTTCAGCTTCGAGGGCTCGCGGCGCGGCAACCAGGCGTCGAAGGGAATCGAGGAGCTGGTGGCCGAGGTCGACACGCTGATCGTCGTCCCCAACGACCGGCTGCTCGACGTGCTCGACCAGCAGACCTCGATGGTCGAGGCCTTCAAGGTCGCCGACGACGTCCTCCGCCAGGGAGTCCAGGGCATCTCCGACCTGGTGACGCTCCCCGCCGTGATCAACCTCGACTTCGCCGACGTGCGGACGATCATGTCCGAGGCCGGGCGCGCCCTGCTCGGGATCGGCATGGCCTACGGCGACGAGCGCGCCGTCCTCGCCGCCGAAAAAGCGATCTCCTCGCCGCTGCTCGAGACCTCGATGGAGGGCGCCCGCTCGATCCTGCTCTCGATCACCGGCGGCTCCGACCTCTCGCTGGTCGAGGTCTCCGAGGCCGCCAAGGTGGTCGGCGAGGCCGCCCATCCCGACGCCAACATCATCTTCGGCGCCAACGTCGACGAGGAGCTCTCCGACCAGATCTGGGTGACGGTCGTCGCCACCCGCTTCGACGGCCGGCCGCAGCCCCCGCGCCGCGCCGCCGAGCCGACGATCCGCCGCACCAAGGACGCCGAGGCCGGTCGCCGCGGCCGCTCCTCCGACCGCGGCGGCGAGCTCGGCATCGACGTACCCGAGTTCCTCCCCGGCTAGGGGGCCGCAGCCCCATGAAGGGGGTCGTCGCAGCCGGTCATCCGCTCACCGCCGAGGCCGGCGCCGCCGTCCTGCGCGAGGGCGGCAACGCCGTCGACGCCGCGGTCTGTGCGGTGCTCGCCTCGTTCGCGGTCGAGAGCCCGCTGACCGGGTTCGGCGCCGGCGGCCACATGATGGTCCACGGCGGCGGCGAGACGACGCTGATCGACTTCTTCGTCGCGGCGCCGGGCCTGGACGAGATCGAGCGGACCGCGGAGCTGGTCCCGATCCCGGTCCGCTTC
>DASTXV010000088.1:0-10158 GCA_035765335.1 Solirubrobacterales bacterium
GATCGGGATACCCGGCCATCATGTAAGGCATCAGCGCTGCCCTGCCTTCATCGGCGGCCGCCTTGAAGGCCGCTTCGATCCGCTGCTCTCCAGTCATGGCAGGATCTCGCCAGGTGGTTTGAGTCGAGAGGTCGCCTCGGCCATGTCCTTGTCGCCGCGGCCGGAGAGGCAGAGGACATCGAAACCCTCGTCCCCCGGGTTCTCCATCAGCCACGCAATCGCATGCGAGGACTCCAGCGCCGGGATGATCCCCTCCAGCCGCGCCAGCTCCTGGAACGCCGCCAGGGCCTGCGCGTCGGTGATCGCCACGTAAGTCGCGCGGCCGCTGTCGCGCAGCTGCGCGTGCTCGGGGCCGACGCCCGGGTAGTCGAGGCCGGCGGAGATCGAGTGCGCCTCGAGGATCTGGCCCTCCTCGTCGGCGATCACCGAGGAGAGCGAGCCGTGGAGGACGCCCTTGACCCCGCCCTGCAGCGAGGCGCCGTGGCGCCGGGTCTCGAGCCCCTCCCCCGCCGCCTCGACCCCGACCAGCGCCACCTCGGCGTCGTCGACGAAGGGGGTGAAGATGCCGATCGCGTTGGAGCCGCCGCCGACGCAGGCGATCACCCGCCCCGGCAGCGAGCCCTCCGCCGCCAGCGCCTGCTCGCGCGCCTCTTCGCCGATCACCCGCTGCAGGTCGCGGACCAGGGCCGGGTAGGGCGCCGGCCCCACCGCCGAGCCGATCACGTAGTGGGTGGTGGCGACGTTGGCGACCCAGTCGCGGATCGCGGCGCTGACCGCCTCCTTGAGGGTGCGGGCGCCGGCCTCGACCGGCGCCACCTCGGCCCCCAGCAGCTTCATCCGCTCGACGTTGGGCGCCTGGCGGCGGATGTCCTCGGTCCCCATGTAGACGACGCATTCGAGCCCGAGCAGGGCGCAGGCGGTGGCGGTGGCGACGCCGTGCTGGCCGGCGCCGGTCTCGGCGATCACCCGCGGCTTGCCCATCCGCGCCGCCAGCAGCGCCTGGCCGACCGCGTTGTTGATCTTGTGGGCGCCGGTGTGGGCGAGGTCCTCGCGCTTCAGGTAGACCCGCGAGCCGACCCGCTCGGAGAACCGCTCGGCGAGGTACAGCGGCGTCGGCCGGCCGATGAAGTCGCGCCGCAGCCGGTCGAGCCGGCCCATGAACTCCGCGTCCTCGCGCGCCTCGGCCCAGGCGGCGCTGAGCTCGTCCAGCGCCGGGATCAAGGTCTCCGGCACGTAGCGCCCCCCGTAGGGGCCGAACCTCTCCTCGATCGCGCTCACGCCGCTTTTGCCCCGACCGAGCTCGCGGCCTCGAAGAAGGCCGCCATCGCCCCGTGGTCCTTGCGCCCCGGCTCCAGCTCGACGCCGCTGGCGACGTCGACCGCGTAGGGGCGGGTCACCTCGATCGCCGCGGCGACGTTGTCCGGGCGCAGCCCGCCGGCGAGGATCGCGGGCACCTCGGAGCGGTGGCCGCGCAGCAGCTCCCAGTCGAAGCTCTCGCCGGTCCCACCCCACGCCCCCTTCGCCCGGCGGTCGAAAAGGTGGAAGTCGGTGCGGAAGGCCTCGGCACCGTGGACGTCGGCGGCGCTGGCGACGTGGACCGCCTTCGCCACCTTCAGCCCGGTGCGCCGTTTCACCTCGGCGCAGAACGAGGCCCCCTCGTTCCCGTTCAACTGCACCATCGTCAGCCCCTCGTCCTCGACCGCCCGCGCCACCTCGTCCAGGGTCGGGTTGACGAACACCCCCACCACCTCGCACTTGCGCCGGAATGCCGCCGCGATCTCGGCTGCGGCCGCCTGCTCGACGTTCCGCGGGCTGCCGTGGAAATGGATCAACCCCACAGCCCAGGCCCCGAGGCGCACAGCCTCGGCCGCATCATCCAAATTGGTGATCCCGCAGAACTTGACTCGCACCACCCCAGCGTAAGGGAAGGCGCGGTCCGCCCGCCCCTATTCGCCTTCGGGAGATTGCGGCTGGGTCCCGAGCGTCACCTCGACGGTCTTCTCGTCGCCGTCGCGGACGAGGGTCAGCTTCAGCTCGTCCCCGGGCTTCGAGTCGTCGATCAGTTCGATCAGCTCCTCGACGCTGGTCACCTTCTCGCCGTCGATCTCGGTGATGATGTCGCCGCCGAGACGGAATTCTTCGCCGTCGATCGTCGCCGAGGTGGTGCCACCCTCGATGCCCGCCTTGTCCGCGGGGCCGCCGTCGACGACGGTCTGCACGAGCACCCCTTCCTCGACCGGCAGGTTCAGGCCCTGCGCCAGCTCCGGGGTGAGGGTGCCGCCGCTGATGCCGATGAAGGCGTGCTCGACTTCGCCGGTCTCCTTCAGCTGCTCGAGGTTGGCGCGCAAGGTGTCGATCGGGATCGCGAAGCCGATGCCGACGTTGCCGTTGCCGCCGCCCCCGGTGGCGATCTGGGCGTTGATCCCGATCACCTCGCCGGCGGCGTTGATCAGCGGCCCGCCCGAGTTGCCGGGGTTGATCGCCGCGTCGGTCTGGATCACGTGGGAGATGGAGAACCCGTTCGGCGCCTGGATGTTCCGCTGCAGGGCCGAGACGATGCCGCTGGTGACGGTGCGGTCGAGCCCGAAGGGGTTGCCGATCGCCACCACCGGGTCGCCGACTTCGAGCTCGGAGGAGCGGCCCAGCTGCAGCGGGTGGAATTCGCTCGAGGGGGCGTCGACCTTGAGCAGGGCGATGTCGGTGCCGGGGTCGGTGCCCACCACCTCGGCCTCGAAGCTCCGCTCCGAGTCGCCGAGCTTGACCGAGACGTCGGTGGCGCCTTCGACCACGTGGTTGTTGGTGATCACGTGCCCCTCCTTGTCGATCACGAAGCCGGAGCCGGTGGCGCTGCCGCCTTCCGGTTCCGGTTCGCCGAAGGGGCTGAAGCTTTCGGGCGCCTGCGCTTCGATGTCGGCTTCGATGAAGGCGACGCCGTCGCCGTCGGCCTTGTAGATCTGGTTGACGACGTTGCCCTCGCCGTCTTCCGAGCTCGCCTCGATCGGCGTCGACACCGGGGTGGCGACGGTCGTCGTCGTGCCGCCCTCGGACTGGATCAAGCCGGCGGCGATCGCGATCCAGCCGAGGACGGCGACGACGAGACCGCCGAGGAGGGCGGAGGCAAAGGGGCTGCGGAGGAAGCTCTTCTTCGGTTCGGGCATGGCGACAGGTTGCCTCAAGGGGATCACCGGCCCCTAAGCGCCCTTGAAATTTTTTCTAAATTCGCCGCGGGCTGCTAGACGAGGTGCTCCCGGGTGGCTTCGTCGCCGCCGGTCAGCTCCCGGACCTTCGCCTCGGGGTCGTCGGCCGACATCAGCGAGGTGCCGATCAGGACCGCGTCGACGCCGACCCGGTCGAGCTCCTCCAGCTCCCTCCGCCCGGAGATCCCGCTCTCGGCGACGACGCCCTTGCCGGCGGGGACGTCAGGCATCAGCTCGTAGGTGGTGGCGAGGTCGACGCTCATGTCGTCGAGGTTGCGGTTGTTGATCCCGATCACCTCGGCGCCAGCCTCCAGCGCCCGCTCCATCTCCTCCTCGTCGTGGACCTCGACGAGGACGTCGAGGTCGATCGAGCGCGCCTCGCGGTGGAGGGAGCGCAGGTCCTCGTCGTCGAGCGCGGCGACGATCAGCAGCACCGCGTCGGCGCCGTTCACCGCCGCCTCGTAGAGCTGGTAGGGGTCGACGATGAAGTCCTTGCGCAGGATCGGCAGGTCGCAGGCGGCGCGGGCGGCGCGGAGGTCGGCGAGCGAGCCGCCGAAGTGCCGTTCGTCGGTGAGGACCGAGAGCGCGGCGGCGCCGCCGCGCTCGTAGGCGGCCACCTGCGCGGCGACGTCGAGCGCCTCCGGCGCCAGCGCGCCCGCGCTCGGCGAGCGGCGCTTGAACTCGGCGATCAGCGAGATCCCCGGTCGGGTCAGGGCCTCGTTGAAGGGCCGGTCCTCGCCCCTGCTCTGCAGGCGCGATTCGAGGTCGGCGAGGGGCAAGTCGCGGCGACGCGCCTCCACCCCCTCCCGGGCCCCGGCGATGAGCTGCTCCATCATTCCCACTTGAACCGCAAAAGCCTAGACGGCGGGGGCGGCGGTTGCCGCGATCAGGCGCTCCAGCACGTTTGCTGCCGCGCCCGAGTCGATCGCCTCGGCGGCCCTGGCGACCCCCTGCTCGAGGTCGGGGGCGAGCCCGCCGACGTAGAGCGCGGCGGCGGCGTTGAGCAGGACCAGGTCGCGGTGCGGCCCCGGCTCCCCGGCCAGCACCCGGCGGCTGATCGCGGCGTTCTCCTCGGGGGTGCCGCCGGCCACGCTCTCCAGCTCCGCCGGCGCCAGGCCGAACTGTCCGGGCTCGACGAACCACTCGGCGGTGCGGCCCTCGGCGACCTCGATCACCCGGGTCCGGGCCGAGAGCGAGAGCTCATCCAAGCCGTCCTCGGCGGAGACGACCAGCGCCCGCTCGCTGCCGAGGCCGATCAGCGCCTCGGCCAGGGTCTCCTGGTAGTGGCGGTCGGCCACCCCGAGCAGCTGCCGGCTGGCTCCCGCCGGATTGGTCAGCGGGCCGAGGAAGTTGAAGATCGTCCGCACCCCCAGCGCTTTGCGCGCCGGCACCACGTGCTTCATCGCCGCGTGGTGCCTGGGCGCGAACATGAACCCGAAGCCGACCTCGTCGATGCAGCGGCCGACCTGCTCGGGCCCGATTTCGATGTTCACCCCCAGCGCCTCGAGCACGTCCGCAGAGCCGCACTTGCTGGAGTTGGAGCGGTTGCCGTGCTTGGCGATCGCAGCCCCGGCGCCGGCGGCGACCAGCGCCGCCGTGGTCGAGACGTTGAAGGTCGAGGGCCCGCCGCCGGTGCCGCAGGTGTCGACGAGGTCGTCGCGCCTGGTCGGGACCGGCGTCGCCAGCGCCCGCATCGTCCGCGCCAACCCCACCAGCTCGGGGACGGTCTCCCCCTTCGCCCGCAGGGCGATCAGGAAGGCGCCGGTCTGGACCGGGTCGGCCCGCCCCTCCATGATCTCGCTGAGCACGGCCGAGGCGTGGTCGGCGGTGAGGTGGTCGCCGGCGCAGACGGCGTCGATCGCGCGGCTGACGACGTCGTTAGGCATCGGCCTCCTCCTTGCCCTCGGCGATGAAGTTCGCCAGCAGGTGCTTCCCCTGCGGGGTGAGGACCGACTCGGGGTGGAACTGAACGCCCTCGATCGGCAGCTCGCGGTGGCGCGCGCCCATCACCACGTCGCCGAGGCTGGAGGTCAGCTCCAGCTCCTCGGGCAGGTCCGGGTCGGCGACCAGCGAGTGGTAGCGCCCGGCGACCATCGGGCTCGGCAGGCCGGCGTAGATCGCCTTGCCGTCGTGCTCGACCTCGCCCTCCTTGCCGTGGATCGGCTCGCCCTGGACGACCCGGCCGCCGAAGGCCTCGACCATCGCCTGATGCCCGAGGCAGACGCCCAGCACCGGCGTCCCGGCTTCGCCGAAGGCGCGGATCGCCTCGCCGGAGATGCCGGCCTCGGCGGGGGTGCAGGGGCCGGGCGAGACGACCAGCCGGTCAGGCCGGCGCTCCAGCAGCTCCGCCACCGTCGCCTTGTCGTTGCGCACCACTTCCACCTCCGCCCCCAGCTCGCCCAGGTACTGGACGAGGTTGTAGGTGAAGGAGTCGTAGTTGTCGATCACGAGGACGCGCATGCTCACGCCCAGTCCGGTTGCTCGCAGGCGACCTCGACGGCGCGGAATACCGCCCGCGCCTTGTTCACCGACTCGTGCCACTCGTAGCTCGGCTTGGCGTCGGCGACGGTGCCGCCACCGGCCTGCACGTGCAGCCGGCCGTCCTTGACGACGACGGTGCGGATGTGGATTGCGGTGTCGAGATCGCCGTTCCAGGAGAGGTAGCCGATCGCGCCACCGTAGGAGCAGCGCTTGACCGGCTCGAGCTCGTCGATGATCTGCATCGCCCGCACCTTCGGGGCGCCCGAGAGGGTGCCGGCGGGGAGCGCCGAGCGCAGCACGTCCATCGCGCTGACCCCCTCTTTGAGCCGGCCGGAGACCTGGCTGACGATGTGGAGGACGTGCGAGTAGGTCTCGACCACCATCAGCTCGTCGACCTTGACGCTGCCGTACTCGCAGACCCGGCCGAGGTCGTTGCGGCCGAGGTCGACCAGCATCACGTGCTCGGCCCGCTCCTTGGCGTCGTTCATCAGCCGCTCCGCCTGCTGGCGGTCCTCGTCCTCGCTGCCGCCGCGCGGCCTGGTCCCGGCGATCGGCCTCGTCTCGACGCGGTCGCCGCTCACCTTCACCAGCGGCTCCGGCGAGGCGCCGGCGATCTGGAAGTCGCCGAACTCGAGGAAGTACATGTAGGGCGAGGGGTTGACCGCCCGCAGCCCGCGGTAGATCGAGAAGGCTTCGACCGGGGCCGGGGCCGAGAAGCGCTGCGAGGGGACGACCTGGAAGGCGTCGCCGGCGTGGACGTACTCGACGATCCGCGCGACCACCGCTTCGAACTCCTCCCGGCTCATGTTCGACTCGAACTCCGGCGGCTCGCTCACCGATGGCCGCGCCGGCACCGGCACCGCCCCGCGCAGCCGCTCGCGCATCTCGGCGATCGTCGCCGCGGCCTTCTCATATGCGGCCTCGACGCCGCCGTCCTCCTCGACGAAGGCGCAGGCGAGGATCGTCAGCTCGTGGCGCAGGTGGTCGAAGATCAGCATCGCGTCGGTCACCATCAGCGCCATGTCGGGCAGGCCGAGCGGGTCGGGGTTGGGCTCGCCCAGCGGCTCCACCGTCCGCACCAGGTCGTAGCCGAAGAAGCCGACGGCGCCGCCGGCGAAGGGCGGCAGGCCCTCGACCGGCGCCGGGCGGTACTCGCGCAGGCGCTCGGCCACCGCCCCGTAGGGGTCGGGGGCGGGCTCGGCGCGGCTCGGCTCGCTCTCGGGGGTCGCGCCGTCGCTCCACTCCGAGAGCACCCCGTCGCTCCAGCGCAGCAGCGCCCGCGGGCGCAGCCCGACGAACGAGTAGCGCCCGACCTGGCCCTGCTCGGCCGACTCGAGCAGGAAGCAGGGGGCTCCCTCGGGCTCGCCCTCGCGCAGCTTGAGGAAGGCCGAGACCGGCGTCTCGCAGTCGTCGACGAAGCGCGCCCGCACCGGCACCACGTTGCCCTCGCGGGCCAGCTCGCGCGCCTCCTCCAGGGTCGGCTCGAGGCGGATCTCGGAGTCAGCCGCTACGGCCATTCAGCACTTCCATCACCTTCGCCTGCGAGATCCCGCGCGAGGCCAGCAGCACGCTGAGGTGGTAGAGCACGTCGGCGGCCTCTTCGGCCACCCGCTCGTCGCTCTCTTCGCGAGCGGCGCGGACGACCTCCTCGGCCTCCTCCTCGACCTTCTCGCCGATCAGCGCGCGGTCATCGAGCAGCGTGACCGTGTAGCTGCCGTCGGGACGCTGCAGGGCGCGGTCGCGAATCGTCCGCTCCAGCGCCGGCAACGCTTCGTGGGTGACCGGGTACGGCTCGCCGGGGGCCGGCGGCGCGTCCTTGCGCGGCGAAGCCGAGCCCAGCACCTCGCGGTAGAAGCAGCTGCGCTCGCCGGTGTGGCAGGCGGGGCCGGCGGGATCGACCAGCGCCACCAGGGCGTCGCCGTCGCAGTCGTAGCGGAGCTGGCGCAGGTGCATGAAGGCGCCGGAGGATTCGCCTTTCCTCCACAGCTCTTCGCGCGAGCGGCTGTAGAAATGGAGGTCGCCGGTCTCGAGCGTCATTTCCAGGGACCGGCTGCTCATGTAGGCGAGCATCAGCACCTCGCCCGAGGCGAAATCCTGGACGACGCACGGCACCAGGCCCTGTTGGTCGAATTCGATTTCAGGAAACATCGGAGGAATCGTAAACGCAGGGTCCTACTCGATCCCGAGGCGGTCGAGCAGATCCTCGTCGCGGCGCCAGTTGCGGCGCACGCGGACGGTGAGGTCGAGGTGGACCCTGGCGCCCAGCTCGCGCTCCAGCGAGCGTCGGGCGGCGGTGCCGATCTCGTTCACCTTCGACCCCGCCCGGCCGATCAGGATCCCCTTCTGCGACTCGGTCTCGACCCAGATCTCGGCCCGGACCATGATCAGCCCATCCTCGCGCGGCTCCACCTCCAGGACCGAGACCTCGACCGAGTGCGGGATCTCCTGCCGGGTCCGGTTCAGCACCTGCTCGCGGATCAGCTCGGCCAGCAGCAGCTCGCTCGACTGGTCGCTGCGGTCCTCAGGCGGGTACATGTAGGGACCCTCCGGGACGAGCTCGCTCAGCCGCCCGAGCAGCGGCCCCACCCCCTCGCCGGTCTTGGCGCTGATCGGGAAGACCTCGTCGACGCCCTCCAGCTCGGCCGCCTGCGCCAGCACCGGCACCAGCTCGTTGGGACCGAGCCTGTCGGCCTTGTTGACGGCGCAGATCACCGGCAGCTTGGCGCCGGCGTCGAGCAGCGCCTTGACGATGAAGCGGTCGCCCGGTCCGATCCCCTCCTCGCCGTTGACGACGAAGAGGACGGCGTCGGAGTCGGCGAGCTCGCGCTCGACCCGGCCCTGCATCCGCTCGGTGAGGACGTCGCGCGGGCGCTGCACCCCCGGCAGGTCGATCAGCACCAGCTGGGTCTCGGTCTCGCGGTCGGTGCGAACGCCGCGGATCGCCCGCCGCGTCGTCTGCGGCCGGTTGGAGACGATCGCGACGTGGGAGCCGACGATCGCGTTGACCAGGGTCGACTTGCCGACGTTGGGGCGGCCGGCGAGGCCGACGAAGCCGGCGCGGCTCATCGCAGCTCCGCCAACACGCTCGCCTGCAGCTCCAGCATCTCCCCCGCGTCGGTCTCGTGGTCGTACCCGCAGAGGTGGAGGACGCCGTGGACCGCGGCCTCGGTCACGTCCGAGCAGCGCTCGGGGCAGATCGCGACGTCGCCGAGCTCGCGGGGGCCCGCCACCGGCTCCAGTTCGTCGATCGGGAAGGCGAGCACGTCGGTCGGGGCGTCCTTGCCGCGATGCTCGCGGTTCAGCTCCCGGATCCGCCCGGCGTCGACGATCTCGACCCCGAGGTGGCCCTCCCCGACGCCGGCAGCTTCCAGCGCGGCGGCGACAGCGCTGCGCAGGTCAGGGGGAACGTCGGTGAGGTCGAGGCTCACGAACGCGGCGTCGGCCCGTGTTCGGCGCGCGCCTCCCGCTCGCGGGCGCCGTGCGCGTCGTAGGCGGCGACGATCCGCTGCACCAGCTTGTGGCGGACGACGTCCTCGCCGCCGAAGCGGACGAAGGCGATGTCCTGGACGTCCTCGAGGATGTCGCTGACCGCGATCAGTCCCGAGCGCTGATCCTTGGGCAGATCGACCTGGGTGACGTCGCCGGTCACCACCATCCGCGAGTTGAAGCCGAGCCGGGTGAGGAACATCTTCATCTGCTCCGGGCTCGTGTTCTGGGCCTCGTCGAGGATCACGAAGGAGTCGTTCAGCGTCCGGCCGCGCATGAAGGCGAGCGGCGCAACCTCGATCACGCCCCGCTCGAAGTAGCCGTTGACGCGGTCCGGATCGAGCATGTCGAAGAGCGCGTCGAAGAGCGGCCGGAGGTATGGGTCGACCTTCGCCTGGATGTCGCCCGGCAGGAAGCCGAGCCGCTCTCCGGCCTCGACCGCGGGCCGCGTCAGGATGATCCGCTGCACCTGATGGTCGGCGAGCGCCGCGGCTGCCATCGCCACCGCGAGGAAGGTCTTGCCAGTGCCCGCCGGGCCGATCCCGAAAGTGATGGTGTGGCGCCGGATCGAGTCGACGTAGCGCTTCTGGTTGAGCGTCTTCGGCGCGACCTTGGTGTTGCGGTGGCGCCAGACCACGTCCTCGAGGATCTCCGCGGGGCTCTCGTGCGCATCCAGCGCGCCGGTCACCGCTTCGATCGTCCCGGGTGCCACCTCGTGGCCCTGCTCGATCAGCTCGACGAGCTCGTCCACAACCGTGGCGGCCGTCTTCACGCCATCGGCCGACCCGTCGAGGGTCAGCACGTTGCCGCGGAGATGGAGCTCGCAATCGAGGTGGCCGCGCAGCGCGCGCAGGACCGCGTCATCGGAGCCCGCCAGCTCCGCGGCTACCGTGTTGTCCAGCGTCAGCTGCCTACGCGCCAAGCTTCTCCCGCACCGCCGCGCTGACCCGCCTGCCGTCGGCACGGCCGCCGACCTTTGGCATCAGTGCGGACA
>DASTXV010000089.1:0-3512 GCA_035765335.1 Solirubrobacterales bacterium
GGTTGAGCGGGTTTTCTTCGCTGCTGTTGATGAAGGAGTTGGCGAGGACCAGGATCAGCAGCAGCGAGAGGAACTTGACCCCGTGCATGAGGCGCTGCGAGAGCGGGGTCAGCGGCTCGTCGCCGAAGCCGGGAAGGGAGAGGCGGGGCGAGGGCTGCTCGGCGGGACTGGCGGCCGTAGCGGTGAGGCTCGCGGCCGCCACCTGTCCAGAGGCTGAATAGCTCCCCCAGATGGGCTGGACGCCGGGGGGAGGGGACGAGGTTGGCGGGGTCGCGGACACGTCATAGAGTCATCGGCATAGAAAGGACCGACTTGAGCAATCGCTGGACGTCTGGATGGGCCTCCTAGACCCCGCGCCGCCGCCCTTCGAGGTGGAGGAGTGGCGCCGCCGCCCGCACCTTGAGCGGATCAAGCCGCTGGCCCAGGACTGGGCCCTGAACGGGTTCGGGACGCCGGTCGCGGTCTACTTCCTCTACGTCTTCAAGATCCTCGCCTACGCGGGCGGCGGCGCCCTGCTGATCTTCGCCACCAGCGGCTGGCCCGCCTGGACCGACCCGATCGTCTTCCAGAAGGCGGTCGTCTGGACGATGCTGTGGGAGGTGCTGGGGCTCGGCGCCGGCTCGCTGCCGCTGACCCTGCGCTTCAGCCCGATGATCGGCGGCTTCCTCTACTGGCTGCGGCCGGGGACGACGCGGCTGCCGCCCTGGCCCGAGAAGGTGCCGGGGACGCGGGGCACGACCCGCGCCTGGCTCGACGTCGCTCTATATATAGGGCTGATCGGGGCGGCGCTGTATTTGCTGCTCTCGTCGGGGGAGAGGCTCGACCCCGTCGCGGTCGGGGTGCTGCTGGCCTTCCTCGGCGCCCTCGGCCTCCGGGACAAGGTCCCCTTCCTGGCGGCGCGGGCGGAGATCTACGGCACCCTCGCGATCATCTTCCTCTTTCCGCTGACCAACATGGTCGTCGCGGCGCAGCTCGTCTTCTTCTGCATCTGGTGGGGGGCGGCGGCCTCGAAGCTGAACCGCCACTTCCCCTTCGTGGTCACGGTGATGATCAGCAACACGCCCTGGAACAAATCCCGCAAGGCGAAGCGCCGGCTCTACCGGGACCACCCGGAGGACCTGTTGCCCTCGCGGGTCGGGGCCGGGGCCGCGCACCTCGGCACGGTGATGGAGTTCACCCTGCCGCTGGTCCTGATCCTCACCCAGGGCGGGCTGCTGGGGACGATCGCCCTCGCCGGGATGGTGATCTTCCACGTCCACATCTTCTCGACGTTTCCGCTGGCGGTGCCGCTGGAGTGGAACGTGTTCATGATCTTCGGCCTCTTCTTCCTCTTCGGCCACTACGCCGACGTGCCCTGGTCGACCCTGGACGACCCGCTGCTGCTGGTGATTCTGGCGGTGCTCTGTGTCGGCCTGCCGGTGCTGGGGAACTTCCGTCCCGACCTCGTCTCCTTCCTGCCCTCGATGCGGTACTACGCCGGCAACTGGGCGACCAGCCAGTGGCTGTTCCGGCGCGACACGGGGGCGGAGGCGAAGCTCGATCGCGAGGTCGTCAAGTCGGCGCCGATCGTCGAAGAGCAGCTGAAGAAGTTCTACGAGCCGGAGATGATCGAGGTCCTGCTCTACAAAGGGCTCGCCTTCCGCTCGATGCACTCGCACGGGCGGGCGCTGAACGCGCTCTCGGTGCGGGCGGTGGACGACGTCGACGCCTACAGCGTGCGCGAGGGGGAGCTCGTCGCGGGCGTCGTCCTCGGCTACAACTTCGGTGATGGCCACTTCCACGACCACCGCCTGCTGGCCGCGGTGCAGGAGCGCTGCCAGTTCGAGCCGGGGGAGCTGCGGGTGGTGACGCTGGAGTCCCAGCCCGCGCACGTGCAGCGCCAGCGCTACCGGATCTGGGATGCGGCCGAGGGCCTGGTCGAGGAAGGCTGGGTCGACGTCCGCGACATGGTCCGGCGCCAGCCGTGGCTGGTCGGCGACGAGCCGTTCCCGGTCCACCCGGTCTCATGAGCAGCGCCGTCATCGTCGGCTCCGGCCCCAACGGGCTCGCCTGCGCGGCGACGCTGGCGAGCCGCGGGGTGGAGGTGACGGTGATCGAGGCCGCGGAGACGATCGGCGGCGGCACCCGCACCTCGGAGCTGACGGTCCCCGGCCTGCTGCACGACGAGTGCAGCGCCACGCACCCGATGGCGGTCGCCTCGCCGGCGGTCGTCTCCCCGGGGTTGGAACTGGAGCGACACGGGCTCGAGTGGGGCTGGCCGGAGGTCGACCTCGCCCACCCGCTCGACGGCGGTGGGGGAGGGGTGATGCTGCGCTCGGTCGAGGCGACCGCCAAGGGCCTCGGCGCCGCCGGCTGGCGCTGGCGCCGCGTCTTCGGCCCGCCCTCGCAGGGCTACGACGCGCTGACCGAGGACATCTACCGCCCGCTCTTCCACCTCCCGCGCCACCCGCTGCGGCTGGCCCGGTTCGGGCTGCCGACGCTGGCGCCGGCGACGACGCTCGGGCGCTGGCTGGGGACGCCGGAGGCGGCGGCCCTGTTCGGCGGCGTCGCCGCCCACTCCTACGCACCGCTCGACCGGCCGCTCAGCTCGGCGATCGGGATGGCGCTGGTCTGCTCCGGCCACGCCTACGGTTGGCCGGTGGCGAAGGGCGGCTCGGTGGCGCTGGCGAACGCCTGGGCCGCGGTCGTCCGCGAGCACGGCGGCCGGATCGAGACCGGCCGGCGGGTGCGCTCGCTCGACGAGCTGCCGCCGGCCGACGCCGTCGTCCTCGACCTGGCGCCGGCCGGGGTGCTGGAGCTGGCCGGCGCGCGGCTGCCATCGCGGGTCGCCCGCGCCTACCGTCGCTACAGGCACGGCCCCGGCGCCTTCAAGGTCGACCTCGCGGTCGAGGGCGGGGTGCCGTGGACGATGGAGGCGGCGCGCCGGGCGGGCACCGTCCACGTCGCCGGCTCGCTGGAGGAACTGGCCGACGCCGAGCGGCAGATCAACCGCGGCCGGATGCCGGAGCGCCCCTTCGTCCTCGTCGGCCAGCAGTACCTCGCTGACCCCGGCCGCTCCAAGGGCGACCTGCACCCGGTCTGGGCCTACGCCCACGTCCCCGGCGGCTACGACGGCGACGCCACCGAGACCGTCCTCGACCAGGTCGAACGCTTCGCCCCCGGCCTGCGCGAGCGCATCGTCGCCCGCGCCGTCCGCACCCCCGCCGAGCTCGAGGCCATCAACCCCAACTTCCTCGGCGGCGACATCCTCACCGGCGCCAACAACCTCCTCCAGACCCTCGCCCGCCCCCGCCTCGCCCCGGTCCCCTACTGGACCGGCATCCCCGGCCTCTTCATCTGCTCCGCCGCGACCCCACCCGGCGCCGGCGCCCACGGCATCAACGGCTTCAACGCCGCCGAAGCCGCCCTGCGCACGCTCTGAACGGCGAGTGGTCAATCGACCCTCACATGGGCGGTCAATCGCCCACTCGATGGCCCGATGACAGGGTGTGGTTGAGCTTTGGCCGCTATAA
>DASTXV010000090.1:0-26527 GCA_035765335.1 Solirubrobacterales bacterium
GGCGGCGCTCGCCGGGCTGGCGCCGAGCAGGCTCAGCGAGAGCAGGCAGAGCAGAAGCGTCGAGCAGAAGCTCCTCGAGCGGGTGATCGACCTCATCGGGCCGCTCCCCTCTGGTTGGAGCCGGTCCTTCGCTGTTTGTGCTTGCGCTGCTTCTTCTTCTTCACGCAGACGACCTTGCCGGCGCGTTTAACCTTGCGCTTGCCCTTGGGGCAGGGGCGGGGTTTGCGCGGCGGCGGTTCCTGCAGTCGGCCGAGGTCTTCGCTGGTTGCGGGCGGAAGCGAGGGGCCCGGGGGCGCCTGGCCCCTGCAGGGATCGACTTCCTGGCAGGTCTCGGGCTTCGGTTCCGCAAAGCCGCCATTGACCCGAGCGTCGTAGATCGAGACGGTGCCGCCGGCGTCGGAGCCGGTGAGGCTGTCGGCGGTGGTGAAGAAGACGTCGTCGCCGCTTTGGCTGTGGCCGTAGAGGAAGTCTCCGGCGCCGCTTTGCCCCGAGCTGATCAGATAGACGCAGCCGCCGGCGCGGGTGCAGCTGCCGACGCCCTGCGCCTCCCACTCGTAGACGTCGCGGACCTCGTCGGTGTCGGTGGAGACGAGGGCTTCCTCTGACTCGAAGAAGGCGCGCTTGCCGTCGGCGCGGAGGTTGGGGACGAAGCCGTAGGTGCTGAAGGGAGCCTCCGTGTCAAAGCCGATACGGAAGGACTGAAGACTGGCGCCACTGCCCTCCGGCACCCCGGTCGGGATGCAGGAGATGCAGTGCAGGCGGTTGGAGGCGCTGTCGTAGCGGAAGACCTGCGGGTCGCCGCCGGTCGGCTGGCCGTCGAGGACGGCGCGCGACTGGAACAGCAGCACCGAGCCGTCGGGCGTGAGGCGGGAGGGGTCCGTTGCCGGCTGTAGTTTCACCAATGCTTTAGTCCAAAGCCCTAGTCCATTCGCTTCGGACCCGTTGGGGAGGGTTTCCCCTTCCACGTCCTCGGCGGTCACCGTGCCGAGGAAGCTGATTGCCCCTTCGGTGGAGAGGTAGAGGTTCTCTTCGCCCGCCTGGGCTACCGCGCCGTTGGGGTTGGCGCCTCCCAGGACGCTCGGGGAGACGAAGTAGGCGCGGGTGCCCTGGGGGGCGACGTTGACCGGGGTGACGTCGCCGGTGGAGCTGAAGGCGACGACTTCTTCGGTTGCGGTGTCGAAGGCCTTGAGGTCTCCTCCCTCCACGTAGAAGACGCGGCCGCCGCCTTCGGAGACGCCGGCGAAGGTGACGCCGGTGCCGATCTGGAAGGTGGTGGCGTTTTCCTTGCGCAGGTAGAGGGCGGTGCCGATTTCAAAGGCGATGCCCTCGCCGTCGGCGGAGGCGCCCAGGTAGGTGGCGTGCTGGCCCGCTGCCGGGGTGATGTCGCCCGGCAGCAGCGAGACGACGTGGGTGACTTCGTCTGCGGTGCGGTCGTAGACGGCGCGGGTGCCGGTCGGCGGGGCGTTTGGCTCGAGCTGGATGGGCTCCCCATTCAAGGCATCAGTCTGGAAGACGATATGGGTGCCGCTCTCGGTGATCAGTCTTCCGCTGGCGTTGGGATCGTCGGCGATGCTGCCCCTACCGATTAGCTCCGAGTGGCCATCGGGATAGCGAACATACCTCGTCCGGACTCCTTTAAGAACAGCGGACCCCTCCCCCCCCGCAACCCAGAAGGCAAAGCCCTGGTCGGGGGAGGTGCTGCCTGGCTCGGTTCTGGTCGCCTGCGTGGAAGTGGGGCCGGTGAGGGTGGTGCCCCAGCCCGACGGTCCGCGGTCGGCGCGATAGAGGTCGCCGTGGAAGCCGCCGGTAGCTTCGCTGCCCGGAAGGGCACCTCCAAGTATCTCGAAGGAGACTGCGTTGCCAGCCGGGGAAGATTGCACGCCCCCGAAGCGGTCCCCTTCAGTACCAGGACCCAAGGGTGGCCGCCCGTTGGTATCTGGAGGGGTGACGAGCTCATAGGCGCGGCAGTCGGGCAGCAGCGCCGAGGGGCCGATCCGCAAGGCGTCGTTCGGACAGGGCAGCCCGCCGGTCAGGGAATCGGAGTAAGTGGTGAAGCCTGCCTCGGGGACCGGTTCTGCTTTGCCGCCTGAGTTCTCCGCCCGCACCCGGAAGCGGTAGGCGGTGCCGGGCGAAAGGCCGCTGATGATCGCGCTCACCACCACCGGCTGGCCGGTCGCCGGGGTGGTGCCTTCGCCGGCAACAGTCGCGCCCGCGAAGCCTTCTTCTTCGAAGGCCTGCTGGGTGGTGTATTCGATGACGTAGGTGGTGGCGCCGTTTTCGGGGTCGATCCTCGCCTGCAGCTCTGCTTCGGTTTCGCCGATGTTGACGGCCGTGAGGTCGAGGATCTCGGGGGCCGGCACGCCGGGTGGTTCGAAGGCCAACGCCCGCCCGGCGGCGGTGATGACCGGGACGAAGAGGAAGCGGCGGTTTTTGGCTTCTTCGTCTTCAGGGGCATTGCTGTAGCCGATCTGCAGCGCGTTGCCGCCCTGGAAGCCCGAGAAGGTGAGCGTCTCGACGTATTTGAAGTTCTCGTCGAACTCGTAGACGTTTTTGGTCAGCTCGAGGTCGTCGACGAAGAAATGGCCGGTTGCTTCGTCGACGGCGATCGAGGTCCAGCCCTTGGTCGATTTAAACTCGCCGGCCGGCACTTCGGAGCCGTCGATTTCTTCGATCAGGCTGTGGGGGGAGTCAGCTTCGAAGACCTTGATCACGCAGTCTTCAATGCCGTTTTCCCGACAGGAGCTGGCGAAGAGGCGGCGGCGCTGAGCGTCCACCGCCACCCAGTGGGAAGCGGTTAACTCACCGGAACCGATCGAAGCGAGCAATTTGTTGCCTTCCACCGCCGAGCTGTATTCGCGGACAACGTCTCCTTGCGCGATGTAGAGATGGTCATTGGAAAGATCAATGGCGAGACCGTTCTTGGGTAAGTTGTTGGTCGTAATTATTGCCCGCGTGGTGCTGTACTCGATGTTGCCAGCCTTCCCTTCGTAGACCGAGGGGGTGTAGCGGACGATTTCGCTTGGACTTCCTGGGCTCTGCTCAAAGGCATAGAGGTTGCCGTTCCGGTCGACAGTGACGCTAAAGGGGCCATTGGGATCAGCCAGCTCAGTTATGAACTTGCCTTCGTCGTTGAAGACGTCGATCCGCCCCGTTGCGCCCCCGCCCGCGTAGCTCGCCACGTACTCGTTGCCATAGGCGTCGATCGCAATGCTCCTCGGCTCGTTGAAGCGGCCGCTGGGGCCATCCGGGGGAGAAAGATATGGGCAACTGGGATCTGGGACTGAGTCGAAGGACGAGGTGGTACAGTTTCCGACCAGCGAGAAGGTCGCATTGAACTGGTAGGGAAGCGCGGCGGCGGATGCCGACAGTGCACCGAAGTTTAAGCACGATGCCGCGAGCATAAGCACAAGAACCTTGCGATGGATCGACCTACTCATCTCATTCCCCCCTGATGTGCTCCCTGACTTCCCTGTGTGCCTCATCCCAAGAGGTAGGAATTTAGGACTACCCTCCGGGACTGTCAAGTATTCCCGAGTGACAAACCTTGGCACTAAGCACGCGGCCGCCTATTAGGCGGCCGCGTCTATGATCCAGTGCTTGGGTCGGCTACATTAATTAGTCAAGATCCAGGAAATCAGGATTCGTGACGGTGTAAGTACCTGTCCACTGGCCTTTGGTCCCGCAGAAGATGCTGTCGCCTTCGCGCGGAATCGTCGAGGATGCAATATCGAGGACCGCTGTACCGCCAGTGGTCGAACTCTCTGTAAAGGTGCCAATTTTCGTACCGGAGGTTTTGTAGGTACACGCAATCCCGGTAGAACCCTCTTTAATTGTGATTTCAGCACCAGTCGATGTAACTTCCCCGTTGGAGTGAATGAGGAGCGAGCCTTTATTCA
Source organism: Solirubrobacterales bacterium (assembly GCA_035765335.1). Classification (GTDB taxonomy): domain Bacteria; phylum Actinomycetota; class Thermoleophilia; order Solirubrobacterales; family 70-9; genus VAYN01. The sequence continues at coordinate 3,897 of DASTXV010000090.1, forward strand.
CAACGGTAACGGTGTCATCACCACATTCATTGAAGTGCAGTGTGCTAACTGCACCACCGGCTGTAACAGATTCGCCATGCTGTTCCACGGTACCTTTAACACTGGATGATTTGCAGGTGACCGTCTGTTCGAGGGACGTGTTGTGCAGAGAGGTCGAGCCAGCACTAGCTTCGATAGTGCTTGTGTAGACCTGGTTTGCAGGCGATGTAAGCGTGGTCGCCGCAGCGGTGCCGGCGAACGCCATGAGGGCGGTCGCGGCTACGGCGAGCAGCCCGAGCATCTTGATGTACTTCATTAGTCCTCCTTGTCCGGCTGTGTGCCGGAGTTGTTTGTGGCTCCGGGCTTTCCCTTGCCTCCGGAGCCGTTGCAGACAGTTCACTCAGGAAGAGTCAACTGTTCGAGAACGCTTCTACAGGTGTGGGGGGAGGCGGGTCAAGGGCGGGCCATGTGACACCGTTTCGTGGTGACAAATGTCACCCGCGGCGGCCGAAGCTGTGGCCCGCGGGTGCCACCGCGCGCAGCTCGGCGACCGCGAGCCGGCGCGGCTCATGCGTCGTTTGCTGGGGAGACTGCGACGGCCCCTGGAGCGGCGCGAGGTCGCCGACGACGACGTTGACGACGCCCTCGCGGCGCTCGAGGCGGCCGCGGGCGAGAAGCAGGGGGGCGGTGCGGACGAGCGGGCGGTGGCGCTCGTAGACGGGGGGCGGGACGACGAGGTTGACGGAGCCGCGCTCGTCCTCGAGCAGCATGAAGGTGATGCCGTTGGCGGTCTCGGGGCGCTGACGGGCGGTGACCATGCCGGCGATCTGGACGGGGGCGCCGTGGTCCAGGCGCGGGAGGTCCGAGCTGAGGGTCAGCTTGGGGTCGAGGCTTGGCCGCAGCAGCCTCATCGGGTGCTTCTCGACCGTCATCCCGGTCGAGCGGTAGTCGGCGATCAGCTTCCCCCACTCCCCCAGCGGCGCCAGTTGCGGCGGCTCGGGCGGCTCCATCGGCAGCGCCAGCTGGGTGCTGCTGCCGGTGGTGCGGCCGGCGCCGGTGACGCCGACGCGCCAGAGCGCCTCGCGGCGGTCGTCCTCCGAGCCGGCGTGGATGCCGTCGAGGGCGCCGGCCCAGGCGAGGCGTTCGAGGCTCGGCAGGCCGGCGCCGGCGCGAGACGCCATTTCGGCGATCCCCTCATAGGGACCGCCGCGCTCGCGCTCGGCGACCAGCGCCTCCATCTCCTCCTTCTTCACCCCTTTCACGTAGCCGAGGCCGACCCGCACCACCAGCCCGCCCCGCACTTCGCCTTCCTCGCGCGGCGATTCGACGTGGCAGAGGACGCGGCTGCGGTTGGCGTCCGGCGGCGCCACGCGGATGCCGCGGCGCTGCGCCTCGTGGACCAGCGAGTCCGGCGGGTAGAAGCCCATCGGCTGCTCGTTCAGCAGCGAGCAGAGGAACTCGGGCCCGTAGTGGATGCGCAGCCAGGCCGACTGGTAGGCGAGCAGGCCGAAGGCGGCCGAGTGGGCCTTCGGGAAGCCGTAGCCGGAGAACCCCTTGATCTGGTTCCAGACCCCTTCGGCGATCTCCTCGGAGACGCCGTTGGCCGCGGCGCCGGCGAGGAAGCGCCGGTGGTGCTCGGCGATCGCCTCCTCCGAGCGCTTGCGGGTCATCGCCCGCCGCAGGCCCTCCGCCTCGGAGGAGCTGAAGCCGGCCAGGGCCATCGCCGACTCGATCACCTGCTCCTGGAAGACGATCGTCCCCAGCGTCTCCTCCAGCACCGGCTCCAGCAGCGGGTGCGGGTAGGGGACCTTGAACTCGGGGTCCTCGCGGAGGAGCTTGCGGCGTTCGATGTAGGGGTGGATGGCGCCGCCCTGGATCGGGCCCGGCCGCACCAGCGCCACCTGGACGATGAGGTCGTCGAGGTCGCGGGGCTGGGTCCGCGGCAGCATCTGCATCTGCGCCCGGCTCTCGATCTGGAAGACGCCGGTGGTCTCGGCGGCGCGGATCGATTCGAAGGTCTCCTCGTCGTCGAGCGGGATCCGCGAGAGGTCGAGGCGCTCGCCGCGGGCGCGGCCGATCTCCTCGACGCAGCGCTCGACCGCGGAGAGCATCCCCAGCCCCAGCAGGTCGATCTTGAGGAAGCCGGCGTCGGCGCAGGAGTCCTTGTCCCACTGGACCGTCTGGCGCCCCGCCATCGCCGCGGGGACGACCGGGCAGACGTCGATCAGCGGCCGGGTCGAGATCACCATCCCGCCCGGGTGCTGGGAGGAGTGGCGGGGCAGCCCCATGATCTCGCTGGCGAGCTCGAGCAGCACCCGCCAGCGCGGCTCCTTGGCGCGCTCGGGTCCCAGCGAAGCGACGAGGTCGCGCTCGATCTCCTTCGCGGTCTCGTGGAAGCCAACGGTCTTCGCCACCCGGTCGATCTCCGCCGGCGGCAGGCCCAGCGCCTTGCCGAGGTCGCGGACCGCCCCCTTCGGGCGGTAGGTGGGGAAGGCGGCGGCGAGGGCGGAGCGATCGCGGCCGTAGCGGTCGTGGGCGCGCGGGATCAGGACCTCGCGGATGTCGCGGGGGAAGTCGAGGTCGATGTCCGGCAGGGTCGTCGTTTCGTCGTTGAGGAAGCGACCGGAGAAGAGGTCGGCCTCGACCGGGTCGACGTGGGAGAGGCCGGTGAGGTAGCAGACGATCGAGCTGACGCTGGAGCCGCGGCCGCGCCCCGGCGGCAGGACGTTGCGCGCCGACTCCGGGCCGCGCACCTCGGCGGCGACCTTGCGCGCCAGCTCCAGCAGGTCGCGGTGGAGGAGGAAGAAGCCGGAGAGGCCGAGCTTGCGGATCGTCGCCAGCTCCTCCTCCAGCCGCCACTGCGCCTCCAGCAGGCGGGCGTTGCCGGCGTAGCGCTCGCCGAGGTGGTGGTTGCAGACGCGGGCGAGCTCGGCGTCGGCGTTCGGGTCCTCGCTGCCGGGATAGCGGTACCCAAGCTGCTCGGTGAGGTCGAAGCGGAGGCGCTCGGCGAGGCGCTCGGTCTCGGCGACGGCTTCGGGGCATTCGGCGAAGCGGGCGGCCATCGCGCCCGGCGAGGCGAGGGCCGAGGTCGAGTTGCCGCGGCGGTGGGGCTCGGACTCGTCCAGGGTCTCGCAGAGGCCGATCGCGACCAGGGCGTCCTGCAGCGGCGCCCGCCGGCGGTCGTGGCAGTGGACGTTGCCGGTGGCGACGCAGGGAACGTCGAGGCGCTCGGCGAGACCGGCGAGCCAGCGGTTGCGGGCGCGGTCGCGGCGCCAGTAGGGACGCTGCAGCTCGATCCGGAGGCGGTCGCGGCCGAAAGCAGCGAGGAGACGACGCGCGAGGCGCTCCCCCGCGGCGGTGTCGCCGCGTTCGAAGGCGCCGGCCACCGCCCCGTCGCGGGCGCAGCCCGAGAGGCAGACGAGCCCCTCCGCATGCTCCTCTACCTGCTCCAGCATCGCCCACGGCTGCATCGAGGTCCGCGGCGTGTTGTCCCTCGTATGCGCGTGCGCGCAAGTCAGCAACCTGCACAAGTTCCGGTATCCGGTCTCGTCTTCGACGAGCAGGGTCAGATGGAGGTCCTGCTCTCCCTCGCGCACCGTCAGCTCGGCGCCGGTGATCGGGCGGATGCCGAAGCCCTTGCAGGCATGGGCGAACTCCATCGAGCCCCAGACGCCGTCGTGGTCGGTGAGGGCGAAGGCGGGATAGCCCTGGGCGGCCGCGGCGGCGGCCAGCTCCAGCGGGGTCGAGGCGCCGTCGAGGAAGGAGAAGGCGGAGTGGGCGTGCAGCTCGACGTACATGAGCAATCAACCAACCCTCGCCTCAGGCGCGCTGCCGGTACCAGCGCTGGGCGCGGGCGACGCGGAAGACGGTGAGGGAGCGGCCGTCGCCGAGCGCCAGCTCGAAGTAGTGGCGGCGCAGCGGCTTCGGCGTCCACCACCGGTCCTCGACCAGCCACTCCTCGCGGACGGCCTCCACCGTCACCCCGTCGACCGTCGCCGGGGCGCCGCGGGGGTCGGTCCGGACCGCCACCCGCTGGGGGGCATAGAGACGACGGAGGCCCGGCATCAGAGCTCTGGGTAGGGGGTAAGCATCGCCCAGCGCTCGGGCACCCGCGAGGAGGCGTCGACGGGGAGGATCTTCAGCAGCGCCTCCGCCCCCTGCACCGCCCGCACCTCCCGCACCGCCGCTCCGAGGCGACGGCGGCGCGGCTCGCTGCCGCCGACCGCGAGCTCGAGCTGGTCCCGCGCCGGGAAGCCGAGCCCGACCGCCCGCAGCCGCAGCGCCGTCGCCGGCCCCGGCAGCTCCTCGAGGCGGGGGCCGAGGACGTTGCGCAGGACCCTGGCGGAGGCGCTGGGGCGGCCGAGCCCCTGCTCGACGCTCCAGCTGCCGCCGGCGGCGAGCCGCGCTCCCAAGCGCAGACCCAGCAGGGTCCTCCCCTTCCGCTGCGGCGCCGCCAGCAGGCGGTCGACGAGCAGCTCGAGGGCGCGGTCGAGCTGGCGCCCCGCCGTCCCTTCCGGCAGCTCGATCTCCTCGGCCAGATCCTCGCGCGGGGAGCGGGGCCGCAGCGGCCCCTCCTCGCCGTGGCAGAGCCGCAGGGCCCGCAACCCCAAGGGACCGAAGCGATCGGCGACCTGGTCAGGGGAGAGCTGCGCGAATGCCTTCAGGGTCTCGATCCCGAGGCGGCGCAGCGCCTCGATCAACTCGCCGGCCTCGCGCGCGGAGACCTCCAGCCGGGTGCGCAGCGCCTCGACCGGCACCGGCCGCGGCCACTCGCCGACGGCGAGGAAGGCGGCGAAGCGGGTGTGGCCGGCGGCGATCTCCCACTCCTCCCCCACCGCCCGACGCACCGCCGCCAGCACCCCGGCCGAGGAGCCTCCGTAGAGACCGCGGAGCCCGTCGACGGCGAAGAAGGCCTCCCCCGGCCGCTCCGACTCGAGCGCGGCGCCGAGCGCCTCCAGCGCCCGGACCATCGCGTCGGTTGCCTCCGCGGCCTCTACGGGGTCGAGAAGACCGGCGCGCCCGGACCAAGGCCCCCCGGCACGGTCCGGGCGCGGCGGAGTCGCCAGGCGCTTTTCGATGACGCAGGCGATCTCCATACGAACATATGTTCGGTACCGATGATACCGATTTCAAGCGACTTTGAGGTCAACTGCAAACTTCTTAATCTTCGGCGCGAGCCACCTTCGCCGCCTCGGCGCTGCCCAGGTACGGGGTCAGCGTGAACTCGACCAGGTCGGGGAGGAGCGATTCGAGCTCATCGGCGCGGTCGGCGAAGATGCGGCGGGAAATCAACGAGACCATGCCGCCGACCAGCGCCTCCTCGGTCGTCGGCGAGAGCCCGGCGAGAACCTCCTTGGGAAGACCCTCGCGGCCGGCCTGGAAGAAGGGGACCAGGCTCTGGATCGCTGCGTCGTAGCGCTCGACCACGACCGGACCCGCCACCAGCGCCTCGACCATGCTGAGGCGAGCGAGGTGCGGCTCGGCAGTGAGAAACTCGAGCATCGCGGCAATTCCCGCCCGCACCGCCTGCGGCCACTCCTCCTCCTGGTCGAAGGCGTCGGCCACGCGCTGGCGCAGCTCGGTCATCACCGTGTCGTAAGCCGCGACGAAGCACTCGTCCTTGCTGTGGAAGTGCTCGTAGAAGGTGCGCCGGGAGACGGCGGCGTGGCGGGTGATGTGAGCGATCGTCGTGCCGGTGTAGCCGTTTTCGGCCACGGCCTCGGCGAGGCCGGCGATCAGCCGCTCGCGCTGGTTGTGCGCCACGAACTCCCGCGGCAGCCCGTGCCGGCCCGGCGGGAGCCGGGCGAGCTCGGGTGGAAAGTCAGGCGACTCGAGAGAGTTAATTTGATCGCGCAAGAGAATCGACGATACCGATCTGGACGGGTGAGGCCAATTTGGCTAATGGGCCAGTTTCTAAAGTTGTCGCATGGGAGCCTCAGCCCGGGGGCTCCGCCTCGGCGCCTTCTGCGACTGGAATCCTGGACAGCTCTCTTGCAGCCTTAGTTCCCAGGTAAGGGGTAAGGACAAACTCCGCCAGCCCTGGAAGCAGGTCGATGGCGGTTCCCGGCTCGGAATCGATCAGGCGCTGGTAAACGATCCAGAAGATCCCGCCGACGATCGCCTCCTCCAGCGCCTCCGGCAGCTCCTCTCCGTGGGGCGAGACATGGCGTCCAAGTCGAAACAGGGAGACGAAGGTCTGCTGGGACTCCTCATAGCGCTTGATCGAGGTCGGCCCGGCGGCAAGAGCCTCGACGACGCAGGTCTTGGCGAGCGCGGGCTCCTCGGCCACGCACTCGAGGAAGGCAGCCAAGCCGGCGCAGACGCGCTGGGGCCAGCTTTCGAAGCTCCCCGCCGCCTCGACGACCCGCTCGAGAGCCAGTGCCATCGCATGTTCCTGCGCGGCGATGAAGCAGTCCTCCTTCGAGCCGAAGTTCTCGTAGAAGGTCTTGCGGGACATTCCGGCTCGCTTGACGACGCCGGCCACCGTCACCGCCCCGAAGCCCTTCTCGGCAGCCTCCTCAGCCAGCGCTCGAATCAGGCGCGCCCGCTGGTGCTGGACGATGAACTCGCGGGGGAGAGACTTCTTTCCCGGAACTGGACGCTCTGTTGAGTAAGAGGTCACGAACGACACGGTACCGGAGTCGGATCGTCCGCCCAAACCGGCCTGCGAACGGATACCGTTCAGGTACCGAAAAACAGACAGATTGTTTTATCGATCCATCCAACCCAGTGGAGACCTTGACCGGAAAGCGTCAGCGCATCCTTCTCGGGATGCTCGAATCAGTAGGGGACAGCGGGTACGAGCGGGCCACCGTGCAGGATGCGGTCGAGCGGGCCGGCCTCTACAGGCAGGCGTTCTACGAGAACTTCGAGGACAAGGAAGATTGCTACCTCCAGGCGATCGACGCCGGCTCCGCCTGGGTCGAGCTGGCGATGCGCGAGGCGGCCGCGGGGGAGACGACCTGGCGCCGGCAGCTACGTGGAGCCCTGAGCGGGCTGCTTCGCTTCCTCGACGAGCAGCCAGGGGTCGGCTCTGCGCTCCTGGTCGAGGTCCACGCCGCGGGACCGCGCGCCGTCGGCAAGCGAACGGAGGCGATGGAGAGGGCCTCGGTGATGATGGACCTGGCCCGCGAGGAAAGCGAAGGCAACGCCCCGGAGATCTCCGCCGAGGCTGTCGTCGCGGGCATCCTCGCGGTCCTTCACACCCGCCTCGCCAGCGACCAGAACAGCGGCTTTTCGCGGCTTCTGCCCGAGTTGATGTACCTCGCCGTGCTCCCATATTTCGGGGCCGAGGCAGCCACCGAAGAGATGCGGGGCGACGCCGCTTAAGGCTCAGAGACCTTGGCCGTGGCGTCCCTCGCCAGCGGCGAATCGGGCGGCCCCTTCCGCTGCGACCCGGAGAACCTCACGGCCGAGGCGGTGCTCGAGATCCAGGCCCTCGGCGAGGGGAAGGCCGGCCCCCTCGATCGCGGCGCGGCGATCGCTCAGCATCGTCTCCTGCGGAAAGGAGGCGAGCCGCTCCGCCAGCTCCAGCGACCGCTGCAGGTGCTGACCGGGGTCGACCACCTCGTTGACCAGCCCGATCCGCTGCGCCTCCTCGGCCTCGACCGGGCGGCCGGTGAGGATCATCTCCATCGCCCGTCCCATCCCGACGACTCGCGGCAGCCTCTGCGTCCCGCCGTCGATCAGCGGCACGCCCCAGCGGCGCTCGAAGCAACCGAAGACCGAGCCCGGCGTGGCGATGCGCAGGTCGCACCACAGCGCCAACTCGAGGCCGCCCGCCAGGCACCAACCGTCAATCGCGGCGATCGTCGGCTTGCCGGGAGTGAGGCGGGTGAAGCCCATCGGCCCGGCGGGGTCGTCGACGTCGAGGTCGATCGCCTTCAGGTCGGCGCCGGCGCAGAACGCCTCCCCGCCGGCGCCGGTGAGGACGAGCACCCGGGCCGCCTCGTCGGCCTCGAACTCCTCCAGGCCCCGCCGCAACCCGGCGGCCGTGGCCGCGTCGACCGCGTTGCGGCGCTCGGGCCGGTCGATCGTGAGGATCGCGGCGGCTCCGCGGCGCTCGTAGCGAACCTGCTCACCGCTCATCGGCAGATCGTTCCACAGGTCTCGGGATTAGGGAGGCGGGCGGGCTAGTCGCCGCGTGAAGCACGGGGTTCGCGACGACGCCCGGCTCCCAGAGTGTGCGCCCCGGTCGCCGACCTGGGGAAGGGCAGGGCTCCCGAGGTCAGCCGCAACAGTACGAATCGGAGCGGACAAGAAAGCGACCGAGGGTGACGCTCGTTGCCTGCCGCGCGCGTAGCCTTCGCGCTCAGAAGCTCGTGGCGTCGCCTTCGAGACCCTGCTCCGCTTGGCTTCCGCGGAGCCGGTCCCTCTCGGTCGCAGAGTGAACTTAGCCCGCCCCTGAGGGCCTGTCCAGAGGGGTGGCGCGGACGATTCCGCAAACACCGGAATCAGGGGCGGTCGTCGCGCGGGTGCGGACCTGAGCCAATCGGTCCGGCTACCCTGAGCGCGTGCGCATCGACGAAATCATCTCCGAACGACGTCCGACCTTCTCGATCGAGTTCTTCCCGCCGAAGACGGCGGAGGCGACCGATCAGCTCTACGAGACCGCGCGCGAGCTGCGGGCATTGGAGCCGGACTTCGTCTCGGTCACCTACGGGGCCGGCGGCTCCACCCGCGACGGCACGGTCGAGATCACCAAGGCGCTGAAGGACGACGTCGGGTTCGAGACGATGGCGCACCTCAGCTGCGTCGGCGAGACCACCGAGGGGCTGGCGGCGACGCTGGACCGGATCGAGGCGGCGGGGATCGAGAACGTCTTCGCCCTGCGCGGCGACCCGCCGCGGGGGCAGGAGGACTTCGTCCAGCCCGAGGGCGGGCTGGGCAGCGCCGCCGAGCTGGCCGCGTTCATCTCGGCCGGCTGGAACTTCGGAATCGGCGGCGCCTGCTTCCCGGAGGTGCACCCGGAGGCGCCCGACCTCGAGACCGACCTCCGCTACCTGAAGACGAAGGTCGACTCCGGCGCCGGCTTCCTGATCACGCAGCTCTTCTTCGACAACCAGGTCTACTTCGACTTCACGCGGGCGGCGCGGGCGCGGGGGATCGAGGTCCCGATCCTGGCCGGGGTGATCCCGGTTGCGAGCTTCGCCCAGACGAAGCGGATCTGCGACCTCTGCGACGCGACGATCCCGCCGCGCCTGGAAGCCGCCTTCGAGGCTGCCGGGGGCGACCCGGAGCGGGAGTTCGAGCTGGGGATCGCGTACGCGGCGCAGCAGTGCGCGGAGCTGCTGATCGCCGGTTGCCCCGGGATTCACTTCTACGCCCTCAACCGGGCGCCGGCGACGCGGGCGGTGCTGGGGTCGCTGCGGGCGTCGCGCCCTTGGGAGCGGGTGCGGGGCGACGCCGCCGAGATGGAGCCGGCTGATTAGGGCCGGTTAAACTTTTGGACTAGGCTTTTGGATCATGGGTAAGGGAGAGCGCGAAAGAGAGCGGCTGCGCGAAGAGCGGATCGCAGCCGAAGAAGCGGAAAGCCAGTCGGGTCGCAACCGGATGATCATCGGCTACGCGGTCGTCTCCACCGTGGTCTTGGCGGTCGCGGTCCTGGTCTTCGTCCTGGTCAGCGGTGGCGATGACAGCAGCGGCAACGGCAACGGCGGCGACGCCCACATCAACCTCAACCAGGAAATGGGGAGCACCAACGGCGTCAGCCCCGACGAGCGGGCGGGGATCGTCCCGGCGGCGGCGAAAACGACCGATGCCAAAGCCGCGGCGGAGAAAGCCAACTGCGAACTACGGCTCAACCTTCCCGACGAGGGCAGCACCCACCTTCCGGAGAACTCCCAGCCGCCCAACTACAAGACCAGCCCGCCGACCTCCGGCAACCACGTCGAACCGCCCTACCAGCAGGCCGACGGCGCCTACTCGGAGCCGCCGGAGCAGCTCAACGTGGTCCACTCGCTGGAGCACGGGCGAATGGCGGTCCAGTACTCGCCGGACCTGCCCGAGGAAGACCAGCTGGAGCTGAAGGGCCTCTACGACACGATGTACGGGGCGACGCTGCTCTTCCCCAACGACGAAATGGTCTACGACGTGGCGGCGACCACCTGGACCAACCTCCTCGCCTGCCGCGAATACAAAGGCGCGGCCACGCTCGACGCGATCCGGGCCTTCGGCAAGCAGACCTGGGGCAAATACGGCGGCGAGCCGGTGGAAGCCTTCACCTTCACCGGGCCGACCCCGGCCGAACCCGACGAACCGTAGGGCCGGCAGTTCCTAGCGGCGGTAGGCCGGGAAGAAGCCGTCGGCGTCGCGGCCGGCGCTGAGCTGCGCGTACTTGCGCTCGTCGCAGACCAGCTCCGAGGTGAGCCAGGGCTGCTGCCGGTTGGCGAAGCCGCGCTTGAATTCCTCGAGGGCGTCGCCGGGGGTGATGCCGCCGCCGAGGTTGAGGGGGAGGCCGAGCTCGGCGGCGTGCTCGACGAGGCGGGTGACGACGTTCTTCATCGGCGCCGCGCGCAGGTGCGCGTCGGCGCTGCCGCTGAGGTAGTAGTGGAGGTAGCCGTCGCTGACGGCGGCGATCGAGGCGGCGGCGAGGGAGCCGTCGGGTGCGGCGGCGAGCGCGAGCCAGGTGCGGTCGGCTTCGAGGATGCGGTCGAAGTAGGCGGCGCCGAAGAAGTAGTGCGGGGCCGCCTTGGTGCGGCGCATCGTCTGCTCGTAGACGTCGAGGAAGCCGGCGCGCTGCGGAGGCGTGGTCTCGGGGCCGGGGACCAGCTCGAGCGTGTAGCCGGCCTCGAGGTTGCGCCGCACCTGACGGCGGTCGCTGGGCCGGCTCTTCGGCGGCAAATCTGGATCAGCGATCTGAACCACATTGCGCTCGGTTGCGTCAGCAAGAGGCGAAGGGCCGAGAGCGTGTCGTATGAAGATGCTGATCAGGCCCGTGGCGGAGAAGTCGATGGATTCGGGGTCGAGGGTGGGGGGAGCGGGGGTGACCCCTACCGGACGCCTTCGGCTGAGTGTCCGTACGGGGTCACCCCCGCTCCCTACGATCAGCCCCGGGTATCCGTAGGGGGAGACGGCGTCGCGCTCGGTGGTGCCGGAGATCTCGCGGACTATGAGTGGCGCCAGCAGCTCTCCTTGGTCGCTCTCGATTCTGAGGGTGTGAGTGACGAGCTCGGCGTCGAGGAAGGGGCGGGAGCGGAAGAACTCTTCGCCGGCGGCGGCCTCGCCCCGGTCCTCGAGCAGCTCGGCCTTGGCGGCGGTCACTTCAGCAGGTCCGCGGCGGCGGCGCGGAACTCGTCCGGCAGCACGCCCCAGACCTCGCAGTCGTCGGGCGGGGCGCCGCGGCGGGCGAGGTGAGAGCGCATCGTCCCCTCGTGCTTCCAACCGAGCCCGGCTACGGTCTTCTTCGCCACCTCGTTGCGGGCGGGGATGCGACCGTAGACGCGGTGGGCGCCGTACTCGTCGAAGGCCTTGGCGATCGTCAGCGCCTCGGCGCGGCGGCCGACGCCCTTGCCGCGGACGTCGTCGCCGATCAGGGCGCCGAGCTCGGGCGCGGTCTGGCGGAAGAGGCCGTAGAGGGCGGTGAAGCCGACCGGCTCCGCGTAGCCCTCGACGACGATCGCGAACTTGCGATCCTCGCCCGAGTCATCCATCGCCCGCCGCGTCCACGCTTCGGCCTGCTCGAGCGTGAACTCGTCCCGCTGCTCCATCAGCGTCTGCGTCGCCTCCGGGTTGTTGAACCAGCGGTGCACGGCCGGCGCGTCGTCGGGCTCGAACGGGCGCAGGCTGACTGCGGGGAGGTCCATCGTCCAAGACTATTCCGGGGTGAAACCAAAAGCCGAGAACTAGGATGCGGCAATGGATTCGGCACAGGAGAAGCGCATACAGAGCCTGGAGAAGAAGGCTGTCGACCTTCCTAGCGAGCACTTCGGCTCTGTCTACACCGTGATCGCCAATCGTCGTACTGCCTTTGACACCTTGATGTGGCAGGTACCCGCGCTAGGTCTTGCCGCCCAGGCATTCCTGCTTACGATTGCGTTCGGATCCAACAGCAGCACTATCGCTCGCTGTATCGCTGGAGGACTGGCGGCCGTGGTAGCTCTCGTTGCAATTCAAACCATGCTCAAGCACAGGGCCAACGAGAAAACGGACAATCTCATCCTCAAGCATCTCGAGGTGGCGGCGGGAGTAAAAATTGGAGGGGAAGCCAATCCCCACGACTCCCCAGCCGTGCGGGGCCGCGCGATCGGCAACTCATTGATTAAGGGCTTCTTCGCTCGTCGTCGATCGGTGGCGCTCTGGGTAACCAGCCTGCTCTGCTTTGCTGGCGCCGGCATCGCCGCGTTGGTGCTAGCGCTGTGCGATCCGTCACTCCTGAGCTGAGCAGCAATCAGTCGGGGGCCAGTCCCTGGCCCGTCAGGACCAGCCAGGCGGTCTTGGCGAGGATGCGGAGGTCGAGGGCGAGGCTGCGGTGGTCGACGTACCAGACGTCGAGCTCGATCCGCTCCTCCCAGGGGATGCCGGCGCGGCCCTGGACCTGGGCCCAGCCGGTGATCCCGGGCAGGACCTCGTGGCGGCGTTTCTGGTGCGGGGTGTAGTCGTCGACCTGGGCCTTGATCGTCGGGCGGGGGCCGACGATCGCCATCTCGCCGCGGAGGACGTTGACGAAGTTCGGGATCTCGTCGAGCGAGGTGCGGCGGAGGAGGCGACCGGCAGCGGTGACGCGAGGGTCGTCGCGATAGACGACCTTGCCGACGCCGACGGGGTCGGAGCCCTGGACCATCGTCCGCAGCTTCCACATCTCGAACTCGCGGCCGCCGAGGCCGACGCGGCGCTGGCGGTAGACCACCGGGCCGGGGCTGGTGAGCTTGATCGCGATCGCGGCGACGAGGAGGAGGGGCGAGAGGATCGCCAGGGCGACGGCGGCGACGAGGATGTCGAAGGCGCGCGGCATCAGCGGGTTCCTTCCGCCTTCTCCCAGCGGCCTCCGGCTCCGCCGCGCCAGCGGTCCCAGAGGCCGGCGGCGATCGAGGCGGTCGTCATCGCGTAGTAGCGGGCGATCCGGAACGGCGCCAGGGGGAGGAAGCGGCCGAGGAGCGCGGCGGCGATCAGGGCGAGCTGGAGGCCGAAGGTGAGGACGTAGAACCAGCCGTCGTCGAGCAGGAAGGCGTTGGCGACGAGCGCGACCAGGTGCAGGAACGGGCTGAGGTAGCGGAGCGCGCGGTGGGAGAGGATCTCGAAGGCGAACAGCGGCGGGTAGCCGCCGGGGGAAAGCATCCCCTCGCCGACGACGATGTCCCAGAGGCCGACCATCATCCGCCGTTTGCGGGCGAACTCCCCCTCGAGCGTGGGGACCATCTTCTCCTCGGCGCGGGCGCTGGGCGCGTAGAGCGAGCGGAGGCCGCGCTTGGCGAGGGCGAAGGGGAAGCTGAGGTCGTGGCTGCCGGAGGGGGCGAGCGGAATGTAGGCGTCGCGGCGAACCGCGTAGATCGCGCCGTTGCCGGCGGTGACGCCGCCGAGGCCGGACTCCATCTCCCGCACCGCCATCTCGTAGCGCCAGTAGGCGCCCTCGAGGTTGTTGCCGCCGGGGTCGAGGAAGCGGACCTGGCCGCAGACGTAGCCCACCTCCGGGTCGGCGAAGGGGGCGACGAGCGCCCGCAGGGCATCCGGCGCCCAGACGCTGTTGGCGTCGGAGAAGGCGAGGATCTCCCCGGTCGCCTGCTCGGCGCCGGCGTTGAGGGCGGCGACCTTGCCGCCGGGGGGCAGCTCGAGGACGAGGTCGGCGCCGGCGGCGCGGGCGCGCTCGGCGGTAGCGTCGGTGGAGCCGTCGGAGGCGACGATCACCTGCAGGCGCTCGCGCGGGTAGTCGAGCGCGAGCGCATTGGCGACTTTCCCCCCGATCACCTCCTCCTCGTCGTAGGCGGGAACGATCAGGGAGACCGTCGGCAGGCCCTCCGCAACATCGTTTCCACCCTTTTCCTCGTTATAGGCGGGAGAACGGTGGAAACGACGCAGACCCCACAGCACCAGGGGGTAGCCGAGGTGGGTGTAGACGAGGAGGCCGGCGCTGAGCCAGAAGAGGAGAGCGGCGATGGTGTTCATGCGCGCCTCTCGATCAGCTCGCGGTAGAGGTCGAGGGTGAGGCGGGCGGCGTCGTCCCAGGAGAAGGGGCCAGTGGCGGCGAGCTCGGCGCGGGCGGCCTCGTCGGCGACCAGTTCCTCCAGGGTCGAGGCGAGCGCCGCCGTGTCGCCTGGCGGGACCAGGCGCGCCGCCCCCTCCTCGGCCACCTCCGGGAAGCCGCCAACCGCGCTGAGGACCAGCGGCTTGCCGAAGGCGAGGGCCGTGTGAAGGACGCCCGATTCCTCGGCGTCGAGGTAGGGGAGGGTGACGAGGTCGGCGCGGCGGAAGATCGCCGGGATCTCGGCGTCCTCGACGAAGCGGGTGAGGAAGCGGACGCGGCCGGGGGCTGCGGCGGCGAGCTTGCGCAAGGGGGCGACGTCCATGCGCGGGTTGCCGACGATCCAGAGCTCGGCGCCCTCGATCCGGCGGAAGGCCTCGAGCAGGTTCTCGATCCCCTTGTAGGGGCGGAGCAGGCCGAAGCAGAGGACCACCGGCCCCTCGGCGTCCTCCAGCTCGGCCGGCAGCGGCTTCTCCTCCGGCAGCCTGGTCAGGTAGTCGAAGGCGCCGTGGGGAATGACGCGGACCTTGGCCGGGTCGAGGCCGACCTCGTCCCGCAGCCGCGCGGCGCTGTGCTCGGAGTGGGCGACGACCGCGTCCATGGCGTCGAAGACGCGACGGGCGCTCTTCACCTGCCGGCGGCCAGGCCGCGGCGGCAGGATGTAGTGCGCGGTCATCAGCCGCGGCCGCAGCGAGGGCAGCAAGCGCACGTCCAGGGGCGGGATCGTCAGCCACTGGTAGTGGACGACGTCGGCGTCGGCGGCGCGGCGGAAGCGCAGCATGTCGGCGAGGTGCTCGGCCGCCTTGAAGGGGACGCGTCCCCGCGCCTCGAGACCGCGGGCGGCGGTGCGGCGATAGAAGCGCTCATCCACCCGGTAGCCCTCGGCGGGCGGCACCGGCCCGTAGAGGAAGCGGCTGGTCAGCAGCTCGACCTCGGCGCCGGCGCGCGCCAGCGCCGCCGCGAGAGCGCGGTCGTAGGGCGGCGTGAAGGCCGAGGGGTCGACGAGCTGAACCTTCATGGGGGCGAGCGGATTATCGTGACCGGCTTGGCCCCCACGCTCTCCTACTGCGTCGTGAACACGAACGGCCGCGAGTACCTGCTCGCCTGCCTGGCCGCGATCGAGCGCGCGCATCCCGAGGACGTCGAGGCCGAGATCCTCGTCCTCGACAACGCCTCCGACGACGGCTCGGCCGAAGCGGTGCGGGAGCTCGGCGGCGAGATCCGGCTGATCGCGCTGGAGCGGCGGACGGGCAAGGCGGAGAACGACTCGACCCTGATGCGCGAGGCGCGCGGCAGGTACTGCCTGCTGCTGAACGAGGACTCGGAGCTGCGGCCGGGGGCGACCGCGGCGCTGCTGGCGGCGCTGGAGCGCGAACCGAGGGCGGCCACGGCGACGGCGCAGCTGCTCGACTCCGGCGGCAACCCCGTCCCCTCGGCCTGGCGCTTCCCCGGCGTCGGCACGGCGGCGATCGGCGCCCTCTTCCTCCACCGCCGCTTCACCGTGCAGAGCGTCGGCAGGGAGACCCGCCGCGT
Source organism: Solirubrobacterales bacterium (assembly GCA_035765335.1). GTDB lineage: Bacteria > Actinomycetota > Thermoleophilia > Solirubrobacterales > 70-9 > VAYN01. The sequence goes on from DASTXV010000090.1 coordinate 19,585, forward strand.
CGACTGGGCACAGTCGAGCGCGTTGATGGTCCGCCGCGAGGCCGCCGCGCAAGTCGGCTACATGGACCCGGACTTCTTCGTCTACTACGACGAGTGTGACTTCGCCAAGCGCCTGCGCGAGGCCGGCTGGCACTCGCTCTTCGTCCCCGCCGCCGAGGCGGTCCACCACGACCAGCTCTCGACCGACCTCGCCAAGGGCCTGCCGCGGATCGTCGAATTCCACCGCAACCGCGACCTCTACATGCGCAAGCACCACGGGCGCGCCGCCGCCTACGCGGTGCGCGTCCTCACCGCCTGGTCCTACGCGCTGCGCGCCCTCGCCGCGACCATCCTCCCCAACCGCTCCGCCCCGATCATGTGGGCCCATGCCCGCCAGGCGCTTCTCCCCCACCGCGGCGAGTCCCTCCGCGATCGCGCCGCTTGACCCTTCCGGGAGCTATACTCAGATAATCTTGATCAAGAAGTCCCGCAATCTGATCCTCGTTGCCCTTGCCTTGGCTGCCTTCGCAGGGCCGGGCTCGGCTCCGGCCCAGGCCGAACAAGCCGCCTTCACAGCAGGCGCTTATCCGGCCACCGTGACCGGGACCCAGGTCGGCGAAAACGTCTTCGGGTTCGGGGGCCTTTGGGAAGTCACGTGCCCGGGGGCGTCCAGCACCGGGACGCTGCTCAGCAAAGGCGGCATCCAGATGACCGCGTCCTACGGAGAATGCGTGGCGAACGAATCCTTCCCGGTGACAGTTCGCACCAACGGGTGCGTATATGCGTGGAAACTGGAAACACTCGAAGGCCCTGGCACAGCGGCGGGGTGGACATCCGGCTCGTGCGGGGGCGGGAAAATGGTCGAATTCGACCTCTACGAAGGATCGGCCGCGCACAAATTCGGCTTTGCCTTCTGCACTTATGGCATTCCGGCCCAGATAGAGACCTCGATCCAAACTCACAACGCCGAATCCGGCGGAGTCGAAGACGTTCAACTGACACTCAACCTCACCGGGTTCAACGTCAAAGTCCTGAAAGGGTCGTCGTTGCTGTGCGGGGCGGAAGCAGGGCAGACCGTCTCGGGCTCCTACACCGGCACCCAGACACTGAGCGCCACCGACGAAGAAGGCAAAGCAACCAGCTTTATGGTGGGCAGCTAGCTATAGCCGGGAGTCCTCGTCCATGCGCTCGACCTCGTAGGCCTCGGGGACGCGACCGTCGACGGCGGGCTCGGCGCGGAGGGAGGTGCGGAGGTCGGCGAGGAGCCGGCCGGGGTGGCGCAGGCGGGCGAGCCAGCGGCGCTCTTCGGGGGTGAAGAAGCCGGTGGCGAGGAGGGCCACGGGGTAGGCGGTGAGGAGCGCCGCGCGGAGGAGGAAGCCGTCGAGCCCGTCGGTCGGCACCAGCAGTTCGGCGAGGCCGACGATGGCGGCGACGGCGAGGGTGACGCGGAGCAGGCGGCCCCACTCGTAGGGGACCGGGAAGAGGCGCTGGGTGAACGCGTACATCAGGCCCAGGCCCAGGAGGTAGGAGAGCGCCAGGGCGAGGCCGGCGCCGACGATCCCCAGCGGCGGGACGAGGATGAGGTTGAGGGCGACGTTGGCGACGAGAGCGCCGATCGCGGCGGGGAAGTTGAACTCGGTGCGGCCGGTGCGGCCGAGGATCACGATCATGACCTGGTACAGCGCGTACAGCGTCACCCCGATCGAGATCAGGCCGATCGCTTCGTAGGAGTCGAAGAACTCCGGCGCCGCCAGCGCGCGGACGATCCAGCGCGAGAACAGCCACATGCCGGCGACGACGAAGGCGCAGCCGGCGACGAAGAGGGTGACGACGACGGCGTAGGTGCGGCGGGCCTCCTCGTCGTCGCGGATCGAGTAGGCGAGCGGCGGCCAGGCGAGCTGGAAGCCGCGGACGAGGACGTTGACCGCCTGGGCGAACTTGATCGCCAGCGAGTAGAGGCCGGCCTCGGCGAGGCCGACGGTGCGGACGATGATCAGGCGGTCGACGAAGTTGAGCAGGTAGAGCGAGACCTCCGCCGGCATCGTCGGCAATCCGAAGCGGAAGAGGCGGCGCAGCAGCGCGCGGTCGAAGCGCAGGGAGAGGCGGCGCCACTGCAGGGCGACGAGGGCGCAGACGAAGGCGGCGCCGGTCGCGTAGCTGCCGAGCAGCAGCCCGCGCGCGCCCTCGTCGAGGCCGACGACGAGGACGACCGTGAGCGCGATCGCGGCGAGGACGTTGAGGATCGTCGTCACGAAGAAGGCGCGGGCCCGCTCGTCGAGTCGGAAGAGGGTGAGCAGGAACTCCCACAGCGTCAGCACCCAGAGGCCGCCGATCGCGATCCGCACCAGGTCGGGCGCCGCTTCGTCCAGCAGCAGCTCCGAGATCGGCTCGGCGAAAGGAAGGACGATCAAGGCGCCGGCGCTCGCCAGCCAGAAGAGGCCGGCGAAGGTGCTCTTGACGACCGTGTCCGGGTCCTCGTCGTCCTTGTAATAGAAGCGCAGGATCGCCTCGATCAGGCCGAGGCGGACGACGATGCTGACGGCGACGACGCCGGAGAACAGCACCTCGGCGGCGCCGTAGTCCTCGGGGCTGAGGTAGCGCGTGTAGAGCGGCAGCAGCGCGACCGCGATCAGCTTCGAGAGGATGCTCGCGGCGGTGTAGGCGGCCCCGGTCGTCGCCAGGCGTCGCAGGTATCCCGACATGCGGGGACCCTACGCCGGGTCGCGGACCGCGGGCGCCTGGGCGCGCGCCAGCGAGGCGCCTACGGCCAGGAGGACCCAGGTGATCGGGTCGTCGAAGAAGCCGGCGTAGGAGAGCGTGTGGACGAGGAGGGCGACGAAGGCGGCGAGGATCGCCGCCCGTGCGGCGCCGGCGCCCCAGATGCCCTTGCCCAGGGTCTGCAGCGCGACCAGGATCAGGAGGAAGTAGGCGACCAGGCCGATCAGGCCCTGCTCGGCGGCGACGGTGATCGGCTCGGTGTGGGACTCGGAGACGGGGACGTCCTTGTCGGCTCGATGCTCCCGGTAGGCCGTCTGGAACGAGCCTGACCCGTAGCCCCAGACCGGGCGTTCGGAGAAGAGCTCGGCGCCGCCCTCGACCAGGTTGGCCCTGCCGCCGGTGATGATGTTGATGCGGTCGATGTCCACCCTCCCGCCCGTGAGGAAGACGACCGCGGCGATGCCGACGCAGCCGATCGCCACCGCGGCCAGCGTCCAGCGGGGCTTGCCCCAGCGGATCGCCGCCAGCACCGCGAGGCCGGCGAGCAGAGCGATGAAGCTCGACTGCGAGTAGGTCTGCACCAGCCCGATCCAGAGGACGACGATCAAGCCGGTGAGGAGCCAGAAGGCGTCGCGGGTCCGCGCCCACAGCAGCGCCGCGGTGGCGACGACGGTGACCAGCGCCAGGTAGCGCCCGTAGACGTTGGGGTCCCAGAAGACCGAGTTGACCCGGAAGTAGGTGTGGAATTCGTTCGACCTGATCACCTGGTCGTTCCAGAAGAGGCTGCGGGTCACCCACTCGACCGAGCCGATCAGCACGAACAGGGTCGCCTCGGCGGCGAGGACGATCAGCGCCCAGCGCAGCAGGCGGCGGTCCCACTCGACCTCGCGCAGCAGCCGGTAGGCGATCGTGAAGGGGACGAGGAAGAAGCAGAGGTTCTGGAGGCCCTGCGAGAAATCCTCCGAGTAGAGGGTTTGGAGGGCGTAGAGGAGGACTACCGCGGAGAGGACGAAGGCGAGCGGGCCGGCGGGTCCTGTCTCCGATCGGGGGCTCTCCCTACCGGGAGAGTCCTCCCGATCGTCGCCACCCACCGGCAGGGGCCAGTCGCGCAGGACGGTGGTGATCACGGCCGCCGCGATGACCAGATAGAGCGGGACCAGGAGATTGGCGGTGTCGCCTCCCGCCTCGAGCGGGACGCGGAAGGGGAGGGCGGCGATGACCGCAAGGGGAAGCAGGATCGGCCAGCGCCGGAAGAGGTAGGCGAGGGTGGCGATGACGAAGGCGGCGATCGCCAGCAGGGCGCCGATCCGGCCCTCGTCGTGGCGGAGGTCGACGATCTGGGCCGTGTGCCACTGGTCGCCGGCGATCAGGACCGGGAAGAGGAGCATCGCCAGCACCATCACGGCGCTGCGGAGGCGGCCCGGTGGCAGCAGGATCGCCCCGGCGCAGGCCGCGGCGACGAGCAGCACCCCGGCGCCGGCGAAAAACTCGCTCAGCATCGGGACTTGGCCTTCTGCGGAGCCCGGTGCAGCTTGATCGTCCCCGGCGTCACCAGCGTCCGCTCCGAGCCCAGCTTCACCCGCAGCTTGTAGCGACCGGGGCGGGCGGTGCCGCCGCCGCGCTGGCGACCGTCCCAGTAGAAGGTGCGGAAGGTGTAGCGCTTGAGGAACTCGTCCCTCGCAAGGGTGACGACGACGCGCCCCCCCGGCTTGACGATCTGGACGGTCGCGTCGTAGGACCGGGTGACGCGGAAGCGGATCCGCATCAGGTCATGGCGGCAGTCGCCGTTCGGGGTGAAGCTGCGGACCACCTCCGTGCCCTTGCCGTGGGGGGCGCCGACGAAGGTGACCCGGTCGAGCACCAGGGGGTCGCGCTTGACCCGCTGGGCGTAGGCGAAGGCGGCTACCGTGGCGAGGACGAGAAGCGCGAAGACGATCGCGGCCGCGCGGCCGTCATTCAGCCGCTTCGGCATCGTCTTCGCCGACGATCACGGCGACGTCGGCTCCGGCCGCGACGGCTTCGATTTCGCCGTTCATCGGCTGCAGCTTCTGGATGCTCAGCTGTTTGGCGACCCGGCGCGCCTCGGGCTTGCGGCCCGTCCGGAACATGACGACGCTTTCGGCGAAGCTCGAGCTGCTGTTGGTGACGGCGCCGAGGCTGAAGCCCTTGCCCTCGACTTTGTCGCCGTAGGTGGCGGCGAGGCCGGCCACGGAGGTGCCGTTGAGGACGCTGACTTCGATTTCGCCCGGTTTCATCTTCGCCGCCGCCTGCTTCGACCCACCGCCGCCGCCTTTGCCGCCGTCATCGGAGCCGCCGACGAGGAGGTAGGCGACACCGCCGACGATCGCGAGGACGACGACGAAGAGGGCGATCAGGGTCGTCGGTCGGGAGGCGGTCTCCCCGGCGCCGGAGAAGCGCCCGCGCACCCGCTCGCTCCAGGACTGTTCCGGCAGCCCTTCCTCGCGGCGCTTGCGGCGCTCCTCGCGACTGGAGATCGCCTCCTGTTCGGCCGTGCGCGCCTCCTCCAGCGCCCGCAGCTCCTCCGCCCGCTGGGCGGCGATCGTCGAGGTCTGCTCCTTGCGCTCGGCGTCGCGCTCGGGCGCCGACCCCGCCCACTCGCGGAGGCGACGGATGTCCCGCCCATGGGTAAACGAGAGGAGCGCGAGGACGGCGAGCCCGAGGAACGCAGCCAGGCCGGCGAAGGCCCCGATTTGTTCGATCACGTCGACCAAAGTGGCTGCGAGAGGCTATTCGTTGGAGACGACCGTCGCCGCGTCGCCACCCGGAGCGGAGATCATCTCCACCACTCGCTCCGCCAAATTAGCCTCGTCCCCGGCCAGGACGAGGTGTTCCAGCGAGTTCAGCGTCGACTCGACCCAATCGGGATCGATCGCGTTGTGGCGCAGCGCCCGGTTGATCCGCCGCGCCGCCGTCGGCTGCACGTCCTCGTCGCCGGAGAAGAGGACCTCGTGCAGCTTCTCGCCCGGCCGCGGCCCGGTGAACTCGATCGCGATGTCCTGCTCGGGCTCGTAGCCGGCCAGCCGGATCATGTTGTGGGCGAGGTCGACGATCCGCACCGGCTCGCCCATGTCGAGGACGAAGACCTCGCCCTTGCCGGCGCCGATGTCGCCGGCGCGGATAACCAGCTGCACCGCCTCCGGGATCGTCATGAAGTAGCGGGTCATCTCCGGGTGGGTCACGGTCACCGGCCCGCCGCGCTCGATCTGGCTGCGGAAGATCGGGACCACGCTTCCGGAAGAGGCGAGGACGTTGCCGAAGCGGACCGAGGCGAAGCGCGTCTCCGGGTATTTCTCGCCGGCCGCCTGGACGATCCACTCGGCCATCGCCTTCGAGGCGCCCATCACCGTCTGCGGGTTCACGGCCTTGTCGGTCGAGACCAGCACGAAGCGCTCCACGCCCGAGACCGCGGCGGTCTCGGCGACCACACGTGTCGCGATCGCGTTGTTCCGCACCGCCTCGAGCGGGTTCTCCTCCATGAGGCCGACGTGCTTGTAGGCCGCCGCGTGGAAGACCACCTGCGGCTTGAAGCGCTGCATCACCTCGAGCATCCGGTCGGCCTCCTTGCAGTCCGCGAGGACCGACTCGACCTTGGTGAAGTGCCACTCGCCCACCATCTCGCGGTCGATCTCGAAGAGGTTGTCCTCGGCATGGTCGAGGAGGATCAGGAGCCGCGGGCGGACCCTCGCGATCTGGCGCGAGAGCTCGGAGCCGATCGACCCTCCCGCGCCGGTGACGAGGACGATCTTGTCGGTCAGGTAGGCGCCGACCCGGTCGAGCTCCTCGACGATCGGGTCGCGGCCGAGCACGTCCTCGACCTGGACGTCGCGCAGCTGGCGGTTGAGCTGGACGCCGCCGCGCAGCAGCTCGAAGACGGTGGGCAGGGTGCGGACGCGGATCTCACGCTCGCGGCAGGCGGCGACGACCTTGGCGCGCAGCGTCCCCGGTGCCGAGGGGATCGCGATCACCACCTCGTCGGGCTCCGTCTCGTCGAGGATCGCCTCGATCTCACGGGTCGTGCCCAGCACCTTCAGGCCCAGCATGCGCATGCCCCGCTTGCGCGCGTCGTCGTCGACGAAGCCGATCGCGGTGGCGCCCAGGTTCGGATTGAGCTGCAGCTCCCGCACGACCATCTGCCCGCCGGAGCCGGCCCCGACGACCAGCACCTCGTGCCGGGGGACGCGGTGCCCGTAGCTGGGACGCTCGACGATCAGCCGCACGGCCAGGC
>DASTXV010000091.1:0-27877 GCA_035765335.1 Solirubrobacterales bacterium
CTGGATGCTGGTGAAGATGCTCGCCCTCGTCCTCGTCTTCATCTGGGTGAGGGCGACGCTCCCGCGTCTTCGATATGACCAGCTGATGAGCCTCGGCTGGAAGGTGCTGCTCCCGCTCGCCACCCTCAACGTCCTCGTCACCGCGGTCCTGGTGGTGGTCCTCCCGTGAGCGACGGCTTCGACCCGAAGTCGGCCTCCTACCTCGACTCGATCGACGTCGTCGAGGTGCAGCGCGGCCCCGAGCCGGGTGGGCTCGGCGGCGCCTACCGCGCCTTCGGCGAGACCCTGCGCGGCTTGAAGACGACGATGGCGCGGCTGATCGAGGGGCCGATGACGATCGAGTACCCGGAGGAGAAGACGCCGGTCTACCCGCGCTTCCGCGGCCGCCACAAGCTCCACAAGTTCGAGGACACCGGGCTGGAGAAGTGCGTCGGCTGCTCCCTCTGCGCCGCCGCCTGCCCGGCCGACTGCATCCGCGTCGTCGCGGCGGAGAACATCCCCGGCGAGCGGGTCTCGGCCGGTGAGCGCTTCGCCGCCGTCTACGAGATCAACATGTCCCGCTGCATCTTCTGCGGCTACTGCGAGATCGCCTGCCCCTTCGACGCGATCACGATGGGCCACGACTACGAGATGGCCGACTACGACCGCCGCGACCTGATCTTCACCAAGGAGATGCTGCTCGCCGAGCCGGTCGAGCGGACGCCGCTGAAAAGCGAGGGCGAGTAAGTGGAAGAGGCGCTGTTCTTCGGTTCGGCGCTCGGCGCCCTCGGCGGCGCGGTCGGCGTGATCGCGATGCGCAACCCCTTCTACTCGGTGCTGGCGCTGATCGTCCACCTGTTCTCGCTGGCGGCGCTGTTCCTGCTGCTGACCTCGGCCTTCGTCGCCGCCGCCCAGGTGGTCGTCTACGCCGGCGCGGTGATGGTCCTCTACGTCTTCGTCGTCGCCTACGTCGGCGGCGGTGGCGAGTCCGCCTGGGAGCCGATCCCCGGCCAACGCCTCCTCGCCCCCCTCCTCGGAATCGCCCTCTTCATCGAGCTCTCCATAGCCGTCCTCAGCTCCGGCCTGCGGGCGCTGGACACTGAGGGACCCAAAGTCGAGGCGGGTTTCGGAGATCCAGCAGCCATAGGAACGCTCCTCCTGGAGAAGTTCCTGCTGCCTTTCGAGGCCTCGTCGATCCTGCTGCTCTTGGCCGCAGTCGGCGCGATCGTCCTAGCCCACCGGCGCCGCGAAGGGGAGGTCGGCAGTCCCGACGAACCCTCCCCAAATCGTGAGGAGGGGCTGCCGACCTCCCCCACCACCAGCACCGGGGTCAACGCATGAGCATCGAGTGGTACATCGTCCTCTCCGCCCTGCTCTTCGCCACCGGAGCCACCGGCATCCTGATCCGCCGCAGCCCGATGGTCATCCTGCTCTGCCTGGAGCTGATGCTGAACGCCGGCAACCTCGCCCTAGTCGCCTTCAGCCGCATGGTCGGCAACGCCGAGGGCCAGGTCTTCGCGGTGATCGTGATGGTCGTCGCCGCCTGCGAGGTGGTCGTCGGCCTCGGCCTGATCGTCGCCCTCTTCCGGCGGAGGCTGCCGCTCAACGTCGACGACCTGCGGGAGCTGCGCGGATGAGCGCCACCGCCTGGGCCTGGCTGGTCCTGCTCTTCCCCCTGCTCGGCTCGATCGTCATCGCGCTCGGCTACCGGGTCCTGCCGCAGAAGGTCGCGGGCATCATCGGCACCCTCTCGATCGGCCTCGCCTTCGCCTGCGGCGTCGCCGCCACGATCAGCCTGCTCGGCGACGACCCCCACTCGCGCCACCACGCCTCCTCGCTCTGGGACTACGCCAGCGCCGCCGGGCTCGACATCAAGCTGGGGATCTTCGTCGACCCGCTCTCGCTCTTCATGGTCCTCGTCGTCACCGGCGTCTCGACCCTGATCCACCTCTACTCCTACGGCTACATGCAGTCGGACGAGGGCTACCACCGCTTCTTCAGCTATCTCAACTTCTTCGTCTTCTCGATGCTGCTGCTGGTCCTCGCCGGCAACTTCGTCCTGCTGATCGTCGGCTGGGCCTTCGTCGGCTTCGCCTCCTACGCGCTGATCAGCTTCTGGTACCGGCGCGAGACGGCGACCAGGGCGGGGATGAAGGCCTTCGTGATCAACGTCGTCGGCGACATCGGCCTCGTCCTCGCCGCCTTCCTGATCTTCCGCGAACTCGGCAGCTTCGACTACGGGACGGTGTTCGAGCGGGCGCCCGAGGCCTTCACGACCAACGAGTGGACGATCGTCGCGATCTGCCTCCTGCTCCTCGTCGGCGCCTTCGCCAAGTCGGCGCAGCTGCCGTTCCACACCTGGCTGCCCGACGCGATGGAGGGCCCGACCCCGGTCTCCTCGCTGATCCACGCGGCGACGATGGTCACCGCCGGCGTCTACCTGATCGCCCGCACCCACACCCTCTTCGAGCTCGCCCCGACCGCCGCCGACGTCGCTGCCTTCACCGGTCTCGCGACGCTCCTGGTGGCGGCGACGATGGCGCTGGTGATGACCGACCTGAAGCGGGCGATCGCCTACTCGACGATGAGCCAGATCGGCTACATGATCATGGGCGTCTCGATCGGCGCCTACAGCGCCGGCATGTTCCACCTGATGACCCACGCCTTCTTCAAGGCGCTGCTGTTCATGGCCGCCGGCTCGATCATCGCCGCGATGGCCAACGACCAGAACATCGACCGCATGTCCGGCTTCGGCAAGGCGATGCGGTTCACCTCCGTCACCTTCCTCTGCGGCGCCCTCGCCCTCGCCGCCTTCCCCACCACCTCGGGCTTCTTCTCCAAGGACGAGATCCTCGCCTTCGCCGAGGCGCGCGGGGGGATGTACCTGATCTTCACCGTGCTCGGCTACGTCGGCGCCCTGCTGACCGCGATCTACGCCTTCCGCCTCGTCTTCCGCGTCCTTCCCGGCAGGCCCTGCGCGGAGGCGCAGGAGCTGATCGAGACCGGCCACGTCGCCCACGAGGCGCCGAAGAACCCGGCCACGGGCGAGCCCGAGGACACCGACGTCGGCTTCCCGGGATCCGAGCACCACATCGCCGAGCAGAGCTGGCCGATGCGGGCGGCGATGGGCGTCCTCGCGGTGCTGGCGCTGGTCGGCGGGCTGGTACAGGTCCCCGGCGTCGACCACGTGATCACCGGCTTCCTCCACCCCGTCTTCGAGGAGTCGATCTTCGAGCACATCCATCCCTCGGCGGGGGCGGAATGGCTCGGCCTCGGGATCGGCGGCGTGATCTCGCTGCTCGGGATCGGCATCGCCTACCTCTTCTACGTCGCTCAGCCGGAGCGGCCGCGGCGGCTCGAACAGCGCCTGCGCCCGCTCCACACCCTGTTCGTCAACAAGTGGTACTTCGACGAGCTGATCGACCTCCTCGTCGTCCGCCCCGCCCTGGCGATCGGCCGCTTCTCCAACCGCGTCTTCGAGCGGGTGGTCGTCGACGGCCTGGTCACCGGCACCGCCGAGACCGTCCGCGGCGCCGGCGGCGTCGTCCGCGCCGTCCAGAGCGGCTTCGTCCGCAGCTACGCGCTGCTCCTGATCGCCGGCTTCGCCGGGTTGGCCCTCTACTTCCTCCTCGCCAGCTCATGAGCAGCGCGCTCCTCTGGGCACCCCTCGCGTTCGGCCTCGTCGGCCTCTTCCTGCCCGCGCGGGCGGTCGGCTGGTGGGCGGTGCTGGGGACCCTCGCCACCCTCGGCCTGGCGATCGCGATCGTCGTCGGCTTCGACTCCAGCAGCTCGGGGATGCAGCACGCGGTCGACGAGCCCTGGATCTCCGGGCTCGGCGTCGACTACAGCCTCGGCGTCGACGGCTTGAACCTCTTCCTGCTGCTGCTGACCGCGGTGCTATGGGTCGGCGGGACCGCCTTCGCCGCGCTGCGCGAGCAGGAGCGGCCGAAGAGCTTCTACTTCCTGATGCTGGTCGCCGAGACCGCGACCCTGGGCGCCTTCCTGGCCCAGGACCTGCTGCTCTTCGTCCTCTTCTTCGACCTGATGCTGGTCCCGTTCTACTTCCTCTTCGGCGCCTGGGGCCACGACCGCACGAGCGAAGGCGGCCTGACCGCCTCGGCGGCGACGCTGAAGATGATCGTCTACACCCTGATCGGCTCGCTGCTGATGCTGGTGGCGGCGATCGCGACCGCGATCATCGCCGCCGACGGAGGCTCGATCACCTTCTCGATCTCGCAGCTGGCCGAACAGCCGCTCAGCGAGGGCAGCCAGCGCTGGATCTTCTGGTTCTTCGCCGCCGCCTTCCTGGTCAAGATGCCGGCCTTCCTCCTCCACGGCTGGATGCCCGACGCCTACCGGGCGGCGCCGCTGCCGGTGCTGGTCGTCTTCTCCGGCGTCCTCGCCAAGGTCGGCGCCTACGGGTTCCTGCGGGTCGTGCTGCCGGTCTTCCCCGACGCGACGGTCGAGTTCCAGGAGGCGATCCTGCTGATCGCCCTGGCCTCGATCCTCTACGGCTCGGTGATGGCCTTCACCCAGACCAACGTGCGGCTGATCGCCGGCTACTCCTCGGTCGCCCAACTCGGCTTCATCACCGCCGGGATCTTCGCCCTGCGCGCCGACGGGGCCGACGGCGCGGTCCTGCAGATGGTCAACCACGGCCTCGTCGTCGCCCCGATCTTCGTCATCGTCGCGCTGCTGCTGGAGCGGACCGGCAGCGAGGACATCCGCGAGATGGGTGGGATGGCGCTGCGGGCGCCGGTGCTGGCGGCGCTGTTCCTGATCGTCGCCCTGGCGACCCTGGCGATGCCGGGCTCGGCCAACTTCGTCGGCGAGTTCTACATCCTCAACGGCCTCTTCCAGGAGAAGATCGCCTTCGCCTTCGTCGCGATCAGCGGCGTCGCGATGTCCGCCTACTACGCCCTGCGCCTCTACCAGCAGACGATGCACAACCGAAAGCCGGAGGGTCTTCTCTCGCGTGAGATCGGCGTGCGCGACGGCCTCGTGCTGGCGCCGCTGGTGCTCTGCATCCTGGCGCTGGCGCTCTACCCGCAGCTGATCCTCGAGCGCACCGCCCCGACCGTCGAGCAGACCGTCGCCAAGGTGACCGGCGGCGAGGCGTCCGATGCGCAACTGGTGAAGGAGCAGGCCAAGCCCCGAATCAACGTCCTCGCCGGCAGCGCCCCAGGAGAACACCCGTGAACTTCAACGAGCCCACGATCGACTACGCCGGCATCGCGCCGCTGATCGCGCTCACGGTCGGCCTCTGCGTCGTCCTCCTCAGCGCCGTCTTCAAGCCGTTCAAGCGCAGCGCACCGCTGCTGACGATGGTCACCCTCGCCGCCGCCGCGGGCCTGCTGATCTGGCATTGGGACGACCCGAAGACGCTGATCACCGGCGCCCTGCGGCTCGACGACCTGGCGATCTCGATCTCGCTGATCGCGATCCTCACCGCGGCCTTCTGCGTCCTCTTCTCGATCCGCGAGCGGGCGACCGAGGAAGCCGGCTCGGGCGAGTACCACGCGCTGCTGCTCGGCTCCGTCTTGGGGATGGTGCTGCTCGCGCAGGCGACCAACCTCGTCACCTTCTTCGTCGCCCTGGAGATCCTCTCGATCCCGCTCTACATCCTCTGCGCCGCCAACCTGCGGCGCGAGGGCTCGCTGGAGTCGGGGCTGAAGTACCTGATCGTCGGCTCGATCGGCTCGGCGACGCTGCTCTACGGGATGGCCTTCATCTACGGCGGCACCGGCTCGACCGACTTCGGCGGGATCGCCGACGGGATCGTCCGCGAGGGCCTCGACGGCGACCCGCTGATCCTGATCGGGATCGCGATGGCCGCGGTCGGGCTCGCCTTCAAGACCTCGATCGCCCCCTTCCACCAGTGGACGCCCGACGTCTACCAGGGCGCGCCGACCCCAATCACCGCCTTCATGGCGGTGGCGACCAAGGCCGCGGCCTTCGCCGTCTTCGTCCGCTTCTTCGACGTCGCCCTCGGCTCCCAGCTCGACGAGTGGCAGCCGGCGCTGGCGGCGCTGGCGGCGATCTCGATCGTCGTCGGCAACGTCGGCGCCCTCGGCCAGGACTCGCTGAAGCGGCTGCTCGGCTACTCGGGGATCGCCCAGGCCGGCTACATGCTCGGCGGCGTCGTCGTGGTCTCCGAGGAGGGGACGAGCGCGCTGGTCTTCTACCTCGCCGCCTACGCCTTCATGAACCTCGCCGCCTTCGCGGTGATCGTCGCCCGCGAGCGGGAAACGGTCTTCGGCGACGACATCCGCGCCGTCCGCGGCCTCGGCGCCGAGCGGCCGCTGCTGGCCTGGCCGCTGACGATCTCGATGCTGGCCCTGGCCGGGCTGCCGGCGACGGCGGGCTTCATCGGCAAGCTCTACCTGATCGAGGCCCTGGTCGAGGGCGACTACACCTGGCTCGGCGTGATGATCGCGATCGGGACGATGATCTCCCTCGCCTACTACCTGCGGGTGGTGGCGGCGATGTGGATGCGGTCCGAGGGCGAGACCGCGCCCGACGGGACCCCGGTGATCGCCGGCGCCTCGCCGGAGGCCGACCCGGTCGATCCCGAAGCCGGCCGCCGCTGGTACCTGGTCGGCCCCGCCCTCCTCGCCGCCGCCGCGACCGTCTTCTTCGGCGTCATCCCCCAGCCCCTGGTCGAGTTCGCCTCGCAGGCGGGTAGCGCCCTCTTCGGGTAGAAACGCCCGATCGGAGTCCTCCTCACCACCGGCGCGATCGTCGCGGCCGTCGCCATCGGCGTCTGGTCCGAGGGCCGCTGGCCGGCGGGGGCCGCGAAGGCCTCGCGCAGCGCGCTGACGTTGCTGCTCTACGTGCTGCTGCCGCCGGTGATCTTCTTCAACATCGCCGCCAGCGAGATCGACGTCAGCCACGGCGTCGGCCTCCTCCTCGGCATCGTCGCCTCCTCGCTCGGCGGGCTCTTCGCCTACCTGGGAGCGACCCGGTTCCTCAACCTCTCGCGGCCCCAGGTCGGCGCCGTGGTCTGCACCGTGCTCAGCGTCAACACCGGTTACCTCGGCTACCCGCTGGCGGTGGCGCTGCTCGGCCGCGACGAGCTCTCCGACGCGGTCCTCTACGACGTCCTCGTCACCGGCCCCTGCCTGCTGCTCGGCGCCTTCGCCGTCGGCGCCGCCTTCGGCACCAAGGCGGGCGAAACCCCGCGCCAGCGCGTCGGCGCCTTCTTCACCCGCAACCCGCCCCTCTACGCGGCGATCGCCGGGATCCTCGCCCCAGACGCCCTCGCCCCCGACCTCCTCGTCGACGCCTCCCAGGTCCTGATCGTCGCCATCCTCCCGATCGGCTTCTTCGCCGTCGGCGCCACCCTGGCCGAGAACGCCGAGCACGGCGAGCTGCCGATGCCGCCGCCCCTCACCCGTCCGGTCCTGCTCGTGATCGCCACCCGCCTCGCGGTCGTTCCCGCCCTGCTGATGCTCCTAGCCGCCCCCCTGATCGACCTCCCCGCCGCCTACCGTCTGCTCTCCGCCATGCCCTCCGGCCTCAACTCCCTGGTCATCGCCCACGCCTACGGCCTCGACATGGAGATCACCGCCGAGGCCGTGACGTGGTCCACCGCAATCGTGGTCCTAGCGGCGCTCGGATCGCTGCTGCTTTGAGCTAGAGCTGTGCCGTAATCACTCCGCCCAGAACAACGAGCAGAGCGATCGCAAACGCCCAAGCTATTTGAACGAGCGTGTGCTGAAGCGCTTGAAACTGACCATGAAGTTGATTGATCCCAGTTTCGATCCGGTCCAAGCGACCATCGATTTGGGATTCCAGCTTGTCGAAGTTGGAATCCACCTGGGTTTCGAAGCGACCAATTCGGTCGTCCAGCTTGTCGACTTTCTTGTCGAGCTGCTCGACTCGCTCATCAACTCGATTGATCTGGACAATGCCTTCATCCACGCGCTGAGCGACGCCCTGGACCTTCGTGCCTAGTTCGTCGAGGCGCTCGTCGTTCCATTCCGTCATCTCTGCCTCCTTGTCCATGACCGCTGCCTCCATGGCTGGAATCCTAGCAGACAATATGTTACGTCTCTGTCCCATCTCTGTAAATTCTCTGTGTGCTCCACCACGTCGGAATCGAGGTCGCGCCCGGGGATATCGAGGCCGTCGCCGGCTTCTTCGAGCTGATCGGGTTCGAGCGGGTCGAGCCTCCCGAGACGCTCGGTGAGTACACCTGGCTCGAGCGCGCGGGCACGCAGATCCACCTGATGCCGGAGGAGGAGCCGACGGTGCCCTCGCCCGGTCACCTCGCGGTCGTCGCGCCGGACTTCGACGGCACCGTCGCCCGCCTGCGCGAGCGAGGCTTCGAGGTCGAAGCCAAGCGCGAGCACTGGGGGCAGCCGAGGGCGCTGGCGATCGCCCCCGGCGGCCACCGAGTGGAGCTGATGGTGGCTCCGCCCGCCGCGCAGGCTTAGGCCGCCCGCCCTACCAAGCAGGCACTACTCGCGCTGCTTGCGCTTGCGTTTCGGACCCGAGTCCTCGTCGTCGCCCTTGTCTTCGACTTCGGTCTCGTCCCAGCCGTCCTCCGGCTCCAGTTCGGCCGCGGCTTTCTCGCCGGGGGTCGGCCAGGGAATCGCTTCGCCGGCCGCCCAGGCGGGGGGACGGCCACCGGGGACCTTGCCGATCACCATGAAGGCGAAGTAGAGGAGCCAGATCAGCAGGAAGGGCAGCAGCCCGAGCAGGGTCGCGAAGCCCAGCGCCATGCCGAGCGACCCCCAGAAGCGGGTCAGCAGACCGGTCCGCATCGCCCACAGGCAGGTGTAGAGGAGGGCGATCACGAAGCCGAGGGCGCCGGCGAGCCCGAAGCCGGTGGCGAAGGTCGTGAAGGTGGCTTCGGTCCGCGCGTTGGAGGCTTCGTCGTCTTCCACCTTCTCGTCTTCGCAGGCGGCCAGCGGGCTCTCGCCTTTCTGCGGCTGGTACTCGTCGGCGAGGAAGCCCTCGTCCTCGTCCTCGCGCTCTTCGACGCAGTCCTCCTTCGCCTCCGCCTTGGTCAGAGTCGACTTCGCTTCGCCGGCGACGAACTCGTCGGCGGCTTCGTGCTGGGCGACGATCGAAAGCCCGGAGGAGAGGGCGAGGAAGAGCGGCGCGGCGATGACGAGGCCGATCAGCTGGGTGCGGACGCGGTCGCTGCGGGCGGCGGCGGCGCGGAAGAGGTAGACGAGCGGCAGCGTCAGCAGGGCGAAGGCGAGCGCCTGCATCAGACCGGAGAGCGTCACCGAGCCGCTGTTCTCGTTGACCGAGCGCAGCACCTCGGCCGAGCCGTCGCCGCTGACCGAGTTGACGAAGCCGGAGGCGATCACCAGCACGACGGCGACGAGCGTCGCCACCGCCACCGGCGCCGCCCAGCGCGACTCCTGCTCCAGGGTTTCCGCTCGGCTCATTCCCGTCCTCTCTCGTGGAAGTAAAGGTGGCGCAAGGGGCCGTACGCTATCGGGCGTGAAACAGACGGAGCGCACCCGCGTCGTCCCGCTCGAGGCCGGCGCCGGCCCGGAAAACCCGCCCTGCCCCGCCTGCGAGGAGCCGCTCTTCGGCTGGATCGGGACGAAGGCCGGGCTGGCGGGACCGGTGCGCCGCTGCGAGAGCTGCGGGCTGGGAGTCGCCGGGGCGCCAGAGGGCGCCGAGGCGGCACTGCGCGAGCTGGACTCGCTGCGGGACGGCGACGCGATCCGGATCCTCAACCGCGGCAGCTTCGCCTGCTCGCTCGGCGGCGCCGGCTGGTCGGGCCTGCAGCCCGGCGCCCGGCATCTCTTCACCGTCGAGTCGATCCGCCGTCTCGTCGCCCGCCGCGACCAGATCGTGAAGTCGCGCCGCTGGCAGCCGGGGGCGAGCCTGGCGGCGACCTGGCAGACGCTGCTGAACAGCGTCACCTTCGGCCGCAACGTCGCCCTCGGCGCCCTGCGGGACACGCCGGCGGTGCCGGCCCCGGAGCCCTGGCAGCGGCGCATCGACGCCCTCGCCAGCGTCGTCCTGGCGCTGCCGGCGCTGCTGGTCGCGATCCCGGTCGAGCTCGCCGGCGCCGCCGTCGGCCGCGGCGCGGTCTACTCGCTGCGCCTAGAGCTGCTCTAGCTCAGACCTTCCCTGGCCTCGCGGACCAGGGTGACGGCCTCGGGGAAGAGGACGCGGATCGCGTCGCGGACCTGCATCGCCTGCTCGTCGGCGTTGCCGGTCAGCTCGAGGCGGCCGATCGAGGCGACGGTCATCTCGACCGCCAGCTTGATCGCGTTGTCGGCCCAGGCGACGCGCTGCGAAGACTGCATCTGCTCCGATAGCTCCTCCATCCGGGCGCGGAACTCCTCGGGGTCGCCGAAAAGGTTGAAACCCTCCATCGCCCCCCATGTAAGCAGAACCGTGACGCCGCCGACCCAGAGTCGGCACGTTCTGCGCGCCACGCGCGCGCCGATCCCGCCTAGCGTCGGGCCGATGGCAGAGCGATGGCGATCGGAGCGGGGATCGGCGAGCGTCGAGAGCGTCGCTTTGGCGGCGCTGGTCGCGCTGCTGCTCGGCGCCGGGATCGCCGCCGTCGCCGCGGGTGGGGACGTCGACGCCGGCCGCCGCCTCGCCGGCTCGATCTCCAAGAAGCTCACGTGCGCCCCGCGCCTCCCCGACTCCTGCCGCCATCACCCGCTGGCCCCCGCCTACGGCTGGCCGCTGGCGCGGCTGACCCGGGCGCTGGCGCCGCCGCCGGTGGCGCTCCCTGGCCCTTCCGGTCTGCCCCTGATGCCAGTCGACTTCCGCCGCTGCCGCCGCGAGAGCTGCGCGGTCGCAGTCGGCTCGCACCTGACCGCCTCCGGCCGCCGCGCCACCGCCTTCACCGAGGTCGTCGACCGCCGTCGCTCCGGCGGCTGGGTCGAAATCGTCTACTGGCTCTACCGCCCCACCCTCGGCTGGGAGCGCCTCGTCCGCCGCGCCACCCAGGCCGACGTCGAAGCCGCCGCCGGCGTCGAGGTCCTCCTCCAGGACGACCCGGCGCTGGTCCCGCTGGAGACCCTGCCGGGTCGCAACCACTACGAGTTCCCGGCCACGGAGGAGCCGCCCTGGCAATGGCGCGTCGTCGGCCGCTACCCGGGCTGGTCGAGTTGAGACGGCGACCAGCCTTCCCCGGCGGCGGCGCGCTCGAAGCCGATCCAGAGCGAGTTCATCGCGACCGCGACCACCCGCTCGCGCGGGACCTCCGGGTGATCGAGCCACCACAGGGCCAGCCCCTGGAGGACGCCGCGAAGGACCACCCAGGCCATTTCCACCCCCTCACCCGCCAGCGAACCGGTCACCTCTTCCGCGCCGGGCTCGGCGACGTACATCTTCATCACCTGGTCTCTACTGCCGGCCGAGACCTCGGCGTGAACCGCTTCCGCCCCCCGGTCGCCGCTCGGCTCGCGGAAAAGGAGCTTGGCGACCCCTGAGCGCTCGACGTAGGCGAACCAGGCGTCGATGGAGCGGGCGGCCCGCGTGGCCGGCGGATCGTCACCCGGCCACTTGCTGCCCCAGATCTCCCGCAGCTGAGCGAAGTGGATCTCAAGCAGCTGGCGGTAGAGGTCGAGCTTGGAGGCGAAGTGGTCGTAGACGACGGGGGGCGTCACCCCCGCTTGCCGCGCGATCTCCTCGATCGAGGCGCCCGGGTAGCCGCGCTCGGCGAAGAGCTCGGTCGCGGCCGCTTCGATCTTCTCCCGCCGCTGGGAGGCGCTGAGCCGTTTGCGCGCCGGCCCATCCGCTCGTCTGGTTGACAACCTAGTGGTCCTTAGGTAGCGTTATGAACATCCTAATGACCACTAGGTTAAGTCACTGCCCGGAGGGCTCCCGCCCGTGATCCTCTCGGTCGACATCGCCGAGGTGGGAACGGGACAGGCGCTTCGAACCCTCACCCGTCCCCCGCGCGCCCGGGAGGTCGAGGGCCTGCGCTACGCGGAGACCGTCTTCCCCGTGCCGCTCGGCAGCAACCGCCCCGCCCCCGAATTCGGGACGGTCGCCCTGATCGCCGCCTGGGACGACGATGCGGCCCTGGATCGCTTCGCCTCCCACCCTATGGCCCAACGGCTGGCGGGCGGCTGGCAGGCGCGGCTGGAGCCGCTGCGGGTCTTCGGCGCCTGGCCCGGGCTGGAGGGGCTGCCGGCGCGGCCGCTGCCGGTCGACGACGAGGAGCCGGTGGCGGTGATCACCCTGGGGCGGGTCAAGCCCTGGCGGGTCCGGCCCTTCCTCCGCGCCTCCGCGCCGGCCGAACGGGCGGTGCTCGACGAGCCCGACCTCCTCGCCTCGACCGGGTTCGGGCGCCTACCGGACCTCGTCTCCACCTTCTCCCTCTGGCGCTCGGCCGCGGGGATGCGCGACTACGCCAACCGCCAGGGCGGCGCCCACCGGACCGCCGTCGCCAAGGACCGCGAGCGGCCCTTCCACCGCCGCTCCGCCTTCATCCGCTTCCGCCCGTACGCGACGCGAGGGCAGTGGGGTCGGTTCGGGACTCTGAGCCCGCCTCTTCCTCGGCCTGCTTGATCAGGCCGCGCCAGTCGGTCGTCCGGAAGACCAGCAGGATCGCGAGGAAGCCGAGCACGGCCGACCAGGCCGCCATCGCGATCTGGGTCCCGACCGAGTAGGAGAGGACGGCGGCGCGCGAGGGGCCGCTGAGGGTCGCGACCAGGAGCGCCTGCTGGGCGCCGGCGCCGCCGGGGGTGAAGGGGACGACGTTGGCGACCGCCTGCACGCTCATCACCAGCATCACGCTGCCGAACGAGCCGCCGATCCCGAAGGCCTCGAGGAAGAACCAGAAGGCGCCGAAGCGGCAGAGCCAGCCGACCCCCTGCCAGGCGAAGACCTCGCGCAGGTAGCGGCGCGGCTCGGTGAGGATCACGAGGCCCTGGCGGACCCGGGCCCAGAAGCGGCGCACCCGGTGGGCGAGGAGGTAGACGGCGATCGCGATCGCCAGCAGGGTCAAGCCGAGGGTGATGAAGAAGAGGTTCGGGTTTTCGACCCAGAAGGAGATCTCGAAGGCGGGCAGCTTGGGGATCTGCGGCAGCGGCGGCAGCAGCCCCTGGGTTATCGCGCAGAGCAGGACCAGGATCCCGACCGAGGTGTCGAAGACGGTCTGGACCAGGAACGAGGAGGTGACCGCCGGATATGAGGAGTCGGGGATCTGGCGTTTGACCAGGAAGACCTTGGTCACGTCGCCCGCCCGGGCGGGGAGGATCGCGTTGATCCCGGCCCCGGCCAGGTAGGCGGCGGCCAGCGGCACGTAGGGGATCGGCTTGTCCGGGTAGGCCGCCCGCAGCACGTTGCGCCAGGCCCAGGCGCGCGCCAGTTGCATCCCCAGCAGGAAGAGCAGGGCGATCCCGAAGGTCGACCAGTCGATTTCCGAGAGGTGGCGGAAGAATTCCGCCGCGCGGTGGAAGAACGCCTCGAAGTTGCCTTGAAGATCGGCGAGGACCATCGCAGCTAGACTAGCCACGCTCGTGCCGGATACCGACACGCACACCCTGCCAGCCACCGCCGCCCCGGACCCCGCTGACGAAGCGATGTGCGCGCGTGCCCGCGAACGCTACGCGGGCGATCGCAAGAGCCGCTGGCGGCGCCGCCGCAAACGCCACGCGCAGCTGCCGAACCTGATCATCATCGGCGGCCTCAAGTGCGGGACGACCAGCATCCACCATTACCTCGGCCTGCATCCGGAAATCCAGATGTCGAAGCCGAAGGAGCTGAACTTCTTCGTCGAGGAGCTGAACTGGGACCTCGGCCTCGACTGGTACGCGAGCCGCTTCGACGACCGCTTCAAGGTCCGCGGCGAGTCCTCCCCGCACTACACGAACCTGCCCCGCTTCGAGGGCGCCGCCGAGCGGATCAAGCAGAACTGCCCGGACGCGCGCCTGCTCTACATGGTCCGCGACCCGATCAAGCGGATCCTCTCCCACTGGGTCCACGCCACCGGCGCCGGCTACGAGACCGGCGACCTGGTCGAGGTCCTCTCCAACCCGAACACCTCCTACATGAACCGCTCCAAGTACTGGATGCAGCTGCAGCCCTACCTCGAGCGCTTCGACCGCGAGCAGATTGCGATCATCACCCAGGAGGAGCTGCAGACCGAACGCGAGGAGACGATGCGCAAGGCCTTCGCCTTCGCCGGCGTCGACGAGAGCTTCACCTCCGAGCAGTTCGACCGTGAGTGGGAGAAGTCGAGCGCCAAGCAGGGCGACAAATACCAGTTCATGGAGAAGCTGATCAAACTGCCGGGCTTCCGCTCCTTCGACCGCAACTTCGACCGCCTGCCGGAGTCGATGCGCTGGATCGTCGAGAAGGTCGTCCACGATCCCGAGAAGCCGCCGGCGCCGAAGCCGAAGCTGCCCGACGACCTCTTCGAGACGATCCGCGGCCGCTTCACCGAGGACGTCGCCGAGCTGCAGAAGTTCGCCGGCCGCGAGTTCGCCGGCTGGCACGACTACAGGTAAAAGCGCCCTCGCGCATGCGCTCGGGCAGGCACGGGTAGCTTCCCGCCGATGCGGCGACTGCTGCCAGATCCCGGCCCGACCACGGTCTCCGAGCAGCTCGAGGCCTACCGGCCCTGCGAGGAAGAGCGCGAGGGACGGCCGTTCGTCGCGATGAACTTCGTCGCCACGGTCGACGGACGGGCGACGATCGGCGGGGTCTCGGGCCCGATCGGCTCCGAGACCGACACCGAGATGCTGGTGGGACTGCGGACCCGCTTCGACGCGGTGATGATCGGAGCGGGGACGAAGCGGGCCGAGGGCTACGAAAACGTCAGCCGGCGGCTGGTCGTGGTCGAAAGCGGTCCCGGCGGGCGGGTGGACCTCCCGGCCCTGCTCCGCGAGCTTCGCGGCGAAGGGGTCCGGGCGCTGCTCTGCGAGGGCGGGCCGACGCTGCACGGCGCCCTCCAGGCGGCCGGCCTGGTCGACGAGCTGTTCCTGACGATCGCGCCGAAGCTGAGCGGCGGCGGGGCGCCGCGGATCCTCGAGGGGGAGCTGCCCGAGGTGGTCGGGCTGGAGCTGGCCTGGCTGCTCGAGGAGGGCGGCGAGCTCTTCGCCCGCTACCGGCGGACCTGAGGCGGACGATCAAATAGCGTTCCCTCTCCCAAAGAGGACGAGGAGAGAGGAACCGATGGACTTCAACCCCAGCCCCGAGGTCGCCCAGCTGCGCGAGCGCGTGCTCGACTTCATGGACGCCGAGATCTACCCGCGGGAGCGGGAGCTGATGGAAGCGCTCGACGCCGAGGTCGGGCCGGGCGTTCCCTACCCCAAGAACCTGGTCGCGATCCGCGAGAAGGCCAAGGGCGAGGGGCTGTGGAACCTGTTCATGCCCGACGAGCGCTTCGGGCCGGGGCTGAAGAACTGGGAGTACGGGCTGCTCTGCGAGGAGATGGGCCGCAGCCCGATGGCGGCGCCGATGGCCTTCAACTGCGCGGCGCCGGACACCGGCAACATGGAGATCCTCGCCGAGCACGGCACCCCCGAACAGCGCGAGCGCTGGCTGGAGCCGCTGCTGGAGGGCCGGATCCGCTCCTGCTTCTCGATGACCGAGCCCGAGGTCTCCGGCTCGGACCCGACCCTGCTGCAGGCGCGGGCCGAGCTCGACGGCGACGAGTGGGTGATCAACGGCCACAAGTGGTTCACCTCGGGCGCCGTCGGCGCCGACCTGGCGATCGCGATGGTCGTCACCGACCCCGACGCCCACCCCTACGCGCGCGCCTCGATGATCTGCGTCCCCACCGACAACCCCGGCTTCAACCTGGTGCGGCCGATCTCGGTGATGGGCCACGACGGCGGCCCCGGCCACTGCGAGATCCGCTACGAAGACTGCCGGGTGCCGAAGGAGTTCCTGCTCGGCGAGCGGGGAGCCGGCTTCGCCGTCGCCCAGGACCGGCTCGGCCCCGGCCGCATCCACCACTGCATGCGGGCGATCGGGACGGCCGAGCGGGCGCACGAGATGATGTGCCGCCGCGCCAACGAACGCAGCGCCTTCGGCGGCCCGCTGGGCGAGAAGCAGTTCGTCCAGGAGTCGATCGCCGCCTCGCGGATGGAGATCGACCAGGCCCGCCTGCTCACCCTCTACGCCGCCTGGAAAATGGACACCGAGGGCAAGCGCGCCGCCCGCCAGGCAATCTCGGCGATCAAGATCGTCGCCGCCAACATGGTCATGGACGTGCTCGACCGGGCGATCCAGATCCACGGCTCGCTCGGCATGACCGACGACACCCCGCTGGCGATCATGTGGCGCTTCAGCCGCATGCTCCGCCTCGCCGACGGCCCCGACGAGGTCCACAAGATGGTCCTCGCCCGCCGCGAGCTCAACCGCTGGGCCAAGCGCGCCGAGGCCGAAGCCGAAGGGAACCTGGAGCCGCGGCACACTCCGCGGATGGTTTAGATCATCTAGCTAAATATCTAGCTAGCAGTGATAGGATCTTTTCTGTGGCCCGGGTTGGCATGCATGAAGCCAAGACCCAGCTCTCGAAGCTGGTGGAGCGCGTGGAAGCAGGCGAGGAGATTGTGATCACGCGGCGGGGTCAGCCGGCGGTGCGGCTTGTTCCAGAGCGGCAAGGACAGGGCTTCGCTTCGCTCGCCGGAGCCTGGCGCGGCCGGGTCCGAATCTCCGACGACTTCGACGAGCTGCCCGACGATCTCGCCGAGTCCCTCGGCATGCACCTCTGACCCTCCTCCTCGACACCCACGTCGTCCTCTGGTGGATGGCCGGAGAACAAGATCGGATCGGAGAGAAGGCAAGAAGGGCAATAGCCAAGGGCGAGGATCCCGTCCTGATCAGCGCCGTTGTGATCTGGGAGGTCGCAATCAAGCGTCAACTCGACAAGCTCGAGGCGCCGAATGACCTGCTTGATCAGCTCGAGCAAGCGGGGGTCGACCTGTTGCCGGTCACTCCCCGGCACGCCGACCGCGTCGGAACGCTGCCCCTGCACCACCGCGACCCGTTCGATCGTCTGCTGATCGCTCAAGCCGAAATCGAGAACCTAATCCTTGTCACCGCCGATGATGAGCTGCGTCGGTACGGGATCAAAGTGATCTGGTAGGCGGGGCGAAGCCGAAGGCCACCTCGAGCCCGGTGCGTGCAGATGGCTAGGCGCTTTTCCGGCGCAGGCCGAGGATCTCCCGGAAGGGGCGGTGTTTGAGCCGCATCAGCGGTCGCTCGAGGAGGTAATAGCTGAGCGCTGCGAGCGGCAGGGACACCAGCAGGGTCAGCAGCAGGACGGCGACGAAACCCGCTTCGGCGCCGCCGAACCCGAGGTAGTAGGCGATCGTCACCTGCCAGAGGTAGAGGCCATAGGAGACGAGTCCGATCCAGGCGATGACCGGGTTCGCCAGGACGCGCCGGGGCAGGGTCGCGTTGGGATCGCCGAAGACGACCGGGACCATGATCAGGGTCGCGAGCAGACCGTGGGCCAGGTGCGTCGCCAGAAACTGGGGAGTGGTGTCGTCGGCGACGATGAAGGGAACCGGGTCCAGCGCCACCACCGTGACCAGGTACACGCCGACGGCCGCGGCCCAGCTCAGCCCCGGTCGCTGGGCGATCAGGCGCAGCGGCTGCGGCAGCTCCGAGCGCTGCTGGTAGACGACCGAGAGGACCGCCATCGCCAGGCCGAGCGCGATCCAGAAGAAATGGCCGGCGAAGGTGAAGCGGAACCACGGCTCGTCCCGCAACGACGCCGGTGACATGTTCAGGAACACCGAGAGGCAGGCCAGGGCCACCAGGATGCCCAGCTCGACCTGCACCCATTTCCGCTGCTCGCGCCCGCGGGCGAGGCGGGCGGTTAGCGCCGCGTAGAAGGGCAGGAGGATGTAGAAGGACATCTCGGTGGTGAGCGTCCACGACTGCGGCAGGCCGCAGGCGAACGCATCCGCCGCCGGGCAGACGTCGGTGTTGTAGAGGGGATCGAGGTTGACCGCGAGGCTGTAGAAGGCCGGCCACTCGTCGGTGAAGACGCCGAAGAGCCCCGGGAAGATCGCCAGCGCCGTCAGGGCGAGCCAGTAGGCGGGGTAGATGCGCAGGAAGCGACGGCGGGCGTAACCGCCCACGGCCGGCGCCCTGGGGCCCCCCGCCCGGTAGGCGATCATCGGCCGGTAGAGGAGGAAGGCCGAGAGCACGAAGAAGATCGAGACCATCCCGTCGAGGCGGACCACCAATCGGTTTGGCAGGCTCCCGTCGAAGCCGCCGAAGCCGCCGGTGAACAGCCAGACGTGAACCGTCACCACCGCCAGGGCAGCGACACCCCGGACGCCGTCGCCCAGCGGGAACAGGCGGTGGCGAGGTGGCGGCGAGGGCACGCCCGGGACGGGCGGGCGTCCCCTGCCGGCGGCGACCCCCACCCCTAGTTCCCGGTCGGCTGCCCGAAAGCGGCGGTGACGAAGTCGGTCGCGCATACCTGCAGACCGGCCAGGCGCGCCGCGGCTTTCTGCTCTTCCGCCAGTTCCCGCATCAGGCCCTCCGCGCGGTTGGCCTGGTCGAGATCGTGTTCCACGCCGGCCCTGAGCCGCAGCCGCGAGAGCTCTTCGAGGGGGTCGAAGAGTTCGATGTAGGCCTCGACCGATTCCTGACCTCGCTTCGGCGGGGGCAGGCGTCGCAGCGCGCGGGCCATCTGGGCGCGGATCGCGATCCCCGGCCTGACCAGCTTCTCGGTGGTCAGGGCGAGCAGGTCGGGAGCCGCCGGCGTGATCTCCGCGGACGTGAAGGAGCGGCCGAGCTGGCGCGTCCGCGCCAGCGCCTCGCGGCAGATCGCGTTCGCCTTCCTCGCGTAGGCGGGATCGGCCGGGCCGGTCGCGACGCGGTTGGGCGAAGCGACGGTTTCCTCGTCGCCGCCCCCACAGCCGGACAAAGCCGCCAGCGCCAGGAGGACGAGCAAGGTCGCCTTGCGTAGCGTCACGATCCCGCCGCCCATCGTTTCCTGGTCTCGTCCCACAGGCAGCTGATGCCTATCGCACCGAGGATGAGGATGAAGGGATCGGCCGGAGCGCGGTAGCGGGGAAGGCCGGCGACGGGGAGGGCGACGAGAACGGTGAGGGCCGGAACCAGCCAAAGGAAAAGCGGGCCACGGGGAAGACGGCGTCTCCAGATGAAGAGAGCCCCGGCCGCGCCAAGCACCAGCGCCAGCGCCAAGGAGAGCCGTTCGGCCGGGAGCCTGTCACTGCCGATGCCGCGCTGGACGACGAGCTCGCTGTCGCGGCCGACAACCGAGTCGCCGGAGACCGCGAAGAGCCGCAACAGGTTGCGTCCCGAGACCTCGATCGCATAGCCGGGATGATCCCATGCGAACTGGACCGCCTCGCGGCGGAGGGTCGCGTCGAGCGTCCCCTCGTCCACCTGCGGAGCCTGGAAGAGCGGCTCGTACTCGGGCACGATCACGGGAGTCCGCCAGGCGGCCGGATGGTCGGCGTCGTCCATGGAGACGTCGTTGTACGTGCCGGCCAGGCCGAATCCGGTGCTGCTGGTGACGGGAACGAAGCGGCCGAATTCCGACCAGTTCCGCAGGGTCCAGGGGGTCATCACGAGCAGGATGCACAGCAGCCCGACGGCTGGTGCCGCCAGCCCCCTGGCCGCCGCTCCCGGCTGAGGCCTCCAGAGCCCGATCAGGACCGGGAGGATGAGAACCCCGCCCGGGTTCCGCGTCAGGGTGGCGATTCCGCAGAGCGCTCCGGCGGCGGCTGCCCAGCGCAGAGGTCGGGAAGACGCGCGCGCTTCCAGCACGCAGAGGACCGCCCCCAGCTCCAGCGCGATGAACAGCTGCTCGGAGAGCAGTTCCCGGCTGAGCAGCACCAGCGGCGGGAAGACCGCAGCCGCGGCAGCGGCCACGAGGGCGACGCGGCGGCCCCAGATCCTCAGCACCACGAGGAAGAGCAGCCAGACCGAGGCCGCTCCGAGCAGGGCCCCGGCCAGGCGGCCGGCGTCGACGCTGTCCCCGAAGACCGCGTAGACCGCCCCCAGGAAGTACGGGTAAACCGGTGGGCGCAGGGCGGTAGGGCCGCCTTCGGGGGCGTAGCCCGATTCGGGAAACCCTTCGCCGGCGGCGATCGAGCGGGCGTGCCGGTCGTAGTCGAAGGCGTCGTGGGCGGGGACGTAGTCGAGGTCGCCGCCGATGGCCGCGACCCTGATCAGGAGAGCGATCCCGACCAGCAGGGCCGGGGCCAACCATGGCGGCTTTTCCACCTGCGGAACCCTAAATGCGAGGGGCCGCCAAAAGGCGGCCCCTCTCACGATCGGTGCCAGATCTGCTCAGGTGATGCAGATAGCGACTGCCGTCAGTTCCCAGTTGCCTCCGGCGAGGCCGCTGATGTTGTCGGCGGAGACGATCCAGCCGTTCAGGTACTGGCTGCTGAGGTCAACACGGACTTTGTTGCTGTCCGAGCCGTTGACCACGAAGCCGCCGCCGCTCGGGACTTCGCCCGACGGGCAACCGGAAGCAGCGAGAGCCGAGCCGCCGGAGCCGGAAACGGGTGCGCCTTCTTCGAAGTTGGTGCTACCGAATTTCGAGTTGGCAGTGGCCTGAGCCGCGTCAGCAGCTTCCTGGGCTTTTTTGGCCGCCGCATTCGCCGTGGTCGCTTCGGTCAGCGCCGAGTTGGCGGTGGTCTGCGCTTTGTCGGCAGCCGTTTGGGCTTTTCCGGCCGCGGTGTTGGCGGCGTTGGCGGTCGACTGGGCAGCATTCGCCGCGTTCTGAGCAGCTTTCGCCGTTTTCTGAGCGGCTTTCGCCTTTTTCAGAGCTTTGGTGGCGATCGATTTCACGCTCGCGGAAACGGAAGCGACTGGATTAGAGGGACCGCCCATTGCCGGAACGGCAAGCGCAAGCGCCAGAAACACGCTGAGTCCAAAAACCAGATACCGATTCTTCATCCTTCTCCTCATTCAGCAGTGGGCGGTGGACAGGTGTAACGGCTGGATTCCACCACAAGAAGCGGACACCTGCAACCCGAACCAGACGAGCGTTTAGCCGTTGCCCGCGGCCAGGGCAATTCCCATCTGGTCGCAACGAGTCAGGCCCAGGTTGGCGATCGCCTCCTCGACCCCCCCGGTGGCCTTGTCGACGCGTTCGGCATAGGCCACGACCTCCTCCTGGCCTCCCGTGCGCGCGAGGCGCCCCAGGGCACCGGCTTCGACCGCCACCTTCCTCAGGGCAAGGCTCAATTCTTCGGCGAGGGGAACGCGGTCGGCGGGGGGGCTGAGCTCGTTGAGGGCGGAGCGCCATTCGACGACTATCGGCACCAAGCCGCTCGCGTAGGCGGCCAACCCGCCGCCGCCCGAGAGCGCCTCGCTGCCCATCGCCACGATCGCCCTCTTCTGGGAGACGCAGAGCTGGTCGGCGGCGAGCGTGTAGGCGTCCTGGGGGATCTCGTCGTCGTCCGCGGGAAGCGCCACGAAGGCGACTACGGCGAGGAGCAGCGCGCCCGCGGTGCCGGCGGTCAGCAACCGCGCCGATCGGCTGGTCCCGATCAGAGCGGCGAGCCGCTCGCGCAGGGACTTCTGCTCGGCCGGACCGGCGTCCGGCCGCGGCAGCTCGGCACCGCAAGAGCTGCAGTACCTGTCGCCTTCGCGGTTCTCGGAGCCGCAGCGGGGGCAGAACACAGCAGGGAAGCTAACCCAATCGCCCTGGTCGGGACACTCAGCTAGCCTGCGTCGCGCGATGAGTCGTCGTTTCGCGAGCCGCGCCACCCGCCGCCTGCCCTGGATCGCAGCGGCGGCGATGGCGATCGCCCTGGTCGGCTGCGGCGGCGGTGAGTCGACCACCGAGACCGATGGCTCAGCCGCCACGCCCGCGAAGCCGTCCGCCTCGCTCGCGCCGAAGACCGGCTCCCGCGAGAAGGACCGTCGCTCGCAGCCGGAAGACGAGGAGCCGGCAACCGCAAAGGAGAAGCCGCGGCAAGCAAAGTCCTCGGCTCCAGACACGCAGGCGACGAAAAAGAAGGCGGGCACCGCGGCTGGCGACAAGCCCGCCGACAGGAACGCCCGGCAAACGTCCAATCCCTGCCCGGCAGGGATTGACGCCTCTGACTGCGAACAGGCCGCCAAGCAACTGGATCAAGCCCCCTCGAGCCCGGGTTCGCCCCAGCCGGAGGGTTGCCCGAAGGGCCTCTCCAAGGACGAATGCCAGGCCCTCGCCGAGGACCTGGAAAAGCAGCCCGATCACGGCGGCTCTGCCTCCGAGACCGACTGTCCGCCGGGTATCAGCGCAACCGAATGCCGGGCCTTCGCTGAAGCGCTCGGCAAGTAGCTACTTCTTGCGGCCGACGCCGATCAGGTCGAGCGCCCCCTCGATGCCCTCGGAGCCGAGCCTGAAGTCACCGGGAGTGATCACCTGGTCCCCCGGCTGGGCCGCGGTGCGGGAGCGGCGGAGCTGCCAGTCGTAGAGCGACCGGCGAAGGCGGCGGGGGAGCAGGCGCCGCAGCCGCAGGGGATCGCGACGCAACAGCCGGTCGAGGCGGACCCGCTCTCGCCCGTAGATCTCCATATACGCGGGGGAGCCGAAGAGGCCGTGCACCTCGACGTCGGCGAGGGCACCGGCGAGCAGCTCCCGGAGCTGGGCCGGGTCGAGCTCGACGTGGTGATAGGGGTCGATGATCTCGTCGGGACGGCCAAAGGTGAGGCGATTGGGGGTGACGAAGACGAGGACCCCACCCGGCGCGACCACCCGCGCCGCCTCCGCCACGACCCGCTCCGGGTCCGGCACGTGCTCCAGCGACTGCACCGCGATCGCCGCCGCGAAGCTGTCGGAGTCGAAGGGCAGGCTCCTCATGTCGGCGACGACGGTGCGGCGGTTCTGGCCGCGCAGGCAGGCGGCGTCTACGTCCACCCCGACGGTTTCCCGCGGCGCCAGCAGCTCGAAGCTGTGCCCGACCCCGCAGCCGAGGTCGACCACCGGGCCCGGTGGCAGGAAGGGCTCGCAGAGCTTGTAAGCGGCGACGTGCCGCTGCCAGGTCGGGTTGAACCCGGCGGCAGGCGTGGAGACGCGCTCACCGGTGACCCCCCTCGGGTTCAAGGCTGGAGCTTCCGGCTGCGGAGGACGCGTGCTCGGTGCAGGGAGAGCCGAACCGCCGCCCACAGCGTCTTCAGTCCGTATATCGAGCCCGCCCGCACTCCCACCGAGGAGGAGTCCTCGAGGTAGCGGCCGCGGGCCGGGACCTCGGCGATCCGCATCCCGAAGGCAACCGCCTGCATGAGGATCTCGGAGTCGAAGCTGAAGTCGTTGGCGTTGCGCAGGAACGGGACCGTCAGCAGGAACTCGCGTGAGTAGGCACGATAGCCGGTGTGGGCCTCGCTGAGACGGGTTCCCATGATCCTGTTCTCGATCGTGGTCAGGGCGCGGTTGACCAGGTACTTCCAGCGCGGCATCCCGTGGGCGAGCGCCATCCCCGGCTCGGCGAAGCGCGAGCCGAGCACGAGATCGGCCTCGCCGGCGACGATCGGCGCGCAGAGGGCCGGGATCAGCTCGGGCTCGTACTGGCCGTCGGGGTGGAGCATCACGACCACGTCGGCGTCGCGCTGGAGCGCCTCCAGGTAGCAGGTCTTCTGGTTGGCGCCGTAGCCGGCGTTGTGGGGGTGCCAGACGAGGTGGATCGGCAGCCTCCGGGCGAGGGCGAGGGTCTCGTCGGTGGAGTGGTCGTCGACCAGGATCACCTCGTCGACGAAGTCACGGGGAATCGCCGCCACCGTCCGCTCCAGCGTCTTCGCCGCGTTCATCGCCGGCAGGACGACGATCACCTTGCTCACGGCTTCCTCGCCTCCACGTAAACCGTGCCGCCACGTCGCAGCGCCACCTCGGCGGCGGTCGCGGCAAGTGCCAACGGAAGCAGGGCCACAGCGGCGAGGACGATAGCGGCGCGGCGCGGCGCGGAGATAGGAGCGGCGCGCGCTTCCTTCCTCCTGATCGCGTCGTAGAGATCCATCCGGCCGGGCAGCGACCCGACGATCCCGTGCAGCCAGCCGAAGACCACCTGGCCGCCGCGCAGGTAGCTGACCCGCTCGACCCGCAGCCCGAGCTGGCGGAGCCGGGCCTGCAACGCCCGGCTGGTCAGGTGGACGAGGTGGCGGGGAGGATCGAGGGCGAGCCAGCGGTCGCCGAAGAGTCGCGCCTGCAGGCTGTCGGAGTTCGGGACCGCGATCACGAGCGCTCCCCCCGGCTCCAGCAGCCGCACCGCCTCCTCCAGCGCCTTGGCGGGCTCGGGAAGGTGCTCGAGCGAGTGCCAGAAGACGACCGCGGCCCAGCTGCCCCCCTCCTCGTCGGAGAGGGAGCCGCTCCGTATGTATGTACCGCCGGCGAAGGGGTCCAGTCCGCTCGCCTCCACTCCCTCTCGCCGCAGCGCCTCGATCAGCGCGCCCTCGCCGGCGCCGACGTCGAGGACCGGCCCCGGGGGGGCGATCCGCCGCAGCCGCGCCGCCAACCGGCCGCGCGTGTGCCGCAGGAGCCGGTCCCCGAACCCGGAGAAGCGACCGGCAGCAGGGCGGTACCAGCCGCCGTAGGCCTGCTCCAGCTCGGCCTCGGTCGGCCAGGGCGAGATCGTCGCCACCCCGCAGTGGGCGCAGCGGATGCGTCCTTTCAGTCGTTCCCCCTCAGACAGCGGGGCGCCGCACCAAGCGCAGGCGGTCAACCCTCGCGCTCGACCCGCTCCGCCTCGTCGGCCAGCCGCTCGACCAGGCGGGCGAAGGCCTCGACGCCCTCGTTGACCTTGCCGTAGCCGCCGGCGACGTAGCGGGCGTAGACGCCCTCGAGGATGATCGCCAGCTTCCAGTAGCCGAGGGCGACGTAGAAGCCGAGGTTCGAGAGGTCGCGGCCGCTGCGCTCGGCGTAGCGGGCGGCGATCTCCTGCTGGGTGGGAAAGCCGGGGGCGAGGTTGGCGGGCATGCCGAGGGCGACGACGTCGTCGCCGCGCTCGGGCCAGTAGGCCATCAGCAGGCCGACGTCGGCGAGCGGGTCGCCGAGGGTGCAGAGCTCCCAGTCGACCACCGCGGCGACCTCGCCGCGCTCGGTCAAGATCATGTTGTCCAAGCGGTAGTCGCCGTGGACGATCGTCGCCGGCCCCTGCTCGGGGATACGGGCCGAGAGCGCCGCGTGGACGCGGTCGATCGGCTCCAGCTCGCGCGTCTTCGACTTCTCCCACTGCCCATGCCAGCGGCGCAGCTGGCGGGCGACGTAGTCCTCCTTGCGGCCGAGGTCGCCGAGGCCGACGGCGTCGGGGTCGACGGCGTGGATCTGGGCCAGGGTGTCGGCGACGCGCTCGCCGATCGCCCGCCGGTCCCCCTCGTCGGGGAAGATCTCCGCCTCGGCCAGGCCGCGCAGGATCGGCCCCTCGACGAACTCCATCACGTAGAAGGGGGCGCCGTTGACGCTCTCGTCCTCGCAGAGCCCGACCACCGGCGCCACCGGCACCTCGGTCGGCCCCAGCGCGGAGACGACCTTGAACTCGCGCCCCATGTCGTGGGCGGAGCCGAGCCGCTTGCCGAGCGGCGGCCGCCGCAGCGCCCACTTGCGCCCGGCGGCGTCGGTGACGCGGTAGGTGAGGTTCGAGTGGCCGCCGGCGATCCGCTTGAAGCTCAGCGGCAGCTCGACGCCGGGGACGTTCGCGCCGAACCAGGCTTCGACCGGCTTGGGGTCGATCCCGTCCGGAGCCGCGACGGTTCCGTCCTGCTCGGTAGCCTCGTCAGCCATAGGGGCGCAAGCATATTCACGATCCAATCGACGGCTGAGCCCGTCTCTCGCCAACCGGCTGCGGATCGGGTTCGCGATCGGCTTCGCCGTGCTCGCGGCGATGGCGGTGATCGGCGTCGGCCGCTTCATCCAGCAGCGCCAGGACTTCGAGGACCAGATCGCCCGCTCCTACCAGGTGGAGATGGAGGCGCGGGTGGAAGTGGCGCAGGGCACCGGCGGCGCGGCGGCGCGGCAGACGGTGAACCAGGAGATCGAGCGGCGCAGCGAACTGCGCGACGAGATCTCCGGCGATACCCGCGACACGGCGCTGCTCGTCGCCGCCGGGCTGCTGGCGGGACTGACCGGGGCGCTGCTCCTCTTCAGCGGCCTGATCTCCTCCATGCGCCGCCCGCTCGAGGAGCTGGTCGACGCGGCCGGGCGGCTCGCCGGCGGCGACCGCAGCGCCCGGGTCGAGGTCGGCGGCCTCTCGGAGACGGCGACCCTCGGCGCCGCCTTCAACGAGATGGCCGCGGAGCTGGAGCAGGAGGAGAGCCGGCGCGAAGAGCTCGACCGGCTCAAAGACGAGTTCGTCCTCACCGCCTCGCACGAGCTGCGCAGCCCGCTCACCTCGGTCCAGGGCTTCGCCGAGCTGCTGATGCTCGACCGCGACTCGCTCACCCCGAAGCAGGCGGAGACGGTCGAGATCATCCTCGACAACTGCCGCCACCTGGTGCGGCTGCTGAACGACCTCCTCGACCTCGCCCGCTCAGACGCCGGCCGCCTCTCGATCCGACCTCAGCCGACCGAGGTCGCGCCGCTGGTCGAAGACGTCGTGCGTACGATGCGCGCCCAGACCGAGGCGGGCGGGCAGACCTTGACCGCAGAAATCCAGCCCGGCCTGCCGCTGATCAACGTCGAGTCGGACCGAATACGACAAATACTTGTGAATTTGCTTACGAATGCGCATGAGTACTCGCCCGAAGGTGCGTCCATCTGGGTATCGGCCCGCAGCGTCGGTGCCGAGGTGGAGATAGCTGTGAGCGACAACGGACCAGGAATTCCCCAGGAGCAGCTGGAGCGGATCTTCGAGCGCTTCACCCGCGGCGACGCCGGCCTCACCCAGCGGGTGGGCGGCACCGGCCTCGGCCTGGCGATCTCGAAATCGCTGGTCGAGCTGCACGGCGGCAGCATCAGCGCCGAGTCGGTCGTCGGCCAGGGCTCGACCTTCCGGGTGCGGTTGCCGGTCGCGGCTGCGCCGGCCCTCGGCGACGGGTCCGGCGACGGGCCGGGCCGGACCACGGCGGAGGCGGGCTGATGGCGACGATCCTCGTCGCGGACGACTCGGAGACGATCCTGCTGCTGATGCGCACGCGGCTGGAGATGGCCGGCCACACGGTCGAGACCGCCGCCGACGGCCAGGAGGTGCTGGACCACGTCGCCGGCGGCGTCGTCCCCGACATGCTCCTGCTCGACGCAATGATGCCCCGCAAATCCGGCATCGACGCCCTCCGCGAGCTGCGCGGCGCCGGCTGGGAGATCCCGGTCCTGATCGTCAGCGCCCACCAGAACCCCGGCGACGCCGACGCCCCCACCGACCTGGACATCCAGGGCTACATCACCAAGCCGATCGACTTCGACCGCCTGCTGGAGACAGTCGCCGAGCTGACGGCGTAGCGTCGTTTCCACCTTTTTGGCCCCTATAGGGGCCCGAACCGTGGAAACGACCTAGCTCTTGGCGATCTCGAGGCGGATCTCCTTGCCCTCGAGCTTGGTGCCGTCGAGGTACTCGACGGTGCGCTCGGCGAGGTCGGGGTCGACCTCGACGAAGGAGAAGCGGTGGAGGACGCGGACGTCGTGGACGGCCTCGTCGGGGAGGACGGCGCCCTCGCGCAACGCCCAGCGCAGCGACTCCTCGTCGATGCCGCTGTTCTCGCCGCGGTTGACGAAGAGCTTGGTGGTCTCGGCCTTGGCCCCGTCGCCGTTGGCCTCGGCGGCCGGCCGGCGTCGCTCCCGCCGCTCGCCGCGCTCACGCTCGCGCCGCCGTGGCCGCGGCGCGTGTTCGAGCCGCTCCTCGGGGGTCTCCCACTCGCCGATCGTGGTCTTGACGTCGCGCTCGATGCGGGCGATCTCGTCGCGCTGGTCGGGGGTGACGAAGGTGATCGCGCGGCCGGTCCGCCCCACCCGGCCGGTCCGCCCGATCCGGTGCACGTAGGTCTCCGAGGAGTTCGGCACGTCGTAGTTGATGACGTGGGTGACGTGCTCGAC